>CALRBE010000001.1 GCA_943354005.1 uncultured Candidatus Saccharimonas sp.
TAAAAAATGGTCAAAAATACTAAACAGTCGAAACAAAAGAAATCAGTACTTAATAAGTTAGGTGGTTTATCTAAACGATCTAAATTCATTGTAGTAGTATTAATATTTGCAGTACTAGGTGGGGGATACCTAACCTACAAGAGCTTTGCTGCGACAGTTGGACCTGCCTCGATATTAACCCGTGGAGCAAATCTAAGATTTTATGATTGGCAAAACGGGTGTACATCAAATAAAGTTAACGATGGTTCAAAGAACGCTGTAGTAATGAATGTCTCTTGCCCTCCATCTAGATTTTGGTCTGCGGGCAGCAGTAGTGGCACACAGTCAGTAAGATGGCCCCAAGGAACTTACATAAACTGCGTTATGGCAAAAGGTTTTGGAAGTTTTGGTGTTACGCAAGGTGGTAGTACAGATTGGAATGGCTATGGGGCAAAATACTACACCATAAACGATTCAAATTATAAAGAATACTGCTCTTATGCAGTTGCTATTGGAAGTGCCGGGATTACATTTCGACAAAATGATGGTGGAGATTTAATAAGTGGACGTAAAGCACAGTCAACCCTCTTAACATTTTCATCCATGACTAAACGATGGTATGCTCCCGGAGTTGCACCTGCCCCTAGCGGCAAGTAGTCAGGCACTTGCCAGGAAAGCGTAGCGTGATGAATCGTGAAGCCTCAATACCTGCGCTCATAGAAAAGGATAATGGACAATAACTATGGATAATAATGGCATCGAAATTAATCCTGGTAGATCAATACTACGATCCCGTTGGGTTCTAGTCGCTATTTTAACGACAGCCTTCCTAGTAACATTTTTTATTAGCTATTCAGTAACTAGTTTTGCCCTAAATCGTAACTCAAAAAATACGAGTATTGCTAAATCTGGTGACTCCAAACAAACCGACCCCACACAAAATCCTAATACTGACCAGCCCTCCAATAACAACAATGAGACTCCGTCGCCGGCTCCGACTCCGTCACCAGCTCCGGCTCCGGCTCCGACTCCGTCACCATCAACACCAGCTGTATATTGTGGTGTATCAGGGATGCCTGAAGGCGTGTGTAATGCAATTAATTCAATTGAAAAGAATGGGCTCAAAAACAACCCTTACGTTAGCGCATCTACCAATGATGTACCTACTGAATTAAAAGTTACCGTCAGTAGATCTACCTGGAAGCTAACCAATGCAGACACTGGCAGTGTAAGCTTCGACGCTAGTCTCGATGGCACGAATTATAAGGGCAGTGGTATATTTACAAAAAGCGGCAACGATTGGAAAGTTTCAAGCTACACTCTAAGCAACTAGTCCTAGAATTCGGGTTAGTATGAATATATATACCAACTACGATTTTTACGTAATGGCTTCTTCTTAGGGATAGGGAATATATAGCTTAATAGCATAGATCCTTTTTTCATTTCCTTATCGGCTTTTTTACCTAATCTAGGCATAGTACGCGGAACTAAAAATGCCATTACAACGTCAGCCTTAGATATGTCTTTAGTCCAAAAGTTTCCTAAACGTATCTTTACATTATCTTCTCCTATCGAACGCGCCCAAGCATATGCCCATAAAATTGGATTAAGCTCATAGCCAATAGCCTTAGCACCTCGCTTGGCGGCACCTCGCACCAGACGACCGTCCCCACAGCCCAATTCTATATATACACTGCCTGGCTTAATTTTTGCGTCGTCAAATAGCGCCTCAATATCATATGCTCGAGCTGGAACCCACGGCGCTCCTGAAATACTACTAACCGTAAAACCTAGAAGCAAAACCGATATTACTACAAAAAATATAATCATTCCTTTAGGGTATACTATCAGGCTGTGGTTTAACAGTAGGCTTGCTTTAACGATATAGCTTAATTTAAGCTATACTATAAGAAAGGAAAACACATATGAAATTTGTCAAAAAGATTACTCGAAAAATACCAACACTTACCATGAATCCTTTTTCTCTAGGAGACGTGCTCTTCCGAAAAGACAAACGTATTGAAACATTTTTAGCTCTTGATCAAGATAAGCGAGTCGACTTACTGCGTTCTGTTACAACAGGAGTTAAGAAAGATATCCTAAAGCGTATACCGGAATCCGATTTTGTCAGTATTCTTCAAACGATTGATCCTGATGAAGCAACTGATATGCTTCAATTAGTATCTAAAATGAAGCGGGAAAAAGTTCTTAATGATCTTAGCGCCGAACTTAAAGATTCACTTTCTATTCTATTAGCCTTCGATCCTGAGACTGCAGCCGGTCTTATGACCCTAGACTATATTCAAGTAGATGAGTCCGAAACAATTGAAGGCGTAGCAGAGAAGTTTAAACATCACGAAAAGAAAACTGGTCGACCTCCGGTTATCATAGTTCTAGAGAATAATAAGCTAAATGGTTTTTTGCCGGGGCATGTTCTTGGAATTGCTAGAAGAACAGAAAAAATTAATAGCTATATAAAGCACATGCAATCAATATCCTATGCAGCCAAACATAAAGACGTACTTAACCTATTCCAATCTCATCCTCACACAAAAGTGGCTGTTCTAAATGATTCAGATGAAGTCGTTGGAATTATCTATTCAGATGATATGCTCCAACTAATTGAAAAAGAGCAAGGGTCATCACTCTATAACTTTGCTGGTATAAAGCAGGAGGAGAGCGTTACTGACACTGCTAAGAATAAAGTGAGGAACCGTTACCGTTGGCTGATCATTAACCTAGGTACGGCTTTTCTTGCAGCATTTACGGTCAGTCTCTTTTCAAACACATTAGATAAATACGTGCTACTTGCTATATACATGCCAATTGTTGCAGGCATGGGAGGTAACGCAGCTACTCAGACATTGGCGGTTCAGGTACGTGGTATTAGTCTCAGGCAGATTGATCTAAGCAATGCTTGGATGTCATTACGTAATGAACTTGGCGCAGGATTAGTTAACGGTGTTATTAACGGTATTATCGTCTTTAGCGTCGTCATGGTAGTTAACCATGACTTTAAAATCGCTATGGTACTTGGACTCGCCATGATCATTAACCTACTTGTGGCCAGCACCTTTGGAACGCTCGTTCCACTCATAATGAAACGTCTTGGAAAAGATCCGGCAACGTCTGCGACTATATTCATAACAACTGCAACAGATATCCTAGGCTTCTTAGCGTTCCTAGGCCTGGCTACTATTGTTCTTGGCTAGTTACCGATACGAAGGGCATCGATAGGATCTTTGCGGGCAGCTTTAACTGCTGGTATGGTGCCAAATATAATTCCTACAGAAACTGAGACTACCGCAGCTACAACTACGACAGGCCAGGTGATGACTGGGGTTAGATCGGTAGTTACACGTATTAGGAAGTTCAGGACAAATGATGCGATTATTCCTATAATTCCTCCGAGCACACTCAGTACAATTGCCTCTGCCATAAACTGGTTACGAATCTGACGGTTAGTGGCACCTACGGCTTTGCGTACACCAATTTCGCGGGTTCTCTCACTTACAGAAACTAGCATGATATTCATGATTCCAATTCCACCTACTACTAGTGAAATAGCCGCAATAGCCGCAATAAAGCCAGTCAACTTATCAAGTACTGAGCTTGTGACTTGCAGGTTTTCACTTTGTAACAAAACAGTCGTATCGTCTTGACCGCCATGAGAGTCTTTAATTGATGCGGTAATTTGTTTAGCTAACTCGCCAGCATTTTTAGGGTTCTGTGGTTTAGCTAATACTCTAACTACTGGTGCTGCGGTGCCAGCAACTTCTTTTAGGCTGGTAGTCGGTACAAAGATTGCCTTGTTAAGATCAATACCTTGACCAAGTGGGTTGTTATTAAACTTTTCAAAAACACCACGTATTATAAAGTCTTGGCCTCGGATAGTTACTATCTGTCCAAGTGGCACATTTTCTTGGAATAGCTCTTCTGCTACTGATTTACCGATAACGGCAACCTGGCGAGATGTTTCTCCCGTAGTAAAGTAACTGCCGTACTCTAATTTCTGATTGATCAGGTTAGGGAGAGAAGGGTTTGTGCCCAGCACAAAGCCGTCACCGTACTCACGACCATCAGCAATAACGCTACCATTTAAAAGTCGAATAGCAGTGGCGTCCTTAACTCCTAGGCTACCTTCTACTATAGCAACGTCACGGTCATTCAAAGTTCCACTACCAAACCCGTATACGAAATCGGGACTAATCTTTTGGATATTTCCATCAGCGTCTCTTTTTACACCTTTACCAGCACGAACTGTAATAAGATCGCTTCCTACACTTTTTATTTCTCCGACAACCTGTCTCTTAATCCCTTGGCCCAGGCTAACTATAGTTACTACTGAGACAATGCCGACCACAATACCGAACATAGTTAAAGAACTCTGCCATTTCGATTCACGAATTGTCTTATATGCAACTTTGAAATTACCGCTACGCATTGTTAGTCCTTTTTTGTTTTACACTAGAGCGTTTCTTAGCGGACTTCTTAGACGCTCGACGTTTCTTGGTGGTTGATTTTTCTGGTCTAAAATCCATCATGGCAGATACACCTGCAAGATCATCTTCTTCAGTTTTACGAGGATAAACATACATTGCTTTTTTTGCTAGAGCAGGCACTTCACCAACAGGAGTCCGTTGGTCATGTACGATACAACCGTCATGCATATAAACAACCCGATCAGCGTAGCGTGTTATTTCAGGGTTATGGGTCACCATAATAATAGTATTCCCAGTGCGATGTAATTCACTTAGAAGTTCCATGACAATAAGACTAGCTGCACTGTCTAAGTTTCCAGTTGGCTCATCGGCAATAATAATCTGAGGGTCACCGACTAATGCTCGAGCTATAGCCGCTCTTTGCACTTGGCCGCCGCTAAGCGCCTTAGGCATGAAGTATTGGCGATCTTTAAGACCAACACGCTCCAGCACATCTTCGGCACGCTTTAGACGCTTTACGGTGCCTACACCGCGATACATTAAGGGCAGGGCAACGTTATCAAGCACACTTAGTTTAGGTAGCAGGTTAAATGACTGAAAAACAAAACCGATTTTGTCGCGACGCATTTTGGCGCGCTGATTAGGTCGTAACTTCGAAACATAACGATTACTAAGTAAGTATTCTCCATGAGACGGACGGTCAAGTAGTCCGATAATATTCATTAGAGTCGATTTGCCTGATCCACTAGGACCCATTACTGCAACGAATTCACCAGCTTCAACATCAATACTGACTTCGTCGAGTGCTACCGTAGTGGCATCGCCAAAGCCGTACAGTTTACTGACGTCTTTTATAGAAATAATGGGCATAGAATTTGAGGCTTCTCCGATCCTATATTTATTTATAGGAGTAGATACCTTTATTCTACGATGTTAATTTATGATAACGCAAGTAAATGCAGGTACTTTTGTCAAAGAAGTCTATAAAACGTTATACTTAGCAGGTAAATAGTAATATGGAGGGGTCGCATAGTGGCCTAGTGCGCCATCTTGGAAAGGTGGTATGGGGGCAACTCCATCGAGGGTTCAAATCCCTCTCCCTCCGCCAAATAAATTTATAAGCTATGAAGAATAAAGAAACCAAATCAAAACAATATACACTTCGCTATAACGCGTGGAGAACACTGAAGCTCAATTGGCAAATAGATAGGCTTTCTTTAATAAGCTACATATGCCTTATGTTGATACAGGTAACTTCAAGTATACTTAGTCTATTTTTTGCGAGCCGTATTATTGGCCAGCTGGCTCAGGCAGCTCAAAAGCAACCAGTTTCAGCTAACCACGTCTACATATTACTCGGGGCCTCTACCCTAGCGATACTTTGTGAACGATTTGCATGGCACTGGATATCATTTATTGAACGTAAAACATGGATTAAATGGTACGTACGTATAGCAGTTGACTATAATAAAGCCGTTTCTGGACTAGACATGGCATGGCACCATAATAATGACTTCGAGAAAAGGCTTCAGAAAGTACAGCAGGAATACCACTACACACCTCAAAAATTTTCAAATAGTATTTTGAGCTCTGTACATTCGTTAATCAGGCTTATGTCGACATTAATAGTCGTTTTTACTTTTGCGCCATGGCTAATAATCATTATGGTAGCGTCCTTACTGCCTGGATTCTTTGCAGAAAAAAGATTTAGTAAAATTAAATGGGATCTTTGGGGAGAAAAAGGGGACAAGCCATTGTTGGCATATAAGACAGCTATTTTTCTTCAAGATAAGAAAAAGCTACAGGAAACCAAAATATTTGGCAGCAGAGACCATCTTATAAATATACTGAAGAGTCTGTACACCGATTTCTACGAACGACAGCTTAAATATCTTCGTAAATTCCAGGTTCATATGTTTGCTGGCCTAACAACTGAAGTTATTGTTGCCGCAGGAATTACACTTTGGCTCCTAAGAAAAGTATTAAGTGGTTCTCTAAGCCTAGCAAATTATAGTTTTTATAGTGGTATCATCCTGCAATTTGGCAGCTCGTTAAGCCTAATAGTATCCGGATTAAACTCTATATTCGACAGCAACGAGTACATGAAAGATCTGTATTGGCTTTTTGACGTAAAGCCTTATTTACCACAAAAAGAAAATCCCATCATAATAGAGAAAGCAGAGATACCTACACTAAGCTTTGAAAATGTGTCATTTAAATACCCCGGCAGCAGCACATGGGCGCTACGCAATATTAACCTGACAATAAAACCAGGAGATAAAGTTGCTTTTGTTGGGGAGAATGGAGCAGGTAAGACTACTATAGTTAAGCTTCTACTAAGGTTCTACGATCCAGATGAGGGCCGGATACTCGTAAGTGGGGTCGATGTACGTGATTTAGATATTGCTAGTTATTATAATCACATAGGTGTTTTATTCCAGGACTTTAATGACTATCCATACTCGGTGCGCGACAACATAGCATTAGGCCGGGTAGATAACTTCAAGGATGAAAAGAAAGTATTTAAAGCAGCTAAGTTAGCGGACGCCGATTCATTCATTAAAAAATATCCTGAAGGATACGATCAGATCCTTGAGATTGGTTTTAAAAATGGTATTGAGCCGTCAGGTGGACAATGGCAACGTATTGCTCTAGCGCGTGCCATGTTTCGGGATGCAGGGATACTAATTCTTGATGAACCAACTGCCGCAGTAGATGCTAAGAGTGAGTACGAAATCTTTAAGACTCTTGAAGAGCATAGCAAAGATAAGACTACGGTTATTATTTCTCATCGTTTCAGTACCGTGCGTCAGGCTAATATAATCTACGTAATGAATCAAGGCAAAATAACCGAGCACGGTTCACACAAACTTCTGATGAAAAGTGAGAACGGTATCTATAGAGAGATGTTCAATAAACAAGCTGAAGGATATCGCTAGACATAGCACAATAGATCTATTACGGTCGGGTTTAATTGACCATTTATCTAAGGTCAGTATTCCTGCAACAGTTTCTAGGTCGAATGCATGGATAACGTATAGATGTTTTTTTAGGCTATCTGCAGTTCTGATATTCTACGTGCATGGAACTACTGTATTGCTAACTGGTTAAAAGATTAGGGTATTTAAGCCTTTGCGAGCAAGACCGCCCCATTCAACCAATGTGAATCCTTCGCGCTTTGGTGCGTTAAACTTCTGAGCAGGGAGACTTATTGGCTTTGATAAACCTTCAAAGTCTAGAAATACACGGATTGATGTATTAGGACGCGGCGTAACCTGTAGTGGCGCGAGCTCATTAATCTGCGGTAGGGTGAGCCATGTTAAGCGAACATATGGATCCTTAGGAAGATTAGGCCTCCAGAAACTAATGAATTCAGTAATTTCTCGGCCTTGCAGACCTTGGCTAGCAAGCTGTTTTTCGATAGTTGCAAGCATGTCTTTCTGTGCCACAACTGTACCTTGAGTTATGGCAGGGTACTCACCATTTCCTTGTCCCTCCCAGAATAGAGAACCGTACTCTTGGCCCTGATAACGCAGCTGTCCGTTTGGTCGAGCTAGTACGTTCTTCCATCCACCAGTAGGGTATAGTGGGTCAGAAACCGTTACGTTAGCACCGACAGCTACTGACACATTAGTATCAACCTTAGGGTAGAGATATATTACTGGCTTTCCACATCCGCCTTGTGCAATGAGACTTTCGTTTATGTATACCATAAACTCTCCAAAACCATTTTCGATCAAGAAATAGCCATGTTTGTCATTGAATTGTTGGACAGAAAGATTCTTGTTGGCGGCATCTGCAAGGCTCAGAGCACTACCTTTATCATAATCTTTAGTGTAGATTTCAGTTACTAATGGATTTGAAGGGTTCAGGCTATATACAGTTTGACCTTGCGGTGTTTTACCAACCTCTGTAAGATCTGACTTTTGGACATCTGCAACAACATAGGAGGATCCATACCCGCAACCGCCACCGCCCGATCTATAGGATGCAGACGTCTGTTCGCCTTTACTCCACTTAATTTTTTCATCTGCTTTGGAATCTTTTGCACCCAATTCGCCAGCGATAGTAACATCATAGCTAATAAGGTCGCCGAAGTATGCTGTGATCTTATTAAGGGAATAGTTAGTTTGCTCTTGTTTTTTGACGTAGTAATCAATGCTATCTTTAGTGTAGAGTTTTGTACCTTTTTCTGGAGGTCCATTTACAAGCTTACCCTTATCGTCGAAATTAAGGAAAGCAGCACCTGGGTAACCGTCAGAAGATAAAGGCTGTCCCTTTATCGTGATGCTACTGTCGGCAACCAGTTCATCAAGCTTTGTTGTTGAAGTTTTTGATACATTGCTATTAAAAGATACGTAGATCTTATCTTCGCTTGGCAGAACAACTTCGTAGTTTGTTCCTTTTTTAACGAGAATAATAGACGCTTTACTTCCAGTATCATAATTCTGAAATAGGATTATATCTTCATTTGCTTTTGTTTTTCCAATTAGATAACTTAGAGCACTTGAAGAAACACCGTCTGTGCAATCCTCGCTACCGCTACATTTATAATCTTTTGCTAAGGCCAAGCCTTTTATAACAGTTGGATTCTTATAATAGGTGTTTCCATTAACAACGTAACCTTCTGCGGTCTCGGTAACTGAATTAGAGTTATTAGACCCATTGGTCGACTTTTCTTTATTTTTAGAAAGAAGGAAAATACTTACTCCAATAATCAGCACTACTGCTAAAGCAATACCAATTAAGACTTTTTTATTCTTAAAAAAAGCTCCCTTACTTGGCTTAACCTCAGTATGCTCTGGTTCTACATGCTGCGGATGTTCAGCGGGACCTGTAGGTATCTGATCATTTTGATTTTGGTTCTGTGATTTATCGTCATCCATATGAGACCTCTTTTAAGTATTTAAGTGTATTGTATGCCCTGATAAGCATAATCACAATAGAACCTTACATGATTAGTCATTTCTTGAGGATAATATTTAATAAATTTTCAGGAGATCTTAGTGCCAATTTGTTCACCACGAGAAGCACGAAGTAGGTTATCTTCTTTCATAGCGTCAAATACAATTACCGGCATCTTATGTTCCATAGCCAGTCCAAGTGCCGCCTTATCCATTACTGAGATTTCTTCATTCTCAACTGCCTCTTGGAAAGATATTTTTTCGAGTCTTTCTGCATCAGGGAATTTAGCAGGGTCTTTGGTATACACTCCGTCTACTTTTGTAGCCTTGAGCACGATATCGCAGTCTAGTTCAAGCGCTAGGCTAACTGCAGCAGTATCAGTTGTTAGGTATGGTCGACCAATCCCTCCAGCTACAACAACAACGCGATGCTTCTGAAGATGTTTATTTGCTAACCTAAAGACAAAAGGTTCAGCGACTTGTTGGGCAAAGATATTACTCAAACAACGCGTTTCAAGTTCTTGGGCTTCAAAGATATCTGTAAGGGCTAGGGCATTTATCATGGTAGCTAGCATTCCCATATGGTCTCCGGTAACTCGTTGGATACCATGGCCAGCGATTTGAGCGCCGCGAACGAAGTTACCGCCACCAACCATAATTATTACCTGGCAACCACTTTGGCTTACTTTTTTAACTTCTAGAGCAAGCCAGGCGACAAGCTTAGGGTCGATTCCACTCTCAAATTCACCCGCTAATTGTTCCCCAGATAGTTTTAGTAAGATGCGGTTGTGTGAATCAGTCATTAGCAACCAGTCTAGCAGAGAAGGGTGCACCAGGCTATACTATTACTATGAAACTATACTCATGGAACGTGAATGGAATTCGTGCGGTTATTAATAAAGGGACTTTTCAAAAGTTCATCGAGGAACACAGCCCGGATATCTTGTGCCTTCAAGAAACCAAGGCAAGTCGTGAGCAAGTCGAAATAGATATGCCAGGCTATAAAGAGTACTGGAATTCGGCCGTCAAGAAGGGATACTCGGGAACTGCGATATTCTCTAAAGATAGTCCACTACAGGTTGTTAATGGATTCCCGGAAGAGATAATTAACAAATATGAAGTACACGGCGATACCTACGGAAATCCTAATGACGAAGGCCGCGTCATTGCAGCTGAGTTTGAAAAATTCTGGGTAGTCACAGTTTATACACCAAATGCTAAGGGGGATCTATCTCGATTAGAGCTACGTCACAAGCACTGGGACAAAGCTTTCCTGGCCTACGTCAAAGAACTCGAAAAGAAAAAGCCTGTCTTATTCTGTGGTGACCTTAACGTTGCTCATACCGAGGATGACCTTGCGAATCCGAAACCAAATGTTGGCAAGCACGGCTTTACTAATGAAGAGCGAGAAGGCTTTGATAACTTTGTGAAAGCTGGTTTTATAGATTCATTTAGAATATTCACCCAAGGTAATGGACATTACAGCTGGTGGACACACTGGGCGAATGCTCGAGCACGTAATGTTGGCTGGAGGATAGACTACTGGCTGGCTTCTAAGTCACTCAAATCGCACATCATTAAATCAACTATTCACCCAGATGTCATGGGCAGTGACCATTGTCCCGTTAGTATTGAATTGGATTTCTAAAATGTCTGATGCCCAAAAGCCTTTCGCAGTTTTCGATATAGATGGCACTTTAATTAGATGGCAGTTATACCATGCAGTCGTACAGAAGCTTGCCAGTGCAGGGCATCTAGGACCAGACGCCAGACTTACTCTGCGCAACGCACGAATGAAATGGAAGAACAGGGAACACAAAGAAGCATTTCATGATTACGAGCGAACTCTCATTCAAACATATGAGGATGCACTACCAACTCTTAAGCCTGAAGATTTCGACAGGTACGTTGAGGAAGTCATTACTGAGTATAAAGATCAGGTATACACCTATACTAGAGATCTCATTAAAGATCTGAAGGCCAAAGGCTATGTGATGCTTGCGATCTCAGGCTCACATCAGGAACTCGTCCGAGCCATTGCCCAGCATTATGGTTTTGATGACTATGTTGGAACTAATTATAATAGAACTACGGAAGCGTTTTCAGGAGAGAAACAACTAGGCAGTGCAGATAAGAAAAGTATTTTACAGAAACTGATTGCTAAGCACTCATTAGCAAAAGAAGGAAGTATAGCAGTCGGAGATAGCTTAAGTGATGCCGCCATGATGGAACTAGTTGAACAGCCAATAGCTTTTAATCCAGACCAGAAACTTTACGATCGAGCTCGCAGTGAATCTTGGAAGATTGTTGTTGAACGTAAAAATGTAATCTATGAAATGGAACCCCATGGCACCACGTACTTATTGGCATAAACAGGGAACTAAACCACTATATCCAGATGTTATTTGGAGTAAACCAGAGAACAAACAAGCATCTGGAAAGCTACTCATTATCGGCGGTCACGCCTATGGCTTCTCTGCGCCTGCAATTGCTTACCAGGAGGCTATAGCCGCTGGAATCGGTAGTGCCCGAGTTTTGATTCCTGACCATATTAAAAAACAGCTGGAACACTTTCAAGGACCATCTCTTGAGATATCCTACGCGCCAAGTACGCCAAGTGGTAGTTTTGCAAGTAACGCTCTGGCCGAAATGCATGATGCAGCATCATGGGCAGATAGTATTCTTTTAGCGGGTGATCTTGGAAAAAATAGTGAGACAGCAATTGTTATTGAGAAACTACTGCGCGCAACACAGCGTGCCATAACAATAACTCAAGACGCTGCAGAATATGTAATTATGCATCCCGAGACAATTCTTAAGCGAAGTAATACTGCGCTAGTCCTTAGTATTACGCAGTTACAACGCCTATTTAAGAATAACAAGTCTCCTGTTGCCATTACGCATACCATGGACCTGATGCACCTTATAGACGCGCTTCACGATTTCACACAAGATAATCCAGTTGCGGTTGTAGTACGCCATCAGGACACTATGCTTGTAGCCTATGGCGGGAATGTAAGCTCAACTATATACCCACACTACTCTGAGACAACCTGGCAAATTCCTGTAGCATCCCACATAGCAGTTTGGTGGTTACAAAATCCAACTAAAGTTTTTCAAGCAATGACTTCAGCACTCATACAAATCGACGAATAGATATTCTTTACAGCTGGTGCCGCAGGACGGACTTGAACCGTCACGAGATTGCTCTCACAGGATTTTGAGTCCGGCGTGTCTACCAATTCCACCACTGCGGCTTCAGATATAAAGAATGTTATCTTTATGACAGGGGTAATTATACCATATTTGTAAGTATAATTAGTGATCTGTAACTTCACAGCATAAGCATTTTGTTCTCCGTTTTAGGTATAAAATAACGTATACTAAAAAGTAACGCATATGTCGAACACTACAGACCATACCGATAGAAAAAAACCAGCAGATAGCCATTCAGGAAAAGCTGCAGATTTAATTCGTCAAAAATTAGATAGCCTGTATCAGAGCGAGCCTAGTGCTAGTGAAGAAATTGCTGAGAGTTTTGATCCAACCGTAGCATCCCACTCAAAACACCAACGCTTCATGCAACAGCTTACTACCTCCGGAAAATCGCTAGCAGACATACAGACAGCCTGGCATCAATACTACGCGGCTCTGCCTGACAGTGAGAAGCATGACGTTTGGCAAGAATTCTATAACCAACATGGCAAACAAGATGTCTCTCAGTATGCGACCAAACCAGTGCCCCAAACGCCAGTTAGTCATAATACTCAGCAGACTCAATCTACTAAGCGATCTGTAAGTGATCTAAAGAAACAGTTACTTGCAGCACCTCGATCAAAGTCCCGAGGGTCCCTTAAGGCAAAGCAGCACTTTCAGTCACTTCTGTTCGGCCTGGCTATGGGAGCACTGGTTGTATTCATCATGTTATTTGGATTATTCAATGACCGTTTTATAGCTCCTTTCATAAGTCCAAGCAAGCAGGTTAGTAGTACTCCAATCCTTATAGATAGCGCAACTACAGCAGTGGGAGCTACGCCAAAAATTATTATTCCTAAAATAAATGTTGAAATACCGGTCATTTACGATGAGACGTCGCTTCAAGAAGAGGCTATACAAAAAGCTCTTGAAAGGGGAGTAGTACATTACCCCAACACACCAAATCCAGGCGAACTAGGTAATGCAGTAATATTTGGTCACTCTAGCAATAATATTCTTAATAAGGGTCAATATAAGTTTGCATTCGTACTACTTAATAAAATGGATATTGGTGATGTATTCTTCCTGACTAAAGATGGAGTACGCTATTCGTATAAGATATATGACAAAAAAATAGTTAAGCCCAATGACATTAGTGTCCTTAATGCCACGGCCTCAAAGCCTGCTACGGCTACACTAATTACCTGTGACCCTCCTGGTAGTTCCTTGAATCGACTTGTTGTAGTTGGTGAGCAAATTAACCCCGATCCAAAGAACAATAAAGCAAGCACGATAGCGCAATCTACTGAACAGGTAACGACTATTCCGAGTAACGCACCTAGCGTTTGGCAGCGATTTACCGACTGGATCAGCGGGCTATTCTAGAATGTACCTAGTTCTGTAGTGTAATCTTCAGGTTACTTCGCGAGAGTGAAGTCTTTGTTGCATCATTAGTAGTTGGCGCAAGTGCATACATTCGCGTGTAATCTCTATCGAAGTAAGCACGCGATCCAGGAATGATAGGAACGAGAGTTTGCTGATTAATTCCATCATAATCGATCACAACAACCTTGTTATTGTTATTAATGACAATACGGTGTCCGTCCATCCATAGGGCCTTATAGCTTACTGGAATATCGAGTGGTGATTCAAAATATGTGCGACGAACTGTTTCAGCATCATAAAGCGCAAACTTCTTACCGCTCTGAGCCATGATAAAACGAGCATTCGCAGAGAACGATATAAACTTTGGATCCTTAATAATAAGTGTCGTAAATAATGACGGGCTAGCCTTGGGATCAGTAGAAGGATCATTAGCAGGATCTTTGTATATATAGACCTTGCCCTGACTAGCAACACCAACAGCGGCATAAAAACGGTCGTCAAACTTAGCCATATCCAAAAGGTATGTTTCGTTACTAAGTCCATTTCTAATGACGAATCGCTTATCTCCATCTTTTAATGTAACGGTTGCTTTAGTAGGGTCTTTTTCATCAACAGCAGCATACAATATAATTTTTTCAGCGTAGGCCTTATAGCTCAAAACGTTTGAGAGTACAGGCTGAATATTCTTTTCTTTGGTATCAACAAAGCTGAGTTTCTTTGTCGTAACATCATAGAGGTATAATTTATCAAATTTTTTATCACGTAATGTTACATTTGTTGGATTCACATTGAGAAGCTTATTAATATTTATTGAGCTCTTAGGCGTATCTCGATCAAGAATAATGTACTCAAAAGTGTCACCATAATTATGTTTGAGCAGTACATGACGATTGTCTGAAGCCCACTCGACAAGTTCGTATCCTTGGGTAAGCGTTGTAGTAGTGAGCACACTCGAAGGCAAAGAGATTGTTTTCGTGGAAACGGTTGGATCTCCAGCATCGAAGACGTCAAATTCAGTCATCGAACCGGGTTGTAATGCCAGTATCCATTTGCGGTCTGGGCTTTGTGTTGAAAAGGCTGGAGCACTAGCATACGTTTTCTGATCCTTAGGTGTGAACTTAGATGGAAATAGGAACGGGTAGACTAATCGCTCGATTGTACTCCCTTCAAGATTGAAAGAACGAGTCCATGTTCGATAACCATCGCGCTTCAATTCAATCTTGTAAGGGCCGGCTGGTACGGTCAGTCTCTTATCGGTAGTTCCAACATCCTTGCCATTCAATATGATCTGAGCAGGCTCAGGAGCAGCATCAGTAAATATAAGGCCGTTCTGAATTACTTCACCAGTTTTACGGTTAAAATCAAAACCGTAGGACTGAAGCGCCAATATTGCTGAAGTCATAAAAATAGCAATACCAATAAGCGTATAGCCTATAAACAGGCGACGCTGATGTTTTCTTTTTTTGTCGGGGTCTAGGAAATCCATGATGTTTGTTTTTTTATATCCGTACGCTCAAGTATACCACGCATAATATCTTTATAGGCAATATTTACATCCGATTAATATACGTTAATTAATCCTTGTCAGGTAGGCTAGTAACAAGGTACTATTAATACATAAGCGTGAGCAGTAAAAGCATAGGCATAAACAAGGATCATTCGTGAGTGCACAAAGGGATACAATAGTAATTAATGGCAAGATGTACAATGCGACGTCTGGCCTGCCTATTCACCAGCCAATTGTAATAAAGCCCGGTAGTGCGCCTCATAAAGCAAAACATATTGACGGCATTATTCATAAGAAACCGGTAACACATTCAGTAGTTAAGAGTGAGGACATGCCGAAACCAAAACCCCACGTATCACGCAGTGCAACAGTTTCATCAAGCAAAGTACACGGTGCTCCTGAGCGATCAAAGACACTTATGCGTCAGATACTTAAAAAGCCTGAAGTAGAGGCCGGGTCTAAAACGGTCTCTCTTACTAGTACCACTAGTCAGCCCGAAAGTATTGTGATGCGCGCAAAGAGAAATTCCGCCCGCGAAGATCGTGCTTCTCACACTCCACGTCATGCTAAAGTACACAAGTTTAAAAGTCACAATGGAGATCACATAGTAACGCGTGTTGAAGAAATAGCCGTGCAACCAGCGCCAGGCAGTCAACCAACGAAGACAGAGGATAAAACAGAAGACCTTTTAAGCGCTCCGCCAATGAGCCTACGGAGTTCAGCTCCTACTCAAAAGCGAAATTCATTTGAAACCATGCTACGTAATGCACCGGCTCCTGCTCCAGCTAACATCGGTGGACGAAAACATAAACGGAAGTCAGCACACCGTGGACGTTCTGTCGTGGCGGCTATTGGAGTATTCCTAATACTTGGTGGATTCTTTACTTACTACAGCCTTCCAAGCGTGCGTATGCAAATTGCTTCACGAAAATCTGGATTCACTGCATCTGTGCCTCGTTATGAGCCAAGTGGCTTTGGCCTTAATACCGCAATCCAGTACCAACCGGGTAGAGTCATAATGCGCTACACCTCTGCAACCGATAATGGGAGTAATTTTACAATTACTCAAGAAAAGACAGCTTTAGATAGTGCTAGTATGGTTAATTCATACCTTGGCACAACGAAAGATAAGGCAGTAGAACAGAGTAGCAACGGACGTACTGTATATATCTACAACGGTTCTAATGCAACCTGGGTAGATGGTGGCATATGGTATAACATTCAGGCTAACGCACAGCTTTCTACAGATCAACTATTGCGCATCGCTGCTTCAATGTAATTGTCGCTCACGGCCAATCACTGTATACTAACAGGGATGAACGTACGTACACGATTTGCTCCAAGTCCAACAGGCTATATGCACGTTGGAGGTATCCGAACTGCATTATTTGCATGGCTTGTTGCACGCCAGAATAAAGGCTCCTTTGTTTTAAGACTAGAAGACACCGATAAAGCCCGCGAAGTTGCAGGCTCAGACCAGCATATTATGGATTGTCTTCGAGCTATTGGTATTGACTACGACGAAGGACCGGATATCGGTGGAGAGTTCGCACCGTATAAGCAGAGCGAGAGACTAGGTCACTACCAGGAATGGGCGAAACAGCTCATAGAAAGCGGTCGAGCATATGCAGACCCTTATACTTCTGAAGAAGTTGATACCTTTAGGCAAGAAGCACGTAGCAGTAAACAGCCATTTTTGTATCGTAACCATAGGCCAGAGAATCCACCCGTATGGGATGGCACTCAGCCCCTCCGCTTTAAATCAGATCCGAAAAGCTATAACTGGCATGATGAAGTTATGGGTGACCTATCTACTGGACCAGAAGTCATTGACGATATTATTCTTATAAAATCAGATGGCTATCCAACATATAACTTTGCACATATTGTTGATGATGCCGAAATGGAGATCAGCCATATCATCCGTGGACAAGAATTCTTAGCCTCTACTCCAAATTATCTAAACCTATACGAAGCATTAGGAATTGATCGACCAATTCTTGCAACTGTGCCACACATCTTAGGATCAGACGGCAATAAAAAACTTGGCAAACGAGATGGCGCAAAAGATATGCTTGATTACATCAAAGAAGGCTACATGCCTGAAACGCTACTTAATTTTATAGCTACAATGGGCTGGAACGACGGGACAGAACAGGAAGTCTTTAGTGTAGATGAACTGATTGAAAAATTCAGTCTAGAAAGAGTACAGCGTAGTGGTGCACGCTTTGACGATCGACGACTCCAATGGCTTAGCGGAGCACATATTAGGTCTCTTGATATATATACGCTTTGCGACTCGATTAAAGACTACTGGCCAAAGAGTAGTCATGGGGCACCTGAAGATTATAAGAGTAAGGTTGCGAGTCTTATACAAGAAAGACTTAAGTACTTTACTGAAGTCCCGGTGCTCACTGAGTTCTTCTTTAGTGAGCCAAAGGCTGAAGATGTACGAGATCTATTTAATGACCAGAAAAATAAGCAGCTTAAAAAACTTACCAACGAGGAAAAGTATGCCCAGCTAGCAGCAGCCCAAAAGACACTACAAGACTCAGACTTTTCATTAGCCGATATAGATAGTCGACTAAATGCACTACTCAGCGAACTAGATACCAAACCGGGAATACTATTCAGCATTATCCGTATTGCAATCAGTGGCAGCCCTGCATCTCCAGCACTATTTGATACGCTCGCAGTTCTTGGTAAAGAAAAATCCATGGACCGCATCAAGCAAGGGCTTGAATTGCTCGGTCAATAAAGGCATTTATACACTATATGCATAAGCGTTTGGTATACTAAAGGAATGCCGAATGACAAAATAAAAAAACAATTGAGTGACGAAGAGTTACTTAATGCAATTGGGCCAGATGATGACTCATCAGATGATACCCCAAAAAAGAAAAGAGCACCCTTGAAAAAACTAAAAAAATGGCTTCACAACTTAACTAAAAAACAGAAGGTAGCCTTAATAGCTATTTCATTTATCGTTATAGCGGCGATTGCACTAGGCCTATTCTTTGTCTTTAAAGGTGATAAAAAAATAGCACTGCCTGTAGCTAAGAAGACCGAAACTAAGAAAGTTGTTAAGCCAACGACTGAGCCAGGTCGTCTTACCGGTATTGCAATTACCCCTGAACTTAACCAGCGTGGTGTTGTTGGTATCATGATTGAAAATAGCCCAGATGCGCGACCACAGTCTGGTCTTAAAGATGCTGGGGTCGTCTTCGAGGCAATTGCCGAAGGTGGTATTACTAGATTCTTAACTCTTTATCAAGAGGCTCAACCAGACTACATTGGACCAGTCCGTAGCGTAAGACCATATTATCTTGATTGGCTCCAGGGATTTGATGCTCCAATAGCACATGCCGGAGGAAGCGCAGATGGTCTAGCTAAAATACGAAATGAAAATATACCGGACCTTGATCAATTCGCTAACGGCGGCAGCTATATGCGCGTCAATACTCGTTATGCTCCACATAACCTGTATACAACTATGGCTAAACTCGATGAGCTTAGAGCTGCTAAAGGCTTCACAAAAAGTACCTTTGAGGGTTTCGCTCGTAAGGCAGAGGCAGCTGTGAATACGCCTACGGCTCGATCTATTGATTTTAATATCTCGTCATTCCTCTACAGCCCACATTACGACTATGATCCAGCAACAAATACTTACAAGCGAAGCCAGGGAGGCAGACCCCATACTGATGAACGAAGTGGCATACAAATAGCCCCTAAGGTCATTATTGCTAACGTCATGTCTTACGGTATTGCATCCAATAGAGTTAATAGCAACTACAATACTATTGGTAGCGGTAAGTCTTATATCTTCCAAGATGGCACAGTAACAATTGGAACTTGGGAGAAGACAGGATCTAAAAACCAAATGGTCTTTAAGGACGCTGGTGGTAAGGTTATTAAACTCAATCCTGGTCAGACATGGATTAGCGCAGTTGGATCCGCGAGCGGTGTAAGCTACAAACCGTAGGCAACACAAATACTTTTCGTTATACTAGTTAATAGCGATGTAGTTACTGGGATTAATATCACTTTCATCTGCAGGCTTTATATTTTATACAAAACCGTTTATTGATTATCTGTGGACGCAGTAGGGCCTCAATGGCACCTCGGTCATTAATCGCAGCATATTTCAAGCGTCAAGAGTACGTATCATCTTGGCAATCTCTCTTTTATACAATAAGTCAGGTAGCGCCTCTAGAGGAGGGCTATTTGTGAATTCTGCGTTTGCAGAGTAAGGATACGATATGCGCGAAAAAATTAACGAATCAGTGAGTGTCGTCATGTATTATAGTGCTACAAAACGCGTTGCAGCACCCCATACAATCAGCTGGCGCAATACGGAGTACAGAGTAGGGAAGATAGGCTATCACCACACTATTACTGAAGGCAAGATACTCCATCACATCTATGAGCTAGTCGATACTCAAGAATCTTTATGGTTTAGGCTTAATCTTAATACTAATACACTTCAGTGGAACCTTGAGGCGGTGCATGATGGAAATACCCATTAACTATAACCCTCCACAAGTAATGCACATCGATCTTAATAGTTGCTTTGCGATTATTGAACAACAAGCTAACCCATTACTGCGAAATAAGCCGGTGGCTGTTGCCGCCTATGACTCTCCAGGAGGTATGGTCATAGCGTCTTCATATGAAGCGAAAGCGCTGGGCATTAAGCTGGGCGTTAACGTCCGTGAGGCTCGACTCTTATCTCCAGACGTTCATGTTATGACGCCAGACCCTGAAAAGTACTTTAATGCCCATAAACGGTTTAAAGAAGTGCTCCTAAAGTACACGAGCGATGTGACTCCTAAATCTGTCGATGAATTCGTTATCGACTTTCGGGGTTCACGGGCATTGCAGGCGGGACGCAGCCTTGAGGACATTGGTATGCAAATCAAACAGGACATTAAGGATGCGCTGGGAGAATATGTAACAGTCAATATCGGCATTGGACCCAACCGCTTTCTTGCAAAACTAGCAGCAGGTCTAAATAAGCCAGACGGTATGGACCGAATAGACGGGAATAATCTCAGGGATGTATACGCCGGACTAGTACTAACTGATCTGCCCGGCATTAATGTCCGCTACGAAGCACGGCTTAATATTGCTGGCATCTACACTCCAATCCAGTTTCTAGATGCTCCCGCTCTTATGCTCCGTAAACGAGTCTTTAAGAGTATTGTTGGATTCTATTGGCATTTGAGGCTCCACGGCTATGAAGTCGACACGATTAAATTTGGCCGAAAATCTTTCGGTCAGCAGTACGCACTTTCTAAGAAGACACGAGATAAGCAAGAACTTTCGCGTTTACTCATGAAGCTCTGTGAGAAAACAGGCAGAAGACTCCGAGGACAAAATTATATTGCATCCGGTATTCATCTATGGCTTGGATTTGAAAATAGAATGCACTGGTCCAAAGGCAAGCGAGTACGGGCCGATATCTATTCTACGCAGGACATTTACTTGCATGCTCAAAAACTTTTAAACGAAGTCCTGATACCTGCGCGAGTCACCAACATTGGCATTACAGTATTTAACCTACGTCCATCTAATCCGCAGCAAATGGGCCTCTTTGACGATAGCCGGCTTGATACAAAATCGCTTGCTCGAGCTGCAGATATAGTAAATGACCGCTACGGTGAGTTTACGATCGTACCAGCCTCTATGGCTAATATGCAGGACGTTATTATTAAACGTGTGGCCTTTGGTAGCACGAACGACCTATAAAGGATAGAATGGGAGCATTATGAAACTACATATCGTTACCATTGGCAGCCCTAAACTAGACTACGCGCAAACAGGCTGGAAGCTCTACATAGATCGGCTACAGCGCTACCATACGGTACGTGTTACGCATATTGCAGACAACAAGAATGATAGTAATCACATAGAAGCTGCAGTCGGTTCAGGCTATAGCGTTGCACTTGTTATTAATGGACCGCAAATGAACAGCGAAGCACTAGCAGCTTTCATCGATAAAAGAGCCAACGTCGCTCAGGAGCTCTGCTTTATAATTGGTGGCCCTGATGGACTCCCACAAAAAGTAATTGACTCAGCCGACAGACAATGGGGATTGTCTGAACTGACATTCCCACACGACCTGGCTATGGTCATACTTGCGGAAACATTGTACCGAGCAAGCACCATCTCAGCAGGACAACCGTATCACCATTAAAATTTGTGTACGCCCTTAGAGTTCTGAGGATTAACTTTGGATAGACGAATCGAAAGGCGATAACGAAAAATTGGAATTGTCACGACTGCTATGTGGTGGAACAAGCTGTAGTTAACGTTTGGGTCAACGCTTAGTAATGGCTTTTTGTGTCTCCGGTAATCTATATAGACGTATACCATTACAGCAAGAACGATAGCAATAAGAATGGCAAGTATAATAAATATTTTCATGATTGTCATATACATCATATCATCTGTTGTTATATTTTTTCATGTGATGCGATCAAAAAGTAAGCTAAAGAATAAATGGACGAGTATAATAAATAATGTTCGTATAAACATAGACTATACTACTTATAAATAATAAAGGGATGATATGAGCACAGAGACAATACCGCGACCAGATATACAACCTATAAAACCTGAAGATATTAATCCAGAAGCCATGCATGCCCCCATTAACCCTGAGGTAGCCGAAGATGTAGGTGAAGTAGCAGTAGATTCGGCGGCCAATGCAGCAGAAGGTCCAAACAACCTAGAAGTTTCGGGTAGGGAACCCATTAACCCTGAGGTAGCCGAAGATGTAGGTGAAGTAGCTGTCAATTCTACACTCGATACATTACGGAGCCCTGAAGCTATTGAGAAAAGAGTAGGAGAGGCCTTAGCCAAAGTTGACTTCGAAGAGACACCTCAAATGAAAGAGGCACTGACTCAATATTTTGAAACAAATTATGCTTTGGCATCAACAATAGATAAAAGTATCGCAGAAGATCCTAAGACTTTGTCTGAAGAGCAAAAAACCGAGCGACAGGCTGAACTACAGTCTATTATTGAAGCAAGTAAAGATGGTGGCCTAGACACTCAGCATCTGTATGAGGCTATGGTTGAATATGGCAACATGCCTCCTGCCATCACACGAATTGCCACACCATTACTTGCAAAAGTACGCCTCGAGAGAATAGCCAATCCAGAAGATTCAAAGCTTGAGTGCGTAGAGCAAATGCTGCTCGTACAATGCGGCATCTCTTTATTTAGTGAAGCGAGTGTTGGCGTTACTTCGGTTGGTGAAGAAGAGATTGAAATAGTCAAAGATATATCTTCTCGTGTAAAAAGTGTCGTTACAGAATCACCTCATTTTGATAGAACCGGAAAAGTTGTACATCCTAGTTTTATAAAAAGAAACATACCAATAGGTTTACTGGACAATCCTACTGTCTCAATAGATAAAGCGACTAAGCTTTTCTGGGAAGATGTTCGCCACTCGGGGCAACTTTTATTTCACAATTCTGGCGATATAAATAAGACACGGGGAAATGGTGAAATCCTAACTAGGAGAATGCAACAACAAAGAAATAAAGAAGTAAAGCTACAAACTGCTGAATCTCTAAATGGTCATATACATTCACCTACGGTACATTGGAGCGAGAAATATGATCCAAGAGGTTATAAAGGAGGGGCTGGCACTGGAGGTACGATAGCTCTTCCTATTCGCGAAGTTATTGCTACAGCTCCATTCGCAAGAGATGCTGAATACGGCGTGCTCCGTATGAAACAGGATCGTAAAGCTCAAGTTATTGATCGCGTAACAAGCTCACGTAGTACAGGAGATATCTATGGAGGAGCTGCAGACTATCAAGGTGCACTGGGAATAGATCGCACATTTTATTCTTCTCCAATCGATTCAAGCCCTGGTGAGCCACTAGAGCAAGCCCCTGATGCCCACGGATTTAGACTATCAAAGAACGATTTCGCTATAGCAATAAGTGAACAAGAGTTACAGACTGCTCAACTGTCTGGAGTAGGGGAAAGCTTTCCCCAGATCGTAAGATTAGATCCTGAATCTCTTGATACAGGTATAGATGCCCTACAGCAAACTAGCATAGATCGTTATCCAGATGAATTCGTTATTCCTGTAAGAGCGGGTGGAGTATTTAACTTTTTCGTTCCAGACGATAGCGTAAGCCAAGGAAGACAGCATGCGCAATTTACTAAAGTTGTAGGTTAACAATCAGTAATAATAATTATTGGAAAAATTTATATATATTTTGTTATAAATATTTATTAACTGAATTAGCTTGGCATATAGGTAGCTGTAACGTTCTCGATTTTTCCAAGAGCCAACAAATTGTCTCCCGTTCGAGCCATCAAAACTTGGTCAGGAATTAATAGGGGTCTTAGTTGTCCAGGTACCTCAGCACCGCCACCTGTATAATCTTGCCAACCTCGACTAATTACGAATCGATCTTGGAAGCGTAATGGTACTGACTTGTTTTCTGCTGAACTATTAAGTGCAAGAAGTTGGTTTTGATTCCACTCAGAGGAAGTGTAAAACTTACGAAGAAGCTGATTAACCGAATCTTCTTCTAAGCACCCGGCCAGATCAAGCTTGAATTGCTCGGTTGGTTTAGTCTGTAAGAAACTCTGAAGAGTTCTTTGCTCTCCAATGCCTCGAACCGAATGCCAGCCGTTGCCAAGATTGGTTTCTTGCAAGAAAACTTCGCCACTATCATCGATATAGGCAAGTTGTCCATTTTCTACATAACAATCTAGTTTAAGTTTATCTGCAGGTAACTTTAGCCCCGCCGGAACATCAATGGTTTGTGGGTTGTCTATTGTAGTAATAAAGGCTAATCCTCCATCTATTACCAGACTTTGTAGTGGTAAGTTCTTATTTTGCTTGACCATTGAAGTCGGTCGAAGCAGCACAAAACCTCTTTTAACTCTCGAAATGGACTCTGGCGACATCAAGTCATCAATATATTCTGATGATTTGGTCTGTGACCGTTCAATAAGTCGGTCTGTTTCGCTGGGTACCTGATTCTGGCCAGCCGCCTCTCTGGTCGCCCGACTAAGCCTAGCCCCAGGTTTTTTTGTAGATACAATACTCTGTCTTATGCCACTTATTGTATCTGGTGTTATTGAATCGTAAGATTGCTGAATCCGTTGAAGTCGATCAGATTGTGCCGACGAAGAGCCAGCCTTATCAGGATGAAGTTGGATCTGAAAGGCTCGATACAATCCCCTAACTGCAACAATCAGGGCCTCTGGCTGCAATTCTGTAGCCAACTCACGGGTAATACCCAAAACCTCTAAAGGGCTGGGCTGCCTTGCTGCTTGTGCGATTTCATTAAGTGCCTCGCGAATCGGGTCTTCCTGTTTAGGCATATTAAAACACCCGTCCAGTTGTTATATCCCGCAAACTTGCACCTTCACGGATCAGAGCAAGTAGCTCTTCTGCACCACTGTGCCTAAATGAAAGTTCACGGCGTTCTTGTATAATTTCTAAAGCATCGTCTAGCTGATTTAGATCTTGTTCGTCGTCCAAACTAAATCCTAGTATGCGGTAAATCTCATCAGTCTGACTAAGGGTAATGCCCAGTGTATCCTTAACGTCATATAGAAAAGCACAGCCTTCAGCAGTGTATCCATGCTCCTTTATGTATTTAGTAACCTCGCTCATTTTAGGGTTTCGTTCGACTATCAAAGAAGTTAATTCAAAAACATCCTTCATAGTTGGCAAACGTCCAGCATTATAAAGATCGATTATACGATCAATTCCTGCTTCTAGGCGTTTCGCGCCAATTAACTTTTCTTCGTCTCCGCTATATTGAGCTTCAATTAGCTCATTACCAATAAAAGCCGCTACTAATTCTGCATCGGTACCCATAACCATTAAACCATTCCAGTCAGTGACCTGTTGGCCCTCGGCATTGGTAGTTACTGGGATCAACGATAATAGATCTCTGGGAACTATCGCTTGTACAGGAAGATCGCTTGTTTGTGTTTCGTATTCGTGTGTCATATGACTCCTTAATTAAAATGTCAGTGAACAATAGCTTTAATATTTATAATGTGCAAACTATTTATGACGAAGTTATACTTAACAGATGTAAATTAACATTATATTTGTCAATATTTATTTGACTATATATTTATATAAGGTATAATTCAAATATGATTTCATCACTTAAAGACTTAGGTATTAACGATACACAGCAGCTTTGTTACTTTGAACTTGTTAAAAGTGGCCCTGTGAGCGCAACCGAATTAGCCAGTAGTATAGATCTCAAGCGAACGACAGTACATATGGCATTAGAAAAACTTACCGAACTAGGACTTGTCGAAAAGACTGCCGAAAAGGGAGTATGGCAAGCCAATAACCCCACCGAGCTAAAAAGACTTCTAGCACAAAGACAAAACGAATTAAAACAATCGGCACAAGAACTACAGTCCAGCCTACCGGCTATAATTTCTCGCTATCGACTGAGTCATCAACAACCAGGCGTTCTTCATATAGAAGGCAAGAACGGAATTAAGTATCTTCACGATGACATTATTCGTAATAATAAAGAAGTCCTAATTTTTACAAGCTCAAAAGACCGTGATAATCCAGAAATCGCTCTAGCAATCGATGCCCAAATAACTCGGCAAGAAATTGCCGGAATAAAAGTCAGGGCTCTATCGTCAGTCACGTTAAAGGACGACAAGACACTAATCTCAATCAGCAATAAGCGAATTACCGAAAGATTCTTTGGCGACGAACAACAGTCTTCCCAAACAATTATCTACGGAGACAACGTTGCTATAAGTACATTCGGTGAAACAATGTACACAACGATTATCACTTCACCTGAGATAGCCGATTCTTATAGAAGTATGTTCGAAAACCAATGGATTTTAGCCATCTAACTACCAAACTGTTCATTTGCTTCTTGTATAAGTTCGGGCGTTTAAGTGACTGGTGGTGCTTTATTCAATTTCTCCATAACATCGAAAATTCTAGTAATACGCTTTAGTAGTCTTCCGAAGCTCTCTGGATTTGCCGATTCTGGTAAGAATTCACTTTTAATATGGTTATTTGGAAGCTCATCGACCGATTCGTCTTCAATTCGAGCCATTTCGGCAGCACCGGCACTAATAACTGTAGCCAATAAGTATCCAATTGGTTCTTTTGCGGGCTTTCTAGTGCTCCCAATATCAAAACTAAGTTCGTGCTGGCCATAGTTTTCTAGGTCTAGACGCATACTAAAAGTGCGCATTCTTTTACCTTTTTTGTTGTTAGCTAAAAAGGTATTTTCATCGAATCTATCACCTAGTAGTTCTCTCAAAGCTGGCACCATATTTCTAGCATCTTCAATAGATATTGTTCTAGTCAGACCTAATCTGGCCTCTCCCTCTGTGTCTGCTTCGTTCCGAATGCTAATTAGGGTCCTACTTCTACCGTTTGATAGATTTTGGTCACCTTCGTTACTAGTTGCAAATGGAAAATCTTTTATCGGTTTGCGCTCAAAGGTAGCCCGATTATCCTTTGCCTGGGAATCATTTAGTATTACCCGGCTGGGAATCTCGCATATAATACTGGCTTCATTTAGGGCGTCAGTAACAATCGCTAGACTAAGAATTACTTGATCAAGACTAGTTACAGTTGATTCTGCCGTTGTTGGATGACCTTCAGCGTCATAGCCTGTCACAAGTACGGCACTGGCTGCGCCACGCTGTAAAAGCGAGTGCATAGCGGCAATTTGCTCGGTCAATCTTAGTTGAATACTCTTATAAATACCGTCGGTTATTTTCTTTTCTTCTGGGAGATTATTCATTTCGTCCTGAGTCAAATATTCGTCCATAAATACGGGACCATAAACCAGCCTAATAGAATAGTTTCCAGCGTTTTTTGTAGCCCGTAAAATATTGGACATGACCTGGTGCATATCTTTTGTGTCGGCTACTTCCATGATGTCGACTAGCATTTCTGCCAAAATACCTTGAGTTCTTGGCATTTTCATTAGTTCAACAAAATTACGCATAAACTCAGGGTGTTGATCATCAACCATTTGGCTAACATCTTGAAGGCGTTTAAAATTTGCTACAGGGTCGTTTTTTAGATAATCTATCATCTCTTTATCGATTTCTTTACCAGTGCTGCCGTGATAACCCCTGATTAGGTATGAGTAACGGCTCTCTTGTTCTTCGTACTGAATCGGTAATAGTTTATGTCTGGCATCAACCAGGTGATCTATTGCGACAATATCATCTGGAGTCATTGATTGACTTTCAAATATCTGACTGAAGGCCCTGATATAAGTTGGGTCATCCAGATTGCTAATTGCGCCAAATGATTGACCGTAGTAGTTCATGAAATAAAATCCGTCATCCAGAATGTCCGATTCATCTCGCAGCGGAGCAATGCCCAATTCATCTCGCAGCGGAGCAATAATGTATTCGACATCAGTAGTTTTTGGCATAGAAGCAGAAATATCGGCCATAATCTTCATAGCTTTGATAGAACAAATTGTCTGCATATCTAGGGCAAAATTGTAAACGTCGATATCTTCGGTTTGTGTGGCGAAACCTGCTAGTTTATCGTTAAGTTTTTGAGCGTACATTGCAGCATGAAGACGTATTGGATCAGTTGCGATTCTTGTGCTTACGTCGACCAATCTCTTCTGATGAGCCAGACTTTCTTGTTCATCTATACCTTTTTCAATTCTTACCCTAAGTCGGCTAATTAGAATGTCCGTGGTTAACCCTTCAGCTATCCTAATTTCAGGCATCTCCTGTAAACCATGTTGAATTGCCAATGAGGTGCTTTCAACTTCTAGAAGGTCACAATAAGTAGTAAGGGCCGCCATAGTCACAACTTGTTCTTCAGCATTAAGAGACCCCATGTACTCAAAACTTCTGGCTAGCATTTGAGAATCACGAAACTCCAGAAGCTTGCTCCGATCAGCATCTGGATGCTCGTGAACAAATACTGCAATATCCTCAGCAATCAAGGGGTCAATGACTTCTTTTAGTGTATCGGGCAACAAAGGATGACTAGGTTGATTGTCGCCAAATTCCCAAGCGGGCCTAAATATATCGTCCTGAAGAGTAAAATCTGAAATACTTCCGTCCAGCTCACGAGGTAGTTTAAGCGTATGCTGATCACCCTGGAGTTTATCTATATTAGAGTTGTCCATTTTGATCATTATAGCCTAACATATAGGAAAAGTTTAACTTGAAATAATGACCTCATTCGGAAGACAGCATGCGCTATTTACTAAGTTGTAGGGTAGCAATCAGTAATAATAATTATTAGAAATTATTTATATATTTTCTTGCTTTCTTTTAATATCAATAATTGATGTATACTTTTTAGGAAGGTAAGCGTAAAAAATTACACTTTTATTAAAATTATGAAAAATCAAAAAGATATTAAGCGAAATAAAAAATCTCCAGTAGGATCATCCAAAAAAATAGTTAAGAGCAACAAGGAAGGAAGTAAGTCGTTCCTGGCAACGTGGCTTCTTTCATACTTTCTTGGCAATTTTGGAGTTGACCGTTTCTATCTGGGTAAGAAGAAGACTGGAGTTCTCAAGCTAATAACTTTAGGTGGCCTTGGTTTCTGGACATTAATCGACTTCCTTATAACAGGTCTTGGTACGCGTCGGGATAGTAATGGATTG
This sequence comes from uncultured Candidatus Saccharimonas sp., assembly GCA_943354005.1. Classification (GTDB taxonomy): domain Bacteria; phylum Patescibacteriota; class Saccharimonadia; order Saccharimonadales; family AWTP1-31; genus CAJAXB01. The sequence continues at coordinate 29,054 of CALRBE010000001.1, forward strand.
ATACTTGAGGGTTTTGCAAAGTATCGTAACAGAATACGTTTTTTTACTTTTATTTTTATAATTATCAATATAGCTTACCTGGCATTTATTGGTTTATACATTATTCCTCAAAGGCAAATGATCATAAATGATACCAATCGTGAAAATGATATAAAGGGTATTTCTTCATCAATTAGAAATTTTGAGATAAATTTAAGCGCTTTTTTGCCAGTTGCTATTAGTACAGGAAACGAACCAAACGTAGTTAGGTTTTGCGATACTTCTAATTGTCAAAATGCCTTTTCCGAAATTGAACTCCAAACCTATAAGCCCGAAAACGTTAGCCTACAAAAGTATAGTCCAAACTTACAAGTACCTGACTTAGACAAAGTTTATGTAGTTAATGATGCAGAGTGTAACAGTACCAATAACGGACTCGGGGGCGTAAAAGTTCATTCGGTAGCAATTCTGTCAAAGTCCGAAAAAAGCTTCAATGGCTCTAAAACAAGCTGTACTACAGTTGCATCGGAAAAGTTTATCAATATTAACGCATCTCCTTTCTGTGGGGCAATGCCCACTGCTGGCATGTCGGATACGGCAGTCAAGTATCTTCAAGCCCTTGTAGACTTTAACAAGGGAAGAGAACGAGTCGAAAAAGATTACGTGGATTCTGGAAGTAATGGTGTGACCGTGCAAATGATAACCGATCAGTTAGTTGCCGATAAGCGACTGATTATAAGTTTGCAAAATATAACATTCCCTAAAGACTTACAAAACCAAGCAAATAATGCAGTTATTGCAATCCAGAAATACGATTCGTTGATACTGAAAGAATCCGCGAACGTTGATGCCGTACCACAATCACTGTTCGCTGAAATTACAGTGGCTCGAACAAACTTATTTGCATCCTTAGAAAATCTACGAACAGAGCTTAATTTACCTGAATCAACCTGTAAGTACATAATTCCTTAGTAGATTAATTAAAGTTATAAATAGCAAACATAGAATTTACTTTAGAAGTCGTATTAATCGGATTCTGAAAAATCAAATATAACAAGATTAAGAAGATGATCGCAAAAATTTGATTACTGGCTAATTCCAAATTTTGTAAGGGATTGAGTCAATGTAGTCTACCTATTGGCCATTTGGTGACCCCGGCGGGATTCGAACCCGCGATCTTCTGGATGAGAACCAGATATCCTAACCACTAGACGACGGGGCCATTGTCGTATGTGAACGTGCAAATTCTAACAGATTTACAGAGATACGTCCAGATCAATAACAGTGGTTGTGACTATCACATGAGTCTGTCATAATTGCTTATGGTAATATGCCAAATTCAGTAAAACCTACCACAAATCCACCCAGTTCTGCCGAAAAGATAGGGTGGGTACTATTCGTGTTTATAAGCCAATTTGTGGTAATTTTCTTGCTGTTTAATATTGGTTCAAAGGGTAGCAGTACTGCAATAGGCATAATCTTTGCATTATTTGCGGCTATATTGTTATCCGCAATAAGCTTAGGTATTTCACAAGCTCGGCTTTCTCTTCCTGGTCAAACAACTTCTAGAAAGACATCAGACAAGAGCCCGGTGCATTCGATCTTAAGCGCCCCACAGAACCAATCAGATAATATTTTGGAATCCGTTTCGGATGGTATTGTGGTCACTGACGAAACTGGCAAAATAACAATGCTAAACAATAGTGCTGCACAAATTGCTGGATGGAATCCCCAAGATGCCCTAAACCTTGACTACCATTCAGTATTTGCATTCTCTGACACTAAAGGTAACCCATATACAGAGCAGCAAAACCCTTTTAAGAAAGTCTTTGATACCGGTAAGCCGATTAAGGATGATGCTGCTTTTGTAACGACACATAGTAGTAAGAAAAAAATAGCTGTGAGCATGAGTGTATCTCCAATGCTAGATGAGATGGGAGCAGTAGTTGGTACGGTTTCTATTGTTCGTGACGTAAGTGAGGAACGGGAAGCTGCTCGGCAACGTGCTGAGTTCATAAGCACTGCAAGTCACGAAATGCGTACTCCAGTTGCAGCAATAGAAGGATACTTATCCCTTGCACTTAACCCTAACGTTTCCAAAGTAGACGATAAAGCAAAATCATACCTTACCAAAGCTCATGATGCAACACGACACCTTGGAGATCTCTTCCAAGACCTTTTGACCAGTTCCAAAGCAGATGACGGCAGGCTTACAAACAACCCTGAAATTATTGAAGTAGGATCTTTCATATCGAAACTAACTGAAGACCTTCGTTTCGTTGCTCAAAAGAAAAGTCTTACCGTCGAGTACGTTCTCGGTACAACTGGAGCCTCTGTAGGTAGTTCTAGTAAGTTAGACGGGAGCACTAAGGTTATTCAACCACTCTACAATATCTACGCCGATCCAGAACGACTTCGTGAAGTTATTACAAACTTGTACGACAATGCAGTTAAATACACCAATTCAGGAAAGATATCCATCGGTCTAACGGGAGATACTAACGTCGTACAAATATATGTCAAGGATACTGGAGTAGGTATGGCGCCAGAAGACGTACCACATCTATTTCAGAAGTTCTACCGTCTAGATAATAGCTCTACTCGTACAAGCGGGGGAACTGGGCTTGGGCTTTATATATCACGCAAAATTATTGAGCTATATAATGGTCAAATCTGGGCCGAGAGTGAACTGGGCAAGGGAAGTACGTTCTTTATCAACCTACCTCGACTTAGCAACCAGCGGTACGCTGAGCTTAGTACTAAAATGACCCCAACCGCAGGACAAATCAGCAAAAAGTGAAATTCATTACAAGCCAGTTATGCTACAATGTAATTAAAATAAGCATATAAGGGAATACACTACATGGCAAAAATAATGCTCGTCGAAGACGATACAAATCTCTTAGAAATATATGGCGCACGACTTCTTGCAGAAGGCTATGAAGTAGTATCGGCTAAAGATGGAGAAGAAGCATTAGCTATGGCAGTCAAAGAAAAGCCAGACCTAATAATTAGCGACATAATGATGCCAAAGATCAGTGGCTTTGATATGCTAGATATCCTTCGTAGTACACCTGAGACTAAGAATACTAAAGTAATTATGATGACCGCCCTTAACCAAGCAGAAGATAAAGAACGTGCTGACAAGCTTGGTGCAGATCGTTACTTAGTAAAATCTCAAGTTACCCTAGAGGATGTAGCGCAGGCAACTAAAGAAGTTCTTGGAGATTTAGCGCCAGCACCAGCTGAGCCAGTGACGCCAGCACCTGCTGAGCCTGCTGAGAAAGCTGAACCAGCTGCGCCAGCACCTGCTGAGCCTGCTGAGAAAGCTGAACCAGCTGAGCCAGCACCTGCTGAGCCTGCTGAGCCAGTGACGCCAGAAGTACTTACACCAGCGACTGAAACGGCTCAATCAGTACCCGCCGAAATGCTACCGCCCGTTAAAACTGATTCCAACAATTCTTCTCCAGGACATACAAAAGTAATTAAACCAATTAATGACATTAATGAGCGGAGCGACGGCCTGAAGAAACTCATAGCTGAGGCGGAGGCGGAGGATAAAGCTCAGACATCCTCAATGCCTGAAGTCTCACCTCCAATGGTTCCTGCTATGCCCACACCAGCTGAGCCAGTTCAAATTCCTGTAATAGTGCCACCAGTTACGCCACCTACTCCTCAGGCCTAATCTCTAGTACACTAGTACAATGCGAATCAACAAATATGTAGCCTTAGCAACAGGCATATCTCGAAGAGCTGCGGACCAGGCAATAACCTGGGGCCGTATTTCGGTCAATGGACAGCCACCTTTATCTGCAGGCTATTCAGTCCAGGAGAACGACGTTGTTTGCCTAGATGGTAAGCCATTGTCTATTCAAGAAACATTTACTACGATCATGCTCAATAAACCAACTGGGTACGTCGTAAGCCGTGATGGACAAGGCAGTAAATCAATTTATGAACTTCTTCCCGAAGCATACCACTCACTTAAGCCAGTAGGCCGTCTAGATAAAGCTTCTTCAGGCCTATTATTACTAACGAATAATGGTGAGCTTGCTAATCAACTTACTCATCCTAGCTATAACAAAGATAAGGTATACGAAATAGAACTATACGTGCCATTAAAGCAAGAAGATAAGCGAGCCATAGAAAAAGGTATCGAACTAGAGGATGGCAAGAGTGCGCTAAGGCTTACTGGATCAGGTACTGCGTGGACTGTAACAATGTCGGAAGGCCGTAATCGACAGATTAGACGTACATTCGGTGAGCTAGGCTATACAATCTCTAAGCTCCACCGAATTCAGTTTGGGGATTACATGCTCAAAGGCACAGCTGTCGGTACTAGTAGACTCGTTAGCGAAGACTAGCCAACAGAGGTATTTTGTGGTAAAATAAGCGACAATGGCAAAGAAATTACCAATCGTCGCTATTGTTGGCCGCGCCAACGTAGGTAAATCGACGTTATTTAATAATATTCTACGACGCAGAGAAGCTATCGTTGCAAATGAAGCGGGTACAACCCGAGACAGCATCATGGCAAAAGCATCGGTCTATATTGACGTACCAAAAGAGATCACCGAAGAAGAAGAAAAACCTTCTCGAAAAGTCCGCCGTACTGATGGTTCCCAGCAAAAATGGCGCACAAGCATCGAGCGTGAAAGACAAGATTTCTGGCTCGTCGATACGGCAGGAATGAAAGATGCTGAAGATGATTTTGAGTTTACTATTCAAGAGCAAATCACACAGGCTGCAGATAGCGCAGACGTTATCTGGGTAGTTATTGAAGGAAGCACGATTATCACAGAAGAAGATCGTCGTGTTGCAAAAATGGCACTGAAGACAAAGAAGCCCGTCATGCTTGTTGTAAACAAGATGGACAAGGCCGGACACAAGACGCACAGCGACTTTCAACGACTTGGCATCAAAGAAATTATTCTGATTAGTGCTTCACAAAACGCTGGAATAGATGAGCTCTTAGAATGTCTAGTAGAGCATATCGGTAAAGCTAGACTCGAAGAAGATCCAAATCGCTTACACATAGCAATCCTTGGCCGACCAAATGTTGGTAAGTCTCAGCTGTTTAATACGCTTGCTAAGAAACAGCAGGCTATAGTTGCCGATAGAGCAGGGACAACCCGAGATATTAACCGCACGATCGTGAAATATCAAGGTCGAGAAATCGAACTCTTAGATACAGCAGGAATTAGAAAAAACGGAAAAATTGAAGTTGGCATCGAACGCTTTAGCGTTATTCGTAGCCTAAGTGCAATTGAGCAAGCTGACGTATGTGTCATGTTGATGGATGTTAACGAACTTAATGTACAGCTTGATCAGAAGATTGCTGGAATGATTAAAGAAGCAGGTAAGGGTCTCATACTAGTAATCAGTAAATGGGACAGTATTGAAGACGATAAAACTGCCTTTACCCGCGACTCGATGGCTGCCCAAATTCGTAATAACTTTGCCTTTGTACCATGGGCTCCACTCGTTATCACAAGCTCCGTAACAGGCCAGAATGTAACTAAACTCTTTGAATTAGCTCTCGAAATTGATGAACGACGAAAACAAAAGTTCACGACTAGCGAGCTAAACAGGTGGCTACGTAAAGTTGTCAGCATGCACCCACCAGCTGGACTTAAGAACCGAACACCTAAACTTAATTACATTGTGCACGAAGACGATAATTCTATCCCAAGCTTTAAAGTTTTTGGTTCTCATACGAAGTTTCTACACTGGAGCTATAAGCGTTTCATGGAACGTAATCTACGTGAGTCATATAATTTCGAGGGTAGTGCAATACATTTCTGGTTTATCGAAAAACACGTGACCCACAAACACGGTACACGCCCAGAAGAAGAATAAATATTGCTCCATAGGGCATTAATACGCCATAATACAGTTTAGTTATGGGATTATTTCAAAAGAAGATACATTCAGACGTCAAACATGCTCCTCTATACACCATAGGAGGCCAGCAGACGCTGTTGATCGTCGGACTTGGTAATCCAGGTGATTCTTACGCAGGAACGCGTCATAATGCCGGATTTGACTGCTTAAACGCTTTTGTCGCTGGTCATGATGAATTTGGAAAGTGGGTAACCAAAAAAGACTTATCTTGTGATATTGTCAGTGGTATTTTTGGCGGGACTAGAGTCATAGTCATTAAACCTACAACTTTCATGAATGATAGTGGGCGAGCAGTACAAGCAGTACAGTCATTTTATAAAATTGCTAATACTCAAACTATCGTTGTTCATGATGAGCTAGCGCTACCGTACGGTCAGATCCGCACCAGCATTGGCGGTAGTTCGGCAGGGCATAATGGCATTAAATCGCTTATCTCTCATTGTGGTGAAGATTTTGGACGAGTTAGAATCGGTATTGATAATCCAGACAAGCCCAATGGTGACACCAAAGATTTCGTCCTAAAACCGTTTAATAGTAGCGAAAAAGCTCACACATCTGCGCTCCTACGAGAAACAGAAAGTATTCTTATTGAATCAGTTTTCCAGCACAAATTGCCTACTGAAACTAGATCATTTATTATCGGTTAGTGATTCTCTTACCGCAATATGATCACTAAGATAATCAATAGTTACTAGAGTCCTGTGTGCGGAAGCAACTCCCATATGCCATGCCTGGTTAAGGCTACGTGGTTCTTGGTTTACGGAGTTAATATTTTGTCGTAAAAGTATTGCATCGCCAGGTCCATAAGTCGTTTGAAAACGCGGCGTATTATTAATGTCATACTGTTCAGTATCGCAAGAAAATAGGGCCCGTGATCCTAAATATGGAACTAGTAGTGATACACCTTTTCGAGCAGTACTATCTACATGAGCCTCCATGGCTGATCCAATATTGGGATACGGGTCGATAACGTCAACAACCAATTTGCTATCTTCAAGGTCTCTGATATCCAAAAGGTTCAAAAAACCTACAATCTCGGGTATTCTTGTCGATAATAGAGCGGGGGATTGAGGAACGCCTTTGTCTCTTAGAAGATTGAGAGATTCTTCTGAAATAATTCGTGATAATTTGGCGGCGCCGTATTCTAGGCAACACTCAAGGGCGTCCACACTAAAGCCAGTGAAGGCGATACGTGATTCAGGCAAGGTATGGTCTGTCATCCATATTAGATTGCCATACTTTTATGAAAACAAAAAGAGCCTCTAGAGGGGGTGGGCACCGCTAGAGGCTCATTACACCCTTCAACCCACCCGAGCGAAGCATCAGAACCTAAAATATATAATGGCCTGTGCCGCCTCGATTAAAAATCGAGATCATCTGTTCGACTCACTTTGAAATCGGGACCACCAGCTGTAAACAGTAGGTGGGTGCTAGTTAAAGGGGTTAGTTTGTTTTAGAGCGTGAACTTGGTAAACCAAGAACAACGAAATATAAGTGGAGGGTAACAACTTATGGCTCTAACGCTCTAAAACAATCTAACAATTGTTAGAATTTGGGGTAGAAGGTACGTAAAACCTAAAAAATAGGAATTACAAGTTGCAATAATAACAAAAATATTTCATAAAGTCAATACCATTATGCATTATTGTGTATTTCGCAATATAGTGTTTTTCTATGTATAAAGATAAGCAGTATGCTAAGACGAGACCAGAACAGTGTAAATTGATTGAATAAATTTGCATTTGTTATCTAATTCATATAATCTTACGCTTTGTAATTAATAAAGAAACGTTATACTTAAGCAATATGTCAAAGAACCTTGTTATCGTAGAGTCCCCAGCAAAAGCTAAAACTATCGAGAAATACCTCGGTAGTGACTTTGTCGTTAAAAGCAGCATGGGCCACATTCGTTCGTTACCAAGCAAGAATGGTAGTATCGATGTTAAAAACAAATTCGAACCTATATTTGAGATCAATCCAGACAAAAAGAAAACTATTGCTGAACTTAAAAAACAGGCAAAGACAGCCGATACTATCTGGCTCGCATCTGATGAAGACCGAGAAGGAGAGGCTATTGCTTGGCATCTAGCAGAAGTATTGAAGCTTGACCCTAAAACAACCAAACGAATTGTATTTCATGAAATTACTAAAAGTGCGCTCGATCACGCTATTAAGAATCCTCGCACAATAGACTTACCGCTTGTTGAAGCTCAGCAAGCTCGTCAAGCTCTAGATTATCTTGTAGGGTTCGAATTAAGTCCTGTGCTATGGCGAAAAGTACGCCCTCAGCTAAGTGCAGGAAGAGTCCAGAGCGTTGCCGTAAGACTTGTCGTCGAACGAGAGCGGGAAATCGAAAAGCATGATGCAGAGTCATCTTATAAGGTAACTGCTGAATTAAAACTTAAAGATGGCACAGAGCTACTCGCGGAAGCTAGTAAAAAATATCAGGATGCGACCTCAGTACTAAAAATTCTTGAAGCTTTTAATGAAAGTGAATTTAGTGTATCCGATATCAGTCGCAAGCCAAGCATCCGAAACCCATCGGCTCCATTTATAACTAGTACATTGCAGCAGGAGGCGAGTAATAAGATAGGCTTTAGCCCTCGTACGACCATGCAGCTTGCCCAAAAGCTATATGAAGCAGGATTAATCACTTACATGCGTACCGACTCTGTAGCGCTTTCTAAAGTAGCGACAGATGCAATGAGTGAATATATAATTAAGCGCTACGGCCAAGATTACTACCAATTTAGAACTTTTAAATCTAAAAGTGCCGGTGCGCAAGAAGCTCACGAAGCGATTAGACCAACGAATATTAAAGTAGAAGAGGCTGGTGCCGATGCACAGCAGTCGAAACTATATAGTCTTATCTGGCGTCGAACTATTTCTACTCAGATGCAGCCAGCAAAACTTGAAAAGACAACTATTAGCGTAACTGCCTCAAAAACCAAAGAAGTCCTTGAGGCCAAGGGAGAAGTAGTAATTTTCGATGGTTATCTAAAAGCTTATGGGCGGAGTAAAGATGATTCTCTTTTGCCACCACTCGAAGCAGGTGACCCCCTAACATTAGTCAGTGCAGATGGTCTAGAAAACCTTAGCCGTGGACCAGCACGCTACACAGAAGCGTCACTAGTGCGCAAACTCGAGGAAATGGGTATCGGACGTCCAAGTACATATGCAAGCACTATTAGCACCGTCCAGACACGTGGCTATGTTGAACGCAGCGATCTTGAGGGACAAGAAAGAAATATCCAACGTATTACGCTTAAGAACGGCAAAGTTCTCCAAACTGAAGAGAAAATAGCTTACGGAAAAGATTCCAATAAACTGTTCCCAACAGACACAGGGAAAGTTGTAACTGATTTTCTAGTTAAACACTTTAGTGAAGTTATGGATTACGATTTTACTAAAACAGTAGAGCAGGATCTTGATGAAATAGCTGAGAACAAGAAAAACCGTGTCGAAGTACTTGAAAAGTTCTATGGACCTTTCCATAAGCTAGTAGAGGCAAGTGCCGATATTTCCAGAGCAGAGGCAACGCAAACGCGCCACATTGGAGATGATCCAAAAGGTAAAGTACCAATTTTTGCACGATTTGGGCGCTACGGACCAATGTTGCAGCGAGGAGAGCAGTCAGATGATCCAAAGCCTACGTTCGCTCCGCTACCTACAGGAACAAAGATAGAGACAGTAACACTCGAAGAAGCACTTGAAATGTTTAAGCTACCGCGTTTAGTAGGTGAGACCAAAGAAGGTTTACCGATTAAAGCCAACATTGGACGATTTGGTCCATATATTCAAATAGATAAGCTATTCGTATCAATAAAGCCACTTGATCCAATGAAAATTACACTAGAAGAATCATTAGATCTATACGCCGAAAAACTTAAAAAAGAAGCCGAAAAGAACATAAATGACTTCGGTGACGGAGTAAAAGTTCTTAATGGTCAATACGGACCATATATTACTGATGGGAAGAAGAACGCTAAGATACCGAAAGATGTCGAGCCCAAGGACATTACCCACGAACAAGCAATAAAGCTACTCAAAGAAGCTCCAGATAAAAAACGCTTCACTCGACGCAAAAAGAAAGCTGCCTAGAACAACCAACCATTGTATTTTTTTCTATGTTTTTCCACATATTTGTATCTATTCCAAGTCGATTTTACAGTAATACAAACAGATAACTTTTATGCGGAATATGCTACTAGCTGATAGAATATGGTTACGAGAATACATATTTGACTTATACCCAGTATAGTTATATAATTGTATAGATATTTGTTAATAATTCTAACAGGTTAGGGAAACACCATAATGGCAGAAACAGTACAAACCGAAACAACTACAATGGAGCAGATGGTTAAAGACGTCATCGCAACCATTGAACGTGAACGAGAGCGAGAGATTATCGAGCGTCGTTTTGGTCTTTTTGATCGAAAAGAAACACTCGAACAAATCGGTGAATTACTTGGCATTACAAGGGAACGCGTCCGTCAGCTTGAAAAATCAGTTGTTATAAAGCTAAAAGCTGCTTCTGAATCTGACCTACCACACATAAAAGACTTTCAGGAAAAGCTAAAGAATCACCTAAATACAGTTGGTGATATTTCTCGAATTAAAGTTCTAACAAGCCTTTATGCCGGAGATAACGATAAGCTAACTCAATCTAGAATCTCATTCTTGTCACATTTGAGCCCTTCACTACATGTTATTGAAGATAACGATCACTTCCATCACGCTGTTAGCATTAAAGCTACTAATGATGCAGCGCAAGTAAAAGCTAGCTTAGATAACATTATTACTTCTATAAAGAAGCTCGGTAAACCAGCTAAGATAGATGCTATAGCTAACGAAGCATCTATTAAAAGCGTCAAGAACGCAGCAGCTCTCGCAAGTACAAGCAAGCAGCTTGCTACCCTTAACGGACTATGGGGCCTCATCAAATGGCCACTCGTAAACCCTAAAAACATTCGCGATAAGATCTACGTTATCTTAAGTGTTAATGGTAAGCCTATGCACTTTAATGAGATCGCTAAAGCGATTAAGGGTTCAGAGTTTAAGCGGAAGAACGTAACTACTCAAGCAATTCATAATGAGCTAATCAAAGATGGACGCTTCGTACTTATCGGCCGTGGTATCTATGCTCTTAAAGAGTGGGGATACGCTAAAGGTACTGTAGCTGACATCATTACTGATGTATTGAAAAAAGCCGGTGAACCTCTTCATCGTGAAGAAATAGTCAAAAGAGTACTTGAAAGTAGGCACGTTAAGGAAACTACAATCCTTCTGAACCTACAGGGCAAGACTCAGTTCAAGCGAGTTGCAAAAGCAACATATACTCTCAGCGAAGCTTAAAAACAGTTAAAAAAGGATACTCCATGTCCGAAATCCAAAACGATACCAGTTTACCAATTTTTGAAGTACAAGAACGCCGGCTGCTTATTAGTTCTGAAATGCAGCTTAGCTCCGCAGTTCAGGATGGAGAAGATAGGTTTTTGCGTCCAGTTTACACATCTGGTCCAATCAATAGTGACCTTGAGTCTAGACTTGAAAGTGCACAGCATGAATTTAAGCTTCTGGCATGTCAAACGCAGACCGAAGTAGTCCCTCATAGGTTTGGACTATATCCAGCAGACAAAGTTCTAGAAAACTACTATAGAGCCCATGGTCAAAATGGCCTCATACCAAGCGGATACATTCTAGCAGCAGAAGTAAAGATAATACCGCACGAAGATTCAAGGATGCTAAAATTACGTCCCCATTCAATAAGGCAGGGGATTAAGCTATATAGACAGACATCAAATAAACTAGCTAACTTAAGCGCTAGACAGTTTATACAAAACAGTGAAACTGGAGCTTGGACTTACCTGGGCATTGAACCACGATTACGCGGGTAAAAACTATAAGAACATTTTACGATTACTCAACAAACATAAAACTTAAGAGCGAGTAATATGAGAAAAATAGTTGGAACTAAATAAGCATAAGATTGATTGTGCTATAATTTTAAAAAGAAATACCAATATCAACATAAGTTAGGGAACTCTATGTATAAGCTACTAAAATACATTCTTGTATTTACTCTTTTTATAAGCGTACTTGCTAAAAGCTTTAGCAGAGGAGATTTAATAGCTGCCCCTTTAATAGTTCTATTAGCTGTCCTTTATTTAGATAGAGGAATTATGAAAAAAGCTAAGTTAAGTAATGAACGTAATTCTGTGGTTAATTCATACGAAACAAAGAAACATACTATACTAAAACTCGTTACATGGACATTAGTAGTATTAGCTTTGTTAATATTTCCAGTTACAGTATTAGATATACCTGCCGATGCTCCTTTGATACTACTTATAATTGTTATGGCTGTCCTTTATTTAGATAAAAGCATTATAAAAACCTCTATTTTTAATAGCAAACGTAATTCTATGGTTAATTCATACGAAAAGATGAAACATACCATACTAAAACTCGTTATATGGACATTAATAGTATTAGCTTTGTTAACATTCCTAGTTACAGGATTAAATCTAGGGTCCGGAGTGCCTTTGATAAAATCCTTAGGTTCGGGATTAAATCTACAGTCCGGAGTTATTTTAGTAGGGGACTATCGCACTCAGAATCTAGAGTCCGGAGTTATTTTAGTAGATAACGATCGCATTAAGACTCTATCGGTATGGGGCTTAATTTTTGTCATGGCAGTGTACTATGAAATTCAATTAAGAAAAAAATATAAGAATGACCCTAGCAAATCAAAAACCAAAGATCAGACTGCAATAAATAAATAATCCACTCAACTCCTGGATATGAACCACGATTACGCGGATAAATACTTTACGAACATTTTACGAACACTATATATGGCATAAGGCAGGATAGTCCAGCCGTTAAGCCTTAAAGAACTAGGTAGATGAGGGTGAGTAGGGTAAAGCACAATAAATACAAACAAAAAAACAGGGAGAAAACCAGGGTGAAATCGGTAGAGCGTTAAGGCTTAGATACATACATGACGTCGCACAATGTATATTTTGCGACTCACATATAGGATATAAAGAGACCTACTGATACCACTACTGTAGGGCACTGCTAGTGAATAAACCCTAACTAACGTATAAAACTAATAATGGTGGGCTCGCTTACTACTCTATAAAAGCACCTATGCGGTATCCGTCCTAAGATCCATATCAACTATGCACATGTCGCAAAAAGTTTTCCACAACGTTATTTGCATTATTTGACTTTTGTTGCTTTATATATGCTTTTATACATGTCCTTTTATATATTCATTACCCCTCTTCTATTTGACTTCTACCCTGTTTCATTATGGTTTTATACTAATTTGTAACACGCACTGAATTTACCAATTGAACAAAATACGAACATTCTTTATGAAAAAAGGAGGGGGAGGAGAAGACCAAAACATACGGCCTTAATGCGATCTCTCCCTTGCTTAATTGCAGTTTCGGATTGTGTGTTCTATTTCTACGCTTTATATCTACTTGTAGAATATCTTTTCTTCTACACGAGCATCGATGTATTCTTTCACTACTCCCTGCTCTGCCCGGAGCTTGTTATATATTGCAATAAACTGCCCTGCTGCAATTCTAGGATCACTGATCAGACTGAACTTAACAAAGTACTTTTGACCAACAACTTCAACTCGTATCTCTGAAGCCTCCTTGGGCAGCTTAATACTTGATACTGTGATTTCTTTAGCATTCAATTGGTAGATTAGTGAGGTAATGAATGTGACGTCCTTTGTTGAAAGTACTCCCTTCCCTACTTTTATTGGGATGCTTGTTTCATCGTTTATGGTTGGCAGGTTAAGGCTGGAGACTCCTGGGACATCTTTCAATCGAGCAATAGCCTTACCGTTCTGGTTTAATACGAATACGCCGTCTTGGCTAGTTATAAGAAGCTTAGGGTTATCTGAAACCAACTCTACTAATGGAGATCGGCCCATTATGGGTATAGTCATCGATACGACACCAAGTTCTGGGAATTCTTCTTTCATCCGATCTTCAAATTTGTCAGTACTGATAGTTAGTTTTGTTTTGTTTAAAATTGATTCATTCAAGATGCTATTTGCTTCATCCTGATAAACTTTTTGATCTCTTAATAACGGGGTTTTTTTACCTAGAGTCTTAATTGTAACTCTGTTATTTAGCGTTAGTGCGTAGAGTACACTTATGCCAATTGCAATTGCCGCAATTAAGGTCGGTATTTGCTTCCATTTGAACGAGACCGACCGTCGTCTAACAGGGGTCTCTTCCCTGCTCCGTGCACCGGATTCACTGGACCTGTTTGCATGATAAGAAAAGAAGTTCTTCTGGGCTGAAGGGCTGGATACAGAGCGTCTTGAATTTGTGCCCTCTACTTGTTTTTTATTTCTTCCTAGCACTACGCTCTAGTTCCGTTCGCAGTACCTATAATAATATCCGCAAGCTTATTCGCAGCAGTAATGTCAGCGGTAGCGTGGAAAGCCTCAGCAAGCTTCTCACGAGCTTTATCATCTTTTAGGAGATGCTCGATATCACGAAGAAGTAGTTCAGGATTTTTAACAATTTGAGAGTCAGAAATCACCATAATAGCTTTAGACTTCTCAAGCACTTCAGCGTTCTTAGTTTGATGACCGCCTGTCAGCTGTGGGTTTGGAACGATAATACATGCCTTTTGTTGAGCAGCAAGTTCAGCCAAGGTATTTGCTCCAGCTCTAGAGATAACTACATCTGCAGCACCAGTATAAACATACATATCATCTATGAATGGTTTGATGATAACTCGCTGTGCTGAATCCTTTACGTTTTCATATTGTTTGCTTACTTGGTCTTCGTTACTAGCGCCAGTAATATGAACTATGTATAGCTGCGGATAACGGGACAATAACTGCTTTGATATTTTTGTTATTGCAGAGTTTAATCTTTGAGCACCTAAGCCACCGCCAGTTACGAGTATAAGCTGGGAGTTTGTAGGAATATCAATAGTGTGCAGGTATTGGGATCGCTTACTAGCACTAACTGGTCGATACTGATCACTTATTGGGACGCCTACCTGGATCATCTTATCGGCAGCGTAAGTGTAGTTTTCGATCGGCATTGCGACAGTATTTTTACGAGCCCAACGACTAATTATTCTATTAGCTAAGCCTGGAACTGCATCTGAATCATGAGTTGTATAAGGTATGCCACAGATTGCAGCAGCAAGGCCAACTGGTACGCCTACAAACCCTCCCTTAATAAAGATAGCATCAGGACTTTCTTTACGGATCATGCTTAATGCCTGGAAAAAACCTATAATGACGTAGAAGAAATCGCGAATGTTCTTTAGCAATGTTGGAATGTCGAAGATCTGCTTTATGCCTTCTCCATGATAGCGACGAAACTTACCTGACCTAATTGAAAATACCTTTTCAATTGCTGGATCATTTTCAGGCAGATGAATTAAGGAATCGTTCTTACCTATTGCATAGATAAGCTTAGACTTTGGATATTTATTCTTTATTTCAGTTGCGACCGCGAGCACCGGGATTATATGTCCCCCTGAGCCGCCGCCTGTCAGTAGTACCTTCATGACTCTGTCCTTCTACTTTTTGGGAGTTAACAACACTATAGCTAGTATACCTTGAAATTTGGAAGACGATACCAATTGCTGCCGTAATAAATACAAGACTGGTTCCACCATAACTTATAAACGGTAACGTTATACCCTTCAATGGCAACATTCCTGTCATGGCTCCTATATTTATAATTGTTTGTGTACTCAGCCAAGCCAAAACACCAACTACAAGTAATCGACTATATGCATCGGTCGTATGCACTATTACTTTTTTCAAGCGCGAAAAGAATCCCAGGAAAAGCCCTAGCAAGGCAGTGACTCCTAAAAAGCCAAACTTCTCTGCATAGATTGCAAAGATGGAGTCATTCTGTGACTCTGGTAGATAACCATATGCTTGGACCCCTTTACCAAGACCAAGGCCAGCGATACCACCGGAACCAACTGCAATGAGCGCCTGGCAAGCTTGGTAACCTTCAGCTTGACAATCCCTTGTAGGATTAAAGAATGTTGCAAGACGGCTCCTACGATAGGAGCTAGTGGACGTTAACAGCACTATTCCGATAATAATAGCGATAGCCGTCTGAAATAAAAGCTTCTTTGGAGCACCTGCAATAAATACCATTGATGCAATCATTGCTACCATTACTGCACTAGAGCCTAGATCACTTTGCACGAAAGCTACTATAACGGCTATTAGGCCAAGGACGATAAATAAAGGCTTCTGAATCTTTGAGGTATCTTGTATCTCGTGATTCCTAATGCGATCGGCTAAAAAGCCAGCAAGCCATATGAGCAGTGCAAATTTTATTAGTTCTGCAGCCTGAAAAGACATACCACCGAGCTGAATCCAGCGATACGCTCCGTTTATCTGTTCGCCGACAACACGCACTGCAATCGCTACTACGAAGGCTGCTATAACTATTGGGCGTTCAAATTTACGCCACAAATTTACTGGAGTATTGGCAGTAAAAATAAATGCAGCTAGGCCAAGTCCTATGGCAGTCAGCTGCTTAATGACATAGTAGTTTTCTCCAACATTCTTTTGGGCACTAAGACCAGGGCTAATTGAATATAATACGACTAGACCCATGGCGAGTAATCCAGCGCTCAGCAATAACAGCCAGTAGTCAGGCTTATGTTGACGTGCTACCTGGCTTCCAACTTCTCGACGCCGACCACCCGGTTGCATTATAGATACTTTCCAATTAGGAACAGCATTAGCCCAACAACAGCTGCTACTTGGCCAATTATCCAAAATCTCATTGTGACTTTAACTTCCGGCCAACCACTGGCTTCAAAATGATGGTGTATAGGCGATATCTTAAATAACTTCTTGCCGTTACGTAGCTTTTTGCTAGTAATCTGTAAAATGACTGATCCTGCTTCTGCTACAAATACGATACCAATGATAGGAAGTAGCACTACAGTGTCTGTAATCATAGCTACTACACCTAGTCCTGTACCAAGCGCGAATGATCCAACATCACCCATAAAGAAACGAGCTGGAAATATATTAAACCAAGTGTAGGACAATAATGTTCCTACGATAGTTAAACAAAAAGCTGATACGCCATATCGTCCCTCTAAAAATGCTATGATCGCATAAGTTGCATAAGCCGTAGCAACAAGTCCACCGGCAAGCCCGTCTAGTCCATCTGTTATGTTCACAGCATTTGCCGTAGATACAACCACCAGAATAAATAACGGAACAATTAGCCAGCCAATACTGATCGTACCCCAAAGAGGTATAAAAATGCTTGTGACATCAAGTTTGGTGTAGAAGAATATACCCGCAGCTAAAGCAATGCTAAAAATGAAAAGGAATTTCAGCTTACTAGGAAGTCCGGCTACTCCCTGCCCTGTCCCTCTAATATTTATAATGTCATCTATAAGCCCTACCATACCAGCTCCGACAAACGCGGCTAATGGTAGCCATGTTTCAGATCTACTGAGGTTACCGGCGATTGTGATTAATGCGACGCTTAAAACAAAAATTATTCCTGCCATAGTCGGAATATTACGTCGGTGCTTGGCTGCATGCAGTTTTGTAAATACTTTAGCCTGTTCACCAGTAACGGTAGTGGTTCTTGGCTTCTTCCATAGCTGATATTTATATGCCAGATTAGTGTAGATCGGAGTAATAAGCATGCTAAGTACAAAACCTGCAAATGCTAATCCAACTATACGTACGAGGGTACTTATTTGAATTACTATACTGAGACTATCTGACATTTTTATTTTCCTTTTACTGCTGTAAAGTATACGCCAATACTACTTCTTACGCTAGTAAGCTGAATTATCATATTATCTAGTTTTTGGCGTAGCGTTAAAGTTATTAATGAGCATTTCTGTAATGCTAGCAAATATTGGTGCAGCTGCCTTTGATCCTGCGTAACCCTTAATTCCTGGTTCGTTTACTCTGACAAAAATAACGTATTCTGGACTATCTCCGCCTAAAAATCCCATGAATGTTCCATTGAATTTATCTTCGTAATAACCGCCCGTGGGTTTAGTGATCTGCGCTGTTCCAGTTTTACCGCCAATAATGTGGCGTCCATCGGGCTTTTTCATTCCGTAAACTGCATAGTTTTTATTTACAACACCCTGCATTAGTCCTACCATTTCTTCACTGACTTTTGGACTAACTACATTTCTGCCAGATATTTCGGGCTTCTTTTTAGTAACTTTACCTTTTGAATTGGTAGTAGACTCTACAAGTCTTGGCTTATAGTATGTTCCCCCGTTTATTACAGCACTCAAAGCTGCGCCCATCTGTAATGGAGTTGCGCTCATACCCTGTCCAAATGCCGTATTGGCATACTGGATATTAAGACCATATCCTTTATTGGGATCAGGAACTGTACCTGGCGACTCATAGCCCTGCTCTATACCTGTAATCTTGCCAAAACGATAATGATTAGTCATATAGTCATACCATGTCTCACGAGCCTTTTGGTTAATCTCCCCGCCGCCCATTTGCATGAGCAACCATGTAGCACCAGTATTTAGCGATAACTCTAATATGTCAGCGACGCTTCTAGTTCCTGCTCCACCATCCTCTTCAATGTTAGTTACTGTAGCATCTCCGATTTTATACTTACTTGGATCGAAGTAAGTCGTGTTCTTACTAACGACACCTTTATCTAATGCGGCAGCGGCTGTCAGCGGCTTCATGATAGAGCCTACTTCAAGTGGAGATGAAACAACAGAATTATTAAAAGTGTCTCCATTTTCGACTTTGAAGTATTCGCCTGGGTTATATGTTGGGTAATTGGCCATGGCCTTTATAGCACCGGTGTAGGGATCCATGATAAATGCGCTACCGCTTTTCGACTTGGCTTTATCTAGTCCAGCCTTAAGTAAATCTTCCATTTGTTTTTGCATGGATACGTCGACTGTTAGCAGTACTCTATCTCCGTTTTGAGGGCGAGTTATGATATTGTCTTTATTCGCTACTAGAGGTACTCCTCGTGCGTCTGTGATAGCTCTAAGCTGACCAGGTACTCCTTGGAGCTCTGTGTTAAGAGCTTGCTCTAGACCATACTTCCCTACTCCGTCATTATCTACAAAGCCAAGTATTTGCGCAGCCAGTTCTCCCTGGGGGTATGTACGATAACTCTCTTCACGAGTACCTATACCTTTAATATCTAGTTTATCTATTTTTTCTTTTTGAGACTTATCTAATTTCTTTGCAAGGATAGCATATCGAGTATCAAGCTTCATTTGTTTCTCATAGGCACTTGCATCACCACCAATTTCCTTTTGAATCTTAAATGCAGCCTTTTCAGATTCCGTAATATATTTAGGATCAACAAAAAGAGTATACTTTTTCTCGTTTAATACAATTGGAGTTATTTGATCACCGTCTCTGGCTTCAATAATCCCCCGTTCAGCAGGCACTAAGTATTCTTTTAGTTGAGAAGAAAGTGCGGCTTTACGATAGTAGTCATGACGAATAACCTGTAGATAGAATAAACGTATCCCAAATATACCGATTATAATTGCAAGACATATGAACCAGACCTGAACGCGCTGTGCAGGATTTATTGTTTTTTCATCATTATCAGTGCGTGGTCTCATATATTAAAGTTATTATACGTAATCAAATGCTCACTTTAGGATTAATTTAAGATTGTCTGTTGTAAAAATTAGTTTGTAAGCGTTGATGAAGGTGCAACCGACACTAAGTTCTTTGTTGCATCACTGTTCTTAACTCGGTCTAGTGCTTGTAATCGTGCGGCAGATACTTCAAGTTCGCTGCGTTCTTGCTGTAATGCACTTGCTTGAGTCGAAAGCTCACTTATCTTGTAACCATAAGAGTTGGTTTTAGTAACCTGTGTAAGGTACAAAAGACCTAGTACGCACGCAAGTACGATAAGAATAATAGTGTTACTAACTGGACCGATGGCTCGTTCAGCGCTACGGAAAGATGTGGTGTTTTGGTTGCGACCGGCAAATTTTTGTCGGTTAGCTGCTAATGAGCTGGAATATGTCATAAATTTTTTCTTCTTTTTGTATTTGTTTTTTGTTTGTATGGATTTGGTCCCGCGTTATGCGGGACCATATTCCAGTGCTTACAGTACTCTTACTCGTACTTTGTATGCTCGGGATGTGCTTTTGACCCTGATAGGCATGCGTATCCCCTCTCTTTTATTTTTTTATTTTTGCTGCGACTCGTAATTTTGCACTACGAGAACGCGGATTAAAAACTAATTCATTTTTGTCAGCCGTTTCTGGTCGTTTTGTAAGTACAGATAATTCGGCATCAAAACGATCTCCAGAACGTTCAGTAAAGGCTTTTTTAACGATACGGTCTTCTAAGCTATGAAAGCTAATGATACCGAGTCGTCCCCCTGGTTTCAATAAAGATACCCAGATAGGAATTGCCTTTTCGAGTTGCATAAGTTCATCGTTTACTGCGATTCGAAGACCTTGGAAGGTTCTCGTAGCAGGATGAACTTTATGGTATCCCCTGAATTGTTTGGCGACAATGTCTGCAAGCTGCGAAGTTGTATGGATTGGTCGAGCGGTGATAATAGCTTTAGCTATGGATCGGGCTCTAGGTTCTTCGCCGTATTGTTTCAATATACGAATCAAATCGTCTTCACTGTAGCTGTTGACAATTGTCTCTGCTGTTAATGATTGACTTTGATCCATTCGCATATCTAGAGGGCCGTCATATTTAATGGCGAATCCTCTGCTTGCTATATTAAGGTGCGGTGATGATACTCCGATGTCTGCCAATATGAGATCATACTTGTTTCCCTGCTCTGCAAGTTTTTGGCTTGCGCTTAGGAAATCGCTTTGCATGATCGTAACATTTTTATCTACAAATCTTTTTTGTAGATATGTTACTGCCATATTGTCTCGATCTACGAGTACTGCGGGAGCGTTGTCAGTCATAAATCGAACTGCTTCTGCGTGACCTCCGTATCCAGCCGTGAGATCCAAATATGTTTCATTTGGTTTTGGGCTTAGAAACGAAAGTACCTGCTGAAGAAGTACTGGCTCATGGTCTAACTGGTGCGCTTCTGCTTTCATCTTTGGTGTTTTTGTTTTTATCCTGTTTCTATATTCTAACAGGTTTTACAAGATCACCTAATCAGCAGCCAACTTTTTGTTTTTTTGGGGTTTTTGTTTTTGTTGTGATTAAAAACCATTGAGGGAGTTGTTGTGTGTAGGTTGCCCTACAGAACGCTCCTTCGGTTTTTAATCTGTGAGAGACTTATGTGTGAGGTGGAGTTTTGGGAGGTGTTTTTTTTATGTAAAGTTCTAAGGTTTTTATAGTGGTGCCTTCAATCCACTTGTTGACTGCCGAATAGTTGACCTCGTAAAAATATTACGATTATTTTTCAATTGTTAAAGTGCGGGTGGATTATGCAGCCATAACACGCCAGTAGCGTCCTGCTCGTACTGCTACTACAGCTCGGTCTATGCCGGCGTACTCAAGTAATGCAGGTTCTAGTGTGATTCGCCCCTGCTTCTGATCAAGCGGACTTTCACACTTACCCATTCGGAACTTCACGTTGAGATCAGCTGTCTTTTCATCAAGGATATTTCCTTGTAACAGTGGTTCAACCTGTTCATCCCAAACTGATTTAGGGTATACATGCAGGTAGCGATCAAAGCCTTGTGTCACTACTACTCCGCTCGTGAACTCATTACGAATCTCCACAGGTATAGTTAACCTGCGCTTATCGTCGAGTTTACGTTCAAAATAGTCGACAGTAGCCATTGTCCCTTTCATGTTGCTATAACTGGTTTTTTTGTTTTATGTGCTGCGGTTTATTCATAGATTTCGCTTATTAGGCTTACCCACGATTACCCACTGAATTGAGCATACTACCCACTGCTACCCACATGCAAGTACTTTTTATACATAATGGCCTATTTTGTCATAAGTTATCCACAGAAAATACTTTGGCTAAAAATAAACACAACATGTAGTGGATAACTACATGTTGTGTACGCTACTGTGTATAAACTATCTATTTCGAACTATGTTCATTTTTTGTCGGTAATTCACCGCGCTGCATAGCATCGATTTTATTTGCGAACCATTCTGAACTTGGACGAATAGTTCGCTTCATACCATGTTCGCGGTCAACGTGCACAAGACCGAACTTTGGCCACCAGCCATATTTCCATTCAAAGTTGTCCAGTAAGCTCCAATGGAAGTATCCATGCAGCTCAACTCCCTCACTCATTGCCCGTTCCATAGCGACGATTGTTTCTTCTATCCACCATTGACGATATTCATCTCGATGGTCGGCAACTCCATTTTCAGTTATTATAATTGGTTTTTTATAGTGTGATTTTACTCGAACAAGAAGCGGATATAGACCCTCCGGTTCCATGTACCATCCTAAGTCGTTACGCGGCGCTCCTGGGTTATCACGGCGAATTCCTTTGTAATAGTCCGTAAAGTAATAATTAAAGCCTATAAAGTCCTGCTGATTGCGAATCCTATTTAAGTACCACCAGTTCCATAAGTAGCGCATCCACATGGTAACCGTTACATCGATAATATTATGAGGTCTTTTTGCCTGTATGTTTGCAAGCTGAGAAGCGACACCAACCATCAGGGTCGGATTGTTTCGCTTTAATATCTTATAGGCCTGTTTGTGCGCCCGTATAAGATTAAAATAGACTGCAGCGGTAAGGCGTAAACTTCTTTTTTGCGGTACCCATTCGCCAGTATAGTAACTAAATGTCGCATATACGTTTGGCTCGTTAATAGTAATTACGTACATTAAGTCATGTCCGAATTCATTGGCAATCTTTTGCACAAAGCGACGCCAATATTTTAGGTTACGGCGTTTCTCAAATCCGCCTTTTTCTGCAAACCATGTTGGCATTGTCCAGTGCCAAAGGTTTAAGAATGGTTCGAGCCCACGTTTTTTTAGTTGCAGTATATACTCGCGGTAGTGCTCAATCTCATCAAGATTCCACTCTCCCTCGCTAGGCTCTAGTCTTGACCATTCAACGCCAAAGCGAAATGCATTAAGATTTAGTTTTTTTGCAATATCAAAATCTTCTTCATACCTATTGTAGTGATCTACTCCCTTACCAGAGACATAGTTTTCTGGTTTTTCGGCATGTTTTTTTATGTCCTGCCAGTCAGGAAGCGTATATGCAATACGTTCATGAGATGTTTTAGCAAGTTCTTGAGCATGGGATAGTTCCCATTCGCTCCATTGATTAACGGTGCCACCTTCTACCTGGTGACTTGCGGTACTTGCCCCCCAGAAAAAACCTTTTGGAAATATATTTTTAGCCATTAACGTATAGTATACTCGACTTTACAAAGCGTCGCACTGTTAATGCAATTCTCAATCAGTTGTTGGCTTTTTTACTTTTGTAAAATGCCTATAGGCGAGTAGCTTGCGTTGCTTATCTATTCGGTCTATGTATTCTTCGTAGGCATTATAAAGATTTGAATACTGGCCGTTTGGAGCTAGCAAATTAAGTAGCTTGCCTTCTTTAGCAAGATATTCAACGAGACAATAAAAATCACCATCACCACTCACGACGACTGCCTTATCGTAGTTTTTCATTTCTTTTACTGCCCAAAGAACAAGCTCCGCATCAACGTTCCCTTTTATAGCCTTCTTTTCTTCTACCTTGCCTTCTTCCTTGGTTTCTTTCTGGACTTCAGGCTTGAGGATTCGTGTCATATCGAAAGTTGGCTTTAAAACTACAAGATAGCCAAGCTCGTGCATCTTGTGATACATATCTTCATGCTCGGGCATATGCCCTATGAACATAAAGGCTTTTGTGACTCCATAACTCTCTTCTAGGAATTGGCGGAACTTCTTCCAGTCCATTTTCCAGCCTATCTTTTGTACCCCAAGATTCAAGTTCTGGTTATCAATAAATGCGTAATTACCTTTTTTTGTTGCCATCTAGAAATATCATACCACTTCTTGTTCACTATTTTCAGTGACCCGTAATGGTTTTTTATTCTTAATTTCATAACGTTTACCGGTCAGTGATGATTCAACGTAGTCATCGTTTAGTAGATTTACAAATTTTGTTAAATCTTTTACGTCCATAATAATAATTGCCCCGTCGTTGTCGGTCATCAGGTTTACTCCGAGTTCCTCAGCGTGATCCATGAGTGGCCCCTGCTCTATTCCGGCAGGTTCGATTTTCTGTAATTTATTGACCAGACTTTTTTGTCCTTGTACTAGATTTTCCCAGCTTAAGCCAATATCAAAGTGAAACGTAAATTGAGCCTCAATCTCTTTAATCTTTCGAAGTGCAATACTATATTTTTTAGCATTATATCCAAACAGTTGTTCCAATCTAGTTTGACTAAATGCGTACAAGTCTTGATCCAATATAAGAAGCTGGTTATCGCCAGGAAAACGAAGGCTACCTTCAGCATCAAAAGGCACAAACTTTCCGTTACGTAGCATCCACGATGTCTGCCCTTTCATGACCATGCTACCTGGTAGTAGTTTAACTATATAAAATGGCCACGGTAGGTCTTTATGGGTACATCGCGCTAGTATTCCTTTTACACGCTTTAGATCATGATCTTCCTCGACAAATGTCTCTATGACACTCTCTTGGGTTTTTACCCAATTCAGGAGTTCCTGGGCTTTTTGAACATTTTTTAGCTGTGTTCGCTGCAGAACATTCTCTTCCGCTTCGCCATCCTCAAAATCTCGTACTGTCATTCCCTCTGCTGAACCTTGTAATACTGTTTCGAGCAGGCCATCTATGAGTAATGGCTGATATGACTTTACTAGGTCCTTACTTACTTTCGTACGATAAACTACAAAATTCTTATTAAATAAAAATAGGTCTATTTCTAGTTCTTCTTTAATTGGTACAAGATTATTAGCCCATAAGAAAATATCAGTTCGTTCTGTATCTTTTGGAGCATCAGCTATGTCTTTAACGGTCTCTTCGTCCATGGTAATTCCTCTTTTTCAATGTTAGTTTTTTGGCATACACATTATTCTAGCCTAAATTAGGCCTCTTGCATGCTGTAAAATTTTTTATTTTTCTTAAGCTTTAGCTTTTGTGATGCGAGCATCATTTGCCCAAACGTCAGCTAACTCGTTACCAGGGTTATTATTATGGCCACGTACCCATACCAGTTTCGCTTTACTGGCTCTGTAAAGTGGACATACCTCTTTAACTATATCGAGATTCTTTATTTCACCTGATTTTTTCTTCCAACCATTTTTTTCCCATGAGATTGACCATTCAGTAATAACTTTAATCCAAAATTCACTATCTGTATGTATCTCACATGGTGTCTGTTTAGCATCCTTAAGCGCTGCAATGATAGCAAAGCCTTCCATTCGAATATTGGTTGAGTCTGGCTCACTACCAAGAATATGCGGCTTCATATCTTTAATGACTGCGAATCCACCAGGACCGGGATTCGGACTACAACTTCCGTCTGTATAATAAATTACCATTGCTTGATCCCCTTTTTTGTAGATACCTCATAATAGCATGCTGAAGCAGACCAACTAGCTGATTTTGCCGGGTAAATGCTCCACAATTAGCGGTATGCCGATAATAGGAACGGCTACATATGGATAGACCGCGGAAACGAATCCATTGTATTTTTCGCCAATATCATAAGGCAATTCTTCTGGTTCAACTGTGTAAAAGAGTGCAGATAGAACTGGCACCTCTTGGGTAGAAATATCGGGTAAAAGAAACGCTTCTTTTGGAGCAAACAACATAGTTACTTGCGCGAATAATCCAATAAAGCTTGCTGCGTAGCCGTCAACAGTTTCACCAGATCGCATATCTACAGAATCACAGCCTATGCAGTAAGAGGCATGAATTCCGCACACTTTACTTGATAGCTGTTGCTCGGCAACTATCTGTAGTCGATCATATAGTTCATCAAATACGTCAAATTCATCCTCATTGAGATGTAGCGCAACTTCGGCAAGCGAACAGGCCATATCCTCAACTGGCGACATGTCGATTCGCCGTAGGCCTGATTCTTCAAACATAAAAGGATCTTGTTCCATAGTTACCCTATCCTATCAGCCATGACTGTAATCGTAAATTGGTTACGATTTACGAGTTATTGATCTTACTCAGTAGATCCGCAATCGGAACACGAATCTGATTCGTAGTATCTCGGTCTCGTACAGTGACTGTATCGTCTTCAAGCGTCTGAAAATCGATAACAACACACTGCGGAGTACCAATCTCATCTTGGCGACGATAACGTTTACCAATATTTCCATTGTCGTCCCACAAAACAGAACCATAGTGCTTTTTGGCGGCTACGAAAACTTCGCGAGCTTTTGCAACGAGTTCAGGCTTATTCTTTAGTAATGGTGAAATCGCCATTTTTACTGGAGCTAAATGTTCAGGAAGCTTAAGGAAAGTACGGTCCTCTCCTTTTTGCTGGTCTACACTATACGCACTATCCATAACTGCCAGCACCAATCTATCTAGACCAAAGGTTGGTTCAATGACATGTGGGATATAAGGAACTGAGCCATCTTTCGGAATGTAATTGAGATTTTTACCAGATGCTGCTGAGTGAGCCTTTAAATCATAGTCTGTTCTATAGGCGCAACCACCCAACTCTTTTTGTCCAATTGCGAAATCGAATTCAGTATCTATAGAATGTTTACTGTAATGTGCACGGTCCTCTGCAGGTACCTCTATCTGATGAATTTTATCTTCTGGCAAGCCAAGGTAGATATAAAATTCCTGCTGTAGTTTTAGCCATATTTCGAATTGTTCTTTCCAGGAGTCTGGGTGTATGAATACTTCAAGCTCCATTAGTTCCATTTCACGTAAACGAAAAATAAAATCACGTGGAGAAATTTCGTTACGGAAGGACTTACCAACTTGTGCTAAAGCAAATGGCATATTAGGACTAAAGCTGTCTACGACATTTTTAAAGTTAACGAACATTCCTTGTGCGGTTTCAGGACGTAAGTAGCTAACACTCGTATCGTCTTCTGAAGCACCAACCTGTGTTTTGAACATCATATTAAACTGTCGAATATCACTTAGTGGATTTCCATCTGGGCTTTTGATGGCGTTCACTTTAAGTGCTTCATTCATTTGTTCTACACTCATTGCAGCTACATTCTCAATACCGGCGTCTTCTAATAAGTGATCCGCGCGATGACGTTTCTTATTTTTCATGTCTTCAACAAGAGGATCATTAAAACCATCAACATGGCCACTGGCCTGCCAAACTTTTTGATTCATAAGAATTGCAGCATCAATTCCATATACATCTTCTCGTGATTCAACGAAAAATTTCCACCAAGCATCAACTATATTACGTTTAAGCTGAACTCCAAGTGGACCGTAATCCCATGTGCCTGCTAAACCGCCATAGATTTCACTACCTTGATAAATAAAGCCTCTGCGTTTTGCAAGACTAACAATGTCTTCTAATTTTGTTTCACTCATATATGTGACATTATAGCAGATCGCTACTCTGTTTATTACTACATTACCCTGCTGTGTCTCTCGAGCATAGTACGCGTAAGTTGCACCAGCGGAGTCATTATCTCAGGAGTCACACTTACTTGAGATAATTTTTTTGCCGTTTCAAAAGTTATTCCTAAACGAAGATATGTAATGTGATGCTGCCCAAAAGGTCCTGAAGATTGCTTTACGAAAGACATATTATCAAAACTAAAACCGTAGCGTTCATCGGCACTAAGCTTGTGGTCTTCAGTATCGGTCATTAGATTTGGTGTATGTCCTCCGAGCTTTAAGAGCTGTAGATGAAACCATGTCTTAATAACGTCTAGGGCAATTGTCTCGTCATTTAAAGCAGCAAGCATGTGCTCAAGCAGTATGAAATACTCTGGTTCTGGAGAGTCTTCAGTGATTTTATGAATCATTTTTAAAGCGTCATAGGCGTACATAGTTCTATCTATATTCTTAACAATCGACCCATAATTTTTACGCAGACGAGATGATACTAAGGTGCCAAGTCCCCCCTTACCCGGAAGATACATTATGTCATTGGTACTAAAAAGTTCGATACCACCTGCCAGCTTGCTTCGTATCTTTCTGACTCCTTTAGCAACAAGTCGGATTTTTCCATTGTCTTTAGTTAGGACCGTAATAATACGATCTGCTTCCCCATAGTTTGTGCGAGTTAGTACGATACTAACTGCTGAATGTTGTTTCATGAGTACTGCCGGGACATTATTTGATCGACGCTCTGGCATAGTTCCGATAAGGTTGTTCGCGGTTTAAATAAATACTTGTCAACGTCTAGTTGTGCCATGGTCTTACTTGTCATCATCTTTTGCTCTGGAACTGAACTGTGAATAATAATCCGAATTTTATTCCAGTCTACGTAGGAACGCATTTCATAGAGCAGTTCAATACCATTATGCTGAGCTATCTTAAGCTCAAGAATCATAAGGTCAAATTGCTCAGCATCAAGCAGATTAACTGATTGAGCAACGGTACGTGTGACATTTACGATATGCCCATTATGCTGCAATGCTGAACTATATATTTCAGCTAAATATTGGTCAGGCTCGACTAGTAGTATACGGTTCATCTTTTAGACCAACGTCAATTGCTGGCTCGGCATAAATGTCGCAGCAAGCCCTGATAATTTTTTATAATGCGATACGCGTAAACTTGACGACATAGTCTGAAGTAATGAATCGGCTATAAATATGCCTGTTCCATTTTCAGATGTCAATTGAGATAAAGGCTGTGCGGCGGTCCCATACAATTTTCTAGACTTAGCAAATGTCGCAGCATCGAGGCCATCAATACTAGAGAATATTCCGGCTGCTATACCACGAGGAGTCTTCCTGGCAGCAAGCTTAAGTACAGGGCGTTTCGTAATTTCGCGTTCTGCATTTGCCGCCATCAAAACCGTACCAATATTCATAAGTGCGGCGTGTAGTCCTGCAGGATGTGCCATTATGGGACCGTATTTCCCCGCAATATGCAGTTCTATATCAAAGGACTGTGCTGACTGCAATTTCTGTAGAGAGTGAGCTACATCGTTAAGTGTTGCCGACAGTGATACTGATTGTAATTGAATATCTTCACCAGCCGCCTGAAGCTTTAGTGAGAGGATATAGCTATCTATTAAGTCTAGTCCCATGTCCGCAATATATTCAATTTCGTTAAGTCGAGTATTGTCTTGCATCATTCTTGCAAGCTCAGCAGTTCTAGATGCTTTAATTAGGGGCGTTTTCATCTGTTCAGCAAGCGCAATAAATAGACGTAACTTATCGTCTTCAATCTGTTGGTTATGGTAAGTTTGTGCAGTCAAAAAAGTATCTACCCCCGTAATTACTTATGGGGGTAGTATAACTCACTTAACCTCTATTTATGGAACAAAAACCAGATTCGGTAGGATAATCGTGTTAAAGTCGGGTACAAATTGTGGTGATTCAGTCCATACCTGTAGTGTCTTGTCTCGTAATGGAACGATTATCATTGATCCCTGCTTGTCTCTAGATATCTCACCATCTAATCGGACCCCGATGACATTAGGTACTTTATCTGACTTGTAAGGTGTCACTTTAATCTTGCCCGCTTTAACTTGCGAATCAAAAGTCTTAACAATATTCGAATAATTTGAGCTAGACACTGTGAAGCGTAATGCCACTGGAAGATTAGATTGTAGTCCAGGTACAAAACTAGGATTTAATGATCCAGAAAGTGGTAGGTTGCTTTTAGCAGTCTCATCTACATATGCACTCCATGTTTTTGGATAACTAACTGAAAGGCTACCGTAGGTTGCAGGGCCCGTATAAGTGCGCAAAGGATTTTTGTCTTTTTCAGCAAATTCAGCTTCTTTTTTTAATGAGTTAGCTGTTTCGGCATCTGCAACAGCAATCGCCACCTTCTCGTCAACTTTATTTTTGTATTCCTGTCTTCCAGAAAAAGCCCAAAGTCCAAAACCTAGTGCTATCAACGTAATCAATAGCGTAACAATAAAGGCTATTAGCCATGAGTTAATTGCACCTCTTTGATCAAGTCGTTTCATTGTACTTATGGTAACATAGCGATTACAACACTTCCAGTGCTAATGCATATATTAGGCTTGCAGTTTTTTAATCGAATTCTCGGCTTTCTTAAGATACTCTTCAAGCTCTTTGGTCAATTTAAGTGCGTGTTCGTATTGGGTAATTGCCTTATCGACGTCAAGGTCATCACCTTCAAACCAAAGCAAAGCTTCATCGAGCTCGGCCTTAAGTGTTTTGTAGTTTTTTGCTTCTTTCATAGTCATGAGTATATCCTACCTTTCTATTTTTTTACCTTTTCAACAACTGCTTCAATAGTGCCATCACTTAAACGTAGTGCGATGCGATCTTGAGGGGCAACCATTTCAATAGAGTTAATGGTGCGTTTGTTAGCATCCTGGATACGAGCGTAGCCTTTACGTAAGATAATCCTAGGATCATTGCCACGCAATCGTAGGATTTCTTGCTGTAGTCGATTTTTTTCCTGATCAATAACATCAAGCGCGCTACTAAGGCCCTGAGAAATTTGAAGCTCAATATCTTTTGAAAGTGCTTGCAACGTATAGTTTATAGTCTGCAGACAGCCTTTTAGGCGTGTTTTGTTTTGTGCAATCATAGCTTCCCTATCCGGAACCAATAGCTCGGCAGCGTTACTTGGAGTACTTGCTCGCTTGTCAGCTGCTCTTTCAGCTAGACTTACGTCAATCTCGTGCCCAATCGCGACCAATGTTGGGATACGGCTAGCCGCTATAGCTCGTACTACTGATTCAACGTTGAATGCCTGTAAATCATCAGCGCTTCCCCCGCCACGTGTAATTATGATAGCTTCAATGCCCTCGCCTCGTGCGTTTAAAAGATCTAGGGCTTGTACTATCTGAGCAGGTGCGGCACTTCCCTGCACTTGTGAATCAACATGAATAATTTCGAGTCCACCCCATCGGCTTGTAATAATCTTCATGAAATCAACGTATGCAGCAGACTCACCAGAAGCAATAAGCCCAATACGGGATGGAGGATATGGGATAGGCCTTTTTCGTTCTTCTGCGAAAAGACCTTCCTTGATTAGCTTAGCCTCAAGTAGAGCTGCAGCTTTCTTAATCGAGCCTTCGCCTACTGGAGTAATCGTTTGGGCAGTAATAGAAAAACCAAATGTCTGATGAAGACGAGGGATACCTTCTATTTGTAGCATCATGCCGTCTTCAAGAGGGCCAGGCAGCATGTATACAGTGCCAAAAAAACGGACACTTGCCTGATCATCTTTAAGATCAAAATAGACCCACTTCCCTTTACTAACCCGGAAGTTTGCAAGCTCTCCAGTTATAGTAACTGTTGGGTATGCGTAGGCTATAGTCTGGTTAAAGACAGCTACAAAATCGCTTACAGAAAAAGTGGGGTTCATAATTTGTGTGATCGAAGATTCTTATTGTAGAAATAATAACCTGGTGGGAGCTGAATTCCGACGGAAAGAACACGGTACATGAC
Source organism: uncultured Candidatus Saccharimonas sp. (assembly GCA_943354005.1). GTDB lineage: Bacteria > Patescibacteriota > Saccharimonadia > Saccharimonadales > AWTP1-31 > CAJAXB01. Next base: position 60,439 of record CALRBE010000001.1, read on the forward strand.
AGTAACTGGAATACTAACTCCAGGACTAACTCCTGCAGCTGCAAGTACAGCCGTCATAAGAGCCTCGTATATTCCAATGCCACCAGGAAGGATTGAGAAGAAGCCGGCAAACGTAGCGACTGCATAGGCTAAGATTACTGCACCTGGATTCACCCATTGGCCAAAAGCTATATATACGACATATATGGTACCTATTTCAGCAGAACTTGCTAGTAATGACCAACCGAGCGGCTTAAGCAACACACTATAATCTTTCTTAATAACTAGAAAATCGTTATGTAACTCATCAAAAAGGTTGCGCACTTTATTGGTATTAATGACCTCTGGACTCTTTGGTCGAAAGAAATGTACTATTCGATTCAAGAGTCGTGACAAAGTGACAAAGAAAATATTAATTCTTTTCTTGCTTCCGACTATAAATGCCGCGCCAACCGTAGCTACGACTACTAGAGTTGCTAGAGAACCTCCGACTAGAAGAACAAAGTTGTTGGCTCTTCCGTCAAGTGCCAGAAAAATCATTCCCACTACAAGTAATACTTGGAAAGAAATGAAAACAAGAATGTAACGTAGCAGATATACAAGTGAGGACTTTGACGCACTAACGTCTGCATCCTTCATGCGAATATTAAAGTAGGATAGTCCTGTAACTCCCCCGCTTGGAAATACCTGGTTTACGAAATTCATTTCTAGCATTAAGCGGAACATTGATGAGTATCGAAGTCGCTCACCAAGAATTCGAAAGAGAGAACGTGCTTGATTAGTGTAGCCGTGGTAATTGAATAACTGCATTGGGATCATAAGGAACAAGGCGTAGGCATTAACTTTACCTAGATTTTCGATAGTATCTGCAATTTGCGTACGTAGTGCATACACAGCAATAGCCATGGCAGCTATTGTGCCTACGTTCAATATAATTTTCCATCGTGCTCGTGCTTTATGACTCATAGTTGATTAGTCTAGTATATACTACTTTGCAAACAATATTATTACCCGTTGCCACCCTAGGCGAGTGGATTCATCTCTAGTATAATAAGGGGTAATGCAATCTTCCCTTTTTATCCTTGGTAGACAACCGGCTCTTGGTTTAGCAGAACTAGAGAGTTTATTTGGCGCGGACAATATTACTCCAGTGGGAGATATTGCGGCTTTAGTTTCAGCCGATCCCGACACCGTGCCCTTTGATCGATTAGGCGGTAGTATAAAACTGGCCGCTGTTCTAACTTCAAGAAATACCACAAACTGGAATGATCTAGCTGAATACATCGAAAAGACTCTTCCCCAAAAATTAAATGATCTTCCTGAGGGAAAAATCAAGCTTGGAGTAAGTCTTTATGGTATTCGCACCAATATACAGCAGCTAAATAAAAGTACTTTGCAGATTAAAAAGGCTTTAAAAGCCTCTGGTAGATCAGTGCGCGTTGTGCCGAATAATGAACTCGCTTTAAATAGCGCACAAGTGATTCATAATCAGCTTCTCTCACCTGTTGGCCTTGAGTTACTATTTATAGCCAATGGTGCACAGACTATAATTGCACAGACCGTTCGAGAACAAGATATAGAGGCATATGCCGCACGAGACCAAAAGAGACCGAAGCGAGATGCACGTGTTGGTATGCTACCTCCTAAGCTCGCACAGATTATAATCAATTTAGCTGTCGGTTTAGCGGCCCCTGGAACAATTCTTCTAGATCCCTTTTGCGGAACTGGAGTAATCCTACAAGAAGCAGGACTAATGGGCTACGTACCCTACGGCTCAGATTTAGAAAGTCGTATGGTTGACTACACTAAAGAAAATATTGAGTGGATAGAAAAAGTTTCAGGCCAGAACTTCGGTGCACGTTTCGAAACAGGAGATGCAACTGAGCTTAAGTGGGAACCAAAACCCTCTGCAATCGCCGGAGAGACATATTTAGGTCGACCTTTTTCAAGCCTTCCAGACCGAGAAACTTTGAGCGGAGTCATGCAAGATGTAAACCTTATCCATAAAAGATTCTTACAAAATGTTGCACGACAAACGCAGCCAGGATTTAATCTTTGTATAGCTATACCCGCTTGGAAAACGCCAGAAGGCTTTAAACACCTAAAACTCCTTGATTCTCTCGAGGAATTGGGTTATACTAGACGAAGTTTTGTTTACGCAAACACTGAAGACCTACTCTACTATAGAGAGGGACAAATTGTTGCTCGTGAACTGGTAGTACTAATAAGGAAGTAATATGTCACACGTTAAAGCTGGTGGAACTAGTAAAAATAACAGAGATAGCCAAGGTCAAAGACTTGGTGTTAAGTTATTTGGTGGTCAAAAAGTAAATGTTGGACAAGTAATTGTACGACAAGTTGGATTAAACAAGCGTGCTGGTGAAGGCACTATGCTTAGTCGTAACTTTACTATCCACGCTACTAAAGACGGAATCGTTACTTTCAAATCTCGAAAAGTACGTCTCTTTAGCGGTAGATCAGTTCGTCGAACTGAAGTTACTGTTCAATAAGCCAGTACTATTTTAAAACTAGTACAGCCTTGTCATCCGATTTTCTTGATACCCTAAGTAAGGCACGTGCAGCTTCTTGTGGATTATCGCTAGTTTGCATAGCATTTATAATTTCTGAATCAGTGAGTATGTCGGGAGGGTAATCACCGGTAATTCCATCACTACAAATAATTATTTCGTCCCCCTGCTGCATTTGAATGACACCACTTTGAAGTACGTCCATATATTGAACACCGATTGCATTAGTTATTACATTTGCTTGCTCTGGACTTAGAACCTCATCAACAGAGATACGAGTTAATGAGCCGCTATCTCTATTGAAAATCATAATGGGCGAATCACCGACAGAAGCCCAAGCAATATATTTTTGACCGTTATCTTCACCTACTTTTGCAATCGTGCCGGTAGTAACGCCCCCAGAAGCTTCTTGACTTACTGTCATATTAGCTGCTTTTAACGCTTCAGTAAGACCTATTCTCATTTCCTCTGGACTACTATCAGACGCAAGACTAGTCATATATTCAGACGATTTTTCTGAGGCTAGCCTAGATGCCTTATCTCCATTACCATGTCCTCCAGCACCATCAAAAATACCGTATAGATTAGATCCTGGTTCATTAAGGATTGTGTCTTCGCATGGATTTTTTTTACCTTCAATCACTTCACCAACCTCAACAATACTATGAAGTTTTTCTGAACTTTGTGGATTTTTATCGTGAGTGATATCATCAATACCTTCATGATTTTGAGTTCCAAAACGAATTTGAGTTCCGTTTTTTGAATCATTATCTTGAATTTCTAATTCTCCGTTTTCTAAAAGTGTTACAGAAAAATGATCTCTTGAAATAATTTCAGAAAGTTCAAATCGACTAGCTGCTACTTCATCGGCTCTACCAATCGTGACAGTTTCATTTTCACGGATTCCTTTAAAGCCTTGGGCACGTTGCATGTCAACTTTATCTAGGTCTGCGTCTACAAGTAAATATCTTGTGCTACTATGAACTAATGTGCCCTGGAACCATTTATTTCCATGCTCATCGCCGGGAGCGGATTCGAGATCTACTATAATAAACTCATCAGTACTGGTATCGTTATTTGAACGATGACTTCTAGGTCTTGGATCATCCTCATAGCTTCGACCTATTTTAATTTCTGCCAATACGTTAAATTCGTCCCCTTCTTTTAACGGAAAATCAGGATTAATTCGAACCGGCTCGTGAGGGATCAGATCTTCTTCAATGGGAATAATGGGAAATTGCTCGTTATAATTTAAGGACTCATCTTCACTCATAAGGCGGCTCCAGTAATGTAAATCGTCTTAGACTGTAAGGTGGTGTTTAATCTTCTCAATAACATCTGAAATAACAACCTGTGATTTGACAAGATAGTCGTCTGCGCCGAGACTCATTGCACGTTCCTTATCACTATCTTGACCTAGTGCCGATAGAACAACTATCTTAACTTTTGCTGTTTCAGGAGTGTTACGCATAATATCTAGGACTTCGAAGCCGCTTATTTTTGGCATCATTATGTCTAAAATAACTAGGTTCGGTTTGTAGTCTATTGCAGATGCAAGTGCGTCTTCTCCATTTGAGACACGCTTAACATCGAATCCTTCGGCCTGAAGCCGCTTTAGGTACACGCTAGCAAGCGCGTCGTCATCTTCTACTAGTAAAATTTTATGTGCGTTTGTTTCTGCGGGGTTTGAGTTTTGTTCATCCATATAGCTTATGCTAATAGATTATAGCGTCTATTGCAAGTACTTCATCTAAAAAGCTTACTTTTTTAAACTAGCAATAAAACCTTGGAACATTGGATGAGGTACATTTGGACGTGACAAGAATTCAGGGTGAAATTGACTAGCTATAAAAAATGGATGCTTCACTGCTTCGATCATTTCTACGAGTTTACCATCTGGTGATTTACCAACAGCTTTAATGCCCCAGCTTTCATATTGAGATAAGTAAGCATTGTTTGCTTCATAGCGATGCCTATGTCTCTCAATAATTGAAGTTTTGCCATAAATCTCTGCTGCGGCACTCTTCTTCTCTATTGAACATGGGTAATCTCCAAGTCGCATAGTACCACCAGTATTCTCTTTGCCAGACTGGCCGATCATAGTGTGGATTACTGGATCGGTTGTGTTTGGCGCAAATTCAGTAGAGTTAGCCTGGGTTACTCCATTATTTCTAGCAGCAGCGATAACTGCGACTTGCATACCTAAGCAAAGTCCTAGGTAAGGAACCTTATTAGTAAGTGAATACTGGGCAGCAGCAATCTTGCCTTCAATTCCACGGCTACCGAATCCACCAGGAACAACAATGCCGTCAAGATCCTTCAAGGCCTTTGTAGCTAATGTTTTAGTTTTTAGTGACTCTGCATCTACCCAGCTTATTTCTAGACCCACACCCTCGGCCCAAGAGCCCGCGCGTAATGCTTCAAACACCGACATATAGGTATCTTGGTTATCTAGATATTTCGCAACAACTCCAACGCGATAAGTCTTCTTTGGCGTAGCAATAATTGAATCAACAAGCTTCTTCCAGGAATCATGCTTTGGTTTTTTAGCGTTTAGTTTGAGTTTTTTAACAATATATTCGCCGATACCCTGATCTTCAAGAGTTAAAGGCACTTCATATACAGTTCTCGCGTTTGGTAGTATTGCGATTCCAGCTTCAGGTACACCACAAAAATTACTGAGCTTCGTGCGAGTTTGTCCATTTGTTGGAATCTCACTTCGTGCAACAAGGACATTAGGAAGTATTCCCATGCTTCTCAGGTCACGTACTGCATTTTGAGCAGGTTTAGTCTTTATTTCCTTACTTGTAGATAGATAAGGAAGGTAGACAACTTGTACGTACACGCAATTCTCTATTCCGACGACTGAACCAAGCTCACGAATTGCTTCAAAGAATGCAGGACTTTCATAATCACCAACAGTTCCTCCGATTTCAACAATATGTACGTCAAAACCTTTTCCGGCAGTAATGACGGCATCCATAATAGCATTCGTAAAATGGGGTACAACTTGAACAGTTTGGCCAAGAAACTTACCGGCACGCTCATCGTCAATAAGCTGACGCAATATTCTTCCGCTCATCACTGAACTATGACGAGTTAATTGCGTATTCAGGAAACGCTCATAATGACCAAGGTCTAAATCTGTTTCTGCTCCGTCTTTCGTAACGAAACATTCACCGTGCTCAGCAGGATTCAAAGTTCCAGCATCAACATTGATATAGGGATCTAGTTTTTGTATATTGACGGAAAGTCCGCGGGCCTTTAATATATTTCCGATTGAGGCGGCTGTTATTCCCTTCCCTAATCCGGACAATACACCACCCGTAACAAATACATACTTGACTGGCTTGGCCAACGTTTTATCCCTCTCTTTATACATATGATATTACCAGAATACGAGAGATCTTTAAAGCTCTATACGCAAAGTACAACAGATTATGATGCAACCTTACTGTGCTATAGCCGCATCAAGCTGAGGATCGCGACCAGCCTTTATGTCTTCTTTTGAAATCTCTACCTTCTTATCGGGCTGAATACCTTGTTTATCGATATTTTTACCGTTTGGTGTAAACCAGCGAGCAATAGTAACTTTTAGTATTCCCCCGTTATCAAGGTTTTGTGGTTGTTGAACACTACCCTTACCGAAACTTTTAACTCCAATTAGTGTTGCAGCGTTATTGTCGCGCAATGCACCTGCCGTAATTTCACTTGCGCTGGCACTACCCTCATCGATTAATACAACTGTAGGTATTCCTAGGAGCGGTGAGCTTCCACGAGTCTTGTAAGTCTTAATGGTGACACCATCGCGCCGTTCAGTAAGTACTGTCTTATCCTGCATCCAAAGACTTGAGACGTCGACTGAGGCGTCAAGGTAGCCGCCAGGGTTGCCTCGTAGATCAAGAATGACTCTCTTTACACCATCGGCTTTAAATTGCTCTGCGGCCTTACGTGCAAGCTCGGCAGTATCATCACCAAAGCGGATTATCTTCATATATCCAATATTACCGTTAATTACTTTTGACTCGACGCTAGGAATGTTTATTTCTTCTCTCACAATATCAAATGATAGGTCTTCTTTTGCATCACGAATAACTCGAAGTTTAACGGTTGTCCCTTTTGGTCCTCGTATCTTATCAACTGCTTGATCGACTGAATATGCAGTTGAGTCTTTACCGTCGATCTCAACAATGACATCTCTTGGCTGTAAGCCAGCTTTTTTAGCAGGAAAACCGTCTACTGGAGATATAACAATAACGTTGCCCTGTTCGTTCTTTCCGAGATAAGCTCCAATACCCTCAAATGTACCATTTAGCTGACCGCTAAACTCCTCTGCTTCTGCAGGAGGAAGATACTCAGTATATGGATCACCGCTTGCAGCAACTAGACCCTTCTTTAGTCCATCCATCAGTTTATTAACGTCTAAGTCACCATCATATTTTGATCGTAGCTCGTCATAGACTCGTTCAACTTCAGCGTAGTTAAGATTGCTGGGAATATCTTTTTGAGTAGATGCCCTATTAGATCTGAAGTTCATCTGCCCAGAACCTAGCAACCAACCACCCATAAAAATTAGAACTACAATAATTACTTTTTTCGATTTAGATAATTCAGTCTTTGGTTTATTTGTCTTAAATTCCTTCACAGATACTCCTTAAATTGCATCACTTCTTATTATACTCCTCTACTGCCGCTACATATCATTTGAATTTTAAATGTCTAATAACGACGTGTCTGAGTCGAGAGCTGACCTGTCAAATATGTATTGTACTCTGTGGTGTTAAAAGTACCATCCCCCACGGATTCTACATACATTGCATGACCCCAATATCCGCTAGTACTAATGGCTACGTCTCCTGGTTGCGGGGATCGTGATACAGTTACGCCCCTAGCGTATGCTGCGGCAACCCAATCTCTAGCATTACCATAGTACATTGGAGCTGAACGGCCTGAGGCTTCGACAGCCCAAGCTGTATATGATACACATTGTCGAGTGCAGTATCCCCAACGGTCTGGTCCATCGTTATCAACACAGCCAGGTCCTGGACTCATGCCAAAGCCGGCATTGCGGTACGGATAATCATTCGGGTTTACTCCACGTGCATAACCTGGGAATCTTAAGAAGTAATAACCACCATCTGGATTGAAGTTTGCTCGGCGTTGAGATGCAATGAGGGAATCAATCTTAGACTGATTATCTTTAGTGCGTGAGTTAAAGTCATTTTGCTGACTTTGATTATAATTTAGCAAGTTTGACTGTTCGCTTCTACTATTATCAAGCGTAGCTTGTTGTGCCTGCTGTTCTTTGAGGAGTGCTTCAACTCCCTCTTTCTTGGCAACTAGTTCCTGTTTAAGCTGAGTAATCTTATCTACTGATTCTTTAATCTTATCCTTTACTGAGTTTCGGTACTGAGCTTTGTCTACATACTCACTAAGGTCCTTGCTTGATGCGAGCATCTCTATTGTTGAAATATCGCCTTCGAGATACATAGCTTTGATATTTTTTCCAAGCAATGTCTTTTGTTTTGTAAGCTCTTTTTCGGCTTCTGTAATTTCGTTTTGAAGGCGCTCTTGCTCTTTAGTGCTGTTATTAATTTGTCCTTGTAAGGTATCTATTTGTGCTTTGAGTTTATTTATTGCGTCCGCATAACTAGTAGCTTCACTCGCAAGACGTGTAATAGCGTCCTGGAACTGACCATTCTCCTGCTGTAATGCATTAATCTTTTCCTGTACTGATTCTGCCCGTGCTTCTTGTACCCGCGGGATTATAGCAAACATCAAAATGAATATCGCAGCTACCAGTCCTACTGATCCGAATATCTTTTTTGATTTAGTTTTCAGTATATTTATTTTTTTCATCAATATACATATCATACCATGAAGTTTGCGGTATTGTACAGATGCATAAGCACTTTAAGAATACTATTTGCTTGACTTAAATTTGAGGTATCTTCGAGTTGCGATAAGTGAAGATATCGCACCGATTAAGACACCTACTACGAGCTGCAGGCCAAGGAATGCAAAGAAATGATCTTTAAAGTACGTATCTGAATAATCAATATCTAGTATTCCTAAGCTGCTTGCATCAAGGGTACGGGCCGATATTGTGAATAATGCTTTAATTATAATAATTGACAAGACACCTGACACAAGACCATACAGAATACTTTCAACTATAAACGGCCCTCTAATAAAGTTGGTACTTGCTCCTAATAGTCGCATAATTGTTAGCTCATCTCTTCGATTGAAAATTGCCATTTGTATTGTGTTAAAGATAATTAACATTGAAATAATTGCGAAAATGATTATTCCGGCAATCCCAGCTTGCCTAAAGAAGTTCGTAGCACTCGTAATTTTATCAATAGCTTGCTTTCTATCACCAGAGTAAGATGTTTCATCTGACTGCAGGGCTTTAATGTCCCCCTTTTCAAGATACGTTCGTATTTCTTCAATACGATTTGGGTCACGAGGCTTGATCTGTAGGCTTGCTGGTAGCGGATTATCAGTCTGAGATATTGCGGTTAGTAGATCTGAGTTGCCAGCATTCTGTTGCTTATAAATAACAAGAGCTTGGTCCTTGCTAATATAAGTAACCCCTTCAACATTTTCAAGACCTTTCAAATTATTAATTAATTCATCGCGCTGTTTATTTGTAACCGAATCATTAAGATAGACAGAGACATCAATTCGGTCAGTTATTTGCTGTATCGTATTTGCAAAAGTTGCGTTCGCAATAATTGAAAAAAGGATAATAGTCAGTGTGATGACCATTACTGCCATAGCTGCAATACCAAGCCATGCATTTCTAACAAAGTTTATAAAACCTGTCTTAACTATACGTTTAAATACAACTGTGTTTTGCTTGACACTCATCCCTTGTACGCCGCTCCCGCCCGATCGCTAACAATACTTCCTGCTTCCATAGTAATGACTCGTCGCTTTAATTTATTTACAATTTCCTGGTTGTGGGTTGTGAGTATCACGGTTGTTCCAAATTTATTTATCTTTTCAAGAACCCTAATAACATCCCAAGCATGCTTTGGATCAAGATTTCCTGTTGGCTCATCAGCAATTAGTATGCGAGGTTGACGGACAATCGCCCTAGCAATTGCAACTCGTTGACGTTCACCACCAGAAAGTTCTTCAGGCATTCTTTTTTCTTTACCTTTTAATCCGACAATATCAAGCACACGTGGTACTGTGTTTTCTATTTCTTTATTGCCCATTCCAACTATTTCGAGAGCAAATGCCACGTTTTCAAATACAGTCTTATTTGGTAACAATTTAAAATCCTGGAAGACTACACCTATTTTACGGCGCAGTAATGGTATTTCTTTATCTTTCAAAGTTTCGTAATCAATGCCGCCAACGATTATTTTTCCAGATGTAGGCTTTTCTTCTCGAGTAAGTAGCTTCAGTAGTGTTGACTTACCTGCTCCACTAGGACCTATGATAATAACGAATTCCTTGGGTTCAACATGTAGACTGATACGCTCTAGGGCTTGGCCGTTTTTATTATAAGTTTTTGTTACTCGATCTAATAGAATCATATGCTACACAGTATAGCAAAATGCTCACGCTTATTCACGTAAATAACTTATTATTCGCCAAAAGTAGTTTCTAGGTAGGCGTCTATCAAAGGGTTGAGATTGCCATCTAGTACACTGTCGACATCGCTAGTTTCGTATCTACTTCTAAGATCTTTGACTTGTTTATATGGATGAAGGACGTAGCTGCGTATTTGATTTCCCCACTCGGCAGAAGTATTAGGTCCTTTCAATTCGCTTAAATGCTCTTTATGCTGTTCTAATTGAAGCATGGCGAGTCTTGAGCGGAGTATTGTCATTGCAGTTTCTCTGTTTTGTAATTGTGAACGCTCATTCTGAATAGAAACAGTCACTCCAGTAGGAACATGGGTAACTCTAACAGCCGAATCAGTAGTATTAACGCTTTGTCCTCCATGGCCACCGGCTCTATAGACGTCAACCTTTAGTTCTTTAGGGTCTATTTCTAGATCGGAAGGTGTATCGATTTCAGGCATTACTTCAACTTTTGCAAAGCTAGTCTGTCTTAGGCTGTCAGAGTTAAAGGGACTCAGCCGAACGAGTCGGTGCACTCCGGCTTCTGAAGACAATTTACCATAGGCAAACGGACCAACAACTTCAAAAGTAGCACGCTTTAAGCCTGCCTCTTCTCCGGCAGCCTCTTCAATGAGTGTTACCGCGTAATTATCTTTTTCGGCCCACCTTAGGTACATACGGAGAAGCATTGACGTCCAGTCTTGGGCGTCAGTTCCGCCTGCCCCAGCTGATAATGTAACGACCGCATTATGGTTATCATATTTACCACTAAAACGGAGGTTTGATTTTAAGCTATTAAATAGTTCTTCGAGTTTTGTAGTCTGCACTTTAAGATCATCTGCTAGTGCATTGTCATTTAGGGCTAGCATATCGGATACATCGCTTATCTCTTTACCGAGTTGAATCCAAGGATCCGCCAGGGCCTTTAATGAAGCCTGTTTCTTCATAGTATCTTGCGCTGCTCGATTATCTGACCAAAAATCAGAGGCTGCAATTTGTTCATCGAGCTTTTCAATTTCTTTTACTGACTGCTCTATGTTCAATTTTTTAAACGCATTATCATACTGCGTTTGAAGTTGACTGATCTTCTTAACTATTTCTTCCACAATGGTGCTACCTTATTTTGTAAATCACTCAAGAACTCTTCACTAGCATTTCCTAATGTTCCAATGCCCCAGATATTTTCAGAAAACAGTAGCTTACTGGTCTCAACTATTCCCTGTTTTGTTATAGCGGCTATACGTTCAGGCTCAGCGTAATAGTCATAAACAATTCCATCAAAGAAATACCTATAGCTATATCCATTGGCAGTGCCTGAAACGGTTTGACCACTTCTCTGGTAGCGTCCTAATGCGTATTGCTTCGCAGCTTTAATATCTTCTGCTGAAATCTTGCCGGCAAACACTTGAGATAGCTCATGAACCATAATGTCAAAAAGAGCTGGAGCATTTTGTGGCATGACTTGTGCACCGAACCACCAGTTACCACTATGCTCAGCTCGACTTACTCCACTGCTCATACCGTATACTAAGCCTTTTTCACGAGCCGTTCCAAGGATCCTTGAATAGAGAGTTTCCGTAAGCATACTGTTGATTAGAGAGAGGTTATCATATTGGGCATCGTTAAGCTTTTGGTTCACAAAAGTATCCATGTAGAAATACAGGTTATCGACGGTTTCATTTTGGATATGCAGCGGTTGCTTAACAGCTCTAGGTGTCTCTTCGGGAAGATCAAAACGCCCTGTGCCTTTTGGTAGTTCAATTGACTCGAGCAATTTTGTAATAATATTTTTTCTACTTGCATTGATGTTACCGGCAATTACAAATCGCATATTACTGCTTGTATGTGTTTTTTTATAGTGTTTGGTTATGTCGTCTAGTGTTACGTTACCCATTAACTTCAATCGTTCTTGATCTGTCTTAGCGTAGTATCCGTATTGTTCACGTAAAGCCAGGTTGAGGTGTCTAAAATGATTATTGCTTCGTGCAGTAAGCTCTTCTCTGACGTTACCAAACTCTGCAGCAAATTCCTCTGCTAGGAACAGAGGCTTTGTTATCGCAGTTAATAGTAGTCCGAAAACTCGGTCCCATTCAAAATCAGCACATTCTGCTTCGTAGATTATGTCGTAGCTACCAGTTGAGGCATTAGAATAAGCTCCATTCTTTTCAAACTCAGCCTGAAAAGCTCTTGCCTTTGGAATAAGCTCATTTGCTCCAAGTAGCATATGTTCCATTATGTGGGCTGTTTCCCATTTTTCTGAAGTAACAAGATATTCTCCTGCTCTAAAGTTGCATTCGAATGTCATGACGCTCGCATCAGGAACGTGAATAAGTAGCCCGGCGGTACCATTTTCTAATTTTATTTCTGTGACTGTATGTTTCATCTTGTGTTTGTATTTATGATTACGCCTCTACTTCTGAGGCCGCAATCTATTTCCTTTTACCTTTTTTACGTCGTTGTCGCTCTGCCTTATGTGCTTTTTTACGTGACTTTTCAGTAACTTTCTTTTTTGTACCACCTTTTTTAGCGCCGGAACCCGAAAAGTCTTCTTCAGCAAATTCATCAGCTTCTATGATCCTATCCGCATTATCGACTGAAGATCGGGCTGCTAACGTTAGGTCAGTCTCAACAGGTTTTGCGCTGATTTCAGTAGGCTCAGCTGCAAATAATGATCTTATTACGTCATGACGTAATTCAGCCTGCATCGCCTCAAACATATACTGTCCTTGACGTCGATACTCAACAAGAGGATCTCGCTGACCAACACTAATCCAATGAATTCCCTGGCGCAAGTGATCCATGTTTTCAAGGTGCTGCATCCAAAGATTATCAAGCAGCTGTAAGTAGATATCCCTTTCAACTTTACGCATTAGATCGCTGCCAAAAGCAGCTTCATGTTCTGCATATAAATTCATAACAGCAGTCTCAAGTGCTTTAGGGAATTTTTCTGCCGGTGAATCAAATAGTTTATCTAGGACTTTTTCACTAAACGGGAAGACTTCACGTAAAGATGCTTCGTAGAGATCAGTCGTAGAGAGTGGAGATTCTGCTAGTAACTTCGCTTCTTCTTCCAGATATAGCTTAATTCTCTTACTAATGTCAGGCTGCATAAGAATTTCACGTCGCATTATGTACGTTGCTTTTCGGTGTCTGTTCATGACATCATCGTATTCAACGACATTCTTACGCTGATCAAAGTTATGACCTTCAACCTTCTTTTGTGCAGTTTCAAGACTCTTAGAAATTATTTTGTTTTCGATTGGTGTCTCGTCATCGACTTTCAATCTGTTCATAACGCTAGCGATGCGCTCTCCACCGAAAATACGCATTAGATCATCTTCGGTGCTGACGAAGAACTGTGTGACACCAGGGTCACCCTGCCGCCCTGACCGTCCACGTAACTGGTTATCGATACGTCTTGATTCATGTCTCTCAGAACCTAGAACGAAAAGTCCACCAAGTTCATGAACCTCTTCAGATAGTACAATGTCCGTACCACGACCGGCGATATTTGTGGCTAGCGTAACACTGCCTCGCTCACCTGCTTTAGCGACGATAGCTGCTTCTTTTTCATTATTCTTAGCATTCAGTAGTTGATACGGTACTTTTTGCTTTGAAAGTAGACGAGCAAGCTCTTCATTCTTCTCAATCGAAACTGTACCGATAAGCACAGGCTGTCCTTTTTCGTGTAGCATCTTTACTTCTCGAGCAATAGCCTTAAACTTCCCTGCTTCCGTCTTATAGATTCTGTCTGCTCGGTCAATACGGGCTAAGCCTCGATTAGATGGAATATCTAATACATCAAGTTTGTAGATCTGGTGGAATTCTTCACTTTCTGTCTGAGCAGTACCGGTCATACCCGCAAGCTTTTCATAAAGTCGGAAATAGTTCTGGAAGCTAATCGTTGCAAGAGTCATAGATTCTTCCTGAACTTCAACGCCTTCTTTTGCTTCAATTGCCTGGTGCAGACCTTCGTTATATCGCCGGCCCTTTAGTAATCGTCCAGTAAACTCATCGACAATAACGACTTCACCTTCTGATGTAACAACATAATCCTTATCGCGCTTGAATAGTGCCTGAGCTTTTAGAGCTTGGTCGAGGTGATAAATGGTTCGAATGTTATCACTTGCGTAAAGGTTATCGATTCCGAGCGCTTTTTCAATAAACTCAACGCCTTCATCGGTAAGCACAGAAGCCTTCTGCTTTTCATCAATTTCATAATGCTTTTCTACCTTAAGCTGCCGTGCAACTTTAGAAAATTGTGAATATGCATTACCACTTGTCATTGCGGGAGCAGAAATAATAAGAGGGGTTCGTGCCTCATCGACAAGAATTGAGTCAACTTCGTCTACGATTGCAAAATGCAGATCACGTTGTCGAAGCTGTTCAACTTCACGAACCATGTTATCCCTCAAATAATCAAAGCCAAATTCATTATTAGTCCCATAAGTAACGTCTGCCGCGTAAGCCTGTTGTCTTGTACAAGGCTTAAGGTGAACTAATCGCTTATCATTATGCTTCTTATTCTCGAAAGCTTCATCGTAAATATAAGATTCATCAGCAATAATTACTCCAGTAGTCAGTCCTAGGTAGGCATATACTTGACCCATCCATCCTGCATCGCGTTGAGCAAGGTAATCATTGACGGTAACGACGTGCACACCTTTACCGCTTAGGGCGTTTAGGTATACAGGAGCTGTTGCAACAAGTGTTTTTCCTTCACCAGTCTTCATTTCGGCTACGTTGCTTTCGTGGAGCGCCATGCCTCCAATAAGCTGGACGTCAAAGTGACGCTGGCCAAGACTTCGTGATGCTGCTTCGCGAACTACTGCGAAGGCATCAGGCAGTATTTTATCAATTGATTCTTTATTAAGTCGCTCTTTTAAGATCTTCGTCTGCTCTTTAAGCTTAGATTCAGAAAGTTTTTCATATTTAGGTGCTAATGCATTAATTTCGGCTACTTTTTTTTGTAGTCGCTTAACTTTTTTTGCTTGAGGGTCGCCCAAGACTTTTTTGAAAACTTTATTCATGAAATAACACTCCTCTGGAACTTGTCAGTAGTTGATATGGTATAGATTCTATTGTATCGCATTTATATGATACAGAGGAACGTAATTTTTACTCTATTCACTTTACTAGCTAGCCTGCGCAGGATCCCGTTTGAACTTATTCATAATTCTTTGGTGCAGGCGCTTAGTTCCGTGTGTTTCTTTATACTTAATAATCTGGTTTTTTAATTTAGCTTCGACAACGTCAACTGCCGCAAACATATTAATTGTCGTCTCTTTAACGGTGATCGTATCATGTGGTAAATGTAATATAACTTCAGCAGTACATTCAACACGAGTTTTAATTTTTTGTTCTTTTAGTTTGACATCAGCATGTGCTGATTCTCGTGCGTGCAATGGCATGTACTGGTCCATTTTACCAATCTTCTTTAATACGTATTTCTTTAGGTCATCTGAAACTTCTGTGTGTATACCGCTAATCTCAATTTTTTGGATCATATTTTTTCTTTTCCTCCCATAAATGGTTTTAATACTTCCGGAATCATCACGTCACCTTCTGGTGTCTGATAATTCTCAATAATCGCGATTAATGGACGCTGCGAAAAGACTGTCGCATCGTTCGTATGTAACAGTTCAACCTCGCCAGTTTCACGTCTTAATCGAGTCTTCATAGCTCGAGCTTGGTAATCTGTAATGTAATCTGCAGTATGAGTTTCTCGATATGTATTTTGAGATGGTAGCCAAGCTTCTATATCAACTCCTTTTGCATTAGGCCTACCAATATCAGCAGTACACTTCTCTAGTACGTGATATGGCAACTTCAGTTGCTGCATGAGATACTCTTGCACTGCAACCAAAAATAAGTGCTCGTTAAGTGAGGTTTCGGGTGTCGTGAAACTTTCAATCTCAAGCTTATTGAATTGATGTAATCTAAAAATCCCTTCGGTGTCTTTTCCATATGTACCAGCTTCTTTTCGAAAAGCCGTGGTATAACCAATGTAACGAATTGGAAGCTCTTTTTCATCCAAGATTTCATTCATGTACATCGGAGCTATCGTGTGCTCTGCACTTGCATTCATCCATAGATCTTCATCTTCGAACTTGTATGTTTGTTCTTCTCTATTCAGTCTTCCTGTTGCCTCAAATACTTCTTTTTTAGCAACTGCTGGAGGTAACACAGGAATAAAAGGCTTGCTGCTCACTTGCAGGTCATTCTCTGCGATGATTTGCTTCAATATTTCCTCATCTCCAAGTACGGCCATTCCGTATTGCCAGAGAGCAAACTCAAGACGAACTAAGTCTCCTTTTGTATATACAAAGCGGGCACCGGCAATTTTTACCGCTCGTTCTTTATCGAGCCAGCCTTTCGTCATCGCAATATCCGCATGATTCTTGGGCGTAAAATAGAACTCAGGCTTTTCGCCAACAGTTTTAATAACCTGGTTATCTGCTTCCGTCGTGCCAACAGGTACTGAATCAAGAGGCATATTTGGGACAGCTTTTAGAAGCGCTTGATATTCATGTTCCAATGGATCGAGTCTAGCTTCAATCTCAGTCAATTCATTTTTAATAGCTTTCCCGCGTTCAAGCTGCTCCATTGTAGGCTTACCGGCCTTTAAAGATGCGGCATGCTCGTTGCGGTCAGCTCGCAGGCTTTCGATCTGTGCAATCATTTTTTTGCGTTCAGTATCAATTTTTAATAACTGCCCCACATTGATTTCATATCCCTTTTGTGCGGCCTTTTCAGCTACAGTCTCAGGGTTGTCTCGAATTATCTGTATATCAATCATACCTACAGTATACGTTGCCTTATGGTGTTATGCTAGGGAAAAGCTATGTAGAAATGGCCTACGAGCGCTTCTGCTTTAGCGCATCGAGTGTCAACATCGTTCTTTGTCTGGCGTATGAACAAAAATCACATTCCCCACCC
This sequence comes from uncultured Candidatus Saccharimonas sp., assembly GCA_943354005.1. Taxonomy (GTDB): domain Bacteria; phylum Patescibacteriota; class Saccharimonadia; order Saccharimonadales; family AWTP1-31; genus CAJAXB01. The sequence goes on from CALRBE010000001.1 coordinate 77,465, forward strand.
ATAGCTGCTGTACCTACTGCAGGCATATCGCCGTCCATGCATAATTTCATTTTCTTTAATGTTGGCTCAATCCAGGCGTCATCTCCAACATATGGGATAATTTTAGTCTTAAACTCAACCTTATTAAAGAAACCGTCGAGATCCATTCGACCATTCGTATAAACGAAGTAGCCGGTGTCACTCACCTCGTAACCATTCTGTCTTAGTAGCCATTGGTAGACTTCTAACTGTCTTTTGTAGCTTATCTGCCAAGCCGCATCAATGCTTACTTCCCTATCCTTAGCTGTCGCCTTGTAGTCAACGACGATCATTTTACCGTCCTCGTCCATCCATAGATCGTCTATTGCACCGAATACATGCAAGTTTGTAGGCTTATGTATAACCACAATACCAGTAAAGTTATGGCGCCATGTTTCAAGCTCATCATGCTTCATGGGCACAGCTTTAACCTTGTACTCCGTCATAAGTGGATGCGGCTCTGCTTTTATTCGGTAACTATCAAACTCTTTTTTAAAGAGTTCATCGATTGCTTTATTAATATTAAATGGCGGACTATTCGGCCGAGTAATCTTTAGGCGCACATCTAGCCAGAAGCAACGCGGGCATTGCATAAATAGCTCTATCTTGCTTCTACTGACCTTAAATGGGCTTACTTGGCCAGGTTGATACGGCTGACTCCGCTCTCTCCAATAATTCATTGGCTTATTGTAACAGCCTTACGACAGAAGTAACTGCTGCAGTTTCAGCTCTAAGCGTAAAATCATGAATATTGAGATGGGCTACAGAAAGATTATTGAAAAGCTCCTTTTCAGAATCAGACCAGCCACCCTCAGGGCCAATGAGCACACCTTGCGGTCCTTCACTAAGCTTAGCTCCTTCACTATCCTGCTCACAAATAAACAGCTGGATCTTATCTTTATACTGTTCAATGGCCGCCTTAACGGGTAGCGGTTCACGAACGTTAGGGATATCGCTTCGTCCGCACTGTTCTGCTGCTTCGATAATAATCTTTTCTGCCCGCTGATGATTAAAGCCTGTCTTTTCAGACCGGTCTGCAATTAGAGGAATAAAATGGCTAACTCCAAGTTCACTACATTTCTGAAGTACCCAATCATTTTTATCTTTTTTGAGCAATGACCAGAAAAGGTAAAGATCTTTTTTGGGTAACTGTCTTTTGTAGTCAGTAATATGTTTAAGATGGGCTTCTTTCGGACTTATTTCTATAATTTCGTATAAACGGTCATGCTCTACTCCATCAAACAAAACTACCTGCTGACCGGGACGAAAGCGTAGCACTTTGTTCCATTGATGCAGCTGCTCCGGCTGCTGAATCCAACAATCCTGCTCTAGCTTGATGTCTGGTGTATAAAATCGATGTATCTTCATTGTCTCTCTAGTATAACTAATGTTTCAATATGTGGTGTTTTTGGAAAAAAATTATACCCTGCAAAGCTTGAGATTTTATAACTATCTTTTAGTAATGCAACATCCCGTGCTTGTGTCGCAGGATTACATGACAAATAACAAACAAGTGGAGGCTTAACGGACAGGATTCTTTCAATAACATCCCTATGTAGGCCACTACGCGGTGGGTCAACAATAAGTGCTACATCTGATTCAATATACTGCAGTGCTTTCTCGGTGCTTGCGTGCACGACATCAATGTCTTGATTCCGTGCATTATGATTAGCCATATCAATATTCGCTTTATCGAGTTCAACAAGTGTTTTTGTATTGCCGATTGCTAAACCAATTGTTCCTACGCCAGAGTACATATCCACTTTTTTAGTTTCATTTTTTGTAGCGTCGGCTATTTCTTTGAGGGCCATTTCAAAAACCGGTAAATTTACCTGGAAAAATCCACAAACGTCATATGTAATTGGTGTATTGTTTAGCTCGTCAGTAAGTGTAGTTGTCCCCTCTTGGTAGAGAAGTTTTGTAAGGACAGAAGCAGGACTCTTAGGGTTTGAATGATATACTTTGAGGCCTTTTATTACCTTAGGCTTCTTAAGCTCTACAAAAGTTTCAGGTTTTACGAATAAGGCGGCAACCACATCCCCGTTTTGGTCACATCTAAATATGACTGATTTTAAATCGCCTGCACGAATCGTGTGGGTATTTAACTCTTTTAAAAATTCTTTAGCTGCTGAGTTTATCTGAGGGAGCGCTAATGCACTTTCTGTGACTATCTGTTTCTGGTGTGATCCGCGGTTAAAGAATGCATAATGAAGCCCGGTGTCATCTCCATAGAATGAGAACTCTATTTTATTTCGATAACCAAATGGCACATTGTCTGAAAGCATTGAGAAATCTGGTAATTCCACGTGCTCTCTAGAAAATGTCTCGCTAACGATTAGTGCCTTTTGAATATTTTCATATTCTAAGTCCATGATTTGCCATGGTGATGTTGCAAGATAAATATCTTCTTTGGGCTCTATACGATGAGCTGAAGGACTTATTATTTCCTCTGCGATACCTTCGACGAAGTCCTTCCTTGTTCTTGTGAGGCGCGCTCTTACGACCTCTCCAGGTAGAGCATTCCAGATGAATGCCTTTCGACCGTCTCCAATAACCCCCATACCTTGCCCGCCATGTACGAGCTTATGTATTGTCAGTTCTTCGGACATAGATTAATTAAGGACGAAGAGTTCCAGAGAATACTTGCCATGCAAGAAGTGATTTAGCAACAAGGCTTAAAATCATGTATGTGCGTTCTCCGTAAAGATAGTTAGACCATTTGCCAATTTTCTTATACTGAAGATACATGTTGATTGCAAAGGTGTTGAACAGTATGAATAGGCTTGCAAATATGAAGTAAACGAATGTTGGAATATCACCTGAACCATAAACGTTAGATCCAGTGACATAAATTGCAAAGATGATCCAAGGAACTATTCCTGCAAGACATCCAACTTTGTAAGTAAACCATTTAACTTTCTTCTCACCCTGGTTCTGTAGCTCCATTGCTAGTCCCATAAGGTTCATAATAAGATCAAGGGCAAAGATCGCTACAATCGTAGATAGATCAGAGATTCCGCTCAATAGGCCGATTGCGACCATCATGATGCTGGCACTTATGCCATATTCAATCCAGCGCGCCTTATTGATTCCTTTTTTAAGATCAGATTCATACGTTTTACGATAAACTGTTGCGATGATTGTATGTGCAATAGCTGATACGATAAAGAAAGACGCAACTACGTAACCAAGATTAACGCTAAATATTGTACGTGTACCCATTGCCAGGATTGGTTTACCAGCTATTTCAGTTGCCAGTGTGTCCTGAGATAAAAACGTTGTGGTTATAGGCCATGTAACAGCCTTACTTAGCGCAATAACAGCTATAGCTTGTACTGCATGCAGCACGGCCATTGACTTGTTCCATTTAATTAATGATTGGATGGTGATTGGTTTGTTGGTTGATTTTTTAGATTTCATACTAAAACTATACCACATCCTGAACGCCGCTAATGGTATACTGATGTAGAATATGACAAGAAAAAAAACAAAATCAGCTTCTATTATCCTTGGCAATAAAGGAAAGCTACTTACTAATACACCTCAAAAGAAAGCCCCTAATACACCCCGTTCTATCTGGCGGGCTTTTAAAAAAAGAAGTAAAAAATCAAAAATAATCATTGTTGGAGCTATTGTAATAGCAATAGCCAGCTTTATTTTATTAATCCTACCGTACCTACCCCGCCTTAGCTACCTTATTCGAAAACCAAAAATAGATGCAAAGCCCTATAGTCAAGCTGCCGCAGATGCAAAACAAGGTTCTACGAAAATTAGTGATGATGCAATCCAAAAGCTTAAAGGTAATAGACTAATTCTTCCATCAATTGGTGTAAACGCAGAGATCATAGATGGACGAGAAGTATATGTAATTGGCAAAAACCAAGGTGTCTGGAGAGAGACTAAGAATATAGATCCTACAAAGGACGGCAATATCGTTCTTGCCGGACATCGCTTCTTATATACTGCTAATAGCGGAGGCTACTTTTATAATCTTCCCGAGCTTAAGCTAGGTAGCAAGATATATGTCCGATGGAAAGATACTGTCTACGAGTATGAGGTATACAATACCAAGACTGTTCTTCCGACTCAGGTAGACATTAGAGATAAAGATCCAAAAGTTTCAAAGAAGTTAACAATGTATACATGCTACCCCTTAGGAAGCACATCGAAACGATACGTTGTTGAAGCAAAACAGTTATAACTAAGAGCGAATACGTGAAGCAAATTTTTTACGAAGCTTTTTGAGCTTTGGATTAATTATTACTTGGCAGTAGGCAGATTCAGGATGCTGCGCAAAGAAATCCTGATGTTCTTGCTCAGCCATATAAAACGTCTGTAATGGAAGAATCTCAGTTACAATTGGATCGTCCCAGACGGCTGAATTATCATTCATCGATTTTTCAGCTATGTTTTTTTGCTCTTCATTACTGTAAAGAATTATAGAACGATACTGTGTACCGACATCGTTGCCCTGCTTGTTTAGTGTAGTAGGGTCATGTAGGGCCCAGAAAATATCAAGTAAATCTTTTAGCTTTATTTTGTCGGTATCAAAAGTTATTCTGACAACCTCAGCATGCCCGGTTTCACCAGTACAAACTTGGTCATATGACGGGTCTTTGACATTACCTCCAGAATAACCTGTTTCTACGCTCAAAACGCCTTCAATAAGGCGGTAGCCCGCATCAAGACACCAGGAGCATCCACCGCCGAGCACAATCGATTCCTTGTGTGCTGCCATGGATCTATTCCTCTACGCTTACATCTCGCCAAAAAGCAACGTAATTTGAAAAATCTTTTTTGACTCGCTCTATTGCTGAAGGTTTTGGACTTGGGTAGCTAAAGGCATTATCCTGACTTAAATGTTCCTTTTGCCCTACGTTAAAGTACTGACATTCGCCCTTCCATGGACAAGTATATGGAGTCGGGCTTTTATGTAAGTATTCTTTCTTAACAGACGAAGGTGGAAAATACCAGTTTCCTTCAATATATATAAGATCTTCCTTCTTTGCTTCAGCTATTACTATATTGTTCCAAATTGCTTTCATAAAACCCCTTTTTTATTAATCTTAATTATTCGGTTCGAAGTGCCTCTATAGGATCAAGCTTAGCAGCTTTACGTGCTGGTAATAGCCCTGCAAAAATAGCGACGAGAACGAGCAATACAATGAGTATTGCTATCTGATTAGCCTTAAATATAAGGAGCTTCTGTGTGCCAAAATCTAATTTATTAGTAATCCATGGGTTTAATAATGTTCCCAATACGACTGCAAGTCCTGAGCCAATAGCTCCTCCTAGAAAGCCAATCCAAGCTGCCTCGAAGCGGAATAATCGACTAACGTCCTTGCGACGCATTCCAAGCGCTTTCATGAGCCCTATCTCACGCGTCCGTTGAATGACACTGATGTACATAGTATTTACTACTCCAAAAACTGATGCAATTATCGCGATAAGACCAAAGGCTACAACAATTGTCTTTAAGACATTAATAATTTGCGTCAGGAATTGCTGTGTCTCTTCAACGCTCTGAGAAACAAAACCATCTTTACTTAGTTGTTCCTGAACTTTTAGTAGATTGGCCTTATCCTCACCATCCTTTACCTTAACGTTAACTCTAGTATATTGCCGATACTGCGATGTTCCAGCCGTAGCGATATCATTCAGGTTTTTAGCAGCTTGCGTACTTATCTGCAACGATAGCTCTGTTCCAGGTTGAGCAGGCTCAGACTTCAAAACAGCAACTACCTTAAAAGGAACTAGTACTGTACTCTTATCTCCAATCACCTCTGCATCTTGTAGGTTACGAGGAGCGGTACCTGTCTCAACGATCTGTGAACTCAAAGATTTCCTAATTGCTATGGTAAGTTCCTTGCCTATTGCACTTTGTGGGTCTTTGAAGCCAAGAGCTGATACGTAAGCTTCTGGCAGGAGCAATGAAGTGTTGTTAATTGGCTTAGGTATTGAACCTGCTAGTATCTCAGGATTGCGAGCAGGACTATAGTCCTGTATATTGGCTATGTACTTTTTTTGACCCGGGCGAGTAACGTACTGAACGTTAAGAATAACTCCTTCACGAACCTGTTCAACTAACGGGTACTTAAGAATCTTGTTTACATCCTGTTCTGTGACTTGCTTAACTTGAATTGGTGCACCGCTAGCAGAAGATATAGACCCGAAAGAAGCATCATACTCTTGTGGCTTATTATTATCTCCACGACCAAATATAGTTTCGTCTTTAGCAACTAATAGCTCTGTAGGGTCAAAGTTATTGCTAATGAGGCGATTTACATAGGATTGTGCACCGTTACTTGCAGCTAGTGTCATCGTAAGAGCAAAGGCCCCAACACCAATTGCCATTGCTGTTAATAATGTTCGAGCTTTTGCTTGTTTTAAATTACGGGCGCTTCTTTGTGAGACATCAAAAATTTTCATTGCTATTTACTTACCTTTTTATTTTCGGCAAAGTGCACAACTTTTCCATCTTTTAATGTAATTCGGTATTGGCAGCGATCAGCAAGCTCATTATCATGAGTTACTACAATTAAAGTGTTCTTATTTAGTCTATTGAGCTTAAAAAGTAATTTTATGATCATTTCTCCAGTAGAGCTGTCTAGATTACCGGTTGGCTCATCCGCAAAAATTAGTTTTGGTTTGTTTACAATAGCCCGTGCGATTGCTAATCTCTGCTTCTGGCCACCAGAAAGGTTTCCTGCTTTAGCATCGATCTTATCTTTAAGTCCAACTTGTCCGAGAGCATCCTCTATCCTTATCTTTCGTTGACCTTCCTCGGCTATCTCAAGGGGTAATGATACGTTCTGATAGCAAGTCTGATTAGCCTCTACGAAGAAAGCTTGAAAAATGAAGCTCATTTCAGTTGACCTAAATTTATCCATTTTACGACCTTTAAGCTTATGCAGCTCCTGATCGCCAATCATCACTGCGCCTGAGTCAGGATGGTCAAGACCACTCATGATATGCATGAGTGTTGATTTTCCTGAACCGCTCTTCCCTACTATAGCTACAGTTGAGCCTTCAGGAATGCTAAAACTTACGTTACTTAGCGCCTTAAAAAGGCTATCTTTTTTACCATATGTTTTTACAATGTTTTTTACTGAAATCATTAGTATAAGTATACCACTGGGGTAAATGAATCTATAAACTATTTAGATAGTTTAAGGTCTGGGTAGATAGTTTTAGTAACTTCATCGACTTCGCTACGTAGCTGAGGAAAAGGAACACCTTCTCTTGCAGATACATTTTCAAAAATCCAAAATACACGCTCGCTAAAGCCCCAGCCACAAGCTGGTGGCATGCCATATTCGAGCATTTCAACATAATCAATATCGAGCATCATAGCTTCGTCGTCTCCAGCGTCACGCATGTTCTGTTGTTCTGTGAATCGATTAAGCTGATCAATAGGATCATTTAGCTCTGTAAATCCATTTCCAAGCTCACTACCCGCGATAACTGGCTGGAATCTCTGTACTGTATCTGGATTTTCAGGGTTTATTTTAGCAAGTGGGCTAATGAATAGTGGTGTATTAATAAGCCAAACTGGTCCGGCTACATCTTTACGAATATTTTTCCATAGTTTATCGATTCCACGAGCCTTGTTTTCAGTCTGAGCTACTTCTAACTTATGGTCCTTTAGCGCACTCTTCACTTCATCTAGTGTGCAGTTGAATACGTCAATACCGTATTTGTTTTTAATAACTTCAGCATAGTCCCATTGCTCCCAATCCTTAGATAGATCAACATCAAATTCACCAATCTTAAATTTAAGAGTTCCGAAAGTCTTTTCAATTACGTGACGATACATATCCGTCATAAACGCGATCCCGTCCTGCCAGTCAGCGTATGCCCAATACCACTCCATGGCTATGTGCTCAGGTAGATGCTCGTCAGTATAGTTTTCGTTCCTAAAGCGCGGACCAATGTCGTATACCTTATTGTAACCACCGCCAACTAATCGCTTAAGAGGCAGCTCATGACTGATTCGTAAGTAGAAGTCTTGATCAATAGCATCCATATGGGTCACGAAAGGATTAGCGTCAGCTCCTCCTGTTGTATGTTCTAGAACAGGAACATTAATTTCTATAAAATCATTTTTATTCAGAAAGTCTCTTGTAGCTTGCCAGAATTTAGATCGACGGATGAATCGATTATAGACGTCTTGATTAACGTTGGTATCTATATAACGTCGACGTAATCGTTCTTCTTTATTAGAAAACCCGTCTTGTGCAGTTGGCATTGGACGTAGGCTTTTTGAGAGTAACCGTAGTGAGTTCACAGTAATCGACTGTTCACCAGTTTTAGTTGTTGCAGCTATACCAGTAACCTCAATGAAGTCACCTGAATCTAGAAGGTTAATATTCTCAAACTTAAGCTCACTATTTAAGTAATCTACTTCCTGCATACTTGCTTCGTTAAGGAAAACTTGCATTGTAGCGTGCGCATCTTTGATAACAATAAAGGCAATCTTTCCAAATTTTCGGATCGCAGTTATTCTACCGGCCGTTGTTACATTACTTCCCTTTTTTTCAAGTTCAGGATAGTTTGCAAGAACCTGAGATACTGCATGAGTTATTTGAGATTTAGCAGGGTATGGATTTATCCCGAGATTTTTTAAATCATCGAGTTTACGTAGTCTTTCGTTTCGTAGTTCTTTGAGTGTAGCCATTAGATCACAGTATAACTTCTTTCGTGGCATCAGCCAAGAACAAGCTGTAGACTTAGCTCTGTTATCTTATAATGCGTTGTTTCTGCAGGTAAAATAATTTGTACAAATTCAGTAACCGAATCGGCAAAATCTTTTTCCAGTTCGTTTAAGCCATATTTGCTGAGTCAGTTTTTGGCAAAAGAACTATATCGCACGGAATGCTATCAGCTATTATTTACTATACCCAGTAAATCTTCGTGAATAACACCGTTAGAAATTATTACGCCTCCAGTTAGCTCCTCATTAAAACGATGATCTAAACCTTTCGCATTCGTTAGTCTACCGCCAGCTTCCTCGACAATGAGTTTAACAGCCGCCATATCCCAAGGTTGGATTGTTTCTGGCCAGATTGTACCATCAGATAGTCCTTGTGCGATAAGAACACCCTTGAAAACGCCGCCATGAATAATGTTTGTTTGGTAGGCTTCTTTCGCAAGTCGTTCATACATAGCTTGTCTTGAGTAAAGCCACTTTAGACCTGTCGGGAATGCTAGCCAAGCCTCGCTCATTTTACGTGAGCTTACGTGTATTGGCTTACCGTCAAAATATGCACCGCCATCTTTTGTCGCCCAGAAAATACCGCCATTGGCTAAGTCGCCAGCAACCGCCACTACGGGCTTGCCGTTTTCAACCAAAGCAAGTGAAAACATAAAAGTAGGCTCGCCCATAGAAAATGCAATCGTGCCGTCAATTGGGTCGCAAACCCATAAGTATTCTTTATCTGTTTGCCAAGATTTCTCTTCGCCCAAAACACCGTGCTCAGGAAAATGCTCTTTAACCTTATTAATAACCAGCTGATTAATTTTTTCATCAGCGATAGTAACGGGCGATGTGTCGCTCTTCGTCACAAACTTTAAGTCAGTTTTGTAGTATTGCGAGCTTATTTTTCGGGCATCCTCGGCAACCATCTTGGCAAATTGCAGGGCGTCGTCGTATTTATTAATCTTTTGCCCTTCGTTTCGTAGTTCTTTGAGTGTAGCCATTAGATCACAGTATAACTTCTTTCATGGCATCAGCCAAGAACAAGCTGTAGACTTAGCTCTGTTATGCTATATCAGTTATCTTGTAGTGCGTTGTTTCTGCAGGTGTGACAATTTCTACGTGTTCACCAACTTTTTTTCCGAGAAGCGCCATACCAATTGGAGATTCATCTGATATCTTGCCATTCATTGGATCTGCTTCAACAGTTCCAACAACTTGAAATGCTTTTACGCTACCCTTTTCGCTCTTCATTTTAACTGAAGATCCGATTTGAACTTTACTATCGCCCTTAGGCTTCTTAATGACTTCAACGTTTTGTAAGATATTTTCTATCTCAGATATGCGAGTCTCAGTACGTTCTTGTTCTTGACGTGCAGAACTATACTCAGCGTTCTCTGAAAGATCACCAAATTCACGTGCAGTTTTAATGCGCTCAGCTATTGGGCCACGTTCAGCAACCAAATCGGCAAACTCTTTTTCCAGTTCGTTGATGCCTTCTTGTGTTAATAAGTATTGTTTTTTCATAATTTATTCCTCTATTTCATCTATTGAATGTCTATTTAGGTGCTGGCTCGATTACGATCCTACTGTAGCCAGGTATTCTAGTATACCATCATTGTCGAGCATTTTATTATCGGATTCCGTTCTTGCTTTAAGCTCATGCTTTCCGCTCTGACAGGTCTTTTCGCTGACTACAATTCTGTATGGAATTCCCATAAGATCAGCGTCGGCAAATTTCTGTCCGGCACGGACGTCTCTATCATCGTAAAACACTTCAATGCCGCGTTTACGCATATCATCGTACAGTTTATCTGAAGCCTTTACCACTTCTACGTCCTCACTTAATCGTGCTAGGTAGACTTTTGCAGGAGCAATTTGTGCTGGCCACACTAAACCTTTATCGTCGGCAAGTTTTTCAGCAATAACTCCCATAAGTCTACTAACACCGATACCGTATGAACCAAGGTGGACAAATTTCTTATCTCCCTTTTCGTCAGTATAGGTTAAGTCCATTTGTTCACTCTTATCGGTGCCAAAGTTGAAGATGTTTGCTACTTCACTACTCTTTACTTTTTCAAGCTCATCGCGAGTGATACCAAGCTTCTGAAGAGTTTCATCGTCAAGCACTTCTTCATTAATCGCGATATTCTTCTTTCGATGAATGTAAATAATATCCTCACCGGTTTCACATACTGTCTGGAATTCATGACTAAACTTAGTGAATGATCCACCGCTCGCAAAAGTTACATATGTATCATCTCCGAGTCCAAGTCTTTCAAAAACACGTACGTAGGCATCCATTACACCGTTATAGATCTTGTCGTGTTGAGTAGCATCGATTGAAGCTGTATACATATCATTCATAAAAAACTCACGGCCTCGCATAATACCGCTCTTTGATCTTAGCTCATTGCGAAGCTTTGTCTGGAACTGATAGACATTCACTGGAAGATCCTTATAGCTACTGATAAATGGTTTCATCATTTCTATAATTGGCTCTTCGTGAGTCCAGCCAAGTCCAATTTCAGTTCCATCTTTTAATTTTGTCTTAAACCATACGTCAACAACATCATCATTCCAGCGAGTTGTAACTTCCCATTTTTCTCGAGCTTGCAGGCTTGTCATAATGAGCTCCTGCCCACCAATGGCATTCATTTCCTCTCTAATGATTGTTTTAATGTTTTCAATAACTTTAAGTCCTAGTGGAAGAAATGCGTAGACTCCAGCCATTTCTTTATGAATAAATCCTGCTTGAATCAATAGTTGAGCATTACGAGCAGTTTCATTTGCTGGTGCATTTTTTGTCGTTTTGGTAAAAAGTTGGCTTGCTTTCATGAATTCTCCTTAGTATGTATCTTACCTGACTTCGGCCGCCTTTGCGACAAAATGAGTACCGGACTTTCCGTCCATAATAATTTTAGGGTCTTTTTGTGCATTCCCAACGTATACGTCTATACCTGCACTCGCAGCACTAATAGCGGCCTCAACTTTTGCTGATATACCACCGGTGCCTTGACTGGATTGCTCTGATCGCATCTTAGCCATAGACCTTACTACTGACCAGTTTGTATGTCTGATACTTTCATATTCAGATTGATCATTTCGCTTAATACCACCCGAATCGTTTAATAAGCAAAGGGCCTTGGCGCCAATTGTTCGTGCGATATGGGAGGCTAGACCATCGTTCTCGCCACCGTATTTAAGTAAAGCAAGTTCTTGAATACTTAGAGCATCATTCTCGTTACAAATTGGAATAATATCAGACTCCAATGATTGTCGTATAGACGAAACAACAACCGAACCCTCTTCAATATCATCTAGTTCTCGGTGCGTTACCAGTAATTGACCCGCAGCCCTACCAAAATAAGCCAAACTATCCTGCCAAGCACTTACTATTCGTCCACTACCCTGCATGGCAAATGATTGCTTGGAAGGCTCCAAATTGTCATTCTCACTATGTAGAGTCTCCCAATAGGCTTTTCCTGCTGCTACGGCTCCAGAACTGACAATAACGACACTATAATCATCCATGAGTGAATCAACGTAGTTAGAATATGTATAAAGACGTGACATATCAATGCCTTCAGCATTAGTCACGGATGAAGATCCATATTTTAAAACTATTATTTCTTTTTCCATTATTATATTCCTAACATTAAAAAATCGGTCCTGAGACCGATTTGTAAAATTTTGACATACAGACTCAAGCTTCAGGGTTATTGAAGTCGCGGGAACTGTCGTACAAAATTAATATTTATCATTTATATATTATACCATGAAATTATTATTTTGTTGTAAATACAAAGAGTGCTAGAAACGCGATGAAGTTCTTGAGCCCATGCAAAAAGATTGAGGCCCATAGACTGCCTGTTTTTTCCTTTAAGTAAATAAGGAATAGAGATAGGGTGAAGGTGTCTATTGCTGCGATCCATAAGAGAGGCGCGCCTGAACCGAATTGCAGGTGCGCAATTGCAAATAAGGCAGAGGTAATAAAAACTGCAAGGTAGCGATTCGTGCCTTTTTTAAGACCCGTATACAAGAATCCTCGTGCTATTGTCTCTTCGAGTAGCGGTGGTATTATCACTAGGCTAATAAACACGAGTGGCAGCTGGCTTCTACTAAGAGTATCGAAACCAACTTGCTGTTCTTGTTCGACGTTGAGTGAAGGTACGAAGGACTTTATAATGGAAACAAACGCTATATATACAGCGAAGTATGCGACCAAAGCACCGAGAGCATATGCAACGTCTTTTAGTTTTGGTGCCCGTGAATATCCAAGTTGTTTTAGTGAGGTACCCCGCTGCTTTAAAAAGAATATCAGCAAACCAATACTGACAGATGCCGTTAGTACTATGAATAAGAATTGGCCTATCGTATCATCGCTAAGCCAGTCCAGAACCTGCTTCTGTCCACCCCCTCCGAGACTTGCTAATACGTATGCTAGAAAACCTCCGATGATTTGTCCTGCAAAAAAAATAAATAGGGTAACGCTAACTGATTCAAGTGGTGAGTATGGAAACTTGCCATCGTCTTCCTTGCGACGGCGGGCAAAGGCAAAGATGCCATACAGAGCGAGGAGTAATATTGGAGTTAATAAGCTAAGCTTCATAACTAACTCCTTAAAAGAATCTCTTTACATCAACGATTGTAATAATAACGAAGAGAAGCATTAAGACCGCAAAGCCAGACCCGTGAATCTTTTCTTCCATATCTTTAGTAAGTGGCTTTTTCATTACTCTAAATAGTAATGTTACGAAAAGTCTGCCTCCGTCAAGCGCAGGAATTGGAAGCGCGTTCATAATCGCAAGGGTTAGCGATATAATTGCAATAATCATAAGAATAAATTCGAACCCAAGCAAGCTGCCATCTTTTAAGATCACAAATATACCTACAGGGCCAGAAACCTGTTTTGTTGCTTCACTGCCGTTACCTCTAAACAAATTAGCAACTAGTCCTCCAAGACCTTTCAATGTAGCTTCAGTAAATTGCTTAATGAGCCCAGCAGCAACAATAGGCGCAGACCAAGTTGAACGCTGTATTGTGTATTCTTGCGGCGAAATGCCCAAGTATCCTTTTGGATTGTCGGTATTTTTGCTTGCTTCAACTTCAGAGACTGTACGTAGCTTAGCCGGCACTTGCTGCTGTGTTCCATTGCGGACAATAGTGATGCTTACATCCTTACCTGCGAACTTTTTCGTAACTTCTGGTAACTGTTCAGCATTAGCAATTTTTTGGACATCATTCGCAGCAGCTATTTCGACAACCCTATCCTGAAGCTGAAGACCAGCTTTTCCGGCTGGAGAATCTTCACTTACATTTCCGATTAGTACATCGTTTCGAATGACTTTCGTATCACTGGCAACCGTGTATTGCCCTTCTAGTATCTTCGGTATGCCGATGAGCGCGAGAAATGTAAGTAATATGAATGCAGTCAATAAATTCATACCAACTCCGGCAAGCATAATTTTAACTTTAGTCTTTAGTGGTGCAGCTCCAAAACTTCCCTTGGATGTGGCAGAATCATTTTCACCCTTTAATTTTACAAAGCCTCCTAGAGGAAGCCAATTTATAGATAAAAGTAGGCCACTCTTAAGTTTTTTTGACCAGGCCATGGGAGGAAAACCAATTCCAAATTCTTCTACTTCAACTCCTCCTCGGCGAGCTGCTATAAAATGACCCCATTCATGGACTACAACGAGACTTACGAAAAGCAGTAAACCAATGACGAGTAAGAAAATTGCCATTAGGTTCCGAACCTTCTCTGACGAATACTGTAAGCCTCTATTGCCTCGTCAAACATAGCTTCAGTGAATGCAGGCCAATGAGCCTCAGTAAAATATAATTCACTATAAGCTGCTCTCCAAAGCATAAAATTACTTAATCGCTGCTCGCCACTTGTCCGAATTAGAAGATCTATATCTGGAACCGATGGTTCATAGATATTGTTCGAGATATCATCAACCGTAATTGTATCGGCTGTAGGGTTAGCGCGTAAGAACTTCGTCGCGGCGCTTGCGATTTCCTGTTTACCACCATAATTGAGGCATAGAAGTAGTGTTCCTGCTGTATTATTCTTAGTTTTTTCTTCGGCATCACGCATAGCTTTAAGTACATTAGGGCTTAGTTTTTCTTCTTCTCCCAGGAAACGAACACGAATATTTTGCTTATTAAAGGAATCGACTTCATTTTTAGCTACCCATAGAAGTAACTTCATGAGGTAGTCAACTTCTTGCTGACTTCTTCCCCAGTTTTCGGTTGAAAATACAAAAGCAGATATAAAAGATGCGCCTTTTTTGAATGCGTATGTCGCCACTGTTTTCAAGGTTTCGTAGCCAGCCCTGTGTCCTTCAAGTTTTGGCAGATTTTTGGCCGCAGCCCAGCGCCGATTGCCATCAAGAATGATGCCAATATGTTGAGGAACTTTCGTTGAGGAAGCTGTTGTCATTTGATCTATTATACTCGAATTGATATCTAATGCCGAACTAGACGGTCATTATTTCTTGTTCTTTAGATTTTGCCATTTGATCTGCTGCTGCTCTGACTTTGTTCATAGCTTCATCGATCTGTGCAGCAAAACGTTTCGCGTCATCTTCTCCAATTTCTTTATCTTTTTTAGATTTATCAATAGCATCAAGTGCATCATGACGAATATTACGCATCGTTATCATGCATTCTTCAAGTTTAGCTCCTACTTGCTTGCTGATATCACGACGTCGCTCTTCAGTTAGTGCTGGAATTGGAACACGAACAACTCGTCCATCGTCTGAAGGATTAAGCCCCAAAGATTGATTATCGCGGATTGCACTACTAATAGCTTGGATATTAGTAGGATCAAAAGGAGTTATTTGTAGTAGTTGAGCCTCTGGTGCAGAAACGTTTGCTACTTGGTTAAGAGGTGTTGGCGTACCATATGCTACTACGGTTACACTATCAAGCATGCTGGCTGTCGCACGACCAGTACGAAGCTTTGAAAGCTCACTTTTTAAGTGCTCTGATGCATTATTAAACTTTGTCTTTGCCTGTTCTACAGCTTGTTGAGGACTCACATATACTCCTTATTATTCTCTTCTAGTATAACACTTATGTGCACTTGTATTTTATTATACAAAACCACTCCGACCCCTAGAGGAAGAAGTGGTTATGCGATTATTTTTTTATTTTATTAGCTGACTTCGCCAAGTGCGATACGACTAAACCGTCGCACCACAATGTTCTCACCCATACGTGCGTTCGCATCTTTGACTAAACCACCTACGGTTAGGTCTGGATTCTTCACAAATGGCTGATCAAGTAAACATCGTTCTGCAAAATACTTTTTAAGCATGCCTTCGGCAATATTATCAAGCATTTTTTCTGGCTTGCCTTCTGCTTTTGCTTTTTCGCTAAATTCAGCTTTTTTCTCATTTCGAATGGCTTCTGGTACTTGTTCACTTGAAACATATTCAGGTGAAGCTGCTGCGATATGCATTGCTAAATCCTTTACGAGATCAGCAAAATCATCAGTGCGAGCTACAAAATCAGTTTCACAGTTTACTTCTACGAGCACACCAATTCTTCCGTCGTGGTTGTAGGTGCCAATACTTCCGGCACGAGCTTCACGCTCACCGCGCTTTTCAGCTTTAGTAAGACCCTTTTTGCGCATTGCTTCAAGAGCCTTATCGAAATTACCATCGGCTTCTTCAAGAGCTTTCTTTGCGTCAGTTAAACCAACTCCAGTAAGGCTCTTTAGTCGCTTAATATCTTCGATAGAAACTTTCATTTATGCTTCCCCTTCTTTTTTATCTTCACTCTTAGTACTTTTTTGCTTTGCTTTTCCTTCGTTAATAGCAGCTGTGATGTAATCAAGAATTAATTGGATAGTTTTAATTGCATCGTCATTTGCCGGAATTGGAAAGTTTATATCGGTTGGATCTGCATTCGTATCAGCAATTGCGATTGTCTTAAGGCCAAGTTTCTTTGCTTCACGTAGTGCATTAGTTTCATTAATAACATCAACAACAAATACGGCACCAGGTCGTAGTGCAAGATCTTTGATTCCGCCGTAGAGAATGTTCATCTGTTCAATTTCTTCTTGGAATCGTTGTACTTCAAGCTTGTTGTACTTTGCGGCAAATGTACCGTTTTCCATGTTTGCTTCAAGATCCTTTAGGTGCTTTACTCGTTCACCAATTGTTTTCTTGTTGGTAAGCATACCGCCAAGCCATCGTTCAGTAACGTAAGGCATCTGTACATCAACAGCAGCCTTCTTTACGATGTCCTTAGCTTGTCGTTTTGTACCAACAAATAGAATTTGCTTTCCTTCTGCGACAGTTTTTGTAATAAATGGCAACACTTCTTCAAGAGCCTCAACAGTTTTTGTGAGGTCAATAATGTGTGTACCGTCTCGCTTACTATGAATGTAAGGAGCCATTTTTGGGTGCCATCGACTGGTTTTGTGACCAAAATGAGCGCCCGCCTGTAATAGAGCTTTGATGTCTACGTCTGTAGCCATTTGATAAAATCCTTTCTCTTCGGAAGATCGATTACCTGATTACTGACCTACACGGTGCAGTACAGGAGGATTGTATTCGATCACCTGCTTAATTATTTACTCTGTTATTGTACCAGCTTACGGAGATATAAGCAAGAACATGGCTATGAATTAGTCACCTCTTAAAATATTACCATTGACCAGAGGCCAACAGATGTGTATAATTTGGCTTTGATTATGAAGAAAGAATTACACCCAAAGAACTACCGGCTCGTGGTCTTCAAAGACCTTAATAACGACGTCTTATTTTTGACAAAATCTACTGTCGCATCAAAGGAAACTATTAAGTGGGAAGATGGCAATGAATACCCACTAGTTACTGTGCATATCAGTAGCGCTTCTCATCCCTTCTTTACTGGTCAAGAGAAGATGATTGACATCGAAGGTCGAGTCGATCGCTTTAAGGCCCGTCAAGATGCTGCAGCTAAGCGCAAAGATGCGACTCTTAGCAAAGCTAAGAAGGTTCGTGTTCGAAAAACTGCAGATATTGTCGAAGAATCTAAATAACGACTCCCTCATATAAAAGATCAGAATTCTCGGATTCTGATCTTTTATTTTATACTTAAGGAATACTATGGATACCAAAGAACAAAGTCTACGCCAAGAATACACGGAACTTCAGAAACAGCTCGAAGATCCAGCTATTTTTAGTACCAAGAAATATCCAAAGCTTGCGAAGCGATCAAATGAACTTGAAAAGATTATTGATCTTTATGAGAATAAGAAGCAGCTTAAAAATAATTTCGAAGAAGCTACCGTACTTTCAAGGGATGATGATCCTGAAATATCAGAAATGGCTAAAGAAGAACTTAAAAGCATTGAGGAAACATTACAAAAGACTAACGCTACCCTTGCTGAGTTATTGACACCAAAAGACCCTAACGATGAACGTGATGCTATTGTCGAAATTCGTGGCGCTGCAGGCGGAGATGAAGCGAGTCTATTTGCCGGTGATCTGTATCGTATGTACACACGTTGGAGCGAAAATAGAAATTTTAAAGTTGAATTAATAAGCGAAAGTCCCAGCGAAGTTGGTGGCTTTAAAGAAGTAGTTTTCGCAGTGCGAGGCATTGATGTCTATAAATACTTGAAGTTTGAGGCTGGAGTCCACCGAGTACAACGTGTACCAAGCACTGAATCTCAAGGACGTATTCATACGAGTACTGTCACAGTCTCTGTATTACCTGAAGCTGAAGAGACTGATATCGAGATAAACCCTGGTGATTTGCGTATAGACGTGTACCGCAGCAGTGGTCATGGTGGACAGAGCGTCAACACGACTGACTCTGCAGTACGAATTAATCATATTCCTTCAGGTCTAGTTGTTACTTGCCAGGATGAAAAATCTCAGATCAAGAATAAAGATAAGGCTATGGGAGTTCTAAGATCTCGCCTACTTCAAATTAAAATTGATGAAGAACAGAAACAACTTTCAGACGCACGAAAAAAACTTATAGGCTCAGGTGACCGTAGCGAAAAAATCCGAACTTATAACTTTCCTCAAGATCGTATTACCGATCACCGCATAGGTTTTAGTCGGAGCAATATCCCTGCCGCTTTAAACGGCGACATTGATGATCTTTGCGATGCTCTTCAGACATATGAGCAAGACCTGATTCATGATGAAAATAAATAATTGGCTTCAAGCAAGTAAGTCCCGGCTTGAAGAATCTGGAAATACGTCTTCTCGTCTTGATTGTCTTATCCTACTAGAAATGATACTAAAAAAAGATAGGAGCATGATTCTTGCACATCTTGACGATGAACTCACCCAAGACCAGCAAGCAGAATTGAACATCCTGCTCACTCGTCGCCTACAACATGAACCAATCGCGTATATTCGGGGATACTCTGAATTTTATGGACGAAATTTCTTTGTATCCCCTGCTGTACTCGTTCCAAGACCAGAAAGTGAAACTATTATTACAATATTAAAGACCCTACACTTACCTAAAAACCCAAATATTGCGGATGTCGGCACAGGTTCTGGAGCCCTAGCAGTATCTGCAAGCATCGAGCTACCACTTGCAACCGTTGATGCATACGATATTAGCGAGGGTGCACTACATATTGCCCGTAAAAATGCCGCTAAAATAGGAGTTGTCGTTCATTTTACAAAGCAAGATCTACTTTCTAGACCTCTCGCCGTGTATGACGTAGTTATTGCAAACTTACCATATGTGTCCACAGAACAAACAATATCGCCTGACACGAAGCATGAGCCAGTCATAGCCCTATTTTCGGACGATGACGGGCTGGCACATATCAAAAGATTGTTTACTCAATTAAATGATAAAGTCGTTGCTAAGAATGGATATTTACTGATTGAAGCTGAGCCTAGGCAGCATGAACGAATAATCAGTGAAGGATTAAGCCATGGTTTTAAACTTACTAAAACAGAAGGCTTTATCCTTTTATTTCAGAAGCCGTAGTCTAAAGTTTTCCGCTCCAATCAGAGAACGTTAAGACGATAATTATAATTGCAATCATGATAAATATTATCTGACGACGGAGCAAGACCGATACTCTATCGGTCTTTTCAAGGAAATACATACCGCCCAGACCTGAACCCAGTACAGATAGCAAGAGCGCTGGCTGAGCTACAGGACCATAGAATAATAGCCAGTGGCAGCTAATCCATACAAGTGCAGCACTGAAATACGCCCACACGCCTCCAAGATAGCGAGACATCCCTTCTTCGAAAATTGCAAAAAAATGTCGAGCACAGTTATAGGTGATTATCCAAGCACCAATAACAAGTACATAAATGGGCGCATCACCCCATGCTATAAATAAAGCCACCAGGCCAAGAGCCTGGCTTATTAAAGCCTGCGCGGATACTCCAATGATCGAATCGAGTGGCTTAATTACAAGAAGCCAGAATCCATAGATGACAGCCCATACTAGCTGTACCATTTGCGATCCACTACTAGCCATACAAATAAGAACAGCGATTCCAAATATGATGTCTACAGCATTGACTCGAATGTTCGCCGCCCAGTGTCTAGGCTTAACAGCAAACATTCGCCACTTACTTAATAGAATGATGGCTACAGCAATTTGTACAAAGTTTAGACGTACTGCCACAAAAACAATTGCAGGTAATAGACAAGTTAAAACGATATGTATGAAGTGTGAAAAGCCTGCTGCAGGCTTAATTTTTGCTGTTATTTGTCTCATATTGTTCTTCTAGTATATCAAATATCTTGTATTCGTTATACAGTTCGTAAAATCTACTAATAGAGTGCATGTTCCACTGAAATACTCTATAGTTAAGAGGTATGGATAATGAACAAAAAGATCAAAAAATAAATACCGTTCAAGCGGCACCGCCAGTTCCTTCAGAACAGACCGTTAGTGGCATTAGCTTGGTCATGGAACAACCCGATGATCAGGAAGACGAGGAAGAAACGCAAAAAAATAATGTAAAAAGCATTCTTTCAACGATCGCTATACTTATAATTGCGCCCCTCGTAGCAGTACTCTTAACACTATTCGTATTTCAATCATATGAAGTAGATGGACCAAGCATGGAAACTACACTACAAAATCGTGACCGTCTCATTGTTAACAAATTACCCAAGACGATTTCCAAGATTACACGTCGTCAGTATCTACCAAAACGTGCCGATATTATCATCTTTAACCTCGATGAAGGTTTACAAGGAAAACGTCAACTTATTAAACGTGTCATGGCACTACCTGGTGAAAGAATTACAGTTAAAGATAACAAGGTGACGGTGTATAACGAGGAAAACCCGCAAGGCTTTAACCCGGATAGTGCACCCTATGGCAGCGTCATTACCTCTACACCTGGTGATATTGATCTTGTTGTCCCCGAAGGGTCTATTTTCGTATGCGGAGATAATAGACCCAATAGTCTAGACTCACGAGCATTTGGCCCGGTATCACTTGATGAAGTTGTCGGAAAACTATCACTTCGATT
The DNA here is from genome assembly GCA_943354005.1 of uncultured Candidatus Saccharimonas sp. Lineage (GTDB taxonomy): Bacteria > Patescibacteriota > Saccharimonadia > Saccharimonadales > AWTP1-31 > CAJAXB01. Next base: position 98,657 of record CALRBE010000001.1, read on the forward strand.
ATACCCTTTTAATAAGAGTCAGAGTTTCTAGATACTATTGTTTCTTAGAAATAAAATTTACAATTCGTTTCAGCTCAGTGTCGTTCTTAAATCCGATTTCTAGCTTACCGCCCTTGGCGGTACGCTTAAGTGATACTTTGGTCTTAAGAATTTTAGTGAGCTTTTCAGTCTGAGGCGAAACTGTTGCAACCTTCTTGATCGCCGATGCTGAAGTTGAAGTACCTTTTTTATGGGCCACAACATATCTCTCTGCCTGTCGTACTGACCATTCGTTCTTGATTATCAGCTGGAGTAGTACTAGCTGGTCTTTTTCATCTTTAAGCGCCAGGATAGTACGTGCGTGCCCTTCTGTGATCTTTTTATCACCAAGGGCTTCTATTGCTTGTTTTGGTAGCTGGAGTAGCCGAGCTGTATTCTGTACTGTTACTGCAGCCTTACCTAAGCGACTACCGATCGTTATATAATCGAGACTAAATTGATCGTGTAGATACTGGATTGATGCAGCCTGTTCCAGCGGGGAGAGATTAACACGCTGGACGTTCTCTACGAGAGCTAATTCTAATCTTTCAAGCTGCTTAGACGATCGGCTAACGGCCGGTACAGTCTTTAAGCCTGCTATTTTTGCGGCTCTCCATCGGCGCTCACCAGCAATAATGTAATACTTGTCATTATTTGGTGTCACAACAAGAGGTTGCAGAATGCCGTGTTGCTTTATAGAGTCCGCTAGCTCTTGGAGTGCTTTCTCATCAAAGTGCAAGCGAGGTTGTTCAGGGTTGGGTTCGAGCAATGAAATATCGATTTTCTTTATGCGCTCGTCTTCTGAAGCTAAAATTGATGAATCAAAGTTCTTTGGTATAAGCGAATCGAATCCTCGACCTAATTTATTATTTTGCACGTTCTTCGATCTCCTTTGCTAGACTCTTGTAACTACGAGCTCCTTTAGACCACTTATCATGTTCCAGAATTGATTTACCGAAACTTGGAGCCTCTGCGAGCCTGACATTACGCGGAATAACTGTATTAAATAACTTTTGTCCGAAGTGTTTCTTCACTTCAGCCATAACTTGCTCCGACAATGACGTCCGACTGTCATACATAGTCATAACGATACCAAGAAGTTCTAGGTTAGTGTTTAAACCTTGTCGTACTCTCTGGATTACGTCTAGTAATTGACCTAGTCCCTCAAGCGCGTAATATTCCGCCTGTACTGGAACAAGTACAAGGTTAGCCGCCGTTAAAGCGTTCAGACTTAGTAGACCAAGGGATGGTGGGCAATCGATAAGAATATAATCATAAGAGATAGTGTCGAGTGACTCTTTAAGGCGGAATTCTCTTCGTTCTTCAATTGCTAGGTCAACTTCTGCAGCTGCCAATTGTGAATTAGTCGGTAAAATATGTAGCCCAGCAAGTGAGGTATCTTTAATGATATGTGCGACGTTGACAGTACCAAACAAGACATCATATGTGGTGTTCTCTAGAGATTGTTTATCAATACCTAGACCACTCGTAGCATTACCTTGGGGATCAAGGTCAACGATAAGAATTGAGTGGCCAAGCTTTGCCAAATAGGCAGCAACATTAATTGTTGTTGTTGTCTTACCTACTCCACCCTTTTGGTTTAATATTGCGATCGTTTTAGACATTTTTCTCTCTGGTTATGGTTACTACTAGACTACCATAACAGCGGTGGTTATACCACCTTTCAGGCAAAAAAATAGAGGAGTCCATAAAGACTCCTCTATTGAATTATTACTACAATATTATCTTATGAAATCTTTGTAATTTTAATTACAGACTTATGTTGGCGGTGACCGTGTATTTTATGAACACGCTTCTTTGCCTTATAACGGATAGCAAGCACTTTATCTCCAAGAATTTCCTTCTCGATAACTTCTGCTGTGACTGTACTGTCCTTAACTTCAGGTGTACCAACGTTGACTTTGTCTCCGTCAATAACTAGGAGTGGCGTAAAGTTTACTTTTGATTCATCGCCCAATAGCTCAACTTCAAGAGTGAGTCCTTCTGTTACGATGTATTGTTTACCGCCTGTAGCGATTACTGCTTTTTTCATTTATAGTATCTCTTTCGAAAAATGTTACAGATTAGATCATACCAAATTATTCCACCTCTGTAAAGGGGTTATGGAACTTATCTCTCAAGAGAGATAATAAGTTTCATTCCTTCAACCTGCACTTCGCTACTATGAGTGTATTCTATGTGCTTCAGATCAATCTGTGTTGCAAGTGTTTCTTCTGCTACGATTTTGCCTAGTTTTTCCATTGCATCCTTAAGTAATGCCTCACTAGAAGAGAGTGACAGTTTTATTCGGTCATCGACTTGTAATTCAGCTTTTTTCCGAGCATTCTGTACTTGTCGAATAACTTCACGAATCAGTCCTTCTCGTCTTAATTCAGCATTTAATGAAGTATCAATCTCGGCGTGTATCTCAGTTTCAGGATTAGACTCCTTTATAACTTTGACTTCTTTAACGTTAAGTTCTTCGGCAATTATTTCAATTAATTCGGGTGCTAGATCGCTTACTCCATGAACTGTAACCTTCTTTAATGGCTGGCGAACTTTTATACCTGCTGATGCTCGCTGTGAAAGACCCTGGTTAATTAGATCTCGCACTATCTGCATATGCTGAATGGAAAGTTCGTTAATGTGTCCGGTTTTTGGCCAATCGAGTAGATGCACTGATTCACCGCCTGTGAGTAGTCTGTAAAGTTCCTCGGCTAAGAAAGGTGTAAATGGCGCCATAATTGTTGAAAGCTGAGTCAGAACATAATGTAGAGTCCGATATGCATTATTCTTATCTTCTGTCTCATCGCTTTTCCAAAATCTTCGACGACTACGGCGTACATACCAGTTGCTAGCGTCATCAATGAATGGCAATAAAGGTTTCATAGCATTAGGGATGTCATATTCATCCATATGCTTTTCTACTTCACTCGTGAGCTGGTGTACCCTACTTATTATCCAAATATCTAGTGGATTGGTGCACTCTTCAGAAGGATCTTCATGCGCGCCCTTCCACTCCCAGCCATCCACTTCTGCGTACATAGTAAAGAAGTCATACATATTCCATATCATAGATAGTTTTCGAGCAACATCTCCGACCTCTTTATCTTGCAAAGCGAAGTCTTCACCATTCAGTAAAGGACTTGAGCTTAGAAGAAAACGTAAACTATCTGCCGAGAACTTATCCATTAATTCATTTGGATCAGTGTAGTTCCCATAACTCTTACTCATCTTACGACCATCATTGCCTGCGACATTTCCAGTTACAATAACGTTCTTAAATGAGTTGCCTCCAAAAAGAGCCACACTCATTGAATGCATATAGTAGAACCACGCCCGCACCTGCCCAATATATTCAACAATAAAATCTCCAGGATAGTTTTGTTCGAATTTAGCTTTATTCTCGAATGGGTAATGAAACTGCGCAAAAGGCATACTGCCTGCTTCGAACCAACTATCTAATACTTTATCGATACGTTCGTAATGAACTCCATCTATATCAAAAGTAATGTCATCAATCCAAGGTCGGTGATAGTCCTTTAATTCCTTTCCGGATAATTCCTTGAGTTCTACGTAACTTCCAACGACTCTTACGTGCTCCTTACCGGCCTTATCAGTACCCTTCCAGACGGGCATAGCAGTCGCCCAGAAACGATCACGGGAGATATTCCAATCAGGTGCTTGTTCAATAGTTTTTGCAAATCTACCGTTCTTAACATGCTCCGGAAACCAGTTAATATTACTATTTTTCTTAAGCATAGCATCACGCTGTGAATCTATATCCATAAACCAGCTAGGATGCGCACGGTACATTAGTCTAGTGCCGCAACGATGACAATGCGGATAACTATGTCGATAATAGTCAATCTTCCAAACTATTCCTTGTTCCTTTAATTCTTTAGCTATGGGCTTATTTACTTCCCAGACGTTCTGCCCAAGCCATTCACCCTCCGTATAATCACCGTTAGCGTCTAGAACGTGAACGACAGGAATCTTATGCTCTCTAGCTAGTGCAAAGTCCTCTTCGCCGTAGGCTGGAGCAATATGAACGACTCCAGTACCACTTTCAGTCGTAACGTAGTCAGCATTCCAGATCTTATGTGCTCCTGCTCCACGGTCTTTAGATAATGGTATATAGCTTTTGCCAATAAGTTCCTTGCCCTTAAATGTGCGGACTTTTTTGTAGGTTAGCGTATTATGTTTTTCGTCTGTTAATACTTTATCTATTAAATCATCTGCAATTATCAATTTCTCGCCGTCTATAACGACTTCTGTGTAGTCAATATCTTCATTTAGAGCTAATGCTGTATTGGCCAATAATGTCCACGGGGTTGTGGTCCAAGCCAGTAAAGAAGCGTCGTTGTCTGTAAGCTTAAATTTTACGTACACACTTGGGTCAGTTACATCCTGATAGGCGCCAGCATCCATCGTCACTTCAGCCTTAGATAGTGGCGTAGCGTCAAGTGTACAATACATAAGGACTTTTTCACCCTCGTAGATTTTGCCTTTTTCGTAAAGCTCTTTAAAAGCCCACCATACTGACTCCATATAGTCTTTGTCCATGGTCTTATAGGCACCCTTGAAGTCTACCCAGCGACCAATACGGTCAACAGTGTCTTCCCATTCACTACTTGTCTGAACCATATTTTCGCGGCAAGCTACAATATACTTTTCTATTCCGTATTCCAAAACCTCTTCTCGGCTATGGATACCTAATTTCTTTTCGGTAAATCTTTCTGCCGGCAAACCATGACAATCCCAACCCCATACTCGTTCGACTCGCTTACCTTTCATTGTTTGGTAACGTGGAACTACATCTTTAATAATTGAGCTAAGTAGTGTGCCGTGATGCGGAGAACCACTAATAAAAGGAGGGCCGTCGTAAAATACATAGGCATTATCTTGAGGCCTATTCGCAACAGATTTTTCAAATGTCTTGTTTAGTTTCCAATCAGCAACAAGGGCTCGTTCATACTCGAGTGCTCGACGTCGGGTTCCTGCTTTAAATTTCATTTTTTCTCCTTAATAAAAAATCACTTCTCTTGTCTGCCAGAATCCTTAATAGGACGGTACCATCTGGCTTCCAAAAGAAGTGATTCTTTTAGCTCTTAGTCATAAGTATTACGCTACCTTTTGCGTCAGATTCTACTCTTTACATATGTAAATTTCTTTCTGCTACGCCTGAACGAATCATTTATATGGTTGATGGCCATTTATCTCATTAATAGAGAGCGTATGTGTAATTTTTACTATAGCTTACTCTCTCTATAGTATCAAGGCTAATCTTGGGTGTAATAAGATACATCATCCATTAACGGTAGGGCTGGTCCCTGCCATAACTTTAGTAGTCTGTTCTGAGAGTCTACTGCTAAAATAGCTGGGTATTGGACGACATCGTAGAGCGTTGCCAAATAAGCTCCTTCACGAGATTCAAGACTTATAAGCTCAATATCGTGAGACATTTGTCGAGCAAAATCTCTTGCGTACTCTTCAACACTTCGTGAATGTTCAGAATTTGGATGATAGATTATAAATACGCGCATTGATTATATTTTACCATAAGCTTCAAATGACAACGGACTTAAAAGGCCCTTGAGTAATCAAGGGCCTTTTATTACTTGTCGGCTAAATACTAGCTACAGCCAGTCGTACTTCCGCAAGCAGTACACACATAACAACTACCCGCTCTTTGCGTTTGGTTGCCACAGCTATAACATAACGGCGCTGTATCATCTGTACTTTTTGTCTTAGTTCGTTCAGCACTTTGCGTAGTAACTGATTCTTCTACTGTTTGCTCAGCAATTTTTACTGGCTCTTCTAGTAGGCTCGTTTGTATATCAGGCATATCGTCAAGTGACGCTAGACCTAACTCAAGACGATCATCAAATGATAGATAATCAAGTGCAAGTCGTCTGACTATGTAATCAGTGATAGAACTTGCAGTCCTGATCTCAACATCGTCAGTGATTCCTGCCGGTGCGAAGCTTGTTCCTCGTAGTGTTTTTACGAAGCTCTTAAGTGGGACACCGTATTGCAGGCCATGGCTAACGCTAATTGCGAACGAGTCCATAAGTCCTGATAGTGTTGATCCCTGCTTAGATACATTAATGAACAGCTCGCCAGGCGTACCATCCTCATATTCACCGATAGTGAAGAAGCCGCTAAGATCCGCGATATGGAACTTGTAGGTGCTGCTCTTGCGTCGTTTTGGTAGCAATCTTCGGACTGTTCCCTTGACCAATATCTTTTCATCTAGAGACTTGACGCTAACCTCTTTATCTTCGCCTTCTTTTTTAGCCATACTGAGTGGCTGACCAACCTTACAGTTGTCTCGATAAACTGCAACGGCCTTAATTCCCATTTTCCAAGAATCGATGTGAAGCTGCTCAATATCTTCAACTGTTGCTTCCTCTGGCATGTTAACTGTCTTACTTATAGCTCCAGATAGGAATGGCTGTACTGATGCCATCATCTTAACGTGGCCTAGGTAATGAATTGAGTTATCGCCCATTGAACATGCGAAGACTGAACGGTGTTCCTTCTTTAGATGCGGCGCACCAGTAATTGTCTTTTCAGTATCAATGAATGCAACGATCTCATCAGCTTGCTTCTTTGTGTATCCTAAAGCATCAAGAGCTCTTGGAACAGTCTGGTTAACGATATGCATTGTTCCACCACCAACTAGCTTCTTAACCTTCACAAGGCCAAGATCGGGCTCAATACCAGTAGTGTCACAGTCCATCATTAGACCAATTGTTCCAGTAGGAGCTAGAACGGTTGCTTGTGCATTGCGTACGCCGTGCAACTGACCTAGTTCAACAGCTTCATCCCACGCGTTAGCAGCAGCGCTTAAAAGGTCCTCAGAAACGAGACTGGCGTCTATTTCAGATACTGCACTTCGATGCTTCTTAAGTACGCGAATCATTCCCTCTTGATCCTTATGAAAACCTGCGAATGGTCCAACGCGTCGAGCCATACGTGCACTTGTAGCATAAGCCTGTCCGGTCATTAGTGCAGTAATTGCAGCTGCCTGTGCGCGACCTTCAGCTGAATCATATGGCAAGCCTTGCGCCATTAGTAGTGCGCCAAGATTTGCGTATCCCAATCCTAATTCACGATATGCCTTTGCGTTCTTAGTGATGCGTTCAGTTGGATATTCTGAGTATCCAACAAGGATTTCTTGTGCTGTAATTAGTAATTCTACAGTGTGTTTGAATGATTCGATATCAAATGTATGATCATCGTTTAGATATTTCAATAAGTTAATGCTCGCAAGGTTACATGCAGAGTCATCAAGGTGCATATATTCACTACATGGATTAGATCCATTTATTCGACCAGCGTTTGGTGTCGTGTGCCAGTCGTTAATAGTAGTGTCAAATTGCATTCCCGGATCAGCACATTCCCAGGTTGCTTCAGCAAATTGTCTAAAGATATCTCGTGCTTTGACAGTCTTTACAACTACTCCGCTCGTAACAGACTTAAGATCCCAATCTGCACCGTCTTCAACTGCTTGCATGAATTCATCTGTTACACGCATTGAGTTGTTGGCGTTCTGATATTGCACTGAGAATGAGTCTTTACCGTCGAGGCTCATGTCAAAACCTGCTTCTTGAAGCGCTCGAGTTTTACGCTCTTCAATAGCCTTACACCAGATAAACTCTTCTACGTCAGGATGGTCTGAATTTAGAATAACCATTTTTGCCGCTCTTCGTGTCTTGCCACCACTTTTAATTGCTCCTGCTGAAGCATCTGCACCGCGCATGAAGCTTAGTGGGCCTGAGGCTGTTCCAGCACTTTTCCCAAGTGTTTCGGCAGATGAACGGATTGTGCTTAGGTTAATTCCAGATCCGGAACCGCCCTTAAAGATCATACCTTCTTCTTTATACCAGTTTAAAATTGCAGGCATAGTATCTTCAACGGAAAGAATGAAACATGCGCTTGCTTGTTGAGCTCGACCTGGAGCGCCAATATTAAACCAGACAGGAGAATTAAATGCTGCTCGCTGTGTAGCCAGTATATATTTCAGCTCTTCTGTGAAATCTTCGACTTCTGTTGATGTCTCGAAATAACCTTCTTGAAGTCCTTGTCGTGCAACAGTATCAACGACACGGTCAATTAAGTCACGTAGTGAGGACTCGCGACTCTTTGCTCCAGGCGTACCTGTAAAATATTTTTGTGCGACAATATTGATCGAATTTAACGACCAAGTGTCAGGAAATTCGACGTTTTTCTGTTCGAAAACTGGCTTATCAAGCACAGGGTTCTTAATAATTGAATCTGTTTTGATCCATTTTACAGAATCATAGCCCTTTGTTTTAGGCTGAGTAAATAGCCTCCTGCGTCCCAGGATTGTTGTTTGTCCCATAATAGTACCCTCACTATATTGTTATATTTGTTGTTTTTGTTAGAGCCCCAAAACCTATTACTCTCACAATAGGTTTCGTATTCTCCCCTCCAGCCTCTGGTGTATGATCGATTATACACACACAAGAGTCCAAGGGGGAGACGTCAAAAAAACTACGTTCTATTTTTTTTGACGACTGTCTGGTTTTTGACCTCGAATTTGCGATAACTCCCTCTCGAATCCGGCAATATCCTTAAATCGCCGATACACACTTGCAAATCGCACATAAGCTACTTCGTTTAGTGGAGCGAGCTTATCCATAACGATTTGGCCAATAGTGTTAGTCGAAAACTCTGTTTCATTACGATTATGTAGCTCATGCTCGACATCTGAGACCAGATTATCAAGTTCTACGCGTGAAACAGGAGTCTTATCGCACGCACGGTAAAGGCCTGCAAGAAGCTTTTCCCTAGAAAAGAGCTGTTGTGTCCCATCGTTCTTAATAACGATCAGCTGCGGCCTTTCAATACGCTCATAGGTCGTAAATCGGAATCCGCAATGTAAACATGCTCGCCGTCTTCGAATAGCTGCGCCTTCAGCAACATCGCGCGACTCAATCACCTTTGTGTCTAGCTGCTGGCATTGACTACATTTCATTGTTATCTTCCCTTCGTGTTCAATCTTAACGTACTATTGCTAATGCCGGTCACTACATATAGCGTATATGCTTATTATCATAGCCCTACAAGTAGCGTTTTACAAGCATATTGTCGCTGTAATTTTTAACACAAATTTTCAGATACCACTCTTAATTCTAAGAAGTTAAATCATCGTCTTTTTGTGAACGTCGCTTCTTTAAACGACGTAAAAATGACGGCTTTTCTAGTTCTGCTTCTTCCGCTTCTGATCCTGCAACAGGATCATGCTGTGAATCGTCGTTATCGTGACCTTGATCTATAGACCAAATATTGGGAACTACGGCATCTGAACGGAAATCATGTGAAGTATCTTCTGATTGTGAATGCTGATCTAAATCCATACTTATTGAAGATACATCTGTTTCGACGTGTGGCACTGGATGACTTTTCTGAATCTCTTGAGAAATTTGTTCGTTACTAGATGATGAGCGTTTTGCAAAGTATGTTTCGTCAAATCCGGTTGCAACAACCGTGATGATAATCTCGCCTTCAAGTTCTGGATTGATAGTTGCACCAAAGATGATGTTAGCGTCAGGGTCTGCAGCTGCTGTAATTGTTTCAGCCGCAGTATTTATTTCATGCATCGCAATGTCGTTGCCGCCAATAATGTTAAAGAGGACTCCTCTAGCACCGTCGATGGACACTTCAAGTAATGGAGACTCGATTGCCTGTTGAGCTGCTTGAATAGCTCGATTCTCTCCGCTTGCTCGTCCAATACCCATAAGTGCTGATCCAGCGTTACTCATAACAGTCCGTACATCGGCAAAGTCAAGGTTCACTAGTCCATGAACAGTGATAAGGTCTGATATACCTTGAACACCTTGGCGTAGTACATCATCGGCAACCTTAAAGGCTTCTAATAGTGGTGTCTGTCGATCAATAGTCTGCAATAGCCTGTCATTAGGAATAATTATTAGGGTATCAACTTTATCACGAAGATTAGCTATAGCTATATCTGCATTCTTACGTCGCTTTTCACCTTCAAATGCAAATGGCTTTGTTGCAAAAGCAACGACCAGGATTCCCATCTCTTTTGCTGCAGCAGCAACAACATGTCCTGCACCGCTACCGGTACCTCCGCCGGCACCAAGTGTGATGAATACCATATCGGCTCCATCAATGGCTTTTTTGATATCATCAATTGATTCAACGGCTGCTTTTTCTCCAACGGAAGGATTAGCGCCTGCTCCAAGTCCGCGAGTTGCGTCTTTTCCAATGTGTATTTTAGTAGAAGCTTTTGAATGGTGTAGTGCCTGTGCATCAGTATTGACTACAATAAACTCAACGCCGTCAACGCCTGCTTCAATCATGCGATTAACTGCAGCACCTCCGGCGCCACCAACACCAATTACTTTAATTCTGGCAAATGTTTCTATTTCTGGAGCGACTTGTGGCATAGTTATTGTCCTTGAACTCATTCTTTATTACATGAAAAGTATACTTCAATATAGCATACGTATCAATGAGCAACTTTATAGTCGACATATTGCATGCGATAAACAGCGGGTATAATAATTGTATACGGTTTTATTTTTTGAACTTTTTTAGTAGTCCCGATATCATTCCAAATACGCCTTCAGTTGGCTGTCCTGGCTGCTGCTCGACATCTGCGTTCCCAATTAACATGTCTAATTCCATCAAGCCGACTGCTGTACTGTAAGCCGGATCCTGTACCGCGTCCATAAGACCAGACACGGGCTGAAGCTTTCCAACTCGCGCTGCTAATTCTAGTTTTTCTTTAGTAAAATCTGCTAACCCAGGAAGCTTTGCAGTACCACCGACTAACACGACTCCTCCAGGTAGTTTTCGTGACTTATGTATCTTCTTTAGTTCTTTGTCGACGTATTCAAGCATTTCTTCAACACGCGATTCAATAATCATCTGTACAAGCTCTGCGTCAAATTCGTGGCGGTTCTTATGCAGAATAATAGATAAACGGCCAGACTTGGCGTGTTTACCGAGTCCACCATGCTGCAACTTAACGTGTTCCGCTACATCAAGATCTGTTTTTAAGCCTATAGCCAAATCATTTGTAATATTTGTGCCTCCCAATGGTAAAACTGCCACATGTTGCACTTCGCCTTCTTCTAAGACTACTAGGTTAGTCGTCCCTGCTCCTATATCTAGTAAAACAGTTCCAGATTCCTTTTGCTGCCTATTAAGTACCGCTTCGGCACTTGCTATACTAGAAATCGTAAATCGTGTAGGCATAACATTCGATTTTTCTAGTACTAGATTAATATTTCGCATAGAAGGTATTGATCCAGTAACTATATGGGTATCGACTTCAAGCCTTACGCCCTGCATTCCTACTGGATCCTTAATATTATCTTGTCCATCTAGGCGATAATTTTTTGCAAATATCTGAATTATGTCTCTATTTGGTGGTAACTTCACTATGGTAGCTGCTTCTTCAACGCGATACCTGTCTTCTGAAGTTATTTCTCTATTAGCGGCACTTATTGCGATAACGCCACGAGAATTCATTCCAATGACTTGGCTACTATTAACATTAACCGTTGCACGAGGTACGTGTACGCCTGAGACTCTTTCTGCTTCTGTTATTGCTTGTACTACGGCATCAACAACTTCATCAATACGAACAACCGAACCTTTACGCATACCGGTATTTGGAGAGCTGCCGTAGCCGATAACAGAGAGTATTGGCATATCCTTATCTGTTTCAAGCATACCAATCACGCAGCGTACTGTACTAGTACCTAAATCAAGTCCGAAATAATGTTGTGGAGTTTGTTCGCGCATTTAGTTAGTATACCGCTTGTCCTTAGTACTCACAAGATAGTTACAGTGCTGTCAGGATTTCGAAACCTGTCTTTGTTATTAGTACAGTATGTTCAAAATGTGCGGCAAGGGTCTGATCGCTTGTCTTAATCGTCCATCCATCACTTTCGGTATAGACAGCATGACCGCCCATAGTTGCCATTGGCTCGATGGCAATTGTCATTCCTTCTTTGAGTTTCATCCCTGTATTAGCGCGTCCATAATTGGGTATATTTGGGTCCTCATGTAGCTCATGCCCAACACCGTGACCTACAAGATCCCGTACAATACCTAACTTATGTTCTGTCAACACATCTTCTATGGCACTTGCAATTGTTCCAACCTGAACACCATCTTTTAATGTATTTATGCCGGCAAGCAGTGATGCTTCGGTCGCATCAACCAGCTTTTGTTTAGGTGAGTTACTTCTTTCTCCAACAATAACGCTAATTGCGGCGTCTGTAATCATACCGTCAACTTTGACTCCAAAATCGAGACTTACGATATCTCCATTGCTAATTATGCGATCTTTACTGGGAATCCCGTGTACAACTTCATCATTCAGAGAAATACAAATAACATCCGGGAAGCCGTAATAACCTAGGAAAGCTGGCTTTCCGCCAAGCGTCTTAAGTTTTTCTGCTGCCAGATCTGCGATTTCTTTTGTTGTCATACCGGTGCGAATAGTTTTTTTAAGATACGCAAGAACTGTTGCGAGTTGCTTACCGCTTTCACGCATTGATTTTATTTCTGCCGGGGTTTTGACTCGTGTAAGCATTGTAATTAGGCCGACTTGACTGCGTTTATGATATCTTCGTGCACTTTTTTAACGTCTTGATTACCATCTATTGTAAAGACTGGTACTAATGAACTTTTGAATTGTTCAAGAATTGGCTTCACGGTTTGATCATATTCAACGAAACGAGCAGATATTGAATCAACGATGTCGTCGGGACGACCACGTGATAATAGTCGGTTTTTTGCTGTTTCTTTTGAAATCTCAATATGGATTACGGCTGTTCCATGTAGCTGTCCATGCTTTATTTGGCCAATAAGCCAATCGGCTTGTGCGGCAGTTCTAGGAAAACCATCGATGATAAACTCTTCGTGAGAATTAATCACTGTAAACATTTTCTGTACCAATGAAATAATGTCTTTATCGCTTAATAATTTTCCAGCTGTCATATCCTTTCGGCGCTCACCTGAGACTAACATGCGCAAGAATTCCCCAGTAGAAAGCCATGGCAGAGCAAGATCATCTGCTAGCATTCGCCCCTGAACACTTTTTCCAGAGCCGGCTACTCCCATAAATACTATCATTGTGCCAATTGGTCCTTTACTAGACGAGCTATAAGCGCTCCGTCTGCGTTACCCTTACTTGCTGATTTAACTGCGCCAATAATTTGTCCCGTTTTTTGAGGAGTAGGATCGTCTATTTTTGCTATCTCTACTTTTACAAGCTCTAATACTTTATCTTCAGAAAGCTGTTCTGGTAAATACGCTTCGATAATTGATTTTTCAGTAAGTTCAGATTCTGCTCGCTCCTTATTGCCACCCTGGATATACAAATCGGCACTTTCTTGTCTTTTTTTTGCCTCTTTTTGCATTATAGATGTAACGGTCTGCTCATCAAGTCCTTCATCCCTTTTACCCGCAGCTACTTCAGCATATAGAATACTGCTCTTAAGTCCGCGTAAGGTCGTGACGCGCTCTTTTTCTCCGGCTAACATTGCAGTTTTAATATCGACTTCGATTGTTGCTTTAATGCTCATATAAATCTAGTGTACCACGCTCTTAAATTATCAGACACTGAGTCTGTAAAACCTATTAATAATTACTGCTAGACCAATCCTAGATGAGGTCGACACAGAATACGTTAATACTTATTTAGCGAATACCAAGTTTGAGCTTATTGACTTTAATAGCTTTGCGTTCACGGCGAACTATAGCTTTTTTGCGTCGCTCTACTTTACTTATTGGCTTTTCGAAGTGCTGTGCTTGCTTAGCAATTGCCAATACGCCTGACTGCTGTACTTTGCGGTTAAAGCGTCGGAGTAGGTTCTCAAAGGATTCTTTTGAATCTTTACGTGTTACTTGAATCATAGTTTAAAATTATACTCTAACAGAGAGAATACTGCAAGCAGATCTTTTGATATTACACATTTGTCTTTTTTTGGTTGAGTCTTTGAGACTTTAGGACAATGCTTTGCAGTTCTTTAAAAATGGCAAATTGTTTATTTGTATGATAGATCTTTGTATTGCCTTGTTTCTCAGAAATAAGGAAACCGATTTTTTCTAATCTTTTAAGTTCACGCTGGATATTACCCGCATCTTCTTTAATCAACTTAGCTAGACCCCGAACATGGGTCTTAAAATCGGGATACTTCGCGTATACAACGATTATCTTTCGGCGAACTCTTGAGGTTATAAATACATCTAACATAAGCTTTTTTATTGTTATTAGAACAACGTATTACAAAGTATATATGCACTTTTAGTAGATTTCAAGTTCTATATTTTTTTATAGCTATACTGTAGATATGTATTTCTACGAAGTAGCCGTAACCACAAATACTTATCACGGTAAGGAATTACTGACGTATAGTAGCAATGACCAATTAAAGATTGGTAATATAGTTCTCGTTCCTGTGCGGTCTAAGGATAGTTCTGCTGTCGTTATCAAAGAGGTCAAAAAGCCAGCGTTTAATACTAAGGGTGTTATCCGCGTATTAACAGAACGGCCTATTCCAAAAGACAGCATAGCCTTCATGCGTTGGTTACAAGGCTATTATCCTTCAACACTGAGTGTCGCTGCATCTCAAATTATCAGCACAAACTTATCTCTAAAAAAAGATAATCAAGCTGTCACTTTTGAGCCGCATTCTCAAAAAATAGTTGAGGCGCCTAAGCTAACACAAGAACAACAACAGGCTTATAACGAAATGGTGCGTGGCGAAAAATCGAGTTTTATTCTTCATGGTGATACCGGTACGGGTAAAACAAGAGTCTATATTGAACTCGCCAAAAAAGTACTTGGAGATGGTAAAAACGTTATTATACTAACACCTGAAATAGGACTGACGTCACAATTAGCTTCTAGCATTAAAAGCCATCTAGCTAATAATGTTATCGTACTACATTCAAATTTAACTCCTCGAGAGCGCCGCATAATATGGCTAGGTTGTTTATATTCTGATAAGCCTATTATTATTATAGGTCCTCGTTCTGCCCTTTTTGCACCACTGTCAAATATTGGCCTAGTCGTCATAGATGAATTTCATGATGCTGCCTATAAACAAGAGCAGGCGCCTTATTATAATGCTCTACGTGTTGCTGCTTCGCTCGCTAACATTCATCATGCTCTACTAGTTTACGGATCTGCTACGCCACCAGTTACTGAATACTACTTTGCAGAGAGAAAGCTGATCCCAATTCTAAGGATGCAGAAGACTGCAAAGAACCAAACTACCAAGACCGAGACAAAAATAGTCAATGCTAGAGATAGAACACTTTACGTTAAAGATCCTTTCCTTTCTGATACCCTGCTTGCAACAATTAAAAATGCCTTAGCAAATAAAGAACAGTCTCTTGTATTTCTGAATAGGAGAGGTACAGCCCGGATTGTTATGTGTCAGGATTGTGATTGGCAGGCATTGTGTCCAAGATGTGACCTTCCGCTTACATATCATGGTGATTCGCATAGTATTAGATGTCACACCTGTGGTTATAAAGATAAGACTCCTCTAAGCTGTCCCGAATGTAATAGTAACGAAATACTATTTAAAAGCATTGGTACTAAATCAATCGAGCAGCAACTTAAAAAAATATTTCCAGATGCGCGAGTTCAGAGATTTGATACTGACAATACTAAGGCTGAGGCTTTTGCTCAGCATTATAACAATGTCGTTAAAGGTAACGTCGATATTTTAGTTGGAACACAGCTTCTCGTAAAAGGCCTCGACCTTCCAAAGTTAAGTGTTGTTGGTGTTGTTGCGGCAGATAGTAGCCTTTATTTCCCTGACTATACTGCAGAAGAGCAAACCTATCAGATTCTTTCCCAGGTTATTGGGAGAGTGGCCCGTGGGCATAGATCTGGTACGGTCATCGTTCAAACCTATAATCCAGATGGTGCGGCCCAAAAAGCAGCTTTAACAAAAAATTGGGATGTATTTTATAAACAGCAACTGAAAGAACGTAGCGAATTCTTATTTCCACCATTTTGCTTTATTCTAAAGATTTCCTGTTCAAGAAAGTCTCAGAATGCAGCTATGGAAGCGATCCTAAAAACTAAGCGGATCATAGAAGGGCTTGCAGTTAAAGCAGCAATCATTGGCCCGGCTCCTCGCTTTAATGAACGTGCCCAGGGTATGTACCAATGGCAGCTTATTGTGAAATCAAAGAGTCGCATTGATTTATTGAGTATTATAGAACGCTTACCGGCAAATACGCATTATGACATTGACCCCTCTAATCTGTTATAATACTTATAAGCTATGTCTAAAGTTAACAAAGATTCTATAATCACACTACCGAATTTGCACCTTCGTCAAAGGTCAAAAAAAGTCGGTATTATTAATGATGATATTAAAAAAATTATCGACGACATGGAGCTTGCTGTAATCGATTGGGACAAGAGTCGAGCGCACGAAGTCACTGTAGCTTTGGCCGCAGTGCAGATTGATAGCCTACTTAGACTAGTAATTATTCGAGATGATTTCGATCATGGCACACCGGCTAAATATACTGCTTTGATAAATCCTGAAATCATGAAATATGAAGGTGAAATTGAATATGATTATGAAGGCTGCCTCAGCATAAGGTCAGTATATGGGTATGTACCTAGGCACTCAAAAATACGCGTTAAGGCTCGTGATTTAGATGGTAAAGAGATTCGTTTGAATGCAACTGGCTTCTTAAGCAGAGTTATCCAACATGAGGTTGACCATACGAATGGTAAACTTTTTGTTGACCATATAAAACATGCGGAAGATGCTTTTTATAAACTAACTAATAAGGGTGATCTGGTTGAATTAGATTATGAAAAAGATATCAAAAACAGTCGTATTCTTTGGTAGCGGACCTGTTGCCGCCGAAAGCTTAAAAAGACTCAATGAAGACTTTACGATTGAGGCCGTCATTACAAAGCCTAAGGCTCCTCACCATAAAGGCCCGGTTCCTGTCGTAGAACTAGCAGAATCCCTTGGTCTTGATATATACACTGCGGATTCAAAAACTGCCCTCGACAGCATCTTTGATGCCCAACATTTTAATAGTGACGTGGCAATACTAATAGATTTTGGCATCATCGTTTCAAGGAAAGTCATAGACTACTTTAGCCTCGGAATTATAAATAGTCATTTTTCAATTTTACCCGAGTGGAGAGGTGCTGATCCAATCACCTTTGCACTACTCTCAGGCCAGGAGAAAACAGGAGTTAGTCTTATGATTCTAGTCGAAAAAATGGATGAAGGACCACTGTTACATTTTGAAGAGGTTGGAATACCTAGTTCGTATGATAATCCCCAATTAACTCAAGCTCTTATCGAGTGCAGTAACTCATTATTAAGCCAGGTTATGCCTAAGTATATTAAAGGTGATATTAAACCATTCACCCAAGCTAAAACCGGGAGAAAAGTCTCTTACTCAAGGAAAATATCTACACTGGACTCAAGACTTGATTTCACTAAAACCGCTGAAACTCTAGAAAGAGAAATCAGAGCCTACATCGGGTGGCCTGGCAGCAAAATAGAGTTAAAAGATAAAAATATAATCATCACTAAAGCACATATAACAAATGAATACGTTAAGCCAGGAAATTTTGAAATCCAAAATAAAAATGTACTTCTAGTAGGTACAAGTTCTACAGCATTATCAATAGACGAACTAAAACCAGCCGGAAAAAATAATATGGATGCTAGATCATTCCTTGCAGGAAATACGCATCTACTATAATACCTTTAAGCAACAGTGTTTTGAGAAGCTGCGATAATTTGTGGGGCTGTTGTTTTAATCTCGCCTTTTAGCGTATCGAGCTCTACTGCAACAACATTCTTGTAATCCGGAAAATTAGATTCGAGCCATTTCAAAGCACCAGTGTCGTCGCTCTTATCAATAAAACCTTCGAATGTTTCGAGCTGTTCATCACTCATTTTTTGTGCAAGCTTCATTCCAACACGCATCTCTAATGTCTCATAAATATGGTTAAGCATTCTATTCTTTTCTTCAGAGGGCAGCGCACCTAGCCCTAATTCTATAAGTAAATTATTATCGAGTTTAAACATTCCTTATTACTCCTCATTTTGTATAGTAATATTCTAACAGAAAATCGCTAGAAAAGAGTATGTATTGCTAGAAAAATAAGGGCCCCGACTATTGCGCCCAATGCACCTGCCGATGCAGCGTGACTTGAGGCTCCAGATTTTTGCATCTCACGAACAGCACGTGTAAGAGTAGTCTTGCCTTTATTATTTAGTTCACTTTGACTTTTACCGATGCTCAATTCCATGTTCTTACGTTCAATTTCGGATAAAGGTATAAATTTTGTATTCACACTGCTTCCTGGCTCATCTTTTACTTCATGCCGCCGTTCAAAAGCAAATTCATTAGTAATCGTGCTCTTTTTTAATTCATTGACCTTTTTTAGGGTTTTATCAAATGAAGAGAGACGGTCAATCTCTTTACGACTTTCCATGATTAAGGCCTCTCTCATGTCTTGCTCTTGTTGATGAGCTTCTGATACTTTTATCATTTTTTCAGTACTTAGTTTAGGATCTACTTCTTTTTTAACGTTGTGTTTCTTACTTTCATTTATTGATTCAATCTGTTTACTTTGTGTAGGAGTCTCTCTTTCGATAGACTTCTTTAATATATAATGTTGTTTTTCTGACTCTACTATTTTAGACTCTAGATCCTTACGAAGCTCTTCTTGTTTCCTATTTTGGACCTTTATCTCTTTATCGTGTATTTTTTTAATGTGCTTTTTTTGTTCTTTCTTTTCAAAGTACTTATCGGAAAAACTGGGTGCCTTGGGACTTATTTTAGCTTCCTGAATATATTGAGGGCTACTATTGGATTCCTGCACTGCAACTGGCCTTACAGCATTAGCGTCAATTGTGTGAATAAATTCATTATTCATTGTCGATCTTCGGAGAATAGCTAATACACTTTCGGGGTCTTTTGATGCTACAGTATCTTCCACTTTTTTTTCTGCAGATAATACTTTTTCTTTTTTTGGTTCTATTGCTTCGTTATCGTCGGGCGCTTCAATGTCATTAATCTGATCGTCAATGTTAACTTCATATATATGCGGGGCCTCCGCATTTAGCGACGGCTCTTTAGCCGGCGAATCACTCCTAACTGTTTCAAGGACTGGCAGAAACGGTCTCATTCTTTTTCTTAAACGTAAAAATCGTTTTTGGTATCTTTTTACATTTTCGCTACTATCTTTGTATTCACTTGAAGTTTCATCATCTTCATCGTCTTCTTCATCTTCATCGGATTCCTTACCACTCATAAGGTATTCGGATTTTCTCATTCTTAATCTGCGCCATATTCTACTATATGAATCACTAGTAGGTTGTTCAATATCCGGATGTGGCAGGATACCTTCTTCATTGTCGTTATTTCGTGGAGCGTCTTCCATGAGAATTTTCCTTAGAGCTGTCTTGCTACACTCTCTCGCGTAAAGAAGGTAATCGTATCATCCTCTTGTAAATCTATACGTTGACTAGTGATAACTGTCATTCCGCACATCTCACCCTCAAATACCTCTTTAGTGTCTTGAGGGCCGCGTCTCAGGTTAGTAACCTCTACTTCACCGAGATCTTCTTTTCCTCTAGTTATTTTTGCAAGCGATGGAGCCGTTAGTTTGCCTGACTTTACTTCTCCACCACAAATTACTTCTGTTTTAGAAGTTTTAAATATACCCTTTACTGTCAGCTTGCCCGTTTCTTTTTCAACAATTTCAGGAGCTAGAAGTTTTGTAAGTTCTTTACTTACGTCATCTATCAATTCATATATTATGCTATACAATCGAACGCTTACTTTATCTCGAGAAACAAGGCGTTTTATGTCGGTTGGAAGTTCAACGTTAAAGCCGTATACGGTAGCCCCTGAAGTATGTGCAAGATGGGCATCACTTTCGTTTACTGACCCGATTCCGCTACTAACTATCCTAACGACAACTTCTTCATTATCAAGACTTTTAATACTATCGATTACTGAAGTCAATGAACCCTGGACGTCTGCCTTTATAATTACTGGAAATTCGGTTATTTGGTTAGACCTGTTAATGAGTCTGATTAGTTCACCACTACCAATATCTTGATTACTTCCGTCTTCTTTTCTTTGACGACCTACAGTTTGAGCCTTAGATCGTGCCGTTTTCTCATCTTTAACAATTTCAAACTCATCACCAAATTGTGGCAGCAGCTTAAAGCCAGTAATAATTACAGGTGTTGATGGGAGGGCCTCAACAAGAGGTTTACCTGTAGTAGATTCAAGATTACGAATCTTTGCATATGTATTACCTGCAACTATATAATCCCCGCTCTTAATGGTACCTTCGTCTATCAGGCAAATTGCGACTGGTCCACGTCCTTTTTCCATGTGGGCTTCAATAATAAGTCCAGTTGCCGGTACATTTACATCAGCCTTTAATTCTTCAACATCAGCAACTAGCAAGACCATGTCGAGCAGTTCAGGTATGCCTACCTTTGTTTTTGCGGATACCTCAACAACTACAGTATCTCCTCCCCATTCTTCAACAAGTAAATCTTGTTCGGCTAGTTGTTGTTTGAGCTGAGGAACATTTGCACCTTCTTTGTCTATTTTGTTAATAGCAACAATAATCTTTACGCCTGCTTTTCTTGCGAAACGTATTGCCTCAATAGTCTGAGGTTTAACTCCGTCATCTGCTGCAACTACAATAATAACTAGATCAGTTAGTAGTGCTCCGTGTTCTCGCAAGGCTGCAAATGCCTCGTGACCAGGTGTGTCAAGAAAGGTAATTTGTCGATCTTTATGAGAGATTTGATATGCAGATATATGCTGAGTAATGCCACCGGCTTCACCTTTTGCGATGTCCGCTTCTCTAATTGCATCAAGAAGGCTTGTCTTTCCATGGTCAACGTGTCCCATTACAGCGACTACAGGAGGTCGGTTTTCACCCTTTTGGTTTGCCTTACGCTTTTCGCGCACCACTAAATCAATTACTTCTTTTTTCTTTGTAAGTTCAATGTCTAGGCCAAGTTCACCTACGAGAATTTGAGCAGTATCAAAATCAATCCGCTCATTTACGGTAGCAAGAACGCCGTTTTTCATTAGCTCACCAATGAGCTTTGAAACTGGCAGCATAAGTTTTTCAGCAAGAGCGCCTACGGTGATTTGTTCTTCTACTTCAATGATTCTCTCTGCCATTTTGCGATCCTATCTTATGCTACTGCCCGATACAGCTGCCCTTTTATTTATTTTCCTTGAGACTTAGTGCAATTTTACGTGCGTCTGTATCAATATCAATGACTTTGAATTGTTTCTTTTCATTTAGCTGGAAGATTTTTTCAGGATCGGCGCTATCGTCGTCACTCATTTCAGAGACGTGTACAAGTGCTTCAACTGAGGGACTAAGCTGTACGAATGCACCAAATGGTGTAATCCGAGTAACTTTTCCTTCAACTGATGAACCTTTAGTAAAAGCTTTTACTTCTTGTAACCATGGGTCCTCAGTCATTTGTTTCATACTCAAAGATAGTCGATCCTTATCGATAGCAATAATCTTTGCTTTAATGTCTTGGCCGTTCTTCACGTATTTACGTGGATCTTCAACGCGTTCCCAAGATATTTCAGAAATATGCACAAGACCTTCGATACCATCGACATTAACGAATGCACCAAAATCGATAACTCCAGTAACGACACCTTCGACTTCGTCTCCAACTTTTAATTCAGAGAAACGTGATTGCATATCATCTTTAATAGCTTCTTTTTCGGAAAAGATTAGCTTATTGTCTTTACGGCTAACATCTAAGACGCGGACTCTAAGTACCTGCCCAATTAGAGCATTAAGCTTTTGTAAGATTTCATCTTTATCGGCACCTGAAACGCGAGGGTAATGTCCTGCTGCAAGTTGTGAAACTGGCAAGAAGCCACGAATACCTTCAAGCTCAACAAGTAGTCCACCGCGATTAGCGTCATAAGGACTGATCTCAATAATTTCTTGATCCTCGAACGCACGCTGTAGTTCATCCCATCCGCGATCCTTAACTGCACGCTTCATGCTAAGTAAAGCATATCCTTCGTCCATTTCTGGGTCTACAACACTAGTTGTAACCTTTTCACCAACTTCTAGTTTTTGACCAAAACCAATTTCTCGACGCATAACTACGCCGACGCCATTTGCGCCTAAGTCGAGCCATACCTCGTGTTTACGTACTGAAGTGATAGCCCCGTCGACTACGTCTCCAACTTTTAATTGTTTTATGTCACTAGATGCAAGTAAGTCATCCATTGTGAGTGTATTGTTTTTTGACATGAATTTCATGCCTCCTTATATACTGCGGCAACTCGTAAGCTGTTATTCCGATCAGATTTACTTATATTATACTCTTTTTCTTCTCTGTAATCAAGATGTTAGACGGCACAGTAATCTGCATAAGCCTTTTTTGATATCACTTTCTGGCCTATACTATTATTATGTACTTGGCGGTAGACATTGGAGGGACTAAAACATTACTGGCAGCTTTTACGCAAAGCGGTAAAATTCATGCATCCCGTAAATTTGATACCCCAAAGATTTATGCTCAGTTCCTAAAATTGCTTGCAGAGAATGTTGCAGCTCTAGATTGTGATTTTTTAAGCGGAGTCGTAGCGGCTCCTGGAAAAATTAATCGCGATATTGGTGTAGTACTGGCATTTGGTAATTTAGATTGGAAAAATATTCCCCTGCGTGATGATGTCGAGGATATAGCACATTGCCCAATGCATGTTGAAAACGATACAAAATTGGCAGGATTGTCTGAAGCAATTTATATCAAAGATGAGTTTAAAAAGGTACTATACATAACAATTAGCACTGGTATTAATAGCGCTCTTATTGTAAATGGTGTTATCGACAAAGATCTTATTGATAGCGAAAGTGGTGACATGCTTTTTGAATATGAGGGCAAACTACAAAAATGGGAAAGCTTTGCTTCTGGTAGAGCGATAGTTCAAAAATACGGGAAAAGGGCCAGCGAGATCACTAGTAAAAAGGATTGGGTAGTAATATCACGTAACATTGCTGTGGGCCTTATTAATCTTATCGCAGTTATACAGCCAGATATTGTAGTAATTGGAGGTGGAGTAGGAAGTCATTTTAAAAAATTTCAGGCTCCCCTGCATGATCGCCTTAAAAAACTTGAACTGCCTCTAGTTCCTATACCTCCAGTTCGAGGAGCTCGCAGGCCAGAAGAAGCAGTGATATTTGGTTGTTACTATCTAGCGAAATCATACGATGAAAAACATAATTGATACAATTCGTAATGATTTTAAACACCTGAACTTTGTTGAAGATGAGATATTTTTTTGGTCACCTAAGAACCAAGAAGTTCATTTTAGGAAAAACCCTACGTCTGAAGCTGATGTCTGGAGATTACTTCACGAAATTGGCCATGCTGTACTAGATCATAAAAGATATAATCTTGATATAAACCTGCTTCACCTAGAGATAGCTGCTTGGGAAGAGGCAAAGAGGAATTCTGGAAGATATGGGATGATTATCTCAGAGGATCATATACAAGATTGCCTCGATACATATCGAGATTGGCTTTATAAACGGAGTACATGTCCAGATTGCTTGAATACTAGTCTGCAAAATACCAGTAATTCGTACAATTGCTTTAACTGTAATAATTCGTGGAAAGTCTCTGCATCAAGAACATGCAGAACTTATCGAAAAAAACAAAAAGCCTCTGCAATAGAGGCTTTTTGAAAAGTACTACTAATACTTAGGCTTCGCTTTTAGTGCGTCGAGAAATTCGTCCGCCCTTTGCGCCAGCGATACGAGCTAGCTCACGATTAGCGTAAAATCCACCGGTCTTACCCTTTTTTCCACCTTTAGCACCGATTTTTGCATAAAAATCAGAACCGTACTTTGTTTTATTAGTTGTTGCAGCTGCTTTGCCGCCTGCTTTTGTTCCAGCCATAGTCTAGGCCTCCCTATTTAAATAATGCCCCACCCAGACTCTGTTGTTAAATAAAAAAGGGGTGCACGCATAAATACGAGTACCCCTCTATTCACTTTCAGAATTACGCTTATGATATCACTTCTTTATGCTAATGTCAATAACAATACTTAATATTGTTATTATTGCTTCTTACCACGGATAGTATCAATGATAGGGTCTGCGTTTCTTAAGTATTTTCGCTCAATAATCCTAGTTAACCCATATTCTACTCTAGCAGCTATACCCTTTATTCCACCACCTTCAATATCGTCCTGAAGTAATGCAACGCGTGCTACTGCTCTAGCTGCAACGTTAAATTTTGCATCTGCATGCTGGGCTTTAACTAATGCCTCAGGCGATCCGTCTCCTAAGTTTAAAGGCAATATAGTATCGTCATTATTACTTTCTAAATCGACACCGCCCTTATCTGCTGCGTATATTCTACCTGCAGCGAAAGTTATTGCCTGCGAATAATTTACAAATTCATCGTCATTTTGTTTTACCATAACATATACTATACGCCATTTGGCTTAATATTGTTAATGTAATAATGCTTTCTACTGATGCGAGATAGCTAATAAAAGAAAAAGCCTCCCATTAAGGAGGCTTTGACTATAATTCGGCACCGTGCTATTTTCCCAGGGCTTGATGACCCAAGTATTGTAACCGCTGCAAGGCTTAACTTCTGTGTTCGGTATGGGAACAGGTGTCTCCCTCGCGCCATGGGCACCGACTATCGAAAACTACGTCTATGTAGTTTTCGCATGTCGGTGTCCATACGAGTGTTTATATATAAGTTATCTAAGACAAACTGTGCTATCAATACTGATATGCACCAAAAACTAGCCAATTGTCTATTCCAGATAAAGTGTGCAAGCACACAATATCTGGAGTCATAAAAAGTCAATGCACCTATTAGTACGCTTCGGCTCAATACGTTGCCGCACTTTCACCTTGCGCCTATCAACCTGATCGTCTTTCAGGGGTGTCATAGGGAAATCTAATCTTGAGGTCAGTTTCGCGCTTAATATGCTTTCAGCGCTTATCTATTCCGCACTTAGCTACCCAACAATGCTCTTGGTAGAACAATTGGTACACCAGCGGTGCGTCCACTCCGGTCCTCTCGTACTAGGAGCAGATCCTCTCAAATTTCCTGACGTCCACAGCGGATATAAACCGAACTGTCTCACGACGTTCTGAACCCAGCTCACGTACCACTTTAATCGGCGAACAGCCGAACCCTTGGAAGGTGCTCCCCCTCCAGGATGTGATGAGCCGACATCGAGGTGCCAAACAGCGCCGTCTATGTGAACTATTGGGCGCTATAAGCCTGTTATCCCCGGCGTAACTTTTATCCGATAGCGCTGTCGATACCACTCTCATGTACGAATGTACGGACAGCGGAAAACTTACTCCCACTTTCGTGCCTGATTGGCTTGTAGGCCTCACAGTCAAGCTGGCTTATGCGTATGCACTATCGATTCGATTTCCATCCGAATCTAGCCAACCTTTGAACGCCTCCGCTACTCTTTAGGAGGCAACCGCCCCAGTTAAACTACCCACCAGACACGGTCCCGGAACCAGTACACACTCACGAGTAAAAACTCATGAACATATAATGGTCCCGGTAAGAATAAAACTACAACAAGGGTGGTATTTCACTGATGACTCCACACTAGCTAGCGCTAGAGCTTCAAAGTCTCCCACCTATCCTACACATGTTGCAGCTCGATCCAATGTCAAGCTGTAGTAAAGCTGCACGGGGTCTTTTCGTCCTGCTGCGGACAGACGGCATCTTTACCGTCAATGCACTTTCACCGAGCTCTTCGTTGAGACAGTACCCATATCATTACTCCATTCGTGCGGGTCAGAACTTCATTTTAGTTAGCTGTTCGTTTCCAAACAGATCAGACTATCTTTTCATCTCGCCAAAATTTTTAGGAGGTCTTCTTGTGTATTGCGTCGTGTTCCAGATTCATTCATTAGATAACTCTTCTGAATAATCTGCTCAAGATAATCATGATTTAGGTGTTTTGACTGATGAATCAGTTCACACACTTCAGTGAAAATCTTAAAATCACGCGCTTTACTGGTTCGTAATGGATATTTCTTAAAATGCGGGATAATCCTTCTCTCTAAATCGCCTATCGAACGTACCTCATATCGGTACATCTGATCGCGTTTACTGAAACGAATCGCACCACATCCGAAATAGGTATGAATATCTTTCAATACCTGAAGGCTGCGTTTGTTTTGAGCTATCGAAAAACTGGGTCGAACTTCTATTCCTGTTTTAAGTTTCGCTCGCCGGTTAAAACTAACCGAAAAACAACCTTCTCCATCTGCAAATCCTGTTATATACCAAGAAAACTCCGTGAATTCCTTTTTGGGACGAGAGCCAACGTATTGTACATTTTGTTTCATATGTACCTCTCCTTTCGGATCAGTCGTTACGGCTTCCATTCATAAGAATGATTGCCACGGGATTGTCTTAATATCTTGTTAGATATCGTAGATTTCCCCGTTATTAGTTGGTTTACTCTTAACAAATCGCTTTGTTAATCAGGCAATTCTTTACCTGACAAGGAATTTCGCTACCTTAGGACGGTTATAGTTACCGCCGCCGTTCACCGGGGCTTCAGTTCGCACCGTGAAGCGCTCCCCTTAACCTTCCGGCACTGGGCAGGAGTCAGCCCCTATACATCCACTTTCGTGTTAGCAGAGACCTGTGTTTTTGGTAAACAGTTGCATGGGTTCTTTAGCTGCGGCCCCGCCACATTATCTACCACGATAACGGGCTTGCTGGGGTCAGCTTTCTTTTCTGATATGAAATATCGTATTCTCAAATTGCTCGTTTATACAGGCTCAATTAAGAAGTTAATAACTTAATTGAACTACTGTTTGTTTCCTGAAAAGAAAACTGGCAAGCCACTTGTCATAAACAAAGTGGCGGGGCAGACCTTATCCCGAAGTTACGGTCGCTGTATTGCCGAGTTCCTTAACGAAGAATCACTCGTACGCCTTGGTCTACTCGACCTGAGCACCTGTGTCGGTTTGCGGTACGGATAACTATGTACATAAGTTTGAAAGCTTTTCTGGTCAGCACTCTCGGAGGAATCGGCCCTAATGGGCCTTTCATTCGTAGTTGTTACGCTACTTAGACGGATATAACCATGAACCCGCTCCTCCTAACATGCCGCGCACTTCAAACAATACAAAGCTAGTACGGGAATATTAACCCGTTGTCCATCGCCTACGCTACGCGCCTCGGCTTAGGACCGACTAACCCTGGGACGATTATCGTTGCCCAGGAAACCTTGCTCTTTCGGCGGGCAGGATTCTCACCTGCCTTATGGTTACTCATTCCAACATTCTCACTTGATAACGCTCCACCGAACCTCGCAGTTCGACTTCAACGCAGATATCAACGCTCCTCTACCGCTCATATAAATACAAGCTCGCAGCTTCGGTAATACACTTTAGCCCCGTTACATTTTCCGCGCAAGATCTCTTGACTAGTGAGCTGTTACGCACTCTTTAAATGAATGGCTGCTTCTAAGCCAACATCCTAGTTGTCCAAGAAATCTCACCTCGTTTCCCACTGAGTGTATATTTAGGGACCTTAGCTGGCGATCTGGGCTGTTTCCCTTTTGAGCACGGAGCTTAGCCCCCGTGTTCTAACTGCCGTAGTTCCGCATATGGTATTCGTAGTTTGTCAAGGGTGGGTAACCTTGCGGCCCCCAGTCCAAAACAGAGCTCTACCCCCATATGTTACCGTACGACGCTAGCCCTAAAGCTATTTCGAGGAGAACCAGCTATCTCCAGGTTCGATTGGCATTTCACCGCTAACCACAGGTCATCCGGGCATGTTGCAATATGCTACGGTTCGGTCCTCCACGCAGTTTTACCTGCGCTTCAACCTGCCCATGGTTAGGTCACCTGGTTTCGGGTCTAATCGCTAGTACTCGGTCGGCCTATTCAGCCTCGCTTTCACTACGCCTCCATCAAATGACTTAGGCTTGCACTAGCAATTAACTCGTTGGATCGTTCTACAAAAAGCACGCAGTCACCGGACAAGCCGGCTCCTACTCCTTGTACGCACACAATTTCAGGTTCTATTTCACTCCCCTTCCGGGGTTCTTTTTACCTTTCCCTCACGGTACTTGTTCACTATCGATCGTAAGATATATTTAGCCTTGGAGGGTGGTCCCCCCAGATTCAGTCAGAGTTTCACGTGTTCCGACCTACTCGACAACGTATGAGACAAAACCTTAAGTTTTGCTATTCGCAGAACACAAGGTTCTGCCTCATAACTTACAAATATAAGGTTTGCAACGCTTAACATACCGGGCTATCACCGTCTTTGGCGCACCTTTCCAGGTGCTTCTGCTCGCATTGCAAATTTCTTACCTTATGTACGCTAATGGTAGCGCGTACCCCCACTACAGATAACTGATAAATCAGTGATCTGTACTGGTTTTTTGTAATGTCACAACCCCCTATACACATTCGTCTACCAACTTATCCATTAGGCAATAAATTACCAGATGGAAGTCTATAAGGTTTGGGCTCTTCCGGTTTCGCTCGCCACTACTTCCGGAATCGTTGTTTACTTTCTCTTCCTCGGGGTACTAAGATGTTTCAGTTCCCCCGGTTACCGCTCTCCTGGCCTATATATTCAGCCAAGCGCAGATAGACATTACTCTACCTAGGTTTCCCCATTCGGAAATCTTCGGTTCATAGCTTGTTAGCAGCTCCCCGAAGCTTATCGCAGCTTTCTACGTCCTTCATCGGTATCTTACGTCAAGGCATCCTTTGTGTGCGCTTGAGTAACTTTTTATGCACTGACAATTGACTAGTTATTGGTAAACACCAATTACTATTGTGATACAAAACGTATCACATGCCGTTTGTCTTAAATTTACTTATTTCTTCAACTAAATTGTTAAGTTACGAACTCAAAGGAATCCACCGATTTATTCCCACTTCCTTGAGTTTACACTGATGACTTTTTCGGGCCACGTGTCTAAACTCAAAGATACCAACACAGTTTATCAGTAATAACAGAGGCGGTCAAGCCTATAATGATGCAATATTTGCTACAACTTTACCCCTTGAAGTGTTTGTCTTAATTCAAACATGACTTTTGGGGCTGTAATTATCAATGGTATGACCATAATATAAGGTGTTCTATAAAGAAAAAGACTCATGATATCATGAGTCTTTTTCTATGGTGGAGCAACGGGGACTCGAACCCCGGACCCCCTGCTTGCAAAGCAGGTGCTCTAGCCAACTGAGCTATTGCCCCATATAAAAGTTCTTGGTGGGCGATGAGGGACTCGAACCTCCGACCTCGTCATTATCAGTGACGCGCTCTAACCAGCTGAGCTAATCGCCCGAATTATTCTTGTTGCAGACTACGCTTTTTCTATAAGGTACAACCGTTATATTTTAAGCGACAATGCGTCTTGGCGCAACTGTTTACCACTTCTTAGACAAAAGAGACGCCTTTTGAGCGTCTCTTTTTGTTAAAAACTGGATAGTGCAAATCATCAATCAGCGTAATTTAGTACTGAATCTTGTCCTCAGATAAATCCGAGGATAAATAAACTATCAGTACAACAATAGTTTACCAAGACCGACCTAGCTCTCGAATGATTGCTCGATTCGATGCTAGTTTTCTCCCTAGAAAGGAGGTAATCCATCCGCACCTTCCGGTACGGATACCTTGTTACGACTTAACCCCAATCATCTCCCCTACCTTAGGCCTAGACTAGCTAAGACGTCAGGTATTGGCGACTTTCATGGTTTGACGGGCGGTGTGTACAAGACCCGGGAACGTATTCACGGTAGTGTGCTGACCTACCGTTACTAGCGATTCCGACTTCATGCAGGCGAGTTTCAGCCTGCAATCCGAACTGGGACCGGTTTTGATGGGATTTGCTCCGTCTCGCGACTTGGCAGCCCTTTGTACCGGCCATTGTAGCGTGTTTGTAGCCCCAGACGTAAGGGTAATACTGACCTGACATCATCCCCTCCTTCCTCCCTGTTACCAGGGCAGTCTGACTAGAAAAATTCAACTAGCCACAAGGGTTGCGCTCGTTGATGGACTTAACCAAACATCTCACGACACGAGCTGACGACGGCCATGCAACACCTGTCACTTGGTTCCCGGAGGCACACTCTGCTTTCGCAGTGCTTCCAAGGATGTCAAGTCTGGGTAAGGTTCTTCGCTTACCATCGAATTAAACAACACGCTCCACCGCTTGTGCGGGTCCCCGTCAATTCCTTTATGTTTTAGTCTTGCGACCGTACTCCACAGGCGGGATGCTTAACGCGTTAGCTTCGCTACTACTCGGGTCGATACGAATAACAGCTAGCATCCATAGTTTACGGCGTGGACTACCAGGGTATCTAATCCTGTTTGCTCCCCACGCTTTCGTGCCTTAGTGTCAGAAACGAGCCAGTAGACTGCCTACGCCATCGGTGTTCCTCCCAATATCTACGGATTTCACTCCTACACTGGGAATTCCATCTACCTCTCTCGTTCTCTAGCTGAGCAGTTTAAGATATGTCTATCCCGTTGAGCGGGACGCTTTCACATCTTACTTACTCTGCCACCTACGCAACTCTTTACGCCCAGTAATTCCGGATAACGCTTGGGTCCTACGTATGACCGCGGCTGCTGGCACGTAGTTAGCCGACCCTTATTCATGTGTTACTGTCATAATCCTCGCACATAAAAGCAGTTTACGACCCAAAGGCCTTCATCCTGCACGCGGCGTTGCTCCATCAGGCTTTCGCCCATTGTGGAAAATTCCCTACTGCTGCCTCCCGTAGGAGTCTGGACCGTGTCTCAGTTCCAGTCTGGCTGATCATCCTCTCAGACCAGCTACCGATCGTAGTCTTGGTGAGCCATTACCTCACCAACAAACTAATCAGACGCAGGCCATTCCCAAAGCGCATAAAGCTTTAATCCGAAGACCACATGCGGTATTAGCTACCCTTTCGGGCAGTTATCCCTCACTTTGGGGTATGTTCCTACGCGTTACTCAGCCGTCCGCCGCTCGTGTACTCTACACACATTATTCGATAGCTCACTGTCTTAGCCAAGAGCAGCTTAATTACATAAGTAATATGATCAAATAACCTGTGCAGAGCCTTACCGCTCGACTTGCATGTATTAGGCACGCCGCCAGCGTTCATCCTGAGCCAGGATCAAACTCTCCAAAAAAGTGTTTAATTCTGAACTTATTCAAAAACAAACCTTTGTTTTTATAAAAAAAACAAAGAAAAAAACTGACGTTGATTTGCACTATTCAATTTTTAACGAACACCTCGCTAGACAACTAAACATAGACACCTAGAAAGTACTCAAGCAATAGTAACGGCCAAAGACGAACATGTCAAGAGTTAATTACCCAAAATAGTAGTGAACATTACATCACTTGGATGTATCAGCTACCGTCTCAATTTCATCACCCTCATCCTGTTTATCGGCAAGAGCTAGCGAAACTACGCTATCTGAGTTATTAAGTCGCATAATTCTTACGCCCTGAGTGGCCCGTCCAAGTTCAGGAATATCTTTAATGCCGAGACGAATTGTCTGTCCCTGTTTCGATATGATAATAACTTCTTGTGAGTCATCTCCAGTTAATGTCTTAACCCCAACCAAGTCACCAGTCTTCTTATTCACAATAGCTGATCGAATACCTACACCACCTCGAGCATGGGCAGTAAATTGTGCAACCTTTGTTCTCTTACCATAGCCGGATTGGCTAATGACAAATATGCTTGATCCTGCTTGCACGGCGTCCATTCCAATTACTTGATCGCCTGCACGCAAACGGATACCCCT
>CALRBE010000002.1 GCA_943354005.1 uncultured Candidatus Saccharimonas sp.
CGTGCAGCCATCATCATAAGATCTGCAAGTTCATCAATAACGACGACGATGTAGGGCATCCCCTCATCTTTCTTATCGCTATTGTATTCATCAATATTTCGTTTACTTGCTTCACGTAGCGCTTTATATCGTCGTTCCATCTCTGCAACCGTCCACTTAAGTGCACTAATACACTTTTCTGGTTCAGTAATAACTGGAGTTAGGAGATGCGGAATATTATCGTATGGTGTTAGTTCAACCTGCTTTGGGTCAACCAGTATGAGTTTAAGGTCTGCCGGACTATTACGATATAGCATGCTAGTTAATATGGTATTGATCATGACACTTTTACCAGAACCTGTTTGACCAGCTACAAGAAGGTGCGGCATGCTTGCAAGATCAGCTATAACTGGCTGCCCAGAAATATCACGACCTATCGCAAAAGAAAGCGGACCATGATCTTTAGACTTCCAGTCTGCAGACTCTAGAATTCCGCTCACCCGTACCGTTGCTGATTTTATGTTTGGCACTTCAATACCTACTAGCTTCATGCCTGGAATTGGGGCTTCCATACGAATCGTTGTAGCCGCTAGATCAAGTGCAATATTGTTTTCAAGTGCTGTTATCTTAGTCAACTTAATACCTGTTGGAGGTTTGAGCATATATCGTGTAACACTCGGCCCAATATTTGCACCTTCCATTTCAACTTTAATATTAAAGTGGTTGAAAGTTTCACGAATTGTCCGACCATTACCTTCAACGTCTCCGGCGTTAGCCTTGTCAGTCTGATGGCTCAATAGTGCAGTAGATGGCAAAATCCAATCCTTATCGGATGCTGTCGTCAATGCACTATGTTGTTCTACTGATGAGAGTTTTTGTGCGCTATTACGCAATGAGGCTCGGGCTACATGGTGGCCGCCCGGATGTTCTACTGGAACTCCTTCATCAATTTTAAATGAGCCTTCACTGGCTTTGCGCTTCATCTCTCCTAGTTCATCGTCTGAAAGATCTTTTTTCCTGAATAAATCGAATAGTCTGAGAATGACCTTAGGAGAAATACCGAATGCGAAGAAATATGCTAGCATTGCAAACGTTGCAAACATTAGAGAAGCCGGTATTGCGTCAATTGCGTTTAAAACAGCACCACCAATTAATGAGCCTACTACACCGCCATGACCACCAGTGTAGGCCCCAATACTATCCTTACTAACGAATGCTACGTGGAGCAAACTACTAGTCATAAATAGCCCGCCAATCATACTAACAAAGTTAGAAACTGGTACTTGATGCTCTTCACTTTTGAACTTTAATACTGAGAAATAAATTAAGGCAAAAGGAACTACAAAAGCACCCCAGCCAAATAGCCAGTAGACTCCGCTAAAAAGCCCTTTTGGCATTACTCCACCAGTACCTACACTTCCAAGAAGCATAAATATGGCGACTAGAATCATAAGAATAGAGCCAGCAAGAGGCCAGAACGTTGCATGCTGCTCGTTTTGTACTATTTTCTTTCTGCTTTGTCTTTTTCTTTTTGCCATAATGTCTATTTTATATTGTATCAGCTTGTCTATCTATAGGGCTGTATTTTTTGTTGTGTATTTTTAATTAGTACTCTGCATAGTATAGCAAAAAATACAACAAATGTCAATGATGCTAATGCTAATCGCTGCGTGAGTCTTGGTTCAAAAGCTTAGCCCGCATCTGCTGGAATCTTTTTTGCATTGCCTCAGCCTCTTCTTCAGGAGACTTTGGCACTTCAGGAGCCTGAGCTTTTTCGGGTGCACCCTGTTTTGGCTGACGGTTTGATGCTGGCTTTTGTTCGGCAGGACGACTGCCACCAATAACGTTTACGACAGGAATCACAATTGGGCTACGTTGTGTTTGTTCGAATAAGAAATGGGCTACATGTTCCCTAATCTCTTGTTTAAATCTATCAAGA
This sequence comes from uncultured Candidatus Saccharimonas sp., assembly GCA_943354005.1. GTDB lineage: Bacteria > Patescibacteriota > Saccharimonadia > Saccharimonadales > AWTP1-31 > CAJAXB01. The sequence goes on from CALRBE010000002.1 coordinate 1,919, forward strand.
TCAACTCGCTTAAAGCGTTGTGCTACTGCGCGTCGTAGTTCAGCTCGGAATGCATTCATAAGCTCTTCATTGTCGCGCATATATATAAAGCCGCGACTAATTATGTCTGGGCTTGTAGCAAGCGTACCTGTACGCTTATCGATTGTAAGCACTACAGCTACTAAACCTTCTTCGGCAAGCATGAGTCTATCTTTTACAACAATGTTATTTACTATTGATCCACTTTGGTCGACTAGAAGACTGCCGTGCGGTACTTGTCCGCCGTACTCAATAGTATCTTGAGTTAGAAATACACAATCTCCATTCTCAGGTACCATTACGTTCTTTCGAGGCATTCCTTCTTCTACACCAAGCTCTGCGTGGTAACTACGTCGTAGTGTGCCGGCATGAACTGGAATAAAGAACTTAGGTCGAACAAGATGCAGCATTTCTCGGAGTTCACCCCTTCGAGCATGTCCTGATACGTGAAGTGGTCCACAGCCGTCAACTTCGTGGGTCGGATGTCTGAATAAATGCACGCCTTTCTTTTTAAGACGATTACTTAACTGGTCATAAGATATTTCATTTCCAGGAATTGGAGATGAGCTAATGACAACTGTGTCTCCCTCGCTGAGATTAACGTATTTGTGTTCACCTTCACTCATACGTTGAAGTGCAGCATTCGGTTCCCCTTGACCGCCGGTACACATTACTAGTAGTTGATCGGCGGGAATATTACCGGATTGCTGTATCGGCATGACAGTGCCTTTTGGTATCTTAAGAATGCCTTGTCTTACGGCAATTTCTGAATAGCTGAGCATACCTCGACCATCAAGAGCAACTTTGCGCCCTGCCGCTACCGCAGCATTAATGATCATCTGAGTACGGTTCATATTACTAGAAAAAGCAGCTACGAATATTCGTCCTGATGCCTTACCAATAATGTCGAAGAAACTCTGTTGTAAGGTGCTTTCAGTCGGAACACGACCTTCCACATCAGCATAGCTACTATCACTTAGTAGTAGTAAAACTCCTTGATCGCCCAGCTCTTTAAGGCGTGTTGTATCAGTCGGCATCTTGTCTAAAGGCTCAGGGTCTAATCTAAAGTCACCGGTAGCAATAATGCGCCCGAGAGGCGTTTCGATACAAATCGCTGTTGCATCAGGCAAGGAGTGCGTTACTCTCACGAACTCCACTGAAAAGCTGCCTATCGCCTGCTTCTCATGCGTATCAACCTGAGCTGTAACCACCTGAGGTTTAAACTTTTGACCAGTATCATTCAGTAAGTCCTCAAAAGCCTTCTCAACTAAACCGATTGTGTAGCGTGAGCCATAGATTGGTGCAGGATATTGAGGTACTATGTGGCGAAGTCCACCGATATGATCTAAGTGACCATGAGTGATTACGTAAGCCTTGATTTTATGTTTAATGGTTTCTAAATACGAAGCATCGTTAATTGTATAGTTAACCCCTGGCAAATCAATGCCAAGTGAGTTACCACAATCTAAAATAATGGCTTCGTTCTTATATTCAATGACGGCCATATTTTTTTCACCGACATCTTCAAGTCCGCCTAAAAAGCTCACCTTTAGTTTATCAAAGGAAACTGCAACAACATTTGCACGGCTATGTGATTTTTGTGATGCATCAGCATATTTTTTAATTGCGCGGTTTGCGTCGTCTTGGTTGCGCTTTTGAGCGCGAATAGCAGCACCACGTGATGCGCTTCGGCCAGTTGAAAGTGGCTGCGATGCGTTCGGTTGTGGGCGTTTATTGTTGTTATTATTCTGAGGCCTGTTATTAGGCTTTCGGTTATTTGATGGCCCAGTTGTGGGCTTCTCATTGTTTTGTGTATTATCTGGATTCATTTTGTTCCTTTCGTTGGTAAAAAATGGTTATAAATTTTGTTTCTTGGTAATAAATGGGAGGATATTCTGAAAGTCATTAAGTAATGTACTTCTCAATCCCCCGTTATATAACGCTGCTGCTGGATGATAGAGCGGTAGAATAGTCCAATGCCGCGTGATTCCTGATGCTGTTACATTGACTTCCATCGGTTGTCCGTGGATTTCGCTAATTTGCATATCTGGAATAAAGCACGCCGTACTATGTCTGCCTAGCGTAATAATAATCGTCGGCTCAATCACATCCATTTGTTCGAATAAAAATGGCATAAAAGCCTCTTTCTCTTCTTTAGATGGATCCCGATTGTCTGGCGGACGATACTTAACAATATTGGTAATGTACGTATCGGTTCTACTGAGTTGAATACTGGCGAGCATAGTATTTAAAAATACGCCTGCTGCTCCAACAAATGGCTCACCTGTTGCGTCTTCTTTTTTACCTGGTGCCTCACCAATAAAAACGATGTTTGCGTTAGGATTGCCGTGGCCGAATACTAGCTGTTTGGCTGTCTTAGCCAAATTAGGGCAGATATTTTGAGCAATAATATCTGCCTTGATCTGTTCAAGACGTTCTGTTTTGGTCATTTTTTCGTGTACGACGTACAGATTTCGATAGTTGTATTAGGCTAAATATGACACATGCGGTTAATATAGCGTACTGCTGTAGACTGCCCGTGTCGCTGGCCCTTAGGAACACTAACCATGCCGCCACAATACCTAACACTCCGAGTCCGAAGTGTTGAAGTCTTGTGATTGGTTTATGTGTTCGTTTTGGCATCGTAATATACCTATTTATCTTTGAGCTCTCGAGCTGCAGCTTTCATACTTAATTGTAACCTACCACGGTCATCAATTGCCATCAATTTAACATCAACATGGTCACCTACTTTAACGACATCACTTGGCTGGTTGACGCGCTCTTCCGACATTTCGCTGACATGCACTAGACCGTCCTTACCGGGCATTATCTGTACAAAGGCACCAAAGTCCATGACATTCATAACTGGAGCGTTCTGATAAATCTTTCCGATTTCTGGCTCTGCAACAATACTTTGAATCCATTCAGTGGCAGCCTTGATACTAGCGCCATCAGGGCTAGCAATCATAATTGTGCCGTCATCCTTGATATCAATCTCGGCACCTGTCTCAGCAGTAATCCTTTGAATGGTCTCTCCACCCTTACCGATGACTTCACGGATCTTATCTGGATTAATCTTTATAGATTCAACACGAGGTGCATACGGACTAAGGCTCTTGCGAGGTTCTGAGATCGTCTGCATCATGCTATCTAGGATAAACTCTCGTCCAATCTTACCCTTATCTAGAGCTTCAGTCAGGATGTCGATTCCAAGACCATGGACTTTCATGTCCATTTGAAGTGCAGTAATACCTTTTTCAGTACCTGCCACCTTAAAGTCCATGTCTCCTGCAAAGTCTTCAGCATCAGCGATGTCAGTCAAGATAATAGCCTTGTCGCCATCTAGCATTAGACCCATTGCAATACCACTCACTGGACGTTTTAATGGAACGCCAGCATCAAGCAAGGCAAGCGTACTGCTACATGTAGCTGCCATACTTGTACTTCCGTGTTGACTCATAATTTCTGTGACGGCGCGAATAGTATATGGAAAATCTGCATCAGATGGGATAACTGCAGCTAAAGCACGTTCTGCTAGTGCGCTGTGGCCGATCTCACGTCGCCCAGGAGAGCCAAGACGCTTAATCTCACCAATCGTATAGCCTGGGGCGTTAAAATGGTGCATATAGCGCTTCTCTGCCTCTTTTTCCATAGTATCGATAACCTGTGCGTAACTCAATGGAGCTAAGGTTACTATGTTCATTCCCTGAGTAATACCTCGGGTGAATAGTGCTGAACCGTGAGCACGTGGTAAGAAGCCTACTTCGTGACTAATCTGTCGTACTTCATCAAAGGCACGTCCATCTGGTCGTAGGTTTTCCTCTAGAATACCCTTACGGACATCCTTATTGGCTGCAGATGCGAAGGCATCTTCGTATTCACCTTTCACTGATGCAAAATCATCTCCGAGCTTTTCTGAAAAATGTGCAAGTAAATCTTCGCGAATGACGTGCATCTTTTCGTGACGGTCAGGATAATTAGTTCGGATATTCTTACCCATCTTACCCTTAAGGAATGCATTTACTTCTTCCTGAATTGATTCTTGAGGAAGACTAAGTTCGTAAGCTAGCGGTGTAACACCAACCTTCTTTACGAGCTCTTTTTGTAATGCGATTGCTGGCTGAATAGCTTCTTGTGCGAATTGCAAAGCTTCAATAACTTGAGCTTCTGATACTTCACTAGCGCCAGCTTCTACCATCATGATGGCATTTTCTGTTCCAGCTGCTACAAGATCAAGTAGTCCGCTATCAAGTTCTTCTGCTGAAGCGAACGCCTTCATTTTGTCATCAACAATACCAACTCTAACTCCAGCTACAGGACCTTCGAAAGGTGCCCCTGACAGCATAAATGCTGTACTCATAGCTATCATAGCGATCATATCAGGACGGAAATCAGGATCCATACTAAGTACAGTTGCGACACCCTGTACTTCATGGCGGTATCCCTTAGGCCAAAGTGGTCGAATCGGTCGATCAATGAGTCGGCCGATAAGAATTGCGTCTTCACTAGGTCTTCCTTCTCGTTTTACAAAACGACTGCCACTGATCTTGCCAGCCGCATACATTTTTTCTTCATAATCGATACTGAGCGGAAAATAATCCATTGATACAGGCTTATTGCTGACCATAGCAGTTCCAAGGACGACAGTATCGCCATAGCGTACGATAACGCTAGATGTAGATCGAAAACCTACACGGTTTACTTCAAGACTTAATTTTCTGCCGCAAAAATCTGTTTCGACTTTAACGACGTCTTTTCCGAAAGGGTTAATTGTTGTTCCCAAGAGTGTTTCCTTTCTGTTCGTTGTAGGATGCAAATATACTGCCTACGCCCCTTGTGCCGACTGTGACGCACGTATATCTGGTATCTACAACGAAAGAGTTTTTATTGTAATGTGCACAAGCTTCTGCCCCATGAATGGAGCATCGTGTCTATGCAAATTAGCGGCGGATGCCAAGCTTTTTGATCAAAGCAAGATATGCAGCGCTGTCTTTGTCTGCGATATATTTCAAGTTACGTTTTCGTTGTCCAACCATTTGTAGTAGACCACGTCGTGCCATGAAATCTTTTTTGTTAACTTTAAGATGTTCTGTTAGCTCATTGATTCGTGCAGTTAGGATTCCCACTTGCACTGCGCTACTGCCAGTGTCGTTTTTAGCCTTCTGTAGATCGGTAATAATTGCTTGCTTTTTCTCAGTTGTAATCATATCTTGTATTTACTTTAACAGATTGAATACAATATTGCAACAGGTGCTTCAAAAATTATTTAACTAAGCTTCAATCTTATCGATCAATATTGTTTCACCGCCGACATGTTTAGCAAAGTAACTATCATGAGAGATGTAGATAACGGCACCATGGTATGAATCAAGTGCATTTTCAAGTTCCTCAATACTTGGTAGATCAAGGTGGTTAGTAGGTTCGTCTAGTACAAGAATATGAGGGTCGCCAGCCAGCATATTCATAAGCTGGAAACGAGCTTTTTGACCGCCGCTTAAACGACTTAAGGGCACATCACCGTCTGTTGCAGGGTTAAATAGATAATCACCAAGCAGCTGCTTAACCTTCTGGTCGCCTATTGGTACATCTTTTTCCATATAAGCTTCTTCAATGGCATTAGCAAGGGTCATCTTTAGATATTTTTTATCTATTTCTTGCTCATAAACACCAATACTAAGTTCTCTTTCGCATAATATAGTACCCGCATATAAGGTTGATTCTGCTTCGTTATTTGTTACCCGAGCAATTATTGACTTAACGAGTGTCGATTTACCTGCACCGTTACGTCCATGCAAACGAACTCTATCGCCTTCCCTCAAGTTGAAGCTAACGTCTTTAAATAATGGGGTCTCATATCCAAGACTGACTCCTTGAACTTCAACAAGCAATCTACTCGTCTCGGTTTCTGCCGTCTTTGCACTAACTTTAATATTTTTAGCTTTATGCTTTTTGTATGCTGCACCCATCTTTTCGTTAAGTTCTTGGACGGAATCACGATCTATCCAGAATGTTGGTTTATCGGTTTTTTCAAGTGTCGCAAGTTCAGCACTTGCCTTTTGCTCTAGAGACTTAAATCTTTGGATTGTACCCGGGTCACGTGATCTTTCCTTAAGACGACGGAATCTTATAACGTTTTCTTTTAGATTAGATATACGGCGCTGCACTAAACTGTATTGATTAACCTCAGATGTAATCTTAACGGCGTTAACCCTGAGGTAGTCATCATAGTTTCCAGGATAGCTAAATGCCTGTTCGTCACGAATTTCAATAATTCTATCGACTGCCTGTAATACATCACGGTCGTGAGTAATTACTAAGACAGACTCCCTTGCAGATTTAAACCACTTAAGAAATGCTTTCTTTGCGATAAAGTCCATATGGTTGGTCGGCTCATCGATTAGCGCCAGATGTGCCCTTGCTCGCTGAACCTTTACAAGCTCTACCATCCTTTTTTGACCCCCACTCAAATTCTTAAGCTGGCCCATAGCTTTTTCCTCTGTAACTTGATAAGCGTTTAGAGCTTCAATAATCTCTGCTTCAACTTCAAAATACCCAAGATGGTTAAAGCGTTCTAAATTATCTGAATACACCTGTAATTTACGGTTATTGTCGCCCATTGTTTCGGGATATGTATCAAGAATGTGTTTTATTTTTGGATACTCAGGTAAATCAGCAAGAATGTACTCCAGGACCGGAATCTCTTCATATCCATGGTGTTCCTGTCTAGAACCAATAAGCACCGCACCACGCTTCAGTCTCACGGTGCCGTCATAGTCTTTATCCTCTCCAGTCATGATATGGAGCAAGGTAGTCTTTCCTGTACCATTACGGCCAACAAGACCAATTTTTTCGCCGTCTTGAATATCAAGCTGCAAACCTTGATACAAAATTTTGTCTCCAAAAGACTTTTCGGCGATGTCTAAACTAATAACCATAATCTATCTATGGTAACAGATATACCAGCTTATTCAACAGAGGTAGATAATATCTTAGAAATGTCATCTATTGGCACGGCTTCATCAATGCTGGCTGATCCAATCTGAGTCCTGCGTAAGTTACTCATGTACGCTCCTGTCGATAGTCTATCTCCAATATCAGCTACAAGCGTACGAATGTACGTTCCACTAGATACCTTTACAGTGAATGTGACCAATGGATAATTGTACGTAATCTTATCGATTGAATAGATAGTTACGCTGCGTGATTTCATTTTAACCGGCTTGCCAGCACGAGCCAGCTTATAGGCCCTTTGACCGTCTACTTTAATAGCCGAAAATATTGGAGGTATTTGACTTATATTGCCAACGAAAGATTGCAAAGCTTCGGTCACGATCTCATGGGTTGGCTGAACGTCAGAGATCTCTGTCTTCTCCCCCTCCTCATCGCCTGTAGTACTTGTTTTTCCAAGTGTTGCCTCAACTTCGTATATCTTATCTTGTTTCATGTAAGAGTCCTGTCGCTTTGTCGCAGCACCAACTAATACAATAAGCAGGCCCGTTGCCAGAGGGTCCAATGTACCTGCATGGCCAACCTTAATTTTCTTCGGCTTCTCTCCCTCTGCTGTTTGATCCTGTGAATATGATCGTACCTGTGAACGAACTTTTGCGACAACATCAAAACTAGTCCAGTCTTTTTGTTTATCAATTAAAATAATTTTATCCATATAACTACATGGTAACAGTGTTACACCTTAAGCCCCTAGCCCTTTACATTTGAGGCGGCATGAGAGGCGGAGGAACTAATGGTGGCGCAGAAGGATTAGCTGCTCCTGCGTTTGGATCGATACCAATACCCGTGTCTGGCTTTACTAGCTGCGTTGGAAATACTTGCTCAGTAGTCAGATTACCGTCAATGGGAGCTGGCTGTGGTGCTTCTTTGTTTAGCTCGATTGGCATTGCATTTAGTGCGGCAACTGGTTGTAGTACATCAGTACTAGATGCAGTTGCTGCTTGGGTTACTGCTTCTCGTGCAGCTTGCTCGCTAGGAGCAGCCACAGGAGTAGTATTTATATTAGCCTGAAGATGTGGACTATTAACCTTCTCCTCTAACTCCCTTAACGTGCTGTCTTGGGTACCTGCCGGTAAAGGACTGATCGTTTTACCATGCACAAGGCTTGATGCTGCGTCTTGCTTATGAGAAGGATCATCTGGTCCAGAATGCTGTGACATTTCAGCTAAATTCTTGTCTCCCGATATTAATGGTGGAGTAAGAGTCATATTAGACTTAGTAGCCTGGGCTGCCGCTTTTTCTTTAGCTTCCTTTGCTGCTTTTTCTTGCTCTGCTGTCGAAAGTCGTCCCTCAGTATCAATATGAATTTTTGCAAGATCAAGTTCAGGCTGGTCAGGATCATTCACATAATCGCTACTTGCTGCTGCAAGTTCATCCAGTGTTTTTACAGAATTTGAATCTTCTTTATGTGGAATAGCAAGAGAACCATCATTTCGTGGTGTTGGAACAGCTCCAGTCCCTTCAGGACTTGCCTTTGCAAGTTCATCCATTTTTTTTGTGTCAAAGGTTTTCTCTTTTACTGGTGCTGGCTTCGGAGCCTCAAGTTTGCTTGCCACAAGCTGTTGATTAGCCCCAGCTTTCATAAGAGTAGCTGACACATTCATAGTATGTGCGGTTGTCTTGGTATTACTGAATCGCTGAGTCTCAGCGACAATTCCTGTTAAGAATGATGTTGCTATCTGGTTATCTAGAATAACCTTTTCACCTTGAATCGGTTCTAATACTCCAACAACCATTTCACAGAGACTACTTGCGTCTGACTCAAACCAATTCACTGCTCCTAGTTCTGCAGTTTGGTTGTTATTGATACTAATAGTTACCGCATCATGAAGAATACGTCCGTGAGATGTTATAGCTTGATCTAGTTCTTCTCGCTGATGTACACCAATAGCAACGATTACATCAACGTTAAAATCACCCTGACTAAATTCAAGGTCGGCATCGGTAAGACTTGTGTGGTAAGGCGTAATAAAAATTTTTACAAACTTATCTTCAACTTTATAGCGAAGCTTGTCTGCCTTAGCCTTATCGAGCGAGATAATAAAATCACGTAAACTGTCAGTGGTCTTCTCTATAGTCTTTTCAGGTTGTAAAAATTCGATAGTAGATGGAGTAGCGCCGCTGTAGACAGCAGTCGCATGCTTGTTAAGTTTGTTAAGCGCTAAGGTCAAGCCAATTGCAGCTGACAGCTGGTCAACTGTTGGATTATTACTAACTGTTACAAGAACATTATTGGCTTTTTTTAACTGTTCTATGACTTGATTCTTAGGATTTGAAGGAGCTGGTTGTGTCGGTTGCATTGCGCCCATTGGTGGCATTGGAGGCATTGATGGCACATACGGAGAGGTCGTAGCGTCAGGAAAAGAAGGCTGTGCAATCGTTGGAGGCATTGCGCCCATTGGTGGCATTGGTGGCATTGGAGGCATTGATGGCACATACGGAGAGGTCGTAGCGTCAGGAAAAGAAGGCTGTGCAATCGTTGGCGCTACTGGATTAGCCATTGGCTGTTGTGGATCAACTCCTGTAGGCATGCCCTGAGTAGGCAATGCTTGTGATGCTGGTGGTACGTAGGGTTGAACTGGTGATGCTGGATCCATATTTAGCTCGACTTTTTATTTTAAGATTACTCTACGCTGAGAGTATCATATCCGCTTATGCAATACAAGATTTTATGACCCCCAGAGTCAATCATGTAATAGAGACACTTGTCGTATAGGGTTCAATCTGTTATAATTCTCTCTATAAACAATCAAATCTTAAAAGGAAATACATGCCAATTATCAAGTCAGCTAAAAAACGAGTTCGCATTGCTTCAAAGGCAGCAGTTCGTAACAGTAAAACAAAACGATCACTTCGAACAGCGATTAAGGCGTTTCAAGCGAATATTACTTCTAAAAATGCAGACAGCGCACAAAGTGCTATCGATATTGCAGTCAAAAAAGGTGTAATACACAAGAATAAAGCAGCTCGTAAAAAGAAGCAGATTGCAGAAAAAGCTAAACAAGCAAAATCAGCACCTGTAAAGAAGACTGTAGCTAAGAAAGCCCCTGCATCAAAAAAGCCAGTAGCCAAGAAGCCCGTAGCTAAGAAAACAGTGGCAAAAAAAACTACAGCTAAAAAATAAGCTCTACGCTTGATTAAAATGCATAATAAGCTCCATCAGAGCTTCATCGCCATCAATTGGCTCGCGCTTTAAGCGACACTCCAAATCCCTTGTCCTCTCGACGAGGGATTTTATATGTTTGAGCTGTATCTTCTGAACGAGAGAGCTACTTTTCCGTACGACGTAAGGATTAATCTTTGCTTCGCGTGCAATAGTGTCTGGGCTTTTAGATCCGCCCGTTTTTACGATAGCAAGAATGTGCAATTGCCAGACGATCATAGCAATGATCTGAAGAGGCTCAACCTTTTGCATTCTTTGCTCTCTATATAAATCAAGTGCTCTGACGGTTCGACCAGCAAATGTTTCTTCAATAAGATCAAAGATTGTAGATTGGACATTACGTGCTGTAAGAAGGTTAATTGAATCTTTTGTAATTGCATTATTGTAGCTAAGCAATTTATCGAGCTCGGACTGCACGGTACGTTGAGACATACCTACGCGTTCAATTAAATAACGTGCATCCTGCGACTGAATCGTTCCCTGCTCATAAGATACATATCCACCTATCCATTTTATGAGTGCAGCCTCATTGAGCTCCTCAAAAACTTTATTGTCTGCTTTCTTCTGAAGAAGCTTATAGAAACTACTCCGCTTATCATATTTTTCTTGTACAAATATAATGTCAGTGTCATCTGAAATTGAATCAATAAAACTGGAAAATTTTTCAGTAAATAGTTTATTCTCTGCCGGATCTTGAACTATAAGTAATCTTTTGCCTGCCAGAAACGGCATTGCTTGCACGCTTTCAATGAGTGTCGCTGTTGATACGCGTGAAGCGTCAAGATGTTCTACTCCAAAATCACCTTGATCTTTGATGAAATCTTGCGTTAGTTTACGCAATGACTTCTGAAGCTCAAAGCTATTTGGGCCCGAAAAAGATACAATCATTTAACTACTCTCTGGCATTTAGGGCAGATATGGGTACCCCGCCCGGCAGAACGCATTTTTAAAATTGTTGTACCGCATCTCTGGCATGGTGTTCCTTCTTTACGGAATACTTTAGCAAATTGAATATAGCTGCCTTTTTTACCTTCTGCATTTACGTAATTTCTATCTGTTGAACCACCCTTATCAATACTCAACTGCAGGACAGATACAATAGACTGATGCAATGCTCGACGTTTCACTTGTGATATCTGGTCCACGCGAGTCTCAGGATGTATTTTAGCGCCCCAGAGACTCTCATCGGCATATATATTACCAATACCAGCAATAACTGTCTGGTCTAGTAGTACAGCCTTAATACGACTCTTTTTACGTCTCATGATGCGTTCATCAAATACCCTAAACGTAAATTCACTTTGCAGCGGTTCAGGTCCTAACTTTTTAAAAAAATCAATCTCAGGTACTGCAACCGTTGGCAGCAGTCTCATCCAACCAAATTTTCTTTGATCATTAAAATAAAGTATGGCAGCATCATTTAATGTAATCGTAACTCGAGTTGACCTGTCTGGAAGTAGACCAACAAGGCTTTCATTTGGATGCCCTGCCCCGAAACGTTTTTTAGCGCTACTTGCTTCTTTAGAATCTACAAAAACAAGTTGCCCAGTCATTTTAAGATGGGTTACGAGAGAATACCCGGTGTTCAGATCAATAATTAGTACCTTGCCGCGACGACGAACGGCCATAACGCGAGCTCCAATCAAAAATGCGTTAATATCTTCTACGCTATTTGGAAAAGATTTTTGATTGTCATGGCGCGCTTCTTTAACCGTTCTTCCAACGAGTAATCGTTGTAATCCGGTTCGTACAGTCTCAACCTCTGGTAACTCTGGCATGCCTATAGTATGACAGACAGTTGACTGCCTTTCCAAAAAATAAGTTACTGCGTATTTTATACTACAAGCCAAAGTGTGAACGTCGTTTATACTGAGAAGTATATGAGTGAATCAATGCATGATATTTTATTAAGACGGGATGATAGCGAACCGCCAGAGATTGCTGCCATCAAGAACTTCGTTTCACGTCGCTTTAAGAGTGAAGCAATAGTTGCAGTAAGAAAGAATCGAATTATCATAGACGTCTCTAGTGCTGCACTTGCCGGCTCTCTCCGGATGCATATGTACGAACTTCAACAGCTTGTTAAGCCGAATACGAAGATCTCAATTAAAATATCTTAATCCTTAATAGATGATTCGATGTCGCGCTGACACTGCTCATAATTTATATACCGAACCGCTTTCATACCAAGACTTTCAGCAGCAGAACAGTACGCTGCCATATCGTCAATATAGAGAACCTCGGTTGGTTGAAGCCCGAGACGTTCACAAATTGTTGTATACATAATTGGTTCAGGTTTGTTGTGTCCTACCTCAAAAGACAAGACCATTGCCTTAAACAATGACTGCTCTTCAGAAGTGAGAAAGTCTTCTCTAATCCAGTTATTGCCTACATTACTGAGCAAGCCAATACTATAGGTCTTAGATAGATCCTTGATATAACGTAAAAGTGCAGTATTCTTTTTAATACTATGACCGGTAATGTCTTCCATTTCCGTAAATTCTGTCCCGGATATGCGTTTAATAGAATCGTGACACTGTTGCTTACTTATGCGTCCAGCCCCGTATTCTCTATGTACATTAGAAATTGCTGACTTATCAATATTAGCCGGTAGACTATCTAAAAATTCATGCCACAAGTCAGCAGTTAATACACCAAAACAATCAAAAACTATTCCTCGTATCATTACACTACTATATCAGACGATACTTAAAGTTTTTTTAGATAATAATATTGGACATAAACCTGCTGCGGTCAGTAATCTGTCGATCAAACAAAATACGAACTATTGGATTATTAGCACCGGAGGTACCTTGGCCACCGCATGATGTACCCCAATATCTCTGAACCTGTTTCTGGCCGTCATAAATCTCGTATACAAACTTCTGACCAAGTGGACATACGCCTTCGTCATCGGTCTTTTTTGTCTTACGCTCTTTACCATAACCCTTACTTTCAATAGCAGCTAAGAATGTTGCATAAGCTTCTTGGTTGTTAACCTCTTTTTGAGACTTAATTACGTTATTCTGATATCCTTCGATTACTTCAATTAATCGGTACTCGCGAGTTACAGTAGTTCGGACGGCACGATACATGTTGTTTCCGCGCACATTACCTTCAACGGTATATACCATGCTTGAATCGCGGTTTGTATATTCCCGCACTGTTAGCGGCTTTTGAGGAGCAGCGGATGGAGCTGTATTTTTCTTTGTTCCGCTACCAAAAATTAGGAATAGTATAAATAATATTCCGAAAACAACTGTTAGAAAGATAATAAAACGCTTACGTCGATCCATAAAATAATCCTTTAATACCATTATAATAGCATATAATGCTTACTTTTGCAACTAATAGGCTAAAGCTTACCCCAGTTATCACCAATACTCACATCTACGTCTAATCTAACATCGAGCTTGTATATGTGTTCCATAACTTCTTTCAGCATAGCAGCAATTTTTTTAGCATCTTTAGTGTCACATTCAACGAGAATCGAATCATGTACCTGCAGCAATTGCTTTGGTCTGTGAGCTGCAGCAGGCCATGCATCAAGTTTATTTTGAACTGCAATCATAGCCATTTTCATTAAGTCAGCTTCTGTTCCCTGTGTAGGCATGTTTTTTGCAGCACGCTCAGCGGCAGACCGAACAGCAAAATTAGATGAATGAATATCCGGCATTGGACGGCGGCGTCCAAAAAGTGTTTCAACATAACCGTCCTTTCGAGCTTGGTCTTCCAGTTTTTTAAGATATTCTCGAAGTGGTCCTCTTACTTCAAAGTATTTATCGATAAAATGCTTACTTTGGGCGTATGTCATGCCAGTAGCAGCAGTTAATCCATGGGGGCTCATCCCATATAGAACTCCAAAATTTATTACTTTTGCATCTCGGCGCATGCTTTTCGTAACATCTTCCGGATCCCTATCATAGACTTGTGCAGCAGTCAGGGTATGTATATCAATGCCCCTATTGAATGCATCAATCATATCCCGATCTCCGGCCATGACGGCGACAAGTCGCAGCTCGAATTGACTGTAATCTGCACTTACGAATGTCATTCCCTTGTCGGCTACAAATGCGGTACGTATTTTTTTACCTAGATCGCTTCTGACTGGAATATTCTGGAGATTAGGCTCTGTACTACTTAATCTACCTGTCTGGGCAATTGTTAGGTTAAACGTCGTATGAATTCGTGAAGCTTCATCTACAAGAGTTGGTAACGTATCGATGTATGTATTCTTAAGTTTTACAACCTCACGGTACTGCGTAATCATGTCGATAATAGGATGGCTTCCTCGTAGTTTATCGAGCTCGGTCGCTGCAGTCGAATACGCAGTCTTCCCTTTTTTTATTCCCGTGGTATCTAACTTCAGCTCTTTAAAGAGGACGTCTGCAAGTTGAGTGGGGCTTGCAATATTAAATTTATGTTCAGCAAACGTATAGATCTGTTTTTCCAAATCCTCAATAAGACCTTCTACTTGCTTGGACATGAGGCTTAAATACTGTGTATCTAATTTAATACCTTCGTATTCCATTCTAGCGAGCACGGGAATAACCGGCCATTCAATGTCTACTGCGAGTTTCTTCATTGCATGCAATGGGCTCATTTCTTCTATCTGATGCTTATACAGACCGTGAATCACCGCTACAACGTCGGCGGCAGTTGCTTCTGTGGCATCAAGATGAACGCTAAGGTCGTGCGCAGCAAGATCTTCGAGGGATTGTTCTCTCCTCAGGCTATTAAGTAAAAACGCGCCTATTAGAACGTCGTGCTCGACAGATGGTAATTCAATGCCAAAGGCAAGTAGCGCTCGAAATGATAGCTTAAGATCATAGCCTATAACTGCCCCGTAAGACATGAAACAAGTTGCCAAAAAGTTCTTAATAGCTATTGGGTCGAGTTCTGCTACCTCGATTACATAGGTACTTTCATCAAATCCGAGAATTATGCGCTCCAATTCTTTGGATCGGCCAGGTTTTAATTCAGTATGTAAGACTAATTTTTTGCATGCCGGAATTGATATCCTACTAAGATCATCGTCAGATTGTATAGTAGTTATTTTGCCTACTATTAGTGATTTTGGTTCTTTATTGCCCTTTGATATTTCTGGATCATTTTGAATATGAGACGGTAGCTGTTTAAGAAGAGAGCGAAATTCTAATTTCTCTAGTTGCTGGGCAATTTTCTCAGCTTTATAGTGACGCCCATCTACTTCACTTAAGTTAAGTTTTATAGGAGCATCTGTCCAAATTGCAGCTAATTTTTTACTGAGGTAAGCAAGGTCCTTGCCGGCCTCAAGTTTTTTGGCGAGACTAGCCTTAACTAAGGGAAGATTATCATAAATTCCGTCTAGGGATTTGAATTGAGTCAATAATTCTAATGCACCTTTTTTGCCAATTCCAGGTACTCCGGGAATACTGTCCGAGCTGTCCCCCATCAAAGCCTTATAGTCTAAAAATTGTTCAACTTTTATACCGTACTTAGCTTCAAAGCTATCTGGGTGAAATAGCTCGATATTACTTAAGCCTGTTTTTAGTGCATAAACCTGAACATGATCGTCGATGAGTTGCAACATATCCATATCACTAGTAACTAAAAGTGTTTCAATGCCCTTCTCAGTAGCCTGAACAGATAGTGCGCCCATGATATCGTCGGCCTCATAATCATCAAGTTCGTAGAGTGGCCATCCAAAGGCATCAAGCAGATCGTGCAATAGTGGTATTTGATCATAAAAATCAGCTGGAGGTGGTTTACGTCCTGATTTATAAGCTGGGTACATTTCGAGTCTCTTGCGAATATTCGTTTTAGGCTTATCCCAGGCAACACAAACATAGTCTGGGTTTAGGCGCTTAATGACCTCCAGGGCCATTACAGCAAAACCATATACTCCACCAGTTGGGGTACCGTCTTTAGTGCTTAAATTTGGCATCGCGTAATAACCTCTATAAAAGACTGATTTTCCATCAATAATTACGAGTTTTTTGCCAGTTTTTTCTACCATAGTTACTAGTATACTCTATGGTTTAATGCTTAAGTATTGCTTAAGCTTCTGCTCTTTAAGAGGATTTTGGATTAATCAGATTTTCGTAGGATTCTAGTATCCGATAAGGGTCCGCTTCAGTTCTAGAACGTAACTTTGTGGCTGCGTTTGTAGTGTCCAGTAACGATTGAAAAAAGCGATTTACTGTAAATATACCGTCTTGATATGAACGGCGAGTCATCTGTAGTAATGAAATTGGAGTATCTGCGCCCGTACGCCCGCCAACGAATCCGAGGGCTGTTTGTTCTTGATATGTATATCTTTCAAACGCGCGGTTACGAGGGTACATGCTTGCGATATATAGTCTTCCTATACTTCTTGCAGCTTGCTCTACTGGTGGTGTAAGCTGAACAGGATTCTCAGTTGATTGATATAAGAAATCAAGGTAATCATCGCTTTGATTAATATCAATATTTATAAAACCATGCAAATCTTTTACGGCTTTACTAAGATCTTCTACACACTGATTCCTTGACATTTCAATTTCCATATTTCTCAATATGTCACCGAAAGCTAAACTATGCAAGCAGTAGCATTTTATATTTAATCTGTATTTTTTCAGATGTAATCTTAATTAGTAAGCAATTCGCGTAGCCATTCAACTTCACGTAACTTATTCAATGCAGTTCGCTCAATTTGTCGAACTCGTTCCCTGCTAACAGCAGGGTCTAGGAAATTAGCTACTTCTTGAAGGGTATGATTCTCTTCAGTTAAATTCATACCGAAGCGTTGTTCAATTACAAATCGTTCTCTATCATCTAGTCCTGCTTCTTCAAATGCAATATTAATTTCATTATTAAGTGTTTCTTTAATAACAATTTCGCCAATGCTCTTTGCATTAAGATCTATCACCATATCTTCTAGCGTAAATCCATCATCATCACCTTTTTCTTCATTAAGATATTTAATCTTCTGAATTTCTATAGTTCTACGCGCTTTTTTTACTACGCCAACTTTCCATCCGAGGAATTCTGCAATAGCCTCATCTGTTGGTTCCGCGTGATTATTGAGTAGTTCATTTGCAGCTTGTGATATTTGATTATGACTTGATTGGACTTGATTCGGTACCCGGATAGCCGATCCTTTATTTTGATAGCCTCTTGTAATACTTTGCCTTATCCACCACGTAGCATATGTACTAAATTTAAAACCTTTGTCAGGATCGAATTTTTCAACAGCTTTAAATAATCCGCTGTTTCCTTCTTGTATTAGATCAAGCAGATCAAGCCCGTTCCCGAGATATCTTTTAGCAATACTGACAACAAGGCGAAGATTGGAATTAATCATCTTTTCCTCAGCTTGTTTACCTTGTTCTGTTAGATTCTGAAGCGCAATATTAGATTCATCTTCTATATCTGCATACGGATCTTTTTCAAAGATTTCGTCAAGCTGTTCAGCGGCCTGATTTCCTTTAATGTAGGCTATCGCCGTTTCGCGTTCTTCTTCTCGGGTCAATAAGGGATACTTGCCAATATCTTCCAAATATTTTCGCACGGGATCATCTGCTTTAAATGGATCAGTTTCATAAGTTGCCTGTGTCATAGAATTTTTATTTTACAATGTTTACACATCTATTGCAAGATTAGCGTGCCCGCTTTCCAGATGACATGCCGTTTTTTTGGCTTAACTTTCATAGTAAATACAATCTCGGGATTACTGCGAATACTCTCTGCTGTCCAGTTATACATGTCAACTGCAGTCTGGAGTGGCACTCGAAGACGTTTTGGAATATATTGCATTCCCTTGTCTGCTTCATTCTGCCAAGTATCGTAATGGTCGAGCTGGGCACTCATAAATAAAGCGAATGCCTGTGGGTTTTCCTGAGTGGACTTTTTTGAAAGGTTTTTTAAGCCAAACTTTTTAAGTTCATCTTGAGGAAAGTAGCTTCGACCTAAGTCATTATCTTCCTGGATGTCACGTATGAAATTAATATACTGCATCGATCTACCCTGCATCTTCGCATACTCCAAAGACTTATCAGGAAGCCCCATAATCTTAGCCATCATTAGTCCAATGACCTCGGCTGAGCCGTACATATACCAGATGGTGTCTTTCATTGTCTTGTAGGTTCTTTTATCTAAATCTGCTTGCATTGCATCAAGAAAAGACTCAACCCATGCATTATCAAAGTCATACTTACGGGCAACGAACACAATATTCTTAATAACGCGCTCATCAATTGAGTCCTCATCTGTAGTAGATGTATCAAATTTCGGATCTTTTATCGCCGACTCCCAGCGCTTTCGTAGCCCTAGAAACGCTTTTTTGTTCGCAGGTACTACATCGACATAATCATCTGCAATTCGAACAAAACTATAGAGCCTAAAAACATCATCCTTAATTTTTTTAGGAAAGAAAATAGAACTAAAATAGTAAGTTGTACTTCCTTTACGAAAGATATCTTTTTCTGTTTTCACAATATAACTATTGTAGCATCCAGCGTAGTAAGTGCTACATATTCCTAATCAAGAGATAGTCTGTGAGACTTTTTAAAAATGTTGTTTGTTGATCAGAGAAATAGTTATTATTAGCTAGTTCTTCTTGTGCAATCTGGACGTGCTTAGCCGCCTTTGAGCGTGCAAACTCAAGAGAGCCTGTACTTATCAGGATCTCTTTAACCCGCTGGAACTCAAGTTGGGTTAGCTTATTATTGCCAAGCATCTGGAGTAGAAAATTTTTGTCAGCATTCTGAGCGTTATCAAGTGCGTGAATAGTAAGTAATGTTCGCTTACCTTCCTTGATGTCATCGAGTGGTGATTTGCCGCTTTCAAACTCCGTACCAAATACGCCCAGATTATCGTCACCAATTTGAAATGCAAGACCTGCATTCATCGCGAATGAGGCCATACTCTTGATCTCATTGTCTCCTGCGCCAGCAAGTATCATTCCTAGCTGCAACGGACTTAAGAAAGTATAATGTGCAGTTTTCCATTCCAATACATTGGTTACTGCTCGTTCGTCTACCTCATCACCTAATACTTCATTAAATACATCGTTCGCTTGTCCATAGCCAGTAACAACTAGGCTTCTGTTCAGTGATACGATAGCTCGAAGTGCAAGCTTTGGGTCTACATCTAGCTCTGCAAGCATGATCTGTGCCGTATGACACGCTACAAGCGAAGCATGGATGGCTATAGACTCACCAAAATGTATGTCATCGTCTCCTAGACCCTTATTCCGGTAGTATTCAGCCATAATCAAATGAGCCGGTAATCCTCCTCTTCGTACTGGAGAACGATCATTTATGTCATCAACAACTAAAAGATATGCGTGGACGAGCTCTAAGACCCGAGCTGCACGCAGAATCATTTCGCTATCTTGCCCCCCAGCCATTTCATATCCAACCATTGCGAGGGCTCCACGTATTCGCTTACCTCCCCTTTTTAGAATTGAAAGGTAGGCATCTATAGCAACGCGGGAGTTTATTCCAAAATCTTGGAGCGATTCCTTTTCTTGTTGCTTTGAATACTCCTCAATATCTTGGTCAATAAGTTGTTTGTATGAGGCGAGTTGCTTCTTGAATGCAGTGGCACTCTCGCTGTGTGCTTGTTGTTTCATTTAGAGGCAATTATACCCTCTTTCTAAACAAAGTCTAAGGATGTTTTACTAGCACTCGTCGCAATTGCTTAGTTGAATGAATGATTGATTACTCTCACTTTTACTGATTTAGCTCTGTGATTGTATCTTGAAGACTTTGAAGTGCCTCAGCGATAACATACAATTCACCAGGAATCTGGTTAATGGGTGTAGGTTCTGAAGCTGGTTTACCTTGTACTTCTGCTAGTGTACTTCTCCCATACATTCCTATCGTAAAATCGCGTTCTGATTTTAAACCGGCTTCTACAACGCCTACAGACCTGGAAGATGCGTAAGTATTACTAGTCAGAAGACCGATTGACGATGTTTGATCTCCGGCTGCAGCCCTTACGCCTGCGACCACATTAAGTAGTTGTAATGGGTTAGGTTGATTCTGGTACTTACCGTCTGGCATGTTTTCTCTGTCGACACGTAAAATAACCACTGGCGCACCATTAATTGATCCGATTTCAACAAACTGTCCAGTCGGGGTTTCAGTTATTTTATGATCTTCATTGATGTCATATCCAAATGGAAGAATAATATCTTCTTCTAGTGGAACAAATCCTTCAGCATTTTGAGCTATTCTCCGCACCATGTCGTATTCAGTTTCGTCTTCTACAGAGCCACCTTTTTTTGCGGCCATATATTCATGCTCATCGGCAACTAATTTTCTATTTGGTGAGCCAGCAAATATTAATGTACTTGCACCGCTAGATATGGCTAGCTCGGAAGCTACTTTCCAGGGTTTTCCACCCTCTAGTAAAACTATTTCGGCACTGGATAAAATATCCTGTTCGCTGCCTATACCAAACCTGGCAGAAATTTCCCGTAGTTTTTCTTCTTGCTCTTGAGTAAGATCCCAACCTTCAGCATCGGCGCGTATTTCGGTTGGTTTAGGGAATTGTCCAATCATGTTACCTTCTAGCTCGGTTCCGTGATATAAACTAGCGGCCTCTCTTAACCAGCCTTGTCTTTCTTCCACATATTCAGCTGGTGACCGAGTCATCGCTTCATTCACGCTAGGTTTTTGGCTTGGATCCATAGTACTGTCCTCGTTAATGTTTATATCAAGTATAGTATCATGCTCATGGCTTACTTCTTCCAGGCCTACGTCGGCTTTGGTTATACCAATTTCCACAGTAGATGTGCAAAGGAATCTTCCGCCTACACTTAAAGGGCCTTTATCGCATCCTTCTAGTAGTGTTGCCTTTAGTTTACTTGCCGCATTCTGTAAATCGTACCCATCTTGCCGCATTTTAGCGAGTTCTGGAGTGTCTTGGGGTTCACCAAAGAATTCAGCCCCATTTACAAACCGTCCGTCTTCCGTCTGATATTCAACTATGGAGTCGTATTTAAAAGGCTTTGCGTTTCCAACCAAGTCCTTGCCTTTTATACTTAATTCATTACAAATAGCATATTGTGGGCATTTGAGTGCGCAATCATATTCAAATTTTTCTGACATTATTTTTATCTATTCCTGCTTAATTACTTACTTCTAATAGACCTTCTAATGGCTTTATTTCAGGCATATCTGCGTTCATAGCAACTTGTATTAGCATTGCTCCGTGAGGATTAATTTTAAACTCACCATTAGGAGTACTACAAAAGACTTCACTTAGGTCATCGGCTACATTCTCTATACCATACTTGCCCAGATGAGTGACATCTAGATACGCCTGACTAACAGTTTCTGCAACCCTTTCGGTCTTCTCGTCTGAGTCATTTTTTGTCTGCCTATTTCGTTCTTTATATTCTGACCTTACTGAGGCTTCGGCTAATTCACCGATTGCTGCAGTTACGCCAATTACTTTGTAAGGCTCTTCAATTACAGGACCGTTCCATTTTGGCTGGCAAGCTTCAGGCGAATCTTTGCCTGAACATCCCGCTAGCATACTTGTAGCTAGCATTCCTCCAGCTATAATTTTTTTCATGTGTTTCATAATATTTCCTTATTTATGTGTATTCGTATGTAAATTTAACGAATAGTTATTATCCAAAATACAAACCTCAAATTTGTATGTATGCAATGATACGACATTATTCTTGTTTTGTCAACACTATATTCACGAAATTATAGTATGTTATATTTTTGGTAGGTGTTATGTACATTTTTGTGATTTTATTATTCACATTTTAAGTATTATGTGCTATACTTTAATCATGGATATTTCAGAACTCGAATCAATTGGTCTAAGCTCCCAACAAGCAGAAGTATATGCATATCTAATTAAGAATGGGTCTACTAAGCCCTCCCTTTTAGCGCAACATCTTCGTCTATCTAGGACCAACGCTTATAAAATACTCGACTCTATGGTTGATCTTAAAATTATAGTCAGAGAAACAAAGGGCAAAACTCTTGCCTATAAGCCCGAGAATCCCCTTTCACTAGCTAGTCTTACAGCTAACTATCGAGCAGAGGCTGTTAGCCGCGAAGAAAAAGTAAATAAGATAATGCATGAACTATTAGAAGCATATAGTATTCATACAAAAAAGCCGGGCGTAGAGGTATCTACGGGTCGAGATGAGGTCATTAAAGCGTATCGTAAACAATTGGGCCTTGGAGAAGACTTAAAATTTATTCACACACGAGCAGATGTTCCTAGTATGGGATTTGATGTAATGCACGATATAAGAGTTGAGCCATCTCAAAAAGGTAAAAGACGTCATGCAATCATGTCTAATCCTTTAAACAGTACGATTAACTATGAACAGTACTTGCGTTCCAACTTAGATGTAACGTGGATAGAAAATGGCAAATATAGCTCGCCAGTTGAATGGAGCGCTACAGATAGCTCATTACTAATCATTAGTTACTCAACTACTCCTCAAGCCGTCTTAATTATTGATCCTATTATTGCATTGGCCTTTAGTCAGCTTTGGTCTCTTATAGAGTCAAACCTAAAGACGACTGAACATCACAAAGAATTGGTTGCTGCTAACAAAACGGCTACTACAATAAATTAACTAGTGCTTTTTCGGCATCAGCCTTAAAAATTTCAATGTCATTTCCGTTGTTTTGTATAAATAGATCAGCTTTTTCTTTTACTGCTCCCATGTTGAGAGTGGCAAGGTCTCCAGATTGCGACATTTCGCTTGCCTCTTCTTCCATGAATTTATTGAAAGACTTTTGATCCTCAAGACGTCCTCGATCATTATTGGTAACTCGCTCATATCGAATTTTTGGTTCAGCATCAACCCAGATTACGCTACCCCCGAGTTCGTGAACTCTTTCTGCTTCGGCTGGATGTCTGATACTACCAACGATTAGACCCTTGTATTCACCTGATTTAAACGCTTCTAGAGCTTTATCGACAATTACAGCCATACCGTGCTCTCGACGCCATTCTGCGCTTAGTGCGGACTTATTAGCTCTCTCATGGGGTAATCCTTTTTTATCAAGCTCAGCGCCAAGCATGGCTGTTGCATCTGCAAACAAATACCCATGCTTATCCGCCAGTAGATGTCCGATCGTATCTTTACCTGAACCGTTGGTCCCCGCTAATCCAATAATCTTCAACTTAGTGCCTTTCTATGAGATGTAGTCGTGTAACTTTTTAGCGTCTTTGTGCTTACGTAATTTAGCGAGTGCTTTTGCCTCAATTTGGCGAATACGCTCACGAGTCACGTTAAATTCTTGTCCGACTTCTTCTAGTGTATGGCTCTTTCCATCTTCTAGACCAAAACGTAGCTTCAGGATCTTTTGTTCGCGTTCTGTCAGTGCTCCTAGCATATCTTTCACGTGCTCTTTTAGTAGCTGTCCAGTAGCTGATTCTTCTGGACTAACGCTGTCTTCGTCTTCGATGAAATCACCGAGAACTGAATCTTCTTCATCGTCACGAACACTAGCATCAAGGCTGCTAATATCCTGTTTAATCTTCATAATATGTTCAACTTTTTCGACGTCAATTTCCATTTCCTTGGCAATCTCTTCGTTCGAAGGCTCTCTGTTTAGTTCTTGGGTGAGACGACGTTGTGTTCTAAGTAGCTTGTTGATTGTTTCAACCATGTGCACAGGGATACGAATAGTCCTTGCCTGGTCTGCAATAGCACGAGTAATTGCCTGGCGAATCCACCATGTTGCATAGGTACTGAATTTAAACCCTTTGTCTGGGTCAAACTTTTCTACAGCGCGTAGTAAGCCGGTATTTCCTTCTTGAATAAGATCAAGTAGATCAAGTCCTCTTCCAACATAACGCTTAGCAATGCTCACAACTAGTCGCATGTTTGCTTCAGCCATCTGGTCTTTAGCTTCTTTATCGCCTGCAACGACACGGTTTGCTAGTGCTAGTTCCTCGTCGGCCTTAAGTAGTGGTATCTTTCCAATTTCACGCAAATAAAGTCGCACTGAGTCGTCTGCAACGTCGTCAAGATATACTTGGTCAGTTACAACAACTTCTTCATTGTCCTCAGCAACCCATGCATCACTAAACTCGGTTCCTGCAGGATCAGATGCAGTAACGATTTTAATATTATTGTCTGCAAGCTCAGTATAAAGACGGTCTAGGATATCTACGTTATCCGGTGAATCAGGAAATACTTCAGTGATATCACGCTGTTTAATCTCTCCGGCTTTTTTTGCTTTGTCTACTAGACTAGCTCTAAGCTGTTCAACTGTTATAACTTCTGGTTCTTTTTTTGGTGCAGATTTCTTTGGCATTATTTTGTAGTCTCCTTAGCTGATTTTAATAGTACATCAAGTTTTTTTGCTGTTTCGAGTAATGCATCTAACTCTTCGTCGTTAGCCTGTTGCATCGATATCGCAAGGGCAGCTTTTTTTCGTTTTACGTACGTTTCTATCTGGCGGACCTGCAACCGAGCGGCTTCGTAACGAAGCTCTATAACCTCGAGGCTCTGATAGAGTTCTTCATATAATAATGATAAAATTGTACCATATTCTGCCAACTCTTGCAAAACACCAGATTCGCTACTTGTCTCGAACTGAAGCTCTGGGTTTGCCTTAATAGTAAAAAGTAGTTTCTGTGCTTTCTCTTGAGTAAACATTTCGGGAGTTAAAGCGCCTAGGTAAGTCCGTAGACTTGGGAGAAAAAGACCAAGTGACAGTAACTTATTTTCAGCCTTAATCTGATCTGCATTCTGACTTCCAACAGAAGGCATTGGTTGTACATATTTATACTTTTTTTGTTCAGGGCTAACAGCTATTTTTTTACTTTTCTGGCGTAAGGCATCAACGCTTACATCAAGTATCTTTGCAACCTTTACATAATAATGGTCCTGTTCTACGCTATCATCTATGTTACTTATTATTTCGAGTGTCTTATCGCTAAAAGCTCGTTTTCCCTGCGCACTTGTTAGATCAAGCTGTTTTGAATAAATTGATATGATCCAATCAATCACATATTGAGGCTTTGTAACGACCTCTCTCCAGGCATCAGGATCTTTTTTACAGAGATCGTCTGGGTCTTTACCTTCCGGCACACTAACGATACTTAAATTGACTCCTACTTTGCTTGCAATAGGTATGGCACGTTCGGTAGCTTTAAGACCGGCATTATCTTGGTCAAATGCTAGGCGTATATCAGAAGTAAACCGACTCAGCGCCTTTAGATGCTGTTCGGTTAGTGCAGTACCGGCCGTAGCTACAACATTGTGCACTCCAGCCTGATGACTAGCAATAACATCTAAGTTACCTTCTACTACGATAACGTAACCAGCCTGCCGAATTGCGTCCTTTGCTAGATGTAGTCCGAAAACATGACGACTTTTATCATAAACTGGGCTCTGCGGTGTGTTTATGTACTTAGGCGCCTCAGGATTGGAATCTAGTTGACGTGCGGTAAAACCAATAACCCTACCAGTGCCGTCCATCAGTGGCACCATTAAGCGTCCGCGGAACATATCGCTGAAACCCTTGTATCGCTTCGTACCAAGCCCTGCAAGCTTCATTAGGCTCTCAGCAAAGCCTTTTGTTCTTAAAAATGTCACGAGTGCAGTATCTTGGCTAGGAGCGTAACCCAACCTAAATGTTGTTGCTGTTTGTTTTGTAAATTTTCGCTCATTAACAACATAATCGAGTGTCTTTTTACTTCGACTTAAATGTACTTGATAAAACTTAGCGGCTAGTTCAAGTATTTCGTGTAGCGACTCTTTTTGTTTTCCGGCAGTTCCGCTACCTTTTGATTGGAATTTAGAAAGATCTACTCCTGCCTGACGTGCTAATAATTCTAATGTTGCTTTGAAGTCGATGCCCTCACGCTCCATTACAAAACTAAACATATCTCCACCCTTACCGCTACTAAAGTCATGCCAGATCTGTTTTTCTGGACTTACCATGAGGCTGGGAGTCCTTTCCTGGCTAAACGGACTGAGTCCTTTAAAGTTTCTGCCGGAACGCTTAAGCTCTAGATATTGACCGACAACATCCTCAATACTCAAACGGCTCTTGATTTCTTCTACAGCGTCCATGTCTCTAGTCTATATCTGATCGAGCAAACCTGAAAGCACTACTAGTATTAAATAATTGTTACTTTAATTGTTTAACAAGTAGCTAGAGTTCTCTAGCTTTTTGCTGTGCTGCTTCTAGTATCTGCCCTATTTGTCATTTATCCATACCAATTACCATTTCGGGCTTAACGAGAGTATGCCTTACTAATAATACTTATTCGGCAAGCACAATAAGGTTTTGTTACTTCTCTGCTTATGGTTAAATGTATTGTATGCAACCAGATCAACAATCAGGATCCAATCAAGCACCTTCTACACTGCCTCAGTATGACTTCATAATGAACCCCGGATCCCAACAAAAAAAACCTAAGTTTGGTCTTCCAAGTGGCAACTCCACAAAGCAACGTGTCCTTATTGTTGTCGGAGGAATTGGTGTCTTACTAATAGTAGGATTCATAATAATGTCTCTTCTAGGTGGAGGGTCTGGCTCAAAAGACAACTTAACCCTTCTCGCACAACAGCAGAATGAAATTATTCGCATAACTGAAGCTGCCCTAAATGGAAAATCAATTAGAAATAATACTACCTTACAGGCAACATCCACGATTGGTCTTGTGATCCAGAGCGAGCAGAATCAAACTTTAGCTTTATTTGCCAAAAAACCTAATCCCAAAACATTAGGTCTCAAGAAGAGCGCAAAAACAGATGCAGTACTTTTAGCCGCTACACAGAATAATACTTACGATGAAACGCTACTAAACACCCTACAAACACAGCTCACTCAGTACCAACAGCAGCTTAAGCTAACTTTTGACTCTACAAAATCAGATAAAGAAAAAATCGTAATAAATAGTGCCTTCAAAAGCACTGGCATACTTCTAACTATCCCTACGAAGTAAACGTTGGTCGAGCATTATCTGCTCCCCGCGCCAGGTCATAGCTATGCTGAATAAATCCTTTAACCTCTTCCCAGTCAATTTCACCACTTAAAATAATTGTATTCCAATACTTCTTATCCAGCTTATATCCCTGCATTACAGTGACATATTTTTCACGTAGTATCCTCGAGAGTCTAGGGTCGCATTTAAGACTTAATTGCACAGGGTCAGAATCAATAGCAATCAGTGCAAACATCTGAGTATCTTCTGGGTTATTATCGTCCGGAGTGAAATACACTGCCGTTTCTTTACCGTATGGAAAGTCTTTAGTTGCCCCAGTAAAAGATAGTAGATACTTATTGACTGTTTTGAAGTCCACTAAGCAATTTCCTTGAAACGTTTAATGTAGTCCTGTAGCTCAGCGATTGATGCCTGAATATCGTCAAAAGCTCGATGGTTAGAGTCTTTTTCGAATACATATTTGTACTTGCCTTGCATCAGAATCTTAAAGCTACTGACATCAAGCATTCGGTAATGTAACCTGGAATCTAGCTTTGGCCAATGAGCTTTAATAAATGCCCTGTCGCTGTGAATTGAGTTTCCCGCAAGTATCGCAGGTTCAGCACCAAAGTGATCCTTTACTAGTGTTACAAGCTCTTGCTCAGCGACATCAAGATCTATGCCGTTATCTAAATTATCGACAAAGCTGTTACGATTTTTTGGATACTGTTGCCACCATTTATTAGCTTTCATACGATCAATAACAACTTCTTTAGATTGCTTGATCCTAGCTTGATAGCTGGCGATTGGATTACAATCAAAATCTGTAATCTCAGCAGCAATCTCAAGAATGACATCTTTTGTAGCATCTAGACCTGTCATTTCGAGATCCACCCATAAAAGCTTGGTGGGAATCATATTTTTATCTTTCATGGTTGCTAGTATACAGGAGTCGTCTTACTTTTTTTTGAGTAAGCTAGACATTGCCCTTCCCCAATCGTCAAGTTGCGTGAACTCTGTTCGTAAAACTTTATTAAGGTTCTCGTCTTTACAGGTTCCCTTTTCATCAATAATATCTTGAGCTCTTCCTATAGTTAGGCCAGTCCTAACAGTAGCTACTGCAAGTGTCGCAAGAATGTTACGCAAATGTTCAATAGCCCGTGCTCCTCCAGTTGAAGAGGTTGAATAACCTACAAGGGCTGCAGGCTTATTTGCCCATTCTGGATATAGCCAGTCGATGGCATTTTTAAGAGGCGCAGGGACACTATGATTATATTCAGGTGTAATTATTAAATAGGCATCTGCCTCTTCTATAGATTTAGACCAAGCCTGAACTTTTGGATTAGGGTATTTTCTGTCCATTTCGGCAGGCACACTTATCTCGTCATAAAAAGGCAGGCTAATTTTTTTGAGATCTAGAACTGTAATATCCCAATCTTTCATTTCTTTTGACGCTAGCTCCACCCATTGCGCAACTCGCTCACCAAGACGGTGTGACCGAGTACTTCCGATAATTATTGCTACTTTTAACATTTGTTTCTCCTTAGCTTCCATTATACATGGAAGATCTATTAGAGGTCAGCAAGTGCTTCATAACCGACCTTAGCAGCAATTGCATATTCGTCTGGACTAGACTGATATGAACTAAATACCTGGGCTTCTAGCTCAGTGGGCGTAATAGATTCAATTTCCGGGCACGCTGTAAAGTCGTAGGTCGTTTCAAGACCACGAAGAGGATTATCACCGTTACGCAAATGAGCGTCAAAATGCTTTGCCATGTCTAGCCTTGACTCAACATCCTCAGGATCTATTCCATTACTCGTTGCATAGTCATGTATAGCTAAGATTATGTTATCGGCAAGTGCACCTACAAGTTCATTTATCCAGGAATTGTATTCTGTCTTTTCACGTTCCTCAAAACGAATCAAAGCATCCATTGCGTCACTTAGCTTTTGCTGAGCAATAAGCTCCCGCCTATCAGGGGTTACTGTTTCGAAATTGTTTTGAGTAATAATATCCATAGTTTGTAAGTGTAAAATACTATAACACAATTAATTGATTTAGGGGTTACTGATTGCCTGCAGCGTCAATATATAGTCTCAAACCCTGAAGCGCAACATAGTTCGGGTCATTGATAGCGAACGGGTTCACTTCACCGTCATGGAGGGTGGCTTCATTGGTTTCTATAGCTCTTATTTCAGCTGTGATGCAATTAGTAAGATCACTTAGACGAACGCATCGAGTTTCTCCGGTCGTTCGTTCAATAATGTCTGATGCTTCTTGTGCACAATCAAGGTAATTAAAAAGACCGCCAACTACATAATCATACGCCCTGCGTTGTTCTTCAGATTCAACTGGCACACCTAAAGCAATATTGCCTGCATCCCAAACTATCCCACGCGCAGCAGGAATGCTAAGACTTTCATTTTTAGAGTTGCTTGAAGAAGGATCAAAATTCATTTGCGTAATATATCATATTTACCTATTAATGTCAAAGTAGCCATGTATACTAAGTCTTCTTGAAATCTAGGGCGACTGAGTTTATACAGTAGTGGGTTCCACTTGGTGAATCATTGGCCGGAAAAACATGACCAAGATGACTGCTGCATTTCGAGCACAGGACCTCTTGCCTCTTCATGCCTGCACTGTTGTCGTCAACAATTTTTACGACGCCCTTTTTTAACACATCTGAAAAACTTGGCCAACCAATAAGTCCCGGTTCTGTAGATTCATATTTTTCGTCGCTACGAAACAGCTCTTGACCGCATGCCCCACAAACATATGTACCATTATCTTTTTTATCGAGAAACTCACCCGAGAATGGCGCTTCGGTGGCATGGCAACGCAGCACATTATATTGTGCTTTTGAAAGCTTCTTCTTCCATTCGGCGTCATCCATAATTGATCCTTTTTTTTAGAATAGTTTTGTATATACAGTGTACGTTATAGAGGATATTGCTGCTGTTAAGAATGTACCCCAGATAAGATCAATAATGACTATCCTGAGAGGAAAACCCTTAATGGTTGCATAGTTAGTTAGGTCATAAGTCATATATGTAGCAAACCCAAATAGAGCCCCCCTAGTGGCTGCCGTCTGAAGTGATCCGCCTTGAAGTGCGGGTTGTAATACGAAAAATATTACAAATCCAAGGAATAATAAATAGAACAAAATAGCACCAGCCCATTTAACATCATTGGTTAAAAGACCTTTCAATTCCTTAGCGTACAAATTTTTTGCGATCAGACCAAGCCACAGGCCATCGATAGCTACAAAGGCAGCTAGTGCGATCGCATAGAGCGCTACGTAGTTAATTTTCATGTTTTATACTCCTTGTGCTTACTATATGTATATATTACACGAATTGGGATTATTTTTTACATCTTGTTGGGAGCGACTATTCCAAGTAAATCTAGGCCTTTTTCTAAGACATCGGCGTAGGTTGTGACCAGTTGAGCACGAAAACTTTCGCGTGGGTCGCCGACCACCCGTTGGTTTTCATAGAATCTGTTAAACTCTTGGGCTAGTTCATAGAGATAATTAGCAACAATATGAGGCGACAGTTCAGTCGTGGCGCGCGTAATAACATCTTTGTAGTCTAGGAGTTTGTTAACAAGATTACGCTCCCCTTCTTCGATATCGATAAACTTATTATCTACTGGGTTTATTTTAGATAGAATACTGCGAGCTCTAGCGTGCGCGTACTGCAAATAAGGACCGCTATTACCCTCGATTGCTACTGCTTCAGCTGGATCATATACGATATCGCCACCAATTCGGAATTTTAAAAATCCGTATTTTATTGCAGCGAGTACATTGTCATGAGTATGACCGTGTTCAGCTTGAGCACTTGCCTGTTCAGCTGCGTCAATTATATCGCTAGCTCTTAGAATATTACCTTTACGGCTGCTCATTTTGAGACCGCCAGGAAGTTTAATAATTCCATGTGTTAAGTGTCTTGTACGTTCGGCTGCTTCAGGGTAAAAGTTAGAAACGACCTTTAGTACGACCTTCATATATTCGGATATTTCATTAGCTGTAATGATAACGCTTATATCAAATTTGTATTCATTCCACTTCTGAGAAGCTAGCCCAAGGTCTTTTGTCTCATATAATGGTATACCTTGTGAGTTTATAAATACACGAGTGTGCAGCCCATGGTCTTCACCCTTGAATACAATAGCCCCTTCAGAGGATACAAACACTCCCTTGGACACTCCTTCTTCCACGAGTCGGGTTCCCTCTTCTACGACTGAGCTTTCAGGTATATATTTTTCAAACGGCTTAATCGCCAGCTGCTGATACAGATTGTCGAACCCTGCATAGCTCCAAGTTCTACAAGTCCAATATATTTGAGCGAATGCACTCTCCTTATCTGACTCGGCATGTAAGGCGTATACCCTTGCATTAGCTGCAATAATCTCAGCCTTAGATTTTTCACTATCTTCGTATGCATCATTTCCTTCAACGTAGCGAGCACTTAACCAATCGAGCCTATCTTTTTCCGGCACTTTACTAAGTTCTTCAGGGTTTTCGCCTCCAATAAACTGGCAGATGGCCCACATAGTCATTCCGACATGAAGTCCAAGATCGCCTCCGAAATTTAATCGGTGGACTTTAGCCCCAGCCTCTTCAAGTAGCCTTGCGACAACGTCTCCGACTATTGTGGTGTAGAGATGTCCTGCATGCAGAACTTTAAATGGATTAGGGTCTGAATACTCGGCTAATACCACTTTTCCCTGCAATTTTTTTGGTACATTCGTAGCTGATTTCAATTGCTCAATAAGCGTAGCGTCGTTAATTTTTAGGTTAATGAATCCTGGTCCAGCAATCGTTAGCTCAGCTATATTGTGATTAGCTTCATTCTGTATCGCTTCCTTAATCTTTTCGGCAACTTCCCTAGGGTTTAGTCCTTCTTTTTGGGCTATTTGTAGAGCAATATTTGTAGCATAATCACCAAACTTAGGGTCAGGACGAGTCAGAACAACGTCTTGCTTTGTGCCAAAAAGTTGTTCAACAATTGCTTCAATCTGTTTTTGTATGTCTTCCATTGCTCTTATTTTACCTGCAAAACGATAAACTGACCACTGATGCTTGGCTATTTATGTTTTTTGAACTGTAGAATAGATGCAAAACGACATATTATTGCGTACAAAGAACTAATAAACACAAAGAATAAAGCAGTCGTAAGGAAAGACTGCCCATATGCCCCTGGGTTTATAAACTGGTCTGTAACGTCAAAGAGTATTCCTGCTGGATTAATTAATACATCCCATGAATTCCAACGTAAGTACCTACCCAGATATATTGCAAAGCTACAGGCCAAGAATACTATTCCAAGTACAATTCGCACATCCCTGATTTGTAACCTTTTTTTGAGCTCCTGATGAACCTGAGCAATACTGACGTATCCGAGCATAAAGCCGTTAAGACTGAATGAAAACAGTAGTACTGCGTCATACAACAGTGAAGAATTTGCCGTATGTTGGAGATGAATAAAATCTGTAACAAGATAAAAGCTATTCGGTAAAAAGCCAATCCAAAGGATTGTAGTCAATATCGTCTGCCAACGTAGCCATCTATGTGATTTTAACTGTTGTACGAGAATCCATGAAAACAGTAGTGGTAGCCATGCAAGTAGCAGGTTCCAGTTAAGATACCAGTAGTCGTTACTTTGAAAATAAAGTGCTCTAAAAATAAACAGCGCAATACTTCCGAGACTCGCCAACGCCATTGTCTTAAGGACATATTGTCTATGCATACCTAACATTATACCCTGCTACCAATAAATACTGCGGTATAATAAAACCATGAAGTTACTTGACCAGTTTATCGATATTATTCGTAATGCAATAAAAGCGCTGATGTCCGCATTGGCAATTACTCTAAATAAAGCGACTGGCGGCAAACTTTCAGCAGATGTTATTACACTGATTGGTCTTTTTTCCCACATCCCTATCGCCTGGCTTATAGCTATTCAGAAAAACTATCTAGCAGCTGCGCTTTTAGTCTTCTTTGGCCTCTTTGATAGTGTCGACGGGGCACTTGCTAGGGCACAGAAAAAATCTAGCAGTCGAGGTATGTTACTTGATGCCAGCACAGACCGAATTAAAGAGGTTATCCTATATATCGGTGCTAGTAGCGCTCTGGTTGCATCAGGTTACGCTGGATGGGCCGGTTGGGCAGTGGCAGCTTGTGGTGCATCGCTTGTAGTTAGCTACGTAAAAGCCAAGGGCGAGACTGCTATATCTGACAAAAAATTAAGTCCGAGTGATATAAACCGTATCTTTGCAGATGGCATAATGCGCTATGAAATACGCATGTTTGTCTTAATCGTCGGACTTTTATCTAATACACTGCGCTACGCTCTAGTATTTATTGCCGTCACTAGTGCTATCACGGCAATTGGAAGATTCCATAAAATCAGCCAGAAGCTATGATAAAAATAGATCTCCATACGCACTCTATTGGATCTACAGATGGAGGTATTACAATAGAGGAATATGGCAGACTTCTAGATGATAAAGTCCTAGATATGATTGCAGTTACCGATCATGACTCAATCGAGCAGGCGCTAGTAATTCAAAATAAGCTAGGTCCTAGAATTATTATTGGTGAAGAAATAACTAGCCTTGAGGGAGAAATCATTGGTCTCTTCCTGAATCAAAAGGTCGAGCCAGGACTAAGTGCTATAAAGACCGTACAGGCAATAAAATCCCAAGGTGGTCTTGTTTATATACCTCACCCTTTTGAAACCGTACGCAAAGGAATAACTCAGTCAGCAATTGACAGTATTTCTGATGAAATAGATATTGTTGAAGTTTATAACGGTCGTGCTGTGTTTCAGAATAAAGGACCGCAGGCACTTACCTGGGCAAGGCTTCATAATAAAATTGGTGCCGCTAGTAGTGATGCTCATGGATTAAAAGGCATTGGAACCACATATTCTTCAGTCGAAAGTGTTCCCACTAAAGAGTCCTTCCTCGAAGTGCTTAAGACGGCACGACTAACAACTAAGCGCCCTCCTCTCTTAAGCCTATTCTATCCAAAATACAATCGCTTTCGTGCTAAAATAAAAAAATAAACATGAGCACCTATATTTCAGCACTACTCCTCTTTCTTCCTGCCGGCATAGCCAATGCAGTACCTGTTTTAGTGAAAAAAGTACCAGGCCTAAGTAAATTAAAAGCCCCAATAGATGGCGGAATATCGTTTAGGGGAAAGCGCCTTCTAGGAGCCAACAAGACCTGGCGAGGCTTAATTTCTGGAACATTAGTATCTGGTTTTATTGCCTGGATACTTTATCCTATGATCAGTATCGATACTGGATCTACTCTAAACGGAATTGCCCTCGGTTGTGCTATCGGTTTTGGTGCACTACTGGGAGATGCCGTAGAAAGCTTCTTTAAGCGTCAGAAAGAAATTCCATCCGGAAGTAGCTGGCTACTCTTTGACCAGCTTGATTACGTAATGGGTGCCCTACTCTTTAGCCTGCCTTTTGTTAGGTTAGCAGGAATCGACTATCTTCTAGTGATACTTACTTATTTTGTACTGCACTTTATTGTAAGTTATGTAGGATACCTGCTTGGACTAAAAGATAAGCCGATTTAAGCTAGTTCTTTTTTCATTTTTTCAACAAGATCAACTGGAGTAGGATTTTGCCCATTTAAGAGTCCGAGATAGATTGATACAAAATCACCCATCATAATTGTCCATAAAATATGTTGTAGCGGCGTTTCACCTAGAGCATTTAGAGTATGTGGCTGCGGTCTTTTTCCTGAAAGGAGCCTTGTACTCACAGAAAACCGCTTCGTGACCTGAGGATGGTCGTATGATGTCTCTAGGTCAATCACTGTGTATGGCTTTACTTGGGGGTGAGAGCTCCAGCCGATAAATTCATTGTGGCTGAATTCCGGCAGTGTACCGTACCATGCGATATTCTTGGCGTTTTCATTAAAGCTTATCTTCCATTTATAGGCAGCCGGAGTCAGGAAAGGTCCAGAGTAAATAACGATGCTCTTCCCCATACACTCAAGGGCAAGCTGTTTTGCTGGGTTTTGTTTAATGGGAACGGTAGGAATAAGTTTTGCAGCTTCGTTATCTAGAAATGCTGCCGTTTGTTTTAGCTCATTTTCGTTAATTTCACTTGCTAGAAGCTTAGAAGAATCTAAAAGTTGAAGCAACGCCTTGAGATTATAAAATACTGCGTAGCGAGGCTGCTCTGCTTTCGGTAGCTGAATATGTAGATAACCTTTTTCTTTGGCAATTTCCTGTAGTTTACCACCCCCTGAAATGATTACAATCTGCGCTTTACGGGCTATGGCTTCTTCCAGAGCCGAAATAGTTTCTTCGGTATTACCTGAGTAGCTAGCGGCTATAAATAACGTATTGCCGGATACATAGTTTGGGATATTGTACTGACGAGATATTTCAAAAGGTACCTTGAACCCTGGAATCGAAGAAGCGATAGTTGCAGCTAAAGCGGAGCCGCCCATGCCAGCGTATACGATATTTGTTACACTTTTGAAGTCTTGCTTTTGAATCTTAAAATCGTGAAGAAGTTGGTGTGGCTGTTTAGCGGCTATACCAAGTGCATCCTGAGCATCTTTATCGTGAATGTATTTTAAGTCATCAAGCATTATTTTTACCTTATTTATTCTAATAGTATACGGTATTTTTACTAAATAATTCTTATGCTATACTTATTATAAATAAGCTTAAATCAATCAATGGGGGTGGGAAATGTTCGATCAGAATCAACAAGCACAAAGTACGGCAGTTGTACCGGAGCCAGCAGCAACAACTGACACGACAGTAGCGCCAGCAACAACAGCTGATACTGGAACATTTAATACAACTGCAGTAACTCCTGAGCCCTCAGCAGAAACAGTAGCTCCAACTGCAATTGAGCCAACACCAACTATGACTCCTGAAACTTCAACCAGTGATCCTGCTCCTTCTGAGATAAAAGAAAGCACGAGTTCAGATAACGACTTAATGTCTATCAAAAAAAATGCTCTTCAAGATCTTACCCCACTTCTCAGCCAGTTAGAACAAACACCTGAGGAAAAATTTAGAACCACGATGATGCTTATACAAGCTTCCGACGATCAAAGCCTAGTGCAGTCAGCCTACGACGCAGCAAAAGATATTACTGACGAAAAAGTTCGCGCACAAGCACTTCTAGATATAGTTAATGAGATCAACTACTTCACACAAGAAAAAGAAGAAGAAAAATAGCTTAGAGATCTTGATCAGGACCAGTAGTTGGTAGCGCTGATGACGGAGCAGCAGGTGTAGTTGGATTTTCAGATTGCTGTGCAGGATTCGCTGGAGTACTTGCAGCAGCTTCTGAGGTATTAGATGTACCTTTTTGGCTATCTTGCTTTGACGTAGCTTTAGCCTCGTCTGTGCTCTTCTCAACTACAGTTGTGCTATTTGATTTATTGTCAGTTCCAGCTATCTTACGATACATCCATCTTCCACCGACAAACATACCAAATAATACGATTAACGTAAGTATTAAAGAAATAAATCCAACAAGCACTGCAACACCCATCTTTTCTCGATGCTCAGTCTGTGAGTAGTCTTGAATTTCCTGTGGGATAACAGAATTACTTACATTTTTTTGCCGACGCTTAAATAGTTTCATGTAACACCTTTAAATAATGTACATATAATAATACATTATTGGATGTTTTGCAACTAACTAGAAGTCTTCATCAAAGCGCACTTGATCTGAATCGTAAGTAGATTGATGCGGAGCATGAATAGAAACAATGTCGGCAATGGTTGGTATCTCTTTTTTCTGGACGCCAGCACGACCAGCATATTCCTTGAGTCCGTCCTTAAGCGTAAAGAACTCTATAGATTTATTTGAATAACTATCAGAATCATTTGGCACCTTGCTAAATTGTGGCTTCTCGTCTGCCCTATTAAGCCTAAAATCACATTCATATTGTTGATTATCTATATTAAGCAGAAGAACAACATGCTTTAAGTCAGGCACCTGGTCGCCTATCATGCCCTTTTTGATCATTTTTCCGTGAGAAGAGCTAAAACGTACACTTAAGTCTTCTTCCTTAACTTTATCTTTGTAGAGCAAACCTCCAGAAACATATAGGAGCTCAGACATACACCCGCCAGCATGGTCTTTTATTGCCTTTTCAGGAGACCAAATCTCACGATCGTACTGAGGAACTAATTTATAGAAATCTTCGTGAAACTTATTAATTTGCTCAAATATCTGAACAGGCCTAGGTACTTCAGGATTACTTAAGTTTTCCATTAAATTTTATAAAATAACTAAACTATTTTTTTGGCATTTCTAATAGCTTTTTCTCTAATTTCTTCTTGAGAAAGACGTATGTGAGCAGGCGATCTGTCTATTTCTACTTTTACGCTAGTTGGATGTAACTCTGTTATAGTCTCCATGCCGCCATCTAATGCCCGAATTCTTCTTTCTCCACTTGTTTGTACTCCTTTATTAGCAATAACTTCTGAAACATAAAGGGCATTTCTTTTGACTTGTTCGTGAGTGGCTCCCCTGTTTAAATCACCTCGGCTTTGTTCTTGTTGAACGGCCGAGGCCTTTTCTGCGTATTCACCGGCCTTGTCTGACCATTGCTGCATTTCTAGCGATCGAGCCATTGCATTTGGATCACTATCTAAGATGACTTGGCTATTATTATAGGCAGTCTCGTTTGGGACTGGTAAGCCTTGTTCGTCTTTAGGCATTGCAGCAATAGCTTCTGCTGCTTTTGAATTATATCCATGTGTTTGATTTTGTTGCTGTTTCTCACTCATTTTTTAATTGCTCCTGTTTAATGTTCCACGGTTAGTTTAAGCTCTTATACAAGATTAATTATTAGGTTTAGTCTTTCCCTACATTCTCTACAGTACGACGTGCTGCTTCTACTGCAGCTGGCCCCCACAGATCATCTTCTACTTTTGGAGCTTGATTAGCTTGGTCAGCATTTTGTAAATCATTTGCCATACCCTCAACTTGTCTGTCTGATGGCTCTCCCCATCCCTCAGGGGCAGTGCCAGCAACTAATTTAGTAGCCAGCGCTTCCCTACGTGACTTAGCTAATTCATCTTGTTCTTCAGTTGTTTTATCCGTAGTTTCTCCTGAATTAAATCTTTTACCTGCATCAGTAGCTTCTTGTTCAGCTCCTGCTAATAGATCTTGAGATTCTTGATTCAAAATTTTTGAGTCACTTTTACGATCCTCATAACTTCTTCCGGGTAAAAGAGTCCTGAATTTAGATCCAGTTTTAGGATCGTCGTACAAACTATCAGTAGAGTTAGCATCCGCAACCTTTTCGGGATTTTCCACTAACCATTTTGCAGCTTGAGCGTCTTTTCCACGTTCAATTGACTCGTCTAACAATGGCTTCATAGCGTAGGCTTCTACTTCAGCTTGCTCATGACTAATCGCCGTATCAGGAATTGGTACTTCCTTAGGAGGTCTGTTAAACATTTTCATTTTATTTTTTACCCTTTTTTTATTTTTTGCTACTTCACATAAAATGCTAGCACGCTTACGCTTATGTGTCAATGTTAGGCGAAGTTGAATCACCACAATTCACTATTGTTGAGCAATCCACTTGGAAGATTTGACCAAAATCTTACCAAAATTGTACTGAAACAAAGCTACTGCTGGTCAGTTTGTTTCTGTTCTATCAGTTTGTCACGATGACGAAAGGCAAATGTCGCAGCTACTGGTGGTATTAGGTCTCTATTTTGAACACTTTCAAGTATATTACCTGCAATGCCTCTGGCTTCAACTTTTGTAGGGTCATTTTCAAGCATTACCTGATATTCAGGGTCTTGCAATAGCTCCCTAATCGGAAGGTAACCTCTTACCTTCAGCGACCTAACAACTTTTTCTCTCTGGTCATCACTAAACTCTATACCTGTTCTGTCACTAGCCTCAACTAGTCTACCAAGTGCATCAAAAAGCTGGATTTCACCACCCTCCTGCAGTAAATCAACAACGGCCTTATCTAGACCTTGCTGTGCTTCATTCAAACTCTCCGTAGGATCTACCGGAGTCGGAACAACTTGGTCTTGTGGCTTTTGCTCACTCATTTTTTAATTGCTCCACGGTTAATTTAAGCTCTTATACAAAATTAATTATTAGGTTTATTAGGCTCTGCAGCATGTTTTGCTAATGCCACTGCTTTAACACTATAATATTAACTCGACAGATCATCTAGATCACGTGGCCTTTTTGCCCATTCACTAGCACTTTTATTTTCACTGTCCATACCCTCTAACTCAACTTTCATTACTTCAGTTGGTTCTTTGTCATGGTCGAAGCCATACTCAATATCATACCAAGTGGGTTCTTCTGTTTTTTCACCTTTAATTAGTCTAGCGGCCAATGCTTCCCTACGTGCCACAACTGCTTCAGCTGATTTTTTAGCCTTTTCGTCTAATTGTTCTTGTGTTAAATCTGGCGATTTTCGATAATAATTGCTTACTTTTTCACCCGCTTCAGTAGCTGCTTGTTCTGCTAATTCTAAAACATCTTCGGATTCTTGCTTTAAAATTTTGGCATCACTTTCACGTTCCTTACGCTTTCTTCCAGGTAAAACTTTTCTATTTACACTTCCAATAGCCGGATCGTAGTACGTATGAGTACGCTCCTCAGGATGAGTAGCAACATTGGGATCAGCCAACACTTGTGAAGCTTGAGCGTCTTTTCCACGTTCGATTGATTCGTCTAACAATGGCTTCATAGCGTAGGCTTCTTCAACGGCTTGATAATGACTAATCGCCGTATCAGGAATTGGTACTTCCTTAGGAGGTCTGTTAAACATTTTCATTTTCTTTTTTACCCTTTTTTTATTTTTTGCTACTTCACATAAAATGCTAGCACGCTTACGCTTATCTGTCAATGTTAGCTTTTGACTACATCATGCCCATGCCGCCACCCATTCCAGGAGCTGCGGCTGGTGACTCATTTTCAGGTACGTCAACAACTAGTGCACCCATAGTCATGCTTGTTCCGGCGATAGAGACAGCATTTTGGATTGCTTCTTTAGTAACTCGTGCTGGATCAACAACCCCATTGGACTTGAGGTCTACAAGAGTTGTTGGCTTATTTACGTTTATTCCCTGTCCGGCTTTACCTTTTTTCACTTGAGGAAGCCATTCGTCTGGATTGACGCCAGCATTTTCAAGTAAGATTCGGAATGGTTGTTCAAGTGCGTTTTGGAGTAGCTGTGCCCCTGCAGCCTGAGAGTCATGACCTGTCGTTTTGATATGGCCTGCAAGGTTAATGAGCGTAACTCCACCTCCGGCAACGATACCTTCGTCTAAGGCTGCTTTTGTAGCCGCTACAGCATCGTCGACACGGAATTTCTTTTCTTCTATTTCTGTTTCAGTAGCTCCACCAACCTTTATTACGGCAACCTTGCCTTCTAGGCTGGCACGTCGTCGCTCACGGTCCTCTCGATCGTACTCACTGGTAGATTCTTTGATTTGAGCATTGATTTGAGTGATACGGGCTTTAATCTGGCTTGCTTTAGCCGCGCCTTCGATGATGGTTGTTTCATCTTTTGTGACGATAACTTTTCTGGCTGAACCGAGCATGGCTAGTTCAACTTCTTCAAAAGTCGTTCCTTGGTCTTCGCTAATAACTGTACCGCCAGTAAGAATAGCGATGTCTTCAAGTCGATCTTTACGCTTATCACCGAAACTTGGTGCTTTAACAGCTACAGTATTAAAGACACCCTTTAGTTTGTTTAGAATGAGCGTGCCTAAAGCTTCGCCTTCTACGTCTTCTGCGATAATAAAGAGATCTTTCTTACCTGCTTGAGCTAGTTTTTCGAGTAATGGTATAAATTCCTGTACGGAACTAATCTTTTTATCGGTAATAAGGATAGACGGCTTATTGAATACTGCTTCCATTCGAGTTGTATCAGTCACCATGTAAGCGCTCACAAAGCCACGGTCCATAGTGAAGCCTTCTACAACTTCACTCTCTAGTTCTAGGCCTTGTCCTTCTTCAACAGTTACAACACCGTCCTTGCCAACTTTATCTATAATATTGGCAATAAGATTACCAATCTCCGCGTCTCCAGCACTAATTGTTGCGACCTCTGCTACTCGAGATTTCTTACCCTTAATATCTTCGGCCATGCCGCCTAATTTTTTAATAACGTCATGTGCTGCAGCTTCTAGCCCTTTTCTAAGCATCATTGGGTTATGTCCAGCTGCAATCAGCTTATTTGCTTCATTTAAAATATGGTAGGTAAGTACAGTTACTGTAGTTGTACCGTCTCCGGCCACATCATTCATCTTGTTGGCAGCTTGCTTTATAAGCTCGGCACCTACTTTATAGCCAAGTGTTTCATCGTCAACATCGGCAATATCTACTCCCTTAGCGACCGTTACACCATCATGAGTTACAGTCACGCCACCGTAGCTCTTACTAATAACAACGTTACGGCCCTTTGGCCCCATAGTTGTCTTTACGGCGTCATATAATATTTTTGCACCGCCAAGTACACGTCTCCGTGCGTCATCATCATAAAATACTTTTTTAGACATTATTTAATACTCCTCTATTTAACCGTTGCTATGATGTTCGTTTTATTAACAAGCGTGTACTCATCTTTTCCAGACTTAACATTTGTTGCTTCGTACTCATTCTTATAAATTACCCTGTCGCCTACTTTGACGTCGTCAACATCTTTACCGATCGCCACAACTTTTGCTGTTGTTGGTTTCTCCTGGGCATTCCCCGGAAGATATAGTCCGCTAGCTGTTTTTAGTGCTGCTTCTTCTGCCTGTACGACAATGTAGTCGGCCATTGGTTGTATAGTCATGTTGCTTCTACTCCTTAATACCTTTGTTCGCCATTAGCACTATATATTTTAGAGTGCTAATATTCAGCACTCATAATATCTGAGTGCCAATTTATCTGTCAACATTTCTGTTGTTATCTGTTCTTAAGAACGAGTTGCTTATTAAAGCAACGGAGGATGTCGTCATTTATGACTTCAACTTCTAAACAGGCTTTTTCTAAATAATTGCAATAGCCTTCGTAGGGGTCTGCGCTCCATATGAATGAATCGTAATCGGAGTTTTGTTTCTTAATTTCCATTGATCCATCATCGTAAGATTCAATTATTAGAGTTGGTTTTTCAGGAACGTAGAAGCGCGTTACAGCATGGCCCATCTTTAGATACGTGCCCTCTTTGCCTACGTAGTCACTGCCATGTTCTGGGTCAAATCCAAAATCAATGAAGTATAGGTTTTCATTTGGTAAAGCACGCCTTACAAGTAATGCGCCCATGTAGGAACGTGCTGCGCAGCTAGCTATTCCATTATCTATAGCTTCATTAATGTCAGCGGCATCAGGGTGATACTTAGGCATAACAACTGGAATAGTATGAATTGCGCCTTCTAAGACTTTATCAAACATCTGCACCTCATTAGTTAAAGTATATTTTATCATTTATACTGTTAATTGTCAATCCGCTAATGGTCTAGGGTTTAGGGCTTCTATTGGTATACTACTACCCATGAATATACTTATGTGTGCGCCAAAGTTCTTTGATGTAGCCTATGAAATTAACCCATGGATGCATACCGACAACCCTGTTAATAAGCAGCTCGCGGAAACGCAGTGGCAACAGCTCTTTGCGACATATAAAGATAAGCTAGGCTGGAACGTCTCTCTGATTGAGCCCGTGGACGGTCTTCCGGACATGGTATTCACTGCTAACGGTGCGCTAGTGCATGGTAAAAAAGTGGTTTTACCTACCTTTCGCCAGCCTGATCGACAACCTGAAACCGCAAAATTTGAAGAATGGTTTAAATCACAGGGATATACTGAACTTTATAACCCAAAGTATGACTTTGAAGGTGAAGGAGATGCATTATTTTGGAATGATATTCTTTTTGCGGGATTTCCCTGGCGCTCCGACAAGCCCAGCCATAACGAAATCGCTGATTTTCTAGGTGTAAAGACAATCGGGTTACAGCTTATTGATCCACGTTTTTACCATCTTGATACTGCACTTACGATAGTCAACGATACTACGGTCGCTATCTACCCTAAGGCTTTCAGCGAGGATTCTATCAAGGCTATTAAATCAGTTGTTCCTAACGTTATTGAAGCAACTGACGAAGATGCAGTGGCATATGGACTCAATAGTGCAAGCGATGGAAAAAGAATAGTAATCCCTGAAGGGGCAACTAATCTACAAGAAAAATATAGAGCTTTAGGCCTAGAAGTATTTCCAGTGCCAATTAGTGAGTTTCAAAAATCTGGTGGCGGCGTAAAGTGCCTAACCCTTTTTCTGTAATATTGCTCGAGCTACGCTAACTTCATCATACTGTCGTTTAATAACGCGCTTTGGGTCATTGTCATTCTGGAGCTCATGTCTCTTTTTTGCAGCATCTGGTCCATTCGTTAAAATAGACTTCTCATGTCCCTTGCCGAGCAATAGAATAACGTCTCCGGTTCGC
Organism: uncultured Candidatus Saccharimonas sp.; assembly: GCA_943354005.1. GTDB lineage: Bacteria > Patescibacteriota > Saccharimonadia > Saccharimonadales > AWTP1-31 > CAJAXB01. Next base: position 45,493 of record CALRBE010000002.1, read on the forward strand.
GCAATACCTATCGCCTTCTCGACTGCATGCTCCCGCTTATGAATCAGATAAAGGTCTTTATCTATAGTCTTACCTTCACTCTGTGCGCCTGATGCAATATCTTTAAGTATTGCTTCGCCGTCAGCATCTCGGTCATCTTCTTCGGTCACGATGACTATATCGCAGTATTTTCCAGCTGTGGCACCCTGTACGGCGCGCTTTTTTTCATCTCTTCGTCCGGCACTTCCAAAAACCGTTATAAGCCTTCCCTTAGTAAGAGGCCTAATCTCTTGGAATAATTTTTCAAAGCTTTCTGGTGTGTGTGCATAATCTACAATTACCTCGAAGTCTTGGCCTTCGTCTACTCGCGTCATGCGACCTTCTACTGATTTAATGCTAGCAATACCCTGCTCTATATCAACTGGATCAAGACCAATCGCTCGCCCAACTCCAATTGCAGCTAAACTGTTATATACATTGAAAGTCCCTGGCAAATGACACTCTATTTGGTAGTCTGAGTCACCCATGACTGCCGTATACGTCGAGCCAGTGGCTTTAACTTTCACATTTTCGGCTCTTAACTCACCGCTATGGATTCCATATGTTATCGGGGTTTCAATATCTTTAATGAAGTACTTTGCACTAGGATCATCGGCGTTAATGATGCCTATTCGTAATCCCTTTTTGCAAGCATCAGTTTGCTTGAACAGCATGCGTTTTGCGTCACGGTACCGTTCAAAAGTTTTGTGGTAGTCAAGGTGTTCATGTCCAAGATTAGTCCAGACGGCGATATAGTACGGTATACCCCAGACACGGTGCTGCGCTAAAGCATGGCTGGTAGTCTCTAGTACTAGCCATTCAACATCGTTAGAAGCGACGCGCTTTAAGATCTTCATGAGGCTCGATGCTCCCATTGTAGTCATACGACTAGGGTTAGGTCGTTCTCCTTTGCCATCGCCGTAGTCTACCGAGATTGTCGTCACCATAGCGACTGAGTAGCCAGCATGCCTCAACATCTGAGTAATGATCGTTGAAGTTGTGGTTTTACCGTCAGTACCTGTCACTCCAATGACTTTAAGCTTTCGTGCAGGAAAACCGTAGGCAACTTGAGAAGCAACTGCCTCTATTAAGTGTCCAGTAGGTTCCAGGTTAGAAAAAAGTTTTTGAGGTACTATTTTCTTTAGAATTGTTCGTAGTGCCATAACCTTAGTATACAAGCGTTTTAGCTAGATGCCACTTTTACAAAATGCTGAAGCTTGTTTCTCATGGCCTCCACCTTGGATGCGGTTTCTTGAGGATCAAGTGGCCGTGCTGCAAGAACATCACCATCACACCAATGAAGCGCGCCCCTGTAAAGTATAAAATTATCGAGCGATTCATCTTTTGTAGAAATATCATTACCGACATCGAGTCCGGCCTTTTCATAGCGATCCAACCAGTCGTCGAGCTCACTTTGGGTTATAGACTTTAGCTGTCCATCATCTTCAACAAATCTTACCGCAGCAATCACACTATCTTCAGTTAGAGCAACCTGACTCGGCAAGGTTACATAATTCAGGCTTTTCTCAATTTCTTCTTTTGATCGATGGTCTGATTCATGACGCTTAGTGACAAGGACTCTAGATACGACTTCGTTATTTTTGATGGCTGGAAAACTATCGATTTTACTCCCATATATTGAGCTACCAGTAAAGGCTACTCGTAAAATAGCGCCCGCATTGTCAGCATCAAATAGAGACGAAGCTGCGCGTAGCTCGTCAGATAAAATGCTAGTATCGATTGTAAAGAACGTAGGCTTATGCTCAAGAAGCTCACTTAGGGCAGCTGAATCAGCCGATTCAATTGTTGCAGCTCCGGCAAGAACTTCTCCGCTATCTCCTAGTGCAGCTGTCATTGCAGTATTTTGCGCCTCAAGTCCAACACCATACGATATTCTAAATTGGCGCGATAGTATGTTCGGAGTACAGTCGGTAGCTTGAATAATATTAAATCCGTCGTGCAGATCAGACAGTGTCTCTATCGCTTCAGGAGAAAGTTGGCTTTCGGGATGAATGTTCGGGTTATTTTCCATACGTACTTTTTTTATTTTGTATTTATTTCCATATCATAGCCTAAAAGAGGTAGAATTATCAATATGAGAGTTCTTGGTATAGAGTCGAGCTGCGACGAAACTGCTGCAGCGGTAGTTGAAGACGGAACACGTCTTCTATCTAATGTTGTTGCTAGCAGTATGGATTTGCATGCCAAATATGGCGGTGTCGTTCCGGAAATTGCAGCACGAAGTCACGTTGAATCAATAACTCCTGTCGTAGAACAGGCTCTAAGCGATGCTAACTGCTCTTGGGATGATATCGATGCTATCGCCGTAACCTACGGAGCTGGGCTTGGCGGTTGTCTGCTAGTTGGTGTTATGACGGCTAGAACACTTGCTATTACGCAGAATAAACCCCTTTACGCTATCAACCATGTCGAAGGCCATGTATATGCTAACTTCTTAACAGAAACTAATATGGAAGGATACGTCCTACCTACTGAGGCGCCTAAATTCCCTCTTCTTGCTCTTATTGTCAGTGGTGGGCATAGCCAATTGGTACTTTTTAAAGATCATTTTAACTATACGTTGCTTGGACAAACGCATGACGATGCCATTGGAGAAGCTTTTGATAAGGTCGCTAAGATCTTAGGTCTTCCCTACCCTGGTGGTCCAAGCCTAAGCAAGGCAGCCGTGCATGGCGACGACAGTGAATTTAAGTTTCCGAAAGCTAAACTTGAAGCCCCCTATGATTATTCATTCTCAGGGCCTAAAACAGCCGTTCTAAGAGCCGTCCAGCAACTGTGCGGTAAAGATCACGACTTCCCCAGCTTTAAGCTTGCAGAGCTTCTCAGCGAGTCTCAAATAGCAGACGTTGCTGCCAGCTTTCAGCGTACAGCTGTTGAAACAGTAGTCGACAAAACCGTTAAAGCATTTGAAGAGTTCTCCCCTGCCTCAGTAGTCATTGGTGGAGGAGTTGCTGCCAATAAAGAGTTGCGAAAGCAACTATCTGAACGTTTGCCAATTGAGATTCATTATACTGATCCAAAACTATGCACAGATAACGGAGCTATGATCGCCACTTTAGGTTGTTTTACAGCAACGAATAATAGACCGAAAGCTGACCCTTATTCTCTAGATATAGCTCCCCAGCTTAGTATGTAAGTTATGTAATATTATAATGCTTATGTCAATATTGACGACCCTACACATAGGCGAGTATTCTAAGTTTGAAAACAAACATTTTGTGTAACCTTGCAAAAAGCGAGGTTACACACAACTTAGAAATGATTGGCGCTGGTTATTATAACTTTAGGGGATAGAGTTCTAAAAACTAGTGCCATTTTTCACGTGATTATAAGGTGACTTTTACATAAATCAACAGAGGTGATATGATACATGCAAGACTCAACAGGGGAGCGAACACTGTTAAGTTCAAGAGCGTGGACTAATTAAGGAATCTGATGAAGCTAACAAAAACGTATGACCCAGGAAAATATGAATCAAAGATCTATGATTTATGGGAAAAACATGACGCCTTTACTCCTAAGCACAGGGGTTCTAAGGAATCGTTTAGTATCGTTATTCCACCGCCGAATGCCAATGGTGACTTACATATCGGACATGGACTTACCCTTGCACTAGAAGATATCGTTGTTCGTTACCACCGCATGAAAGGGAAGGCCTCTTTACTTCTTCCAGGAGCGGATCATGCAGGCTTTGAAACATGGGTGGTATATGAAAAATACTTAGCAAGCATTGGAAAAAGCCGATTTGATTACAGTAGGGAAGAGCTATATGAACAAATATGGGATTTTGTAGATAAAAATAAGACAAACTACCTCTCACAATTCAGAATCCTTGGAGCCAGCGCTGACTGGAAACGCTACACCTATACCCTTGATAAAAAAATTGTCGCCCAGGCCTATAAAACGTTCGAAAAGATGTGGCAAGACGGTCTAGTATATCGAGATGAGAAGCTAGTTAACTTCTGTACTTACCACGGTACCGGGTTTGCAGACATCGAAGTGACACACAAAGAGACAAAAGGTTATTTATGGTACATAAAATACCCTCTTTCTGATGGATCCGATCATATAACTGTAGCGACTACTCGACCAGAGACGATGTTAGGCGATATGGCTGTTGCCGTACATCCAGATGACCCCCGTTATAAGGAGATGGTAGGCAAGACAGTTAGAGTACCAATAGTCGACAGAGATATTCCCGTAATAGCAGACGATACAGTGGACCAGACATTTGGTACAGGCGCCGTCAAGATTACTCCGGCTCACGACCAAAATGACTTTGATATGGCAACTCGTCATAACCTGCCTCAACTGAGCGTAATTGGGCACGACGGCACAATGATTACTCCTTCACCTAAAGAATACGTTGGCCTAAGCGTAGCCGTGGCTAGAGAAAAGATAGTACAAGAACTTATAGATCGTGATTTTCACGAAAAACGCGAAGAAATAACCCACAACGTAGGACACTGCTATAAGTGTGGGACTGTTATAGAACCGCTTCTTAGGGAACAGTGGTTTGTGAGAGTAGAATCTTTAGCTAAGCCGGCTATCCAAGCCCTCAAAAAAGATAGTATTGTTTTCTACCCTGAAAATAAAAAGAAGCAGCTCATAACTTACTTTGAGAACTTGCGTGATTGGAATATAAGCCGTCAGATTGCATGGGGAATACCAATTCCTGCCTTCCAAAGCTCCGAAGACCCAAGTAAATGGATTTTTGACACCCGCGTTGAAGAAGAATCAATTACTGTGGATGGAGTTGTCTACCATCGAGATCATGATGTATTCGATACTTGGTTCAGTAGTTCAAGCTGGCCGTATGCTACCCTCGATTATCCAGATGGGAATGACTTTAAATCATTCTATCCTCTGAGTGTCATGGAGACGGGCTCAGACATTCTCTACCCTTGGGTCAGCCGAATGATCATGTTAGGTCTCTATGAAACGAGGGAGATACCTTTTGAATCAGTATACCTCCACGGCCTTATCCAAGATGAACATGGTCAAAAGATGAGCAAGAGCAAGGGTAACGTTGTTAATCCAATAGAGAAAGTAAAAGAGTACGGCTCAGATGCCTTCCGCATGGGCATAGTCAGTGGAGAAGCAGCAGGCAGCAATAGACCTTTTACTGAATCCAAGATAATCGGCGCTCGAAACTTCTGTAACAAACTTTGGAACATTGCCCGTTTTGTTCAAGAAAACGTTCCTAAAGATACCGATCCTACACCAAAAGCTCACAGCGCAGCAGATCATTGGTTGTTGAGTAAATTACAACATACTGTAGATGCTGTCAGTAAAAATATTGAGTCAAATAGATTTAGTGAAGCCTATAATTCCGTTTACCACTTTGTGCGTGATGATTTTGCCGACTGGTACATTGAGGCTTATAAGTCCGAATCAAATCCCTCAATACTGCACTTTACTCTTGAAAGCATTCTTAAGATTAGCCATCCATTTGCACCTTTTATAACTGAAGCTATTTGGCAACAGCTCGGCTGGAGCGATGAGTTACTTATTACAAGTGCTTGGCCTATCATTCCAAAAGCGAATGTAGCTGCTTCTAAGGACTTTGAGGAAATTAAACGAGTAGTTATTGAATCACGTCAATTAATCCTGGCTATGGGCCTCAAAAAGCCTCAGATTGAACATACAAGTCCTGTCCTAGATGCTCATAAGGAAGCTATTGCGCGAATGGCTAAACTTGGTGATGTCATTTTAGTTAAAAAGGGAAGGGGCTTGCAGCTTCTTTCTACTAAGCACGCTGTCTGGATTAATGTAACTGATTCAGAAATTAAAGAATATAAAGACACAATCGTATTACAGCTCAATCAGCAGAAAGAGACCCAAGCAAGGCTGCGCCAAAGACTAGATAATCCAGGATACATGAAGAGCGCTCCGGAGAGTATTATTACTCAAACCCAGGAACAATTGGCAAGCTCTTTATCTGCTAGTGCACTACTCGAGAAAGAACTAGCTCGTTTCAGTAACTAGTTAGCTGGCTCAAGAGCTTTTCGTACTTGGTAAGCTGACTCCTGTGAGTCGTAGTCATCGAACCACATTACATGCCATCCGGCTTTTTGGGCAGGTGGAAGATTAGCTCTCGTGTCATCTATAAGCAGAATCTCTGACGAAGGTACACCGGCCATTGATTCGGCTATTTCGTAAATCTTAGGGTCCGGCTTAGTCACGCCTAACTTAGAAGAATCCACTATAGCTGTGTAGGAAATGTCTGGAATAAGCTTCTCTTTAATGAGCAGGTCAATAATGCCGCCAGCAATATTTGTAAAAAGTCCGACTTTGTATTTTTCAGCGGCCCATTCAATAAGTTCGTGCATCTCTGCAATAGGGATGACCGCATCAATGTAATATTTCTCCCAGTTGATATGGTCTATCCCAAGTTCTTTTGCAAAAATAGTATTAAACGAATCGAGCGTAAATTTACCCTGGTTTACTGCATCGTTATATTGCCAGAATATAGTTTCAACGATATCAGGCGACAAATCATAGTCCTCTGCAATTTTAGTAAATGCACGATGGAAAAAGTGTACCAAACAGCCGTTAACATCAAAGTAGATGAAGCGTACTCCACCTTTTGTGATATGTTCTTTTGTTTTAGTTTTCTTAGAGTTGCCAACGAGCTGGTCTAGAGAGACGTCAAGCACCTCAGCAATGTTCATAATTGTAAAAATAGAAGGCGACTTAATAGCGCCACGCTCGATTTTTGCAAGCGTAGAGTAACTTAGTCCAGCCTTCTGACACATTGACTGTTGTGTTAGTCCAGCCTTCTGACGAGCACGTTGCAACGTCAGCCCCAATCCCTTTTCATCCATAGCCTAATAATACCAGCTAACAGCTAAAAAAACTACCGAAAAAGGTACTAAGTGGCTAGGCTATTCGGTTAAGTAATGTACTGGCTAACGTAATAAATAGTATGAAGGCTATAACACCCGCAACCGCTGCACCAATAAGCGAGCGCTGCGTTAGTCCACCGTTACTTTTCTGGAATTTACCATACACCCAAGCACCGACGCCAACTGCAAAAACTACCGCAATAAAAACTCTATTCATAAGCTTAGTATACCATCTAGAGAGCTAGTTTCTGTGCCATTTCAGCTAATGCCTTGTGGTCCGGCGGGATGCTCTTATCTACGACAGTTCTATACTCCGGCATAGTGTCAAAAGGGAAGACGTGTACGTGTGCATGAGGAATATCTACACCCACAACGTGGATACCGACTCGTCCACGTTTTAGAACTTCTTTTTGCTTCTTGGCTATTTTTTTAACTACAGCCCAAAGTGCAACGTAATCTTCATCTGAAAGATCTTGAAAATGATCTACTTGGATTTTCGGCACAACAAGCACATGTCCTGGTTGGATAGGGTGAATATCCATGAAGGCGAAGATCCGGTCATCTTCATACACCTTATGGCAAGGTATCTCGCCTTTAATTATCATGGTAAAAATAGATGGTTTCATGCGTACAGTATATACCACCTGCAATAACTTATTAGGTTATGATATAATAAACATAAGAAGTAAAAATAAAAACATGGAAGATAACCCACCAACCCCAGTAATACCTCCGGCTGAAAGCACTGGAATGCTGGACCGTGCAAAAGACTTTGCAAATAAGCTAAAACCTGCGGTAGCCATAGCACTTATCGCCTTAGGTGGAGCGGGATGCAGTATAGATCGTGATTCGGTAGTTGAGCCACAGACTCAGCACGATGTAGCCGAACAAAGTATTGGAGATATTTCATTTGGAGCAGAAGGCGACGCCAATGGGATGTTCAATACTCGCGAAGAAGTCGATGTGCCGCACAATCAATACAACAAGGATGGCAGTATTATCGATGATATTGGAGGCTTACCCAGTTTAGTGGTCGGAATAAAAGACCCTAAGGCAGGTAATGCTCCTAAAAGTGACGGTAATGTATTTGAAGAGTCTACAGAAACTACTCCTGGCGAAACAACGTATGAAACTGTAGATGGTGGAACTAAGACTGTCATAACACCGGGTACTAAAGAAGTTACTACTGAAACATCAATATCTGGAGAAGATAAAGGCAATACTCAGTATGAGCGTGATTTCGAAACGGACATAACAACCTATGACCAGGCACTGACTCCCGCCGAAAAAATCACTCAGGAGACAGTTGGCCTTATTGAGGATGGATACACTGTCACTTCTGTTCGTGTCACTGGTAAGGCTAGTGGGGAAGATCATACAGTGAATAGTCCTTCTGCAAATATTGGCGAGCCTTCGCTCAACAATGCACAACTTGCTGAACAGAGAGGGCAAAGAGGTGCCGACGCATTACAGACTGAGATGGAAAAGCAAGGCGTTGAGTTATCGGGAGTTCCGATTATGGTCGGGGGAAATGAAGTAGAGCCGACGATAGAACAAATGGCGCAATTAACTTCAGCCGCCAGTGAGCTTGGTATCAGCGTCAGCGAACTAACGGAACGCTTTAATACGCATGTTGGTGGACTTAGTCCCGAGCAGACCCAACTACTAATGGAGACTCTGGTGAATAACCGTGGCGTGGCATTTGAAATTCGTGCATCTAAGACCGAAAATGTAGAAGACGGTACTTTTATAACGACTGTAGTAGAACTGCCTCCAGAAGTTCGAGCGACCGTACAGCCTTCTATTGAGAAAAATAGCTGGCTGTTCAGAATAGAGATCCCAGGAGAAGTTTTGCTATTACTGGCAGCGGTTGGAATTGGAGCAGGATTAGGTTCTATAAGGGGAGGTATTAGTCCTAGGACACCAGGCCTAACATCAATTGGACCAAGACCCACTGGGGGATTTGGTCCCAGGCCAATACCTGGCGGCCCAGGAACAATCGAAGTAAAACCAACCCCAATACCTCCGCCAGAGGAACCCCCTACTTCAACTCCTCGACCAAGACAAAGGTCAAGACAGGAACTTAATAAAGGCCCCGGTAGAGAAGATAGATCGGCGCGAGGAAATCCGAGAAAGCAACCTAGACCATTTAATATGAGTGGAAAACGCGGCCAAAATAGACCACAAGCTGCTGGCGGCAAAGGTCGTAGGGGTCTTGATAAGGGTGGGAGCGGAAGAGGAAGAAGAGGTTAAAAAAAGACTAACTTAAAAGTTAGTCTTTTTATAAACGGCTATATGGCGGAGGAGGAGGGATTCGAACCCTCGCTGGAACTTGCGCCCCACTAACGATTTAGCAAACCGTCCCCTTAAGCCACTTGGGTACCCCTCCGCAACTGTACTAGGCTTCTTATGATACCTAACAGAGGCCAATTATACCATCAAAGGGCATACGAGTGCCAGTCTTTCTCTTAGTTACTGGTTATGCATAGCATAGTGGGTGATAATTATATACAATAGATACATGCAGAACGAAGATCTAATGGAGAAGCCACTAACTAAAGAGGGTGCTAAAGCCTCTCAAGAACTATCATGGACGGCTTCTGAATTTATTGAACACAAAAAAAATGCCGGCTGGTATATAATACTTGGCCTCATTAGTGCAGGCCTAGCAGCTATAGCATTTATTTTTGCTGACATTTTTACTACTGTAGTCGTACTATTGTCTGCAGCCCTTTTTGGATATATAGCTTCAAAGAAACCTCGCGAACTGCCTTATTTAATTAGCAGTGAGGGAGTCAAGGTAGATAAGAAGCTCTATCGTTATAGTAACTTTAAGTCTTTTTCTATAATTCAGGAAGAGGGCATACAAAGCGTATGGTTCATGCCAATGCAACGCTTTGCACCAGGCCTTAGTATCTATTTCTCTCCTGAAGAAGGTCAGAAGATCGTCAATCTACTTGGTACATTCATTCCTTACGAGGAAAGAAAATTAGATCCGATAGACCATCTTATGCACCGCCTAAGATTCTAGTAGCAGTTCAACTGGAACAAATATCTATATCATGGTATTATAACCCCTGTTGTTTGTACCCGTAGCTCAGCTGGATAGAGCGTCGGCTTGCGGAGCCGAAGGTCGTAGGTTCGAATCCTGTCGGGTACACCACTTAAGATCCTAGTTAGACTAGGGTTTTTTTAATTTTTAGATAAAAAGGGTAAATAAAAAAAGCTCCTATGAGCTCTTTTGTTTAACTACTGGCGGAAGGGGTGGGATTCGAACCCACGGTACCGTTGCCGGCACGACGGTTTTCAAGACCGTTTCCTTCGACCACTCGGACACCCTTCCGCAACAGGGGTGATTATAGCAGGGAATAGATCCTAGAACAAGGCTAGTTCTATTGACCCCACTGGTTAAGACTATTAACTATCGGGGTGTTGTAGATATTGTGTTGTAAATATACTGTCATTACTTGCGACTCCTATATACCTAACGTATACTTCAGGTAAGACAAAAATGTAGAAATAATAATATATCTGATACGTGGAGGGTAATAACTACAATGGCGCGAAGAAACCGCGATGAAGATCTACTAATGGAAGATGAGCTGACCGCAGCCTTTTTAGGTGAAGATGATGCTCCATCTGCTTCTGTACCAGTCGAAGAAACAGTAGCAATTGCAGAAGAATGGGATGAAGAAGAAGCAGTTCCAGGACAGCTTGCAGTAGACGTCTATGAGACAAAAGAGAAGATTGTCGTTAAGGCAAGAACTGCTGGAGTCAACAAGAGCGAACTCGATGTAAGTATTGCAGACAATACTCTAAGTATTCGTGGAACACTTTCTGCGGGTAACGAAGACGACGTAGAGAACTACTTTGTACAAGAATGTTATTGGGGAGAGTTCTCTCGTAGCATCACTCTACCAGTTCCTGTAAAAGAAGAAGAGATTGAAGCTGTACTTAAAGACGGAGTCCTAACAATTAGTTTTGCTAAACTTAAGCAAGATTCAGTTAAGAAAATCCAAGTCCTTTAGGATAATTCCAAAATCATATAGAAAAGCCCCTATGTAAGGGGCTTTTCTAATTCTATATCCCATATCCCAAGAAAGATCATGGTTATAATAAAAGCCCCCCGAAGGGGGCTTGGCGACATTAGACTGTGTCGCTACCAATGAATCGATTGAGAACAAATCTTACGATAACCTGCGATAGTGCGACTACAACAAGTCCTACTAAAGCGTAAAGGATTGTGTTCTTTGCAGATGTTACATTTGCAGATTCACCCTGTGATGTAATATATTTTACACCTCCAAGGATAATCATGACGACAGCAATAATACCAACAACTGCAGAGAATATATTTAGGGCAAGTGTAATAGTACTATTAACTTTGGTCTCGGCTTCAGGATTAACACAGTTACCCCCCTCTGTGAGAGTTAGATTAGTACCGCCACATAGACTCTGATCTATGGTAGCAGCGTATACGCCAGCAGGAACAGCGAGAGGGACGATTAGTGCCGCTGCTGCCATTATACTTATTAGTGTTGTTTTTATTTTCTTGATCATTATGAACCTTTCGTTAATCTTACCTATTTTTATACCATAACTATTTTAGTAATTACAAGTGGTTTTACTACATATCAAACAAACCTATCTAGAACAAATCTTACAATAACTTGAGCAAGAGCGACAACAACAAGGCCAATGGCAGCATAAAGTATCGTATTTTTAGCAGAAGCAGTTGCAGTTGCATCACCCTGTGAAGTAATATATTTCAATCCTCCAACCATAATCATTACTACCGCTATTATCCCTATTATGGCGCTAAATAAATTTAGCCCTTTCTTAATTAAAGAGTCTGGAGTAGGGGATCCAGGCGCTGCAGTACAACCTGAGTCTCCTGAACCTGCGGCTAGTCCGGCGCCGGAGCAGGCTGCTTCTTTGGGAGTAAGGGCGCCTACTGTTAGTGGAGCAACGATTATTGAACCTAAAATTAAAATCGTTAAAATTCTTAATGTAATAAATATTTGTTTCATGATACCAACCTTAATATAAATTCTACTATAACTCTTGCTAAAGCAATCACAACAATACCTACTGCAGCATAAATGATAGTATTCTTAGCATCACTAAGTTTCTTACTATCTCCAGAAGAGGTTATCATTTTTAGTCCTCCAAGCATAATCATTACTACCGCTATAATTCCACCGACTGCAGCAATTAGGTTAGCTGCTTTAGTTAATATCCCATTAGGGCCATATATTGGGCTTGGGTCAGAATTGTTTTTACTCTGGCAGACTGCAGAATCTTTAACCTCAGGATCACTACAGGTTGTCGCATAGGGATCTAACGCTGCACTTGCATAAACTGGAACCACAAATAGGCCCGCCATCAAAAGCAAAGAAAGTAAGAATAATTTTTTATTCTTCATAGTCTTCCTACCACAAAGGTTACTATCGTAAATGCACCCAAGCTGACCGCTAGACCTACTGCAGCATAAATGATAGTATTCTTAGCTTTCGTAAGACTATCAGGGTTACCCTGTGATGTCATAAACTTAATGCCCGCAATAATGATTATAATGACAGCGATGGCCCCCATAGTTCCAAATACTATCTGCAAGATATTATTAACGTTATCACTAGTAACATCGTTTACTGGAACATCGATTTCTTCAAGATCTTTTTTTGTTACTATAGCTGCGACTAATAGGAATAAGCTATTCATTACAATGATGCTCCTACGAAACTGACTATTGTAACTGCAAGAATTGCAATTACAAGGCCAACCAATGCATTAATAATAGTTTTTTGGGCCATTTTATAAGCTTCAGGCTCACCTTGACTTGTAAGGTATCTAAAACCTCCATATATAATGAAGGCGACAGCAACCATGCCAGAAATACGCAGTAATATTTCAATTATAGCTAGGCCAATTCTTGGGGCAGCCTTTGCGACATCAATACCCTTATCATCTCCAATAGGACCAATAATGGCACAAGGGTCTTCTCCTTTTGCGCCTACGTCAAGATATTTATACCAGGTAGGAAATCCGAGAAAAGAAGAGCTTGTATCACATTTAGCATCAACTGCGGCAGAAACCGGCAATGCATAGAAAACACCGCAGAACATAGATATAAAAATGCTTATTAAGAATACTCTTGTTAATTTCATAGTACTCCTCCGGGAACAATCCATTGTAGAAAACCAAACATAAAGGCAAAAACAACAAGAGCTAAAATAGCATTAGATATACGCTTCTTTGAAGCTTCAACAGCCTGAGGATTACCGGCAGAAGCGGAATACTGAATACCAGCGACAATGATAGATATTGTTATAACTACACCCAGAATGGCAGATAATACATTAATAAAAATAATTATGTACTTAGTGATGCCACAATCATCTTTGCCTATACCGTTCTTGCAGTTTATGCTAGATTCATCTCCTGGAAGCGCTACTTTCCCATTGGATGTCTCTACAGGTGTTTCTTTACCTCCCGCGTAGCCTTTTACTGGAAAAAAAGACCAAACAGAAAGCAACATAAAGACTGTAGATATTAGCGCTAAGGTAATGATGCTTTTTCTTTGTGTAACGATCATAGTTTGGATATTTTATTACTTGTTTATTATAGTAGTTAATTATAGACGGATGAGACATATATGTACAACAAGTTCCATAGTATTAATAGTTATAAAGAGTGTATTATAGTGGTATTAATAGTTGTATAGCTGATGCATTAGCACTATAATTACTATATAGAATAAGGTTGGGATCCCAAATCATAAATATGTTTAAATATTTGAACAAAATTTCATCAATAACTCTAGCATTTGTTTTTATGCTTAGTTTTGTTGGAGCTTCTTTATTGTCACCGCAAAAAGCTAGTGCAGCAATTAGTAACGGAGAATTACAGGCCAAAGCGCAAAAAATACAGAAGCTAGAGTTATTCAAAAAATGTGTAGACGCAGTGCTAACAGTATCTTTCGCTAAAACAACATCACCCTTTGAAAGTGGAAGATTCAAAGTTGGACACCTAGTTGATTCTGATGATGGTAAGTGGGACTGTGGAGGCGATGGTACTAGAGAAGATCAACTATTTAAGCTACTTCTAGTTAATGGTGATGATAATAAAACCTACACTGGATTCTACGGTGGTAATAACGCTTATACTCTTCCGGAAAGAGGAAATGTAAAAAATGTCGTTGGAGACGATAAGCCGTTTCTTAAATTTATTAACGAGGCTAATAAGAGTAATTACGACTTAAATAGTAAAGATGATGGCCTATCACTAGATGCTGCAAAAAAGAAAATAAGAGGTCAAATTAATAGAACGCTTGATTCCATAAAGGCTGATGGAAAAGAGCTTAATGCTCTTCGTTATGAAAACATGGCGGCTTCATTTTTTGGTAAAGGAGCATGTGGCGCAAGAGAGATTAAAAATATTAATAATGCGTCAAAAGATGTTGTTAAAGTCGGCAGTACCTCGTATGAAGTAAACGACGACACCGGTCTAGTAGCTGTAGGCTACGGCCGCCTTGGAACAGAAGATGGGGACTTTAGTTGTGAGAATATAGCAAAGTCGCTAGGCAATCTTCAAGCGGATTATAACTCTGTCTCGGGCACGAAAGGGCAGATACCTCCCGGTGCAGTTGATGGTGACTCCGGGTCATCAACTGCTGGAGAAGACGAGAGTTGTGAAGCAAAAAGTGGTGTAACAGCCTGGTTCGCATGTCCATTTGTAGCATTAATAGGTGAGGCACTAAATTGGATCGATGAACAGATAAATAGGTACATGGTACTAACGCCCGATTTATATAAAGATAATGATGACCTTTATGAGGCCTGGACATCATTTCGTAATATTGCCTTGTCTTTATTAATAGCGGCCATGATGGTGATAGTTATTAGCACCGCTTTAGGCCTAAGTTTCTTGGATGCATATACTGTAAAAAAGGCTTTTCCTAGACTTGTAGTTTCAATCATATTCATTTTGCTTTCTTGGTGGGTCTGCGTATTTTTAATCGATCTAGTAAATGTTATTGGTCAAGGAATATTAGGCCTAATGACCTCGCCATTCCCAGCATCGGATAGTCTAGGAAAAATGTTTACCACAGAAAATGCAGGCGCCAATGTTGCAGGCGCCGCTGGATCATGGGCTGTTTTGGGTATTGGTATTTATTTTCTCGGAAATGTACCTGGCACGTTAGGAATTATCGGAAGTTGGATTGGCGCAGCAGTACTAGTGCTGCTAGCTGCTTACGTTACTTTGATTGCGCGTCAAATGTTTATAATTGTTCTTATTATTTTCTCCCCTTTGGCGATTCTTGCATGGATTTTTCCAGCAACTTCAAAAGCATGGAGGTTCTGGTGGGAGGGATTCATTAAGGCATTGTTAATGTACCCAATGGTGATGGCATTAATTGGTGCAGGCCGTATCTTTTCATCAGTTGCCGGTCAATCTAAGGAAGGCTTGTTGGCTGCAATTCTAACACTTACTGCCTACGTCATACCATATGCATTTATTCCTTTCACCTTTAAGGCTGCTGGGGGCTTGTTTGGTAACTTTGCTGGAATGGTGAATAACCGTTCTAAGGGTGGCTTTGATAGGTTGCGTAAAGTTCGTCAAAAGAATACAGCCGAAATGGGTCAACGTGCCAAGACTGGCCAATTAACTAAGGGTTCCGGTCGTTTCAATAATAGAGTAAACCGAGCTGTACGTGGTGCAGCTGCTGGGCCTTCAGGTGGCTTCGGCTTAACAAGCACTGCCCGGGGTCGTATTTTCGATGATGAGCAGGCAGCCGTAGATGCAGTGGAAATGAAAAAGACTGCCGCCTGGCAAGGAGCGCAGTTTAAAAATAATACTATGCGAGCTTTAACTCATACTAACGAAAGGGATGCTCGCGCGGAGCTTGTTAGTAGAGGCGTCAGTGAAGCGGCAATAGAAGAGGCTTTAGTAGGTGCTAAAAAGATAGGCTACGGTCGTACAAGCCAAATAGCGGCTTCCCAGCAACTTGCAGTTAATAAGGACGGTTTCACCAATGCTGTAGATGCATCGAAATTAGTAGATCGAGTAGCGGGCAGTAACGGGACTCTTCGTTCAAGCCTCAGGGAAAATGTTAAATACACTAGTAAACAAGTTGGAAGGAATGATCTGGGTGCATTGCAAGATCGTCAAGCTGGCGAAACGGAACAGCAATGGAATGATAGGATGACAAACGCTGGGTTTGAAAATATAGACCCTTATTCATTGGGACGCGAACATGCAAAAAGTTATGAAAATCTTGCAGCTTCAAACGCTAATGAGTTTGAAGATGCCGTTAGATCATGGTCATCTCCTGGAGGTAGGACTACAATGAATAAAGATCGGGTAATTGCTGCCCGAACCCGAATAGAAGAAACTATGAAAAATGCGCCGTCTGCTACTGGAACTAATGCCAGAGAAGCCGTTAGGTTATCAGACAGAATTGCCGGAGCGGATGAACGAATAAGACAAATAGATGAAACGCAGGTTCAAGTTGGTACAGACCCGAATACTGGTGCACCGATCTTCAGAGGTTACTCTGAAATACTTGGATGGAGAGCAGACTTACCGGTACAAGGGGTCGTACAAGGTCAAGTTGGTACTGGAGGACTAGCAAGAACAACTAACCCCAGGGATGAAGAAAGAATGAGAAACCAGGGTCCGTAAAGAGAGCATCAGTATAATGGCAACTTACAAAGTATTACAAGACATAGAAGCAGAGGATAAGTTTTTAGGACCCTTAACCCTAAAGCAGTTCATCTTTGGTGCCATCACTTTAGTGAGTGGATACTTAAGTTTTCTGTTTATAACAAAGGGGTTGCCGCTTCTAGCGATACCACTATTTCCACTGATTATTGTGACAGGTTTTCTAGCCTTCCCTTGGGGAAGAGACCAGCCAACGGAAACATGGCTCCTAGCTAAACTGCGATTTTACTTTAAGCCTCGTAAAAGAATATGGGATCAGACGGGAATTCAAGAACTCGTTAAAATTACTGTTCCTAAAGTGGTCAATCAATATACTAGCGATAACCTATCGCAAGATGAGGTAAGGCAAAGACTTAGAGCTTTAGCAGAGACTGTAGATACTAGAGGCTGGGCCACTAAGAATATTGTCAGTAATCCTGCCTACGCCGTAGCTGGAGGAGCTGCCAGTGATAGACTGATGAATCCTACAATGCTTCCTTCAGTAATATCGGCTGTAGATATCCCGGATAGCGAGGATATATTTGATAATCCGCAAGCCGCTCAGATAGCTGCAAAGATAGAAGAGAACAGCCAAAAACATAAGAATGAAATAATTGAGCAGATGCATAAACCAGATGATTCTCGACCAAGTTGGTTTATGCAGAATAATCCTAGTAATGATGGAAATCTTCCAGCTGCTTTTAGAAATAAAGAAAGTAGTCTCGATCCAAATGAAAAAGCTTTTCTTGATGAAATTCATGAGAATAAAAGTCAATTTGGTCAATCATTCAGAAACCACAAATCATTGTCACCTATTAGTGATGTCCCAGTGCAAAAAAGTCCAGTTTCACAAGTGACAGTAGCCCCTGACCCTGTTACAATTGAACTTGCAAGGAACAATGACAGAACCGTTGAAAGTCTTGCGCGTGAGACCAATCAAGCTCACGAACAACTCGACGAAGAAGTAATTGTTTCTCTTCATTAGTACTAGAGCGGGTGGGTAGTAAACAAATATATGAATCCTTCTTATAATCAGCCTCAAATGGGTCAAGCGAATACAACTGGCGTCCCATCTAATCCTTATGGGCCACCTCCGACGAGTGGGGTAGCTTCTCAGTCTATTGCTATGCCTGGGTCAGTGCCAGTAACAAATGTTCCTGGAAATACCTATGAGCCTCAGATGAGATCAGGTTCACAGCAGCCAGGCGTAATACAAACTCCTGTTGCTGCACCCAAATCAAATCCTAATAGCACTCAAAATGCTTTGCAGATGGCAGAGATACGTGACGGTATTGTTATTATGAATGATGGCAGCTTCCGTTCGGTTATCATGGTTAAATCTATTAATTTTGATCTTATGAGTCCTGAGGAAAGGGAAGCAGTTGAATTTAGTTATCAGGGCTTTTTAAACTCTTTGTATTTTCCTATTCAAATTACGATTCGTTCTCAAAAGGTTGATCTCGGTCCCTACATTCAAAAGCTCGATAAGATACGCTCAGAGCATGACAATATGCTCTTAGCGGTACTTATGGATGACTACATTAATTATATGGACACCTTAAGCCAGCAAGTAAATATCATGGACAAGAAGTTTTATTTAGTAATTCCTTATTACCCGGTAGTAGATGTACAAAAGGCGTTGTCCTCAAGTAAGGGTCTCGTTAAAGGTGTTTCAGCATTGTTCAGTAGGAAGCCTCAAAACCAGGTACTAATTAATGAAGCCGATCTATTGAAGGCAAAGGATGAACTACGCAACAGGGTACAGGCGGTATTAGGGGGGCTTATGCAGTGCGGTGTTCAAGGACTGCCACTTGATACCCAGGAATTAATTGAACTTTACTATGACAGCTACAACCCCGACACTGCAACCCGCCAACCACTCAAGAATTTCGAAGATCTTTCAGTGCCTGTGGTATCTAAAGGAGTTGGTGAGGCACCACAGCCTGGCCTAGATAGGGAGATGCTGTAATGGCGTTCGGAAAGAAAAAACAAGCTGTAGATCCTGTCGCGATAGCTCAAGCTCAAAAAGTTAAAGAAGAGCAAGAGGTAGGAGCAGCCTTTCAAAAAGGTGTTACTGCGCTACGCGATTTTATTGCGCCAAGCTCTCTAGTTTATGAAAATAATTTCTTTCATATTGGAACCCGTTTCGCTCGCACCATGTATGTATATGGATACCCAAGACAAGTTTTCACTGGTTGGCTTAGTAGTATGGTTAACATGGATGAAGTTATGGATCTTTCCATGTATATTTACCCTGTAGAAAGTCAAGTTGTACTTGAAAACCTCAGAAAAAAGGTTACTCAGCTTGAAGCTGGATTGCAGATTGACGCAGAAAAGGGTAGAACACGTGACCCAGGTAAGCAAGCTGCTATTCAAGATGCTGAAGAAATGCGGGATAAGCTTCAAGTTGGCGAAGAACGTTTCTTCCGATTTGGCATGTATTTCACAATTTACGGTACTAGCATGGACGAATTAGAGTTTGTGACACATAAAATTGAGTCCGTTCTAGGTCAACAACTCGTTTATTCTAAAACAGCAACGTCCCAGCAGGAGCAAGCTTTTAATAGCGTTATACCGCAATTCACAGATCAACTTCTAATTAGAAGAAATATGAACACTGGTGCTATCAGTACAAGTTTTCCATTTACTAGCGCAGATTTAAGTCAAGATAATGGAATAATGTATGGCATAAACATGCATAACTCAGGACTAGTTATTTTTGATAGATTTAGTCTTGAAAACGGAAACTCTGTTGTATTTGCTAAATCCGGAGCTGGAAAATCTTTTGCAGTAAAACTTGAGGCTCTTCGAAGCTTAATGTTCGGAACAGAGATATTTATCATCGACCCAGAGAACGAATACCAGAGAATGTGCGAGTCCGTTGGAGGTGCTTACGTAAGATTAAGCCTGAACTCAGCTACACGTATTAACCCTTTTGATCTTCCTTTAGTTATCGATAACGAGGATGCAGACAACGCTCTTAGAAGTAACATCATAACGTTGCATGGTCTGCTTCGTCTCATGATGGGTGGAGCACAATCACAAATGGTTTCAGGTGGAACAGCTTCGATGCCTGCGCTTAACCCGGTAGAAGAATCTGATCTAGATGCTGCCCTTATTGAAACTTACGCAAAAGCCGGTATTACAAACGACCCGCTAACCCATAAAGCTCAGCCGCCAACGATCGTAGATCTTTACGATGTCTTATTACATATGGGAGGTACTGGCCCTCAGCTTGCTCAACGATTACGTAAATATACCACCGGAACTTTCGCGGGCATATTCAGCCAGCAATCCAATACCAATATTAACAATCCAATGGTTGTTTTTAATATTCGTGATCTAGAAGATGAGCTACGTCCGGTCGCTATGTATATTGTTCTTAACTACATCTGGAATAAGACTAAGAGCGATAAGAAAAGACGCATCCTCATTATCGATGAGGCTTGGCAGCTCATGAAGTACGAAGATTCAGCAAACTTCATGTTCAGTCTAGCAAAACGATCTCGTAAATATAACCTCGGAATTACAACCATAAGCCAAGATGTCGAAGACTTCATGAATAGCCGTATGGGCCGTGCGATCGTGGCTAACGCTAGCATGCAGCTTCTTCTAAAACAATCTTCATCTGCTATAGATAAGCTGGCTGAAGTCTTTAAGCTGACGAGTGAGGAAAAGAAGCGTCTTAGCCAATTCCCAGTTGGTCAGGGTCTATTCTTTGCAGGTCAAAGTCACGTGCACATACAGATTAGCGGCAGTCCGACAGAAACTGCACTTATTACGACTAACCCTGAGCAGGTTAAGGAAATAGAACAGCAGGGTGAATTAAATCAACCTCAAGGTACAATTGACCTTACTAACAGACTAACTCCGGGATCATAGTAATGGCGACAGATCTAGAAGAACGAAATGCTGGAATATACGATGACGATAATCCCGCTTGGAAAACGTCCGTAGATAAAACAGGTGAAACTGGCGACGAAGGATCTTCTAGTGATGCCCTGGCATCAAAAGATATTCAAGCTAAGGAAAAATCAGGAGCTAAATCCTCTTCAACTAAAGCAGACAAATCCGAAGGAGGCTCACTGTACAAAGCAGGAAAGCCAAAAAAACTTTCCATTGCATCAACTTTTTCCAGAAAAAGGGCAGCTATTGGTTTCGGTATTGCTTCTTCATTAATTACTGTATTTGTAGTAATTTTCTTACAAATTCCAAACTTACTCGTCAATCAGCTTAAAGAAATGCTCATTGGCCGGATTGGTAATGTGCAAATGTACCAGCAAAGAAGCTATCGGCAAAAAAAAGTCCCTAAGATGAAAAATTTCTTTAGTCGAGAAGGAAGAATGGGCGAAAAGATGTTAGCAGAGATGAAAATTGATGGATATGAAGCGATCTTTAGTCCAGACGGTAAATCAATAATTGGATTAAAAAGTAGCAGTACTGCTGATGGTTTAATTGGAGATGGTATAGGTGACAATACAGAGGGTTGGATCAACGAAAGGCATCCATTTAGATCCGCGCGATGGAGAACTAAAAGGATGAATGCTTTTAAAAAGGTCTTCGGTGTTACGAGTACTTCAGTTATAGATGCAGAAAAAGCAAAGAGTGGTCCAGATAAGGATCTTTCGGCAAAACAACAAGTCAATAAAGGCGTTGGTACAGATGTGCTTGATCCTGATAAAGGTGGGGCTATAGATGATGATCTTAAAGTTACCGGTAATGATGCCGATCCAGCAAGTACTCCTGAAGCTGATGCTGAAGCTGAACGCAGAGTTACAGGGGCTTTAGAAACTGATAATGCAATTGGCGACGAGATAGAAGCGAGCCGTGACGCCATTTTAAAAGATGGGGCAGACGTCAAGCCAAACGGGATTGTTGAAGGAATCGCAAGCGGCGGCTTAGATGAACCGCTTAAAAATGCCCTGGATGATGTGAATGCCCCATCAGTAGGCAGCACACTTAAGGGGGCTAAGGGGGTTTTAAGTCCTTTGGATTTTGTTGATAAAATTTGTACGATTAGAAAACGTACACAGGGCGCCCTACAATTAGCTAGAGCAGCGAGATCTATTAAACTCATTAGATATACAATGGTTTTTATTAATGCGGCTGACGACACTCGTAGAGGCAATGCGAATCCAAAACTTCTTAGTGAACTAATGAAACGTGTTACATCAGAAGACAAAAATGGCAACGCAATCGGAGGATCTCCCGGTTTTGCATATATGATGAAGGGTAAGTTTAGTAAGAGCAGGAATAAAAACGTAAAACAATCAGTAGCGGTAGACGGTAAGCTGACAGGAATTGTTGGAGGAATTAGCGAGCAAACTGATAAACTTCCGGGCCTTGGTGTTGGTTGTCCAATAGCGCAAAACCCACTTGTCCAAGTTGCAGCGGGAGTTGGGTCTATTGTTGCAGGATTAAGTTCGGGAGGTTTGAGTGCTGCAGCACAGAAAGCAGCACTCGAAGCAGTTGAATTTGGTGTAAAGCAAGCCGTCAAAAAAACTGTAATATCGATTATTAAGAGTAAAGCTACACAGGGAGCAGCTCTTTCCATTGCTGGAGGATTTACTTTTGAGGCTTTCATGGGATATCTTGACGCTTATGTCCAGCAACAGCTTACCTTACCATTCACTGGACAAGAAAAAGGGGGGCAACTTGGCGATATTCTTGTAGCTGGAGCGGGAGCCTCAAACAAACAGCGTTCGCTATCTGCTGGAATGGTTCCTGCAACGTCAGAACAGTATGCAGCTGCAGAATCAGAGTACATTGCATGGAGAGATGAACAGTTTAAGAATCTAAGTTTTAAAGAAAGAATTTTTAATTCCGAACATCCTAATAATCTAGCGTTCAACCTTGCACTAGCCTCCCCGACGAGTGCTACCGATTTTGCTAATAAGACAAAAGACGCCTCAGTTTCTTTAGCATCTTCAGTCTTGAACCCTGGAAAATACATTAGCTTATTAGGTAATATCTTTAGTGGAAAAGTGTCTGCTGAAGATGAAGACTATGTACCGTATGAAACTTATACTTTAAATGGGGGAAATGGGGATAGAACAGAATTAGCGACTGATCCCGCAGGTAATCTTCAGGTTATCATGAGGTCAGATATTGAAGCTATCGACCCTGAACCAAACATGGATTCTCTTGTTGCCGAAGAACAGGTAAATCCCGAAACAGCCTTGCCAATTGATGGAACTCCTTTTGACCGACATATAAAGAACTGTGTTGATAACCCTGACATACTTAGTCAAATTGAAGAAGATGATGAGTTCGATTGTCTTGCAAAAAAACCTGAAACTAAAAGATTTAAGGCTCACTTAGCTTATCTAGATACAAGAGATGCATATGAGGCTGAGTTTTTTCCTGAAGACATAGATACTCCCACTGCAGCAGACTCGGCAGCGGTAGGATCAGGTAACAATAAAGTATACACAGTTGGTGATTCCCTAACAGTAGGTATGCGAGATGCTGGAGGACTGAGGGATAAATATACTGCTGCAGGCTGGGATTCAACCGACATTGAAGCAACTGTTGGAGAAAGAACTGAGCAGGCAATAGTTAAAGTTACTGCAGATAGCGCAATAGTAGCTCAGGCAGGAACGGTAGTTGTAATGCTTGGCACGAACCAATCTACTGGTTATGCAGATAAAATAAAGCAGATGGTCGACACTATACGAGGGATAAATCCAACGGCTAATATAGTCTGGATGAATTCTCGTACGGATAAACAAGACTATGCAGCGGACAATGCTAGCCTACTGCTTCAATCATTGGCATTAAAATTCAAGGTTATTGATTGGAGTTCTGAATATGCGAAAAACAAAGCCAAATATCCTGGTGCTGGCGATGGAATACATTTAAACGGAGCTGGCTATGCAGCAAAGTCTACTTTTCTTATTTCACAGTTAGGGCCACCTCCGACTGCGGGTACTGCTGGTGTTTCAGCAGGACTAACTTGGCCGCTTCAACAAACAAAAGCACAGGTCCAAAGCTCTCTTGGTTCATGTCTACAGATAGCTCAAAAATCAATATGTGATGCTGGTCATAAGTATAAAGCACATGATCTATTTGCAGCTCAAGGTACACCAGTTTTTGCAGCCGCTTCTGGAACGGTATTAAAGGCAAGTGTCGGTGGTTGTGGCCACGGTTTCGGTAAAGCATTCACTGTTACGGTATACGATTCTGTGAATGATACTACGTATTTCTATCAGCATATGGATCCCGGTGCAGGAGGCGTAGCTAACGGTGCGGTATTAAAACCAGGAGATAAGATTGGAGTAGTAGGATCAACCACGGCTGCCTGCAATACACCACCGCACCTACATTTTGATGCCATCAAAGGCAAGGGTAGGGCCTCATGCAGTAGAGAAGGCTGTTCGGCCGAAGTAAAAGCAAGATTTATTGATATTTCAAAAGGACTATACCAGGGCTATGAAGTACTACCATAAATATTTATTGAATACTCTCAAGACACTTAAGATACTAATGTTTATTAGTGTTTTCAGTATTTCAGCATTAGTACCAAGAGTTGCATTCGCGCTAACTGAAAGGCAATGTGATCAAAGTTATTTGAGAAATATTGGAGCGGTTAACCTTAGTTGCGCGATAGAAGAAAAATGTTCTGTGCCTGATAGCGCAGTATCGATAAATCTAAGTGGTAACGACAATCCTGAAAAAATATGGAACTTTTTAATTCAGAAGGGACTTTCACCTCAAAATGCAGCAGGTTTCTTGGGTAATATTCAAGCTGAGTCTGGATTTAATCCAAAATTGGTAGAGTATGCATATTCTAAGAAACCTCACTTATCGGATACATTACCTCCTGCGCAAAACAGTAAAGGACAGCCGGGATATGGCCTAATACAATGGACATTCCCTACACGAAGAGATAAGTTACAAGAAAAGGTAGATAATGACCCCCAAAAAAGAATAGCTGGTGATCTTTCACTCCAGCTTGAATTAATATGGGAAGAGCTGAATGGAGGATTTAAAAAAAGTACATTAGATCCTCTTAAGAATGCCAAGACTGCTACAGAATCTAGTATTATCATCACCAAAAACTATGAGATCCCGGGCGATCCAGCTAAAGAAATACCCAAGAGGGCTGCTGCTGCTGAGGAGTTTCTTAAAAAATACTCTTCACTAGGTCAAGGTGTGCCTATACCTGGAGGGGCCGCTGTTACTCCAAGTGCATCAGCTGAATGCGATGCAGGTATTTCGGGCCCGGGTGCTAATACTAAGTTCATAGATGGTTTTACGGTTTATAGTCAGTATGATCCAGCCTGGAAAGACTTGCCATATTCTTCAAGTACGATTGGTAAGTCAGGCTGTGGTCCTGCGGCCATGGCAATGATTATAACTAATTTAACAGGTAAAAGCGTAGGTGTAGTAGAAACCGCAAACTTTGCTGCTAGTAATGGACAATACATACCAGGCGCAGGAAGCGCCTGGACTATAGCGCCAGTCTTAGCTCAAAAATATGGTCTAAAAGCAACACAAATAGGAAAAGATCTTGCAAGAATAACTCAAACTCTACAAGCTGGAGGTCTAGTCATTGCTTCAGGTAAAGGTCCTGTGCCTTTTACTACGGGTGGCCACTTTATCGTGATAAGGGCAGTTACACCATCAGGTAAATTCCTGGTGGGTGATTCAGCACATGAAGCTGCCAACACACAGGAATGGGATCCTCAACAATTATTAAGCGCAATGCCAGGAGGCAGTACTTATGCAGTTACTAAGTAATTTTCAAGAGAATGTTAATCTATCCAGGAATAAAAAAATAGGGCTATCTATAGGGGCTTTTATAGTTATTGCGATGATTGTATTATTCGTGTCTTTCCTAGGTAAAGATCCGCAAAACAAAACGGAAGTATACTATGATCCTGCATCAAAAGAAACTATAGATGAGAAAGAAGATAAGACTCCTGAAACACTTTTAGATAACGCGTCTACAGAGCCAGTATTTTTAGGTTTTGGTAAAATTATTGAATACGGAATTTCTCAGGATCAGCTTACAAATTTAAAAACTGCCTTCAATACTTATTTAGGTAAAGGAAACAATGGTAAAAGGGAAGTAAGTATATATGTTGACTCTATATCTTCATATAAAGTAAATGATGTGCCTGATTCAGATTTTGGTTTATCATTTGATGTAATTATTGATAGAAAAACAAAATTATCAGCGATTATGTATCAATTGAAAGTTTCAGATATTCAATTAAAACTTTATAAAGAGGGCTCAGATAAGGCAATTTTCGATTCAGGTATAGTAACTAATTCTCCTAATGTTAATACTGAGGACTTAGTAGATTAGGTAATCGGTATAATTCTGCACTTATCCATAAAGTGATGTACTACTATGTCAGCGTCTGTAGTTGTTATAAACGTTTGGTAGTCTTGAAGATAGTTTGTTAAAGCTTTACGTCTTGAACCATCTAATTCGCTAAAGACATCGTCAAGTAAAAAAATAGGTTTCTTGTTTCGGCTTTTTTCTATGATCTTCAGTTCAAGAATTTTTAACGTTAATAAGATCGTACGACTCTCTCCACGGGACGCACTAATTGCAGCTGGGTGTGAGTCTATTTTTATAACAATATCGTCTCTATGGGGCCCATATGACGTAAAGCCGCGTTGTTTATCCTCGTCTATGTTCTGTTCGAGATGCTTCATTAGATCCGTCGAATAATTAGAAATATTACAGCTACTTAAGTAATTAATTGTTATCTCATTATTAGTTTTAGAAAGAGATTGATATATAGTTGAAATCTCTTCTTGAAGCTTATCGATTAGAATAGTACGGTATAGAACTATTTTTCCAGCCAGTTCGGACAAGCGTACGTTCCAAACAAACATTTCATCAGTATTTATATGAATACTTTTAAGTAATCTATTTCGTTGAGCTAATGTTCTTTTATATTCTCGCCTAAGAGTTGCATATCCGGTAATTGTTTGTTCTAGTATTCCATCTATATATTCTCGACGTCTTTCAGGTCCACCGCTTAGTAGTCGTAAGTGGTCTGGCTCAAAGACTACAACTGGAATCGTTTTATTTAAAACAAGGCGTTTAAGTGGCACCGATTGAATAACATACTTTTTTTCAGAGTTAGTATCTTTACGCTCTAGTGTGACAGTACGTTTTCCGTCTTGAGTTGTCATATCTAGCCTAGTCCATGGTGCATCAAAAGAAATAAGATCGATATCTTTAGCCCTATACGATGATCCGCGACAAAGAACCAAAATAGCTTCAAGAAGATTTGTTTTACCGCTGGCATTAGCTCCAACGATAATGTTCACTCCTTTGCCAAATTCAAAAGTAGCATCGCCATATGAACGATAGCTTTGAAGCCGTAAATCAGAAATCATACTACTACTTTAACTCTTGAGTGGCATAATCACATGGATATAATCCGTTGATTTTGCTTCCTTAAGAACACAGGGCTCAAGTTTACCGTTAAAACAGAGCATAACTGTATCACCACTAAGCGTTCCGAGAGCATCTAAAAGATATCGAGAGTTTAAGGTAATTGAGCCCTCAGCCGTTACCTCGGCGTCAGCTTGAGCAGTATTCTCTCCGAGTTGAGAGGCAACAGAGCGAATACTGACAGATTTAGCTTCTGGGTCAGCGTGAATAGTGACGCTTCCGGCACTTTCTTTTGCAAACAAGCTCGATACTTTTGTGATATTCGCGAAATCTGCTCGCTTCAATGTAGCGGTAACTGCAAAAGTACTAGGAATCAGTTTCTTGTAGTCAGGATAATTGCCATCAATAAGTCTAGTCATAAGCTCAACTTCACCGACCTTAAATAGAACCTGCTGATCATCGTGGATTATTTCAATATCTGTATCCTGGTCTCCGATAACTCTAAGTAGCTCCTGCATTGAGCTGGCTGGCACTAGAATATTTATATCTTCCTCAAGTGGCATAATTTCTTTTTCAGCTAAACGGTAACTGTCTGTGGAGGCAATATATAGTTTTCCACCTGATGTGTGGATATAAAGGCCAGTAAGAACTGGACGTGCTTCATCATTACTAGCAGCTACGAGTACTTGCTGTAGGCCTTTTTTGAAAACTTTCACTGGTATTGTCCAAGTTTTTCCTTCAGTAATTGCTGGCATAACAGGGAACTCTTCAGCAGATACACCATTGATTACAGAGTTATATTGATCGGTAGTGATATGCAGCTTATAGTCATCGAGCTTTAGTTCAATAACACCACTAGGTAGACTACCTACAAAGTCTTGCATGAGTCGGGCTGGAACAGTAATACTTCCTTCTTCACTTACTTTTGATCCAATGTAGTGAGTTATTGCAATATCTAGGTTTGTTGCAGCGATTGTCAGTCTTGTACCAACTGTCCTTAAAACTACGTTTGCTAGAATCGGTAATGTGCCACGAGTATTAGCAATACGGGCAACACTAGATAGTGCTTTATTTAGATTTTCTTGAGTTACTTGTAATTTCATACACAGCTCCTTGCCATTGTCTTATTATTAAATGAATTCTTATTTAGAAATATAGTACTTATAGTAGGGCCTGTGGGTAATGAGTATAAGTCGTTACTAACAGGGAATAAACCAACAATAAGTCGAGTAAAAGATAGGGGCATAAGTAGTGTAAAAGTACCACTATTTACACACAGGCTGCGCACAAAATGTGTGCAAAAAGCAGGGGAGGGGACAAAACTCGTAGTTATACTACAAACTGTCCATATACGCTGCACAGCTTGTCCACAATACAAGACTACATTTTTACTATGCATACAA
This sequence comes from uncultured Candidatus Saccharimonas sp., assembly GCA_943354005.1. GTDB lineage: Bacteria > Patescibacteriota > Saccharimonadia > Saccharimonadales > AWTP1-31 > CAJAXB01. Next base: position 73,845 of record CALRBE010000002.1, read on the forward strand.
GCGATCCTTTATTTCAGAAATTGCAGTTCTTAAGTCGGCATCAAGTGTACTTTCCTTGGCTATTTTTTCTACTGAATGAATTGCTGTCGTATGATCTTTACGTCCAAGCTCCCTTGCGATTTTAGGAAAACTTAAATGCAGCTCACTACGTAATATATACATTGCTATTTGTCTTGGTACTACGATATCTTTATCTCGCTTAGGACCCATTATGTCTTCCATGCTGACATGATAGTGTTTTGCAGTCCTTTCGACTATTTGCTTAGCATTAATGTGCTTCGGGCGAACCTTACTAGAACCAAGCAAGCTTTTAGCAATTTGGAGCTCAGGTTGTAGCCCTCTCATTTCACAAAAAGCTAATAATTGGTTTAAGGCCCCTTCTAATTCTCTAATGTTTGTTTGGACATGAGTCGCTAGATATTCAACGACGCTCGGTTCTAATGTAATTCCATGAGTTGTGGACTTTGTTTGGACAATAGCACAGCGAGTTTCGAAATCTGGAATTTGCATATCAATACTCATTCCCCAGTTGAATCGTGACCTGAGACGCTCTTCCAGTGTAGGAATATCTTTAGGTGGCTTATCACTACTTATAATAATCTGCTTATTTGCCTGATGGAGTGCATTAAAAGTATGGAAGAATTCTTCCTGAGTCTTCTCTTTACCTGCGATAAACTGCATATCATCCACGATAAGAACATCTGCACTTCTATAGAATCCTGCAAAGTCAGTATTTTTCTTATAACGAATAGCGTCTAAGAATTCCTGGACAAATTGCTCGGAAGAAATATAGACAACATGAGCTTTAGGATCGTTAGATAGAATCGCATTACCAACAGCCTGAATAAGGTGTGTCTTACCGATTCCTACTCCACCATAAAGAAATAGCGGGTTATATCGTGTTCCTGGTGCGCTAGCGATAGCTTGGCACGCCGCATAGGCTAATTCATTCCCAGAACCAACGATAAAGTTATCAAAAGTATATTTCTCATTCAAACCCTGTCGATATGAATGGCGAACACTGGAACTAGATTTTGGTTTTGTGTCAGTTTGCTGAGGGGCGACTACCATGACAGTTTCCTCACTACTTCGCTTATGTAGTGTGCTCTTTCCTTTTGTATGGATCTTGTAGTCAACTTTAGTAGGTTCAACGCCATTCTTTTTCAGGGTATCTATAATAAGGTCATTAAATTTTCGCTCTAATTGATTCTTAACGAAAACAGTAGGGACGCCTACTACGAGTAGGCCGTCTTTATTTGTGAGAAGCTCAGTGTTTTTAAACCAGGTAATAAAGCTGGCACGAGAAACAGTAAGTTCAATCTCACCGAGTACTGACTTCCATAAAATGTCTTTCATAACCCCTACTACCGCCCTATCTAATTGGTATAAATGTATTCTATACAAAAAAGACTGAGTTTTCCACAAGCTAGATTTTCTTTTAGGGGTAGCGTATCAAAAGTCTTGCAAACAGTAGTAAACTTGTGCACAGAGGAAGGCCCTCTCTTGTAATCTGTGGAAAAGACTTGGAGTATGGTGGAAAACTTGATAGAATTAGTGGGTTAAATATTGTCAATTTGACTCAACTACGTAGTAATATTTGTCACAGAACTAAGTACTTCGTACAACAGAGCCAAACTTTCGACAGTAAACTTGGATAAGTAAGCAAATAAGGATACAGTAACACTATGCCAAAAAGAACATACCAACCGAAGAAACGACATCGCTCACGCGAACACGGATTCTTAAAAAGAATGGCGACCAAAGCTGGCCGTAACATTCTACGTGCACGCCGCAACAAAGGTCGAGCACGACTCACACATTAAAGATATTATTCTTTAGAAAACCACATATACTAGTAACATGATTTCCTATAAAAACCGCTTTCACGGACGTAATAGTCTGCGATTCGTGTATACCAACGGAAAAACATACCGTTCTACGGCCTTAGCCCTTCGTATTGTTGATAACGCACGAACTGTAAATTATCGCTGCGCAGTTGTTGTCAGTAAGAAAATTAGTAAGTCTGCAGTTAAGCGCAACAGAATGCGCCGCCGGCTATATGAGATTATTCGAAAGAATGAAAAACATATAGCTGCGCATACTGACATCATCGTGACCGTCTATACCGATCAGGTTGCGACAATGCCAGCCTCTGAACTTGAAGAAACAGTTTTAAAGCTACTTCAGCAATATCAGCAATAACCCTGCCTAACAGTGATAATCATGGTATTATAACTATAGCTTTACCGAAGAGTCCAATATACTAACCTACACATAGAGGAGCTTTCATGTTTAATACACTTATCGTTAATCCTATCTTTAACCTTCTGGTTTTTATTTACGCAATTATCCCAGGACATAACTTTGGCCTGGCAATAATCATATTCACAGTTCTAGTTCGTCTTCTAATGTGGCCACTTATTAAGAAGCAGCTACACCAAGCTAAGGCTATGCGTGAATTGCAGCCTGAACTTAAGCGCATAAAGTTGGCCGCAAAGGGCGACAAACAAAAAGAATCAACGATGATGATGGAACTCTATAAAGAACGAGAGATTAATCCATTCTCAAGTATCGGACTACTGATCGTACAGATTCCTATTTTCCTTGGGCTATATAGCGGACTCAATAGAATCGTAAAAGACCAGGGAGCGATTATTGATTATTCCTATTCTTTTATTGCAAAACTACCATGGATTAAAACACTTGCAGCAGATCCTTCTAAATTCGATAGTACCCTCTTTGGAATTGTTGACCTTACTAAAGCTGCCGTCGAAAAGGGAGGCGTTATCTATTGGCCGGCAATGATTATTGTGGCTGCCAGTGCCGTTATGCAGTACTTCCAGGCAAAACAACTAATGCCAGATACTAAAGATAAGAAGTCACTTCGTCAGATTCTAGGACAGGCCGGTGAAGGTAAACAAGCAGATCAAGCTGAAGTTAGTGCAGCTGTCGGGCGAAGTACTAAGTTTATTCTTCCAATATTTATATTCATCGTTACTGTTAATATAGCTTCCGCCCTATCCTTGTACTGGCTCACCAGCGGTATCGTAGCCTTTATCCAGCAATCTAGAGTCCTAGGACAAGATAAGACAGAAATGACCACTGCTACGACCAGTAATAAGAAAGTCATTGAAGCTGAGATAATTCCTCCTAAAAACAAAAAACCAAAAAAGAAGACTCCAAAAAAAGGAACTAAAAAAACAAGGAGTTAGAATATGGACGAATCAATCATTTATGCTAAGAAGTATCTTGAGGATCTTCTATCTTTCTTCGGCCTTAACACTGTAGTAGTAGCGCATAATAGTGAAGATGAAGTTATTGAACTAAACATCCCTTCAACACACCTCAATGGCTTTCTTATCGGACAACATGGCGACACTGTAAGGGCACTGCAATTCATTGTAAGTAACGCGCTCAAGAATAATGACTATCCAATTACACGAGTTAATGTAGACGTTGCAGACTACAAGAAATCTCACTCCGAAAGACTAGCTGAAGTAGCGACAGAGTGGATTACAAAAGTAAAAGAAACTAAAGAAGACATGCATTTAAAACCTATGAATGCCGCTGATCGACGTACAGTACATAAAGTTGCCAGTGAACACGGAATAGTAACTGAATCTGTCGGTGAAGGTCGAGAACGTCACATTGTGCTTAAAAAATCCGAATAGCAACAATCGTTTGAATACAGTTTTATTTGTGCTACCATAAGCATAATTATATAAATTAAATATAGGCGAAAATAAAATGCAAGGCTCAGAAAATAATGAATCACCAGCGGTACCAAATCCTAACCAGGCAGCTCCTGTAATGCCTCAACCTCCAACTGCAGTTCCTCCCATGGCTCCAGCTGTTCCCGCAGCCCCGATCCCAGCTCCTCAAGCCGTACCTCAAGCTAGCATGAACATGACTAGTCAACCAGTTGCGCCTATTGTACCTGGACAAATGGAACCCCAAGCCAATAGCCAGAACCCTAAAAGTAGTAAAGATTTTTTTGTACTACTAGCAGCGCTTATACCTATAGTAGGAATTGTAATGGGTATTATATTTACAGCAAAAGGAGCCAAGCAAAAAGATAAAAGAAAAGGAATTATTGGTATTTCTACCGTAATCCTTTCCTTAATCATCGGTAGCCTAAGTTTCTTTTTCTTACTACCATTAATTTCAGGCGCAAAATACTCTAAGACTCAAGTAGTCAATTTAAAGCTAGGTGACTCTGAATATAAAATTACTATCCCAGAAGCGTTTAAATCGGATAATCCGCCAGACAATACACAGGGAAGTTATGTGATTAATTCAGAAAAAAAAGACGAAACTGAAGATGTTGCTCAATTTAGATACGATATTTTAGACCAAAGTTTCTTGAATGGCGAATTCGAAGGAGTGACTTTAACACCTGATAATTTGATAGATGAGTTATTAACCAGAGAAGATAAATATAAGAGTGACTTAAAATCTACAGCCGAATCAGCTGGGTTAAAAGACGTCGTGGTCAGCAATATAGTCAGAGAAGGAAAATCTATTACAACTAACTTTACGGGCAAAAATTCAGACGGCACCGTAATGAAAGGTGTAGCTAAGGATTATGTGGATAAAAACTTTTACATTGTACAATTAACAGTTATTGCTTCAAAAAAGGTATGGGATTCCAATAGCAAGTCTTTCAATGGAATCTTAACCAGCCTAGACTCACAAATAAACTAGTAAATTACGAACATTTAATGGACTTGATCCAAGGTAAATAGTTTAATATTTAGAGCAAGCAAAACTTGATGCTATAAATGATACAAGCTTTAATTTAAAGCTTTCACGTATATATCATGTGTCTCTTTAGCCATCTTTTCCCATGAGTACTTTTTAACCTGGGCATGACCCTTTTTAATCAAATCTTTACGAAGCTCAGTATCGCTTAGGATCCGCTCTATTTTAAGCGATATGTCTTCAATATTTTCTGGATTAAAGAATAGAGCAGCACTGCCATAAATTTCTGGCAGGCAAGTTGCGTTACTGCTAACAACTGGGGCACCATGCACCATAGCTTCAAGACCTGGCAAGCCAAAACCTTCTGAAAGAGAAGGGAATACATATGCCTGGCAATGAGTGTATAGCCACTTAAGTTCAGCATCTGATACAAAGCCCGGAGTTATAACATGGTCAGATAATCCAAGTTTACGGACTGCTTTATCTAACTTCTCGTAGTACTGCTCTTTCTTCCCAGCAAGCACCAGCTTAAGTTCGGGGTGTTTTTCTAATAATTCAGGCATGACACTTAAGAGGGAAGACAGGTTCTTATGAGGAAAAGCTGTACCGACATACATTAAGAACTGATCTTTATTCCCTATAAAGCCAGGCTGTACGGCAGCCATAGAAAGGGGAGGCTCACTGGCGCAGTATGTTGTAGTAGTTTTGCCTTTTGTGAATGGATAATTCTTAGCTAGATCATTCTTAACATAGTTACTTATCGTAATAATAGCTTTGGACTTCTTATTGCTGTACCAAAATAGGAACCGGTAGGCTGCCATTTTTACCCAAAAAATAGGTAAAGGTGTTTTCCCTGCTCGAGTAAAACGTAACATCGTCAGATCAAGTGTTGAAGTAACGACTGGCCTGAAGTAGAACAAAGGTTGTTGATTCAAAGGAAAATGTACTAAATCTGCCCGTAGTCTGTATAGAAGATGTGCAAACCCTATCTGGTCGATTGGATTAAATGAGAATTGTTTGTACTTACACGGTGTGCCGCAGAAGTTTTCTTTACGGGGCTTCCAATCATCATCTGGCTGCAGGAGTATCGTGTAGTTATTCTCAGAATCGATATCCTGTAAGTGTTCAATTAGCCTATCGACATAACGACCAGTGCTGGCTCTACGAATTCGAGCATCTATGACAATGTGTTTTTGTGGTTGTTTCATAAAGTAATAGTACAATTATAAGATGAATGACATAAAACGCCTACCAGCTAAAGCAGTATACCTATTGTTAGCCTATATGCCCTTCCATATTTTCCTAGCTCAATCCCTAAGCTTATTGACTGGAGGACTAAGTGTCTGGAAGGTCGCAAAGGACGTTTTCTTAGGTCTAGCCGTTCTGATTACTATCTTTTTGGTATATAAACATAAGAAACAGAATAAGATATTCACCCTACTATTAATACTTGCAATCGCCTACGGCCTACAACACTTGCTAGTCTGGTTTATGCAGCCAGGGATATATAAGCCAACTGCAATACTCGGAACGGTATATAACGTAAGGGTCGTTCTATTTGCTGTGCTTGGCCTTGGGGCTGCGCTACTAGCCCCAGATTATCTAACCGAAAAGAAAGTTGTACGACTAGTAGTAATAGCCGGCACAGTCATTGCAGCTCTCGGAGTTATACAATACTTTTTACCCAAAGACTTACTTACTAACTTTGGATATAGCGTTGCACGAGGAGTAAGGCCAGCCTTCTTCATTGATGACAAAGTCAACCTCCCAAGGATAATGTCGACTTTAAGAGACCCAAACTCCCTAGCGGTATACTTACTTGTTCCAATTTGTCTTACAATTAGCCTGTTATTTACAAACAAAAAAGCAAGACAACTATACGTAGGAGCACTGAGCCTGCAGTTACTGGCTCTTTTCTTAACATTCTCTCGGGCTGGCTGGCTAGGAGCGATAATTGCAATAAGTTCCCTGTTAGCTCTTCACTTTAGGGGCTGGATCCACAAGCATATAAAAATAATCTCAATCTCAATAATCTCAGCAATATTAGTTCTAGGCATCGGAGGGTATTTATTAAGGGACCAATATGTCGTACAGAACCTAATATTACATAGCGACGAAAGTACAAAGGCAAGCGAAGACTCTAATGCGCTACATCTACGTCTAGCAAAAGATGGTGCCATAGCCTCATTTAAGGTCCCTGAAGGCTATGGGCCGGGAACTGCAGGTATAGTGTCCATCCAGAGTCCAAGTGGCGGTAAGCTTACTGAAAACTACTATATCCAAATAAGTTATGAAATTGGTTTTGTTGGCTTGCTCATTTTCATAGGTATTTGGGGATATGTACTGTTTATACTGCAAAAGAAGAAGGGAATACTAACCTCAAGCCTACTAGCCAGTGGTATAGCCTATCTTGCGCTAAGCATGCTTATGCACCTATGGACCAATGAAGCTGTTGCTGCACAATGGTGGATAATGTCAGGCGTAGTAATTGGTTTGCCGCTCCTACAGAAGAAGAGCAAAAGAATCAAAGGCTAGGTATCTTGGGGGGTCTCTTTTTGTAGAGCATTGAATTTATATATCTGGCAGTAACTTTTTTGCTAGATTGTATCCGCTTTCTGTCAGCCAATACTTGTTTTGAATAGGATATAGATTTTAACTTCCCTTTAATGAACACCAAACCGGATCCTTGCAGAAGGGAGCTTAAGAACAGTCGTACTGATTGAAGGAAAAATAATGGCAAGTATCTGATAAATAGGGAAGTTGGCATATTTTTAACATATAACATGAAGAAATTCTTTGTTGCATGGTATCTACTGAAATCCCCTAGTTTACTACTTGTGCCAGATACATGATGATAGGCTAAGGCAGTTGGCTCATACCAGACTTTCCAGCCAGCAAGTTGGGCACGAAAACTTATATCAACATCTTCGTAGTATGCAAAGAATTTCTCATCGAAGAGTCCAATTTTTTCAAACATTGAAGCTCTATATAATGAAGCTCCACCGGTCGCACTAAATACGTGTTGGCCTTTAGAAAAAGACTCGTTATCTAGCAGATTGCGATTACTAGGAAACGGCATGCCCCATATACTGTACTGATCCCCTGTGCTGTCTATGTGCTTCTTATCCATCCGCATAAATTTACCGGTTATTATTCCAGACTCCTTATGAAGTTCAGCGGCAGTTACTAAATGCTCTAGCCAATGTTTATCTGCTACAGCATCGTTATTGAATAACGCTATATATTCATATCCACTCTTTAAAGCAGGCCGTATGCCACGATTAACTCCTCCGGCAAAGCCTGCATTGTCTTTAAACTCAATAAGTTTAACTTTAGGGTGAAAGGCTTTTATCATTGAGACCGATTTATCTATGGATCCGTTATCTACAACAATAATGTCATGAGGGAGAGATTGCTTCTCCAATGATTGTAAAGACTCCTTGATAAAGTCTTCGCCATTCCAATTTGGTATTACTACAACAACTTTAGTTTTCATACTGCTAATAAGTATTCTATAATAAATAGGTAAGAACTCCTCATGAAACATATATTCTCAAAGAAAAACCGCGCACTATTAAGTGAACTAGTACGAACTGATTTCAAGATTAGATACCAAGGTTCAATACTGGGGTATGCTTGGTCACTGCTAAAGCCACTACTACTTTTTGTCATTCTATATATTGTATTTGTAAAATTTCTAAAACTTGGAAGTGGCATTCCTAATTACCCAATTTATCTACTTCTTGGAATTGTCATGTGGAGCTTTTTCGCAGAGATGACAGGATTGGGCATGGGCAGTATCGTTGGCAGAGGAGACCTAATTAGGAAGATTAGAATTCCAAGGTGGATAATAGTCCTCTCGAGTAGCATAACTGCCCTAATTAATCTGTTCTTGAACTTACTTATAGTATTTGTTTTTCTGCTTATTAACAGCGTAGACATTACAATAAGCATTCTGCTACTGCCCTTTGCGCTATTTCAGTTGTACCTATTTTCGTTAGGAGTATCTCTTATCCTGGCAACAGCATTCGTTAAATACCGTGATGTCACGCATATTTGGGATGTTGTATTGCAGGCCTTATTTTACTTAACGCCAATTTTGTACCCACTTTCCATAATAACCCGAACATCTTTTCAAAAGATTTTATTAATCAGTCCGATCGCAAGTACTATCCAGAACGCGAGGTATGCGACAGTTACGAAAGAAACTATGACCATTGGTCAAGTTTTTTCAAATCAATGGGTAAATATGATACCGATTTTAATAACAGTCATCACATTAACTATAGGTATTTTATACTTTAAGAAAGAATCTAAAGACTTCGCGGAGAACTTATAATGGAAACAGATGCAATAGTAGTTCAAGATGTTAGCAAGTCATTCAAGTTACCCCACGAGAAACAGGGTTCAGTAAAAAGTACATTTATTAATATCTTTAAAAGTAAAAAGGGTTATGAGAAACAAGTTGTTTTAAGAAATGTAAGTTTTAAAGTTAAATCAGGAGAGTTCTTTGGTATTGTTGGGCGTAATGGCTCTGGAAAAAGCACCCTTTTAAAACTATTAGCCGGAATATATAGCCCTAACGAAGGTGCTCTGCAAGTGAATGGTAGGCTAACCCCTTTTATTGAATTGGGCGTAGGATTTAATCCAGAACTAACTGGTAAAGAGAATGTATTTTTAAACGGAGCATTATTAGGTTTTGATCGCAAGCAAATGGAAAAAATGTATGATTCAATAGTTTCATTTGCGGAGCTTGAAAGATTCATGGATCAAAAACTAAAAAATTATTCATCAGGAATGCAAGTACGACTAGCTTTTTCTATAGCCATTAGGGCAGAGAGTGACATACTCTTGATTGATGAGGTGTTAGCCGTGGGTGATGCTGCATTTCAACGAAAGTGCTTTGATTATTTCATGAAAATTAAAAAAGATAAGCACACACTTGTTTTAGTTACTCACGATATGGGTGCCGTTAGAAGATATTGTGATCGAGCAATAATGATAGATAAAGGCAGGATTGTTTCTAGCGGAAGTCCCGAGAAAGTAGCACAAGCATACCAGAGATTGTTCAGTAGCGAATCAGAAGCAAGCTCGACTGAAACCAATACAACTGCAAAAAGATGGGGAAATAAAAAAATGATAGCTACAAAAACTAAGGCACTGATATCAGAAGAGAGCATAGCAGTTACAGTTAAATACGAAGCCATGCAAGATATTGGATCTCCAATTCTAGGTTTTCAGATATTAGGCCCTTCCGGTGATAACATTGTTGAAGGCAACACAATGCGTGAAAAGATAATAACAAAACCTATGAAGAAGGGCCAGAAAGCAGAAATTACTTGGCGGATACCTAACATAATGGGTAGCGGTAAATATGAGGTAAGTGTTGCTTCTTGCGATGAATCTACAACTGAGTTCTACGATTGGTACAACGGTGCTGCCTCATTTATAATTAATAAAGATAACGAGACAGCAGCTGTCGTAGATCCTAAAATTCAAATTAGTTATCATAAAATATGAGCAAAGTAGACACTGCTATAGCTATAAAAACGTGCCCTTGTTGTGCTGGTATTAATTTTGAACAACAAAAAATTATATGGGATGAGCTTGCAGCTGAATGGGATTTAAGTAAATCAGAACGAAAATATATTGATAGACAGCAAGGACTGCAGTGCACAAACTGCAGGGCAAATTTAAGATCGATGTGTCTTGCCGCTGCAATCATTAATATATATAACTTTAAGGGAACATTGCAAAATTCTGTTAAAAAAATGAAACGTAAGTTATCCGTTCTTGAAATTAACGAAGCGGGAACTTTGTCGGAATATTTTGCTAATTTTAATAGGCATACACTCGCAAAATATCCAGATGTTAAAATTGAAAATTTACCATATATGGATAATGAGTTTAATCTAGTCATTCATTCAGATACTTTAGAACACGTTAAAGACCCCATTAAGGGGCTAAAAGAAGTACACAGAGTATTAAAGCCAGGTGGCTTTACATTGTATACGATTCCAATAATACTAGATCGTTTAAGTAAAAGGCGGGTTGGAAAAAAAAGTTATCATGGCAGTCCCGGCAATGATGAGTACCAAGTTATAACAGAATACGGAGCTGACATGTGGACGCAACTTATGGATGCTGGCTTTAATGAGTGTCGGCTAATAACCATTGATTACCCAGCAAGCATTGCAATTATTGGATGCAAGCCTAAACAGTAGTATATAATTAAAAGAGTAGTTGAAAAATTGGAGTTTCATAGTATGGCTAATAACAAAAATAATAACGCAACATTAAAAGATACCGGCGAGCGAATGATACCCGAATTTAGTGCCGGGCGTGTTGTTTACGGTGAGCATATAGTGCGATACGAGGCTGTTTTGCCAATCGTTAAAAATAAAACTGTTTTAGATATAGCCTCTGGCTCAGGATACGGTACAAAACTTCTATCCTCTAATGCAAAGCACGTTACGGGTGTGGATGTAAGTAAGGAGGCAATTGAGTACTCAAAAGCAAATTATGCCGCCAAAAATGTGACTTTTAAACAAGGTGACGGGGTTATTATTCCTCTTGAAGACAATTCTGTTGATATTGTGGTTAGCTTTGAGACAATCGAGCATATAGATAAATATGTTAGCTTTATGAAAGAGATAAAGCGTGTTTTAAAGAAAGACGGAATATTTATCTTGTCTACACCGAATGATATTGAGTATTCAGTCGAGAATCACTTTCATATTCATGAATTTCAGAAAAAAGAGCTGCAAGACTTAGTTAATGAGTATTACAGCAACTTACAGACATATTTACAGGTTGACTGGGTCTACTCAGCTATTATGGAAGAAGCTAAAGTAGGCAAAGAATGGCGAGAGGAAGTAGATACATTAAACCGCTCTGCAGTAGGATTTGAAAAAGCACTTTATTTTCTTATTATTGCTTCCGACTTAGAGCTTAATTTTAAAATAAATTCACTTGCAGTTATATCTGAGCACTGGAGTGAAAGGCAGAACCGTGAAACTGAAATGGTTTTCAAAAAACATATGGATGATCAAGCAGAAATTATTAAACATTTTCAGAATGAGGCAATACAAGCTCAAGAACGATCAAAAGTTTTTGAGGACCAACTAAAAAAGACAATTAAAGAACTTGATGACATTAAAAGCTCACCCACATGGAGAGTAACGCACAAATTAAAATCAATAAAGAAAAATACTACTCGACCTTAAAGCAGCGCTAGTTTTTTAATATGGCAGAAGTGTATGTATTTTTGCCATAGTCACTAATCATCTTTTGCGATAGTTTACCCATACTATTCAACTCGTCATTACTGCTGGTCTTTTTGTTTAGCAGTTTTTCAAGAACACTAGCAAACTGCACGACATTAGTATGGTCAATAAAATAGCCGTTCTTTCCGTTTTGAAGTTGCTCGTCAACGCCAGCACTATTATTGCGTAAAACAATATGTCCCATAAGCATACCTTCAGCAACGTAAAGTGCAAAAGTCTCGTTTAACGAACAGCAAATTACCGCATTGCATTTAGATGTGATTTTCAATGCATCATCTCTTGGCATGCTTGGATAAAATGTAACATGTTCTTTCATTAAGGAGTTACCCACCCACCTGATTTGTTGTGATAAGTAATCATCGCCAATACTAACAAGATTTAAGCTAAAGCCGCGATAATCACTTGGCGATTTAGTGTAGTAGTGCTCAATAAAATAAGAGAAGGCTGCCAAAGCAATCATTTGACCTTTGCGTCCATCAGATGGAGTTCCCGAAATTAAAAAGTTAAGCTTATCATAGTCAGTTACGGGTCTAGGGTGTAAATATTTTTTACTTACGGTCACCCTTAGCGGTATTACTCGTGTAGACTTAATGCCCAGTAATTGATTATATTCCTTGCGGACTCGTTCTGAAGGCACTAGAATTGTTAGTTTTTTGTTCTCACTCAAAGATCGAATATTTTTAATTGTCACAGGTTCGATAAAGGTATGATTAACAGCTGGAATCTGATCTTTATCTTCATGAATGAACCAGTATGCATGTTTAAGTCGTCCAAGGCGAAGCCATAGCAAAATGAATTCGCGATAGTTGTCGTATATTGCAATAGTATTCATTAACAGAAAGTCATCACTGCGCAGTCCAAGCTGCAAACGTATCATTCTGAAACTTAGTGCATGCGCACTTTTATCAACCCGTACACCAAGTTTATGAAGACTTTTGCGGTGCTCAGGCATGATAGAAGGTGTTATAAGATGAACATTTTTTGCACCGTAAGTTTCTGCAAACTCTTTTATCATCTGCATTAAAACAAGTGGCGCCCCGGTATTATCCATTGGATGTCCAATGAAAACATACTTTCTCGCTCGACCTGAGGGTACGCTGTTCTTTGCCTGAGTTTTTACGATTGAAAGAGCAATTTTTGCTGAGGAACGTATGCCCTTTTTACGTACATGAGCAATAGTTTTACTCGTTAGTCCTAGTATGCTACCTTTTGATTGGGGCACAGCAACATTATCATCTGCATAGGATAGTTTAATATCGTGCTCCTGCTTAAACGAGAGCTCATCATTATAGGGTAGTTTGCCAGCTTTTATAATATTAGAAATAGGTTTAAGTATATTTACCCAGTAATAAGTTGGCTTCAGGCCATGCATATTACTAGTTATTCTCTTCAGTTCCTGGGGTTTGGCTTGCAACTCTTCAATTGAGTGACTAATGCTTTTTGACGACAAATCTGTAAGGCGTACAGCTGCAGACTTTTCTATTAATGCCTCACTAAGCGGATCTCCACCATTAGTTAAAACTGGAATTTCACCCCACACAAAATCCATTACCCGAGTTCTCCAAGAAAAGCCATTTTCCTCTCCTGGCTGGTTTAAACTAATGACGATGTCTGCACCTGTGTACCAATTGATTCTGTCATTAAAATCTACCCAGTCAACAAAAAAAACTGACTTATTAGTGTAACCATGTTCTTTGGCAAAATTAATTGTACGATTGTATTGCTTAGCAAAATCAGGATTTGGATTAAAAGGGTTTTTACCACCTACAAATACAAACTTAATTGATTTATTGGATGCAAGTGTACGTATTGCCCCAAGGAGCTCATCTACCCGAAACCAAGGATATAGTCCGCCAAACCATAGTACGACGAAGTCGGTCGACTTGATGCCAAGATCGCCATAAGGATTCTTTGCATTATTAATTGGTTCGTCATGTATACCAAATGGAGCAATCAAAATACGCTCTTGTCGGTACGAGCGAGGATTTATGACTCCCAGACTAGATAGTACTCCAAGATAAAGAGTCTTTTGACTTTCGTTAGCACACAAAAAGAAGTCGCCACGTCTCAAAACATGATTGAAACGTTGTATATCAGCGAGATAGTTTCTTAATTCTGCCTCTACATCATTAGAGTCACGTGCAGACACCTCTATATATATTGGAACATATGCATCAAGAATAAGTTGAACATCATCTTTAATGCGGTCTGCTATAAATACTGAAGCATCGCCCATACTGTAGCTCACTATAACGGCATCAAAAGTATTTAGGTATTCAGCAAATTGATTATCGAGGCTCCAATTGACAAGATCTATATTGTCGTGGCTGCTTAGTTCTTGCGGGAATGAGTCATTAACTGCAATAGTAATATCAATACCATTTGACTGAAGACCTTTTGCAAGACCCCAAGCGCGCATACCACCACCCTCGACTGTTTGATATTGAGATGTTGGTACCGGACCATAAGTAACAACAAGACACGTTTTCAATTTTTTATCGACATTCATTTCTTCAATTAGTATACCATAAATAGTACTATTGAATCGTCAATTGATTTGATATGTAATGACCTTTCCAGCTGCTTAAATCAGGGTTCCAGACGTGAAACTCAATTTTACCCGTTGAAGTTTTAGACTTTCCAACAAGCACGGCATCATCAATTTTATCTCCATTAAGATCTGCAAATGACAAATCCGTAATTGAGACATTTATAATATCCGAGTTTGAGACAATATGATTTTTCCATGAACTTAAATCAGGGTTCCAGACGTGAAACTCAATTTTACCCGTTGAAGTGTTGTTTAAGCCAATTGCGATAGGTTCATCTTTGCCATCTCCATTCAGATCTGCAAATCGTATTTGCATGTTCATTGGATCTATTGGTGCAGGAAGATTAGATATAGTGTGACTTTGCCATGTGCTGACTCCGGGACCCCAGACGTGAAACTCAATTTTACCCGTTGAAGTGTCTTTGTAGCCAATTGTAATAGGTTCATCGATTTTATCTCCATTCAGATCTGCAAAATAAAAACTGAGGTTAGAAGTGCTCGAAGTAGATAAATTAGATATTGCATGAACTATCCATTTCTTCATAGAGTACTCCCAAACATGAAACTCTATCATTCCACTGCCTGTATTTTTTTGAGCAATGAATATAGGTTCATCTTTGCCATCTCCATTCAGATCTGCAAATGTTATAAACCCGAGGGATGGATCTATAGCGGGTAGATTTGATGCAGTGTGATCTTGCCAACTTCCAAATCCACTATTCCACTCGTGCGTTTCCAGACAATTAGTACTAGAACCCGTATAAATAACAAAAGAACCAGACGCTACGTCTTTATTTAATTTTCTAAATTTTACATCTGTTATTGCAGGTAAAGGAGTTTCGTAATTACATCTGTCAGTCAAGGTGCTGCCAAACCATAAGTTAAAAAGTTTCCAAAAATTTCTATTCCCGTAAGCACTACATCCATCTCCTGTTCCATAAAGATTATTCAATGCTGCTGCGTTGGGTTGATACGGTGTGTAATTATAGAGGGCAGCAGTCGCCGAATTTTGTATAGTAATGTTTGTTCCCCCACATCCAGGATTATTGGCTTGGTATGATACAAAACTAGTTTTCCCGTAGGCAAAGTTAAAACTTTGAGGTTGTTTTACGTATCGTTGAAATTGTCGTGCTGCATACCAAATCTGGTTAAAAAAGCCCGCAAATTCAGGATCGCATGGCGCAGTATCAGAGCATGCATAACCAGTCGCTTTTTCATATTGATTCGGCCACGGCCATGTATCGGTTATAAGACTTTGCTCTTTTTGGAGCAATACTATTAGTACCTTAGGGCTAATAGAGCAAGCCACAGAAACATCCTTAATGATCTGTGCAGCAGACTTCGTCCCACCACCAACGGCACCGGTGCAGTATGCATCAGCTGATTTACCTGATATATTTTGGCGGTAATCTTTTAAGCATGTAAAAGGGGGGTTATATCCACCACCTGCTGCATGATTTGTATCACAGTTAGGGACTTTGCTGCTTAAAAAAGCTTGAACATCTTGCGCACCCATTGAATTACTATCAAAGAAGACGGAGTCATCGATAATTCGTGAGGCATTAAATGATGATCCAGACAACGCTGAAGTTTTTACCACAAACGGACTGGCGAACATGATCAACAAAGCTCCTATAAATATAACTGGTAGTATTAATATTTTGAATTTTGTTAGTATATTGATATTCATTGACTCTACTTTATCTCTATAGTTTTCCTGTCTGAAGTGCCAGAAATTTTTGATGATGCGTAGCTAAGTACCGCCGTCCATTGCCCACTTTGAGGGATTGAGCTTCGAGGAATAGAAATTTCAGGGCAGGTAGTTTTATTTACGTCAGCAATGCCTTTTGATGTGCCGGTAATCTTTTGGTTGCCTAGTGTGAGCGTAAGAGTACAATTGCCGCCATCTTCGAAGATGTTACTCACAAATCCAGAGGCAGTAGCTGCCTGACTAGTAAACTGAAGGTTCGTTATAACGACGTTTGCAATGCCGCTTTTTTGGGTAGGACTGGTCGCTTGTTGGGAATCTATATTTGCGTTTTGCTTCGCTTCCTGTTCCTTTTTGAATTGTTCAGTTTCTTGTTTTTCTTCTTCTGTCGGTGGATTATAGTTAGTGTTATCTATTGAAATAGTATTATCTGAAGTTGCTATCTTATTATCTTTTTTTGAATTACGATTAAATATGTATACGATGCTACCTGCAACCAAAACGACTACTACAACAGAGGTGATTAATATTTTTCGTTTAACCATAACTAAACTACGATATCACGTTTATGCTAATTTGTAAAAAAATTTTACTTAAATTCCGAGCTGTCTTGTCAGATTATTCTTACTGTTTCTTGACACATAAAACAGAATTATGCCTGTGAGTGAAATGATAATAATAATAATAAGGCAGGTAACATCTTGCGCTGATCTCATCCATTCCTCCTCTTTAAAACCGTAACTGTAAAATTTGAAATACATTAGCTGAGCTATATTTGCAATAAACGCCAGAAGTATCCAGAGTTTATTTTTTATTGACCCCAATAATGCTGCAGCGAGCCCAAGAAGCAAGACTACAGATGCCTGCGCAAAGTATAATGCAGATAATCCCTTCGTCCAACCAATTAAGACAGTGGAGAGGAGCATAGGATCGAGCGTTAATATCCAGAAATCAGCTTTACCTAGCTGCCGAAAAGGTATCACATGAAGTGCTGGCCATATAGATAAGTTATGAAAGTATGAAATTTCTCTACCATAATGATATCAAGACAAAAGTGTGTTTAAATATTTTCCGTAACCGCTTTTTATCAATGGCCTAGCAGTAGCTTGCAGTTGTTCTTTATTGATAAACCCTTCTTTGTAGGCTATTTCTTCAATACAGCCTACTTTAAGTCCAGTTCTTTTTTCAATTACTCTAATAAACTCGCTTGCATCATTCATAGAGTCAAAGGTTCCAGTGTCCAGCCAGGCTGAACCGCGATCCATGATCTCAACCTTTAGTTTGCCACGATTTAGGTATTCTTCATTTACTGCTGTAATTTCTAGTTCACCACGATTACTTGGTTTAATATTTTTTGCTATTTCAACGACCGAGTTGTTATAAAAATATAGTCCTACAACAGCGTGATTGGACTTAGGTTCTTCTGGTTTTTCTTCAATAGATATAGCATGTAATTCTTTATCGAATTCTACTACTCCGTATCTCTCGGGGTCTGAAACTTGGTAAGCAAATACAATGCCGCCATCTGGGTTGTTGCATTTCTTGAGGCTTTCGCCAAAGCTTTCACCGTGAAATATGTTATCCCCTAGTACTAAAGCGACACTGTCAGATCCTATAAACTCTTCACCAATAATAAATGCCTGGGCAAGACCCTCAGGCTTCGGCTGTACGGCATATTGTAGCGAAATACCAAGTTCACTACCATCACCGAGTAAGCGCTTAAATTGTTCTTGGTCATGAGGTGTTGTTATGATAAGTATCTCTCGGATACCCGACATCATTAGTGTACTAAGAGGGTAATATATCATCGGCTTGTCGTAAATAGGCATCAGCTGCTTGGATATACCTTTGGTAATTGGATAGAGACGAGTTCCTGAGCCTCCAGCAAGTATTATACCTTTCATTCGTTCTCCTTTTCTATATAGCGCTTTAATTCAGATTCCCAGTCTACACTGGTAAATCCTGCAGAATGAATTTTCGTAAGGTCAAGTGAGCTTTGAAGAGGACGTGGGGCAATATTTTCTTTACCCGTAAAATAGTCATCAGTTGTAGTATCAGTAACGGTATTTTTAAGTCCAGCCATTTCATATATCTTTTTTGTAATTAATGCCCAGCTAGCAGTTTCACCGTCATTACTAATATTGTAGGCGCCATATGGAGCATTGGTACTTAGTAAATGATCGATTGCTCGAACAAGCTCTGAGGTAAATGTAAGTCGACCTATTTGATCTGATACAACTTTAGGATTAATACCTTTTTTACCAATTTCAAGCATTGTTCTTACAAAATTTTTACCCTCACCAATTACCCAAGATGTCCGTAGAACGTAGTGTTTTGGAAGGGTACCTACAATTAGATCACCAGCTGCCTTACTTGAGCCGTAGACACTCAGTGGTGATAAATACTCATCTTCCTTATGCATGCTTTTCGTTCCATCAAAAACATAATCGGAAGATATGTGTACGAGCGTAATATCGTTTTTGCGTGCAGTAGCGCTTAAATAGCCAACTGCTTTTGCGTTAACCTTCCAAGACGCAACGCGACCTTCTGGTGTTTCTGCACCGTCAACATTAGTATATGCGGCTGCATTTAAAATAACTTTTATGTTTGACCAATCATATTTATTAACTGATTCCTCGAGTGTTATATCTAACTCATCAATATCTGCGAATTGTGCTCCTGGATACTTTCTACGAAGAGCTGTACCCAACTGTCCATTAGCTCCAGTAATAAAAATAGTTTTTTCATCCATACTTATAAACTCTTTCTTAGATCATTAAGCAGTGGATGATTAGCGTCTTTTTCGGAAATTATTGCTTCACTCTTAGGAATTGGCCATGCGATATCTATTTCCGGATCAAATAAGTTAACAAATGAGTATTCTGCATCGGGGGACCAATGTTCATTGACCAAGTAAGTATAGGTGACATTCGGTTCCATAGTCTGGTAACCGTTGGCAACACCTCTAGGTACGAAAACGGCAACACCAGGATTAATCTCTATGCTAAATGTTTTGCCAAAATCTTCTCCTTCTCGAAGATCAACCCAGGCACCAAAAACTGAGCCATTAGCAACTGATATGTATTTTTCCCATGGCTCTGCATGTAGCCCTCTTGTTACTCCACGTTCTTCATTGTATGAAAAATTATTCTGTACTATGTCAAAAGCAGGAAGCCCAAGGCTTTCCAATTTCTCTTTCTGGTAATTTTCCTTAAACCATCCACGGTTATCACCATGTACTGCTAGATGGATAACATAAAAACCGTTTATTGGGGCTTCTTCCACCTTTAGCTCCGAGTATTTTTCAGGAGAGAATGACATTACTGGCCAACTTTCTTGTACTTTTCTTCAGTTGCTTGCTTTTGCGGTTTCCACCAGGATTCATTTGTCGTGTACCATGCGATTGTTTCTTTCAGTCCTTCTTCAAAGTTTGTATACTTCGGCTTCCATCCTAATTCAGTACGAAGCTTGCTTGAGTCAATTGCGTAGCGCATATCATGTCCCGGTCGATCATTGACGTGTAGATAGTCGGTAGATTCTTTACCCATAAGTTTTAGTATTAGCTCAACTACTTCTTTATTATTTTTTTCACCATCAGCACCAATAAGGTAGGTTTCGCCTATTTTTCCTTTTTCAAGAATTACTAATACGCCAGAAGAATGATCTTCGGCATGAATCCAATCGCGAACTTGTTCGCCCGTTCCGTAAAGTCGGGGCTGTCTTCCTTCAAGTATTTCTGTAATTTGTCTTGGTATGAACTTTTCAACATGCTGGTAGGGTCCGTAATTATTTGAGCAATTTGATATAGTTGCTTGTAATCCGAAACTGCGAACCCAAGCGCGTACTAATAGGTCAGAACCCGCCTTAGTACTTGAGTAGGGACTAGAAGGATTGTATGGAGTATCAGGAGTAAACTTATTCGGATCATCTAACTCAAGATCACCATATACTTCGTCTGTAGAAATATGATGGAATCGCTTTTTATGCTTTCGCGCTGCTTGTATGAGCGTATAGGTTCCTATTATATTTGTATCTAGAAAAGGGCGGGGGTTGTTAAGTGAGTTATCATTATGCGATTCTGCAGCGTAGTGAACTACGGCATCTGTTTCGGAAACAAGCTTGTCGACAAGAGCCTCATCACAAATATTTCCAACTACAAGTTTTACCTTGTCATTGCTTAGATCTTTTAAGTTTTTTTCATCTCCTGCATAGGTTATGGCATCTAATACTGTAACCTGCCAGTCAGGACGCTCCCTTGCTATGTAATGAACAAAGTTAGAACCGATAAAACCTGCACCGCCCGTGACTAATAATTTCATAGTAACAGTATAGCAGTCACTAGCTTGATATTATCTTTGTAACTTTCTCTACAACTGAATTGAGTTCACTTTGTGATTTTGCTTCAGCATTAAGTCTAAGAATCGATTCAGTATTGCTAGGGCGAATATTCACCCATGCATTTTCCAGCCATATCGTAAGACCATCTAGTTGATCCTGCTTAATGTCTTTGAACTCTTCAGCTAGTTTATCGAGTATAGCCTGCTTGTTTTCTACTTTGAAATTAGTCTCAGGTATCTGGTAATACCTAATAAAGTCTTTAGTTATTTCAGATAATGGCTTGCCGCTCAAAGATATAACCTGCAGCGCAACAAGTGCGGCAATAAGTCCAGAGTCTGCCATAAAATTATCTTTAAAGTAGTAATGTCCGCTACTTTCTCCTGCAAACAGCGCATTCTTTGATCGCATTTCGGCCTTAATAAATGAATGACCTACTTTTGTCCGAATTGCTTTGCCACCATTTTTTTCAATGGTTTCTGGCACAGCCCAACCACAAGTCGCATTGTAGAGAATTGTTGAGCTCGGCTGCTTCTTTAAAAAGTAGTCAGCCAACATGGCTGTCACCGTAGTTCCACTGAGCGCGTTGCCCTTTTCGTCTATCAGTACCGCGCGGTCTCCATCTCCATCAAAAGCTACGCCCACGTCAGCTTTTTCAGATTTTACACGCTCAATAAGGTCTTTTATATTTTCTGGTTCAATAGGGTTTGCTATATGGTTAGGGAAAGTTCCATCAAGTTCAAAAAACATCTCGGTAACTTCAAAAGGAACGTAAGGCTCAAGCTCAGGAATAATTTTACCTGCCATTCCATTACCTGCATCGACTACAACTTTAAGGGGCTTAAGTTTTTTAACATCAACAAAAGATAGTGCGTGCTGTAGCCATTCTTCGATTACATCTTTTTCCGAAACTGAGCCTTGCTGCTCTGAGGTATTCCAAATATCTTTTAGTACGAGTTCCTTAATGTCCATTAGGCCAGATTCAATACCTATTGGCTTGGCATTCTCTCCGCAAAATTTTATGCCATTATAATTTCCTGGGTTATGGCTTGCGGTTACCATAAGACCTCCAGCAAGTTTGAAATGACCAGTAGTAAAGTAAATCATATCACTCGTAACTTCACCGATATCCCATACATCACGGCCTTGCTCAGTAATTCCTTTTATTAGGGCCTTGGATAATTCTAGTGAATCAGGTCTCATATCCCTTCCTATAGCTATTACACCTTGAGTTGGTAACCATTGCGCCATAGCTCGTCCAATCTTTTCGGAAACTTCTGGAGTAAGCTCAACCCCGACGATACCCCTTACGTCATAAGCCTTAAAAATGTTTTCGATATGTTGTTTATTAGCCATTAATTATATCTCCTTCTTTTTAGTGTACTTCATAGTAATTCAAGGTAAAATAGAAAACAATATATAATAAGTCCACTACATATGGTTAATAAAATTACAAATCAGCTAGCAAGAATAAAAATCCCAAAAACAAGCAAATCAAAAGTGCCCGTTAGCCTGCGGACCGTAAAGGGAGAGGCCATATACGCCGATCATAAAAAGAATGGAAAGACTAAATCTCTTTCTGAAGAACACCCTATAAAAGAGTGGCGGCACTGGAGACTGATAGATAATAAATTTCCCTATGCTTCAGTGTTTAAAGTGCACCACATGCTCATTCCTAAAAGGGAAGTTGACAAAAAAAATCTGTCAAAAAATGAATTAAGAGAGATGGACCTTATATTAGAAGAGCTAGATATCTTGTACGATTGCATGCTTGTTAATTTCAACAAAAAACAATCAATAAAATATCATTATCACGTTCACATGCTGACCTATAAAGACAAGAGAGCTCAACTTAAGTTCTAGCTGTTATAATAAACATAGAAAAGAGGCTATTTTGAAACTAGTTATTGTATCTATTTGTAAAGACGAAGCAGAGACCATAGGTACTTTACTTGATCAGATTCCTAAAAACATTCCAGGCATTTCTGTAATTGAAACATGGGTTATTGACGACGGTAGCAAGGATAATACTTCAGATATCGCAAAACAGCATGGAGCTCATGTAGTAAGTGACGGCATGACTAAAAAATTAGCTTTTCGTTTCCGTGAAGCGGTAGACATGGCACTAAGGCAAGAAGCCGACATCCTAGTTAATATAGACGGCGACTTACAATTTAGTCCGGCCGACATCCCTAAGCTCGTCGCTCCAATCGTAAGCGATAAAGCAGACTTTGTAGCTGCAGATAGGTTCACTAATCCAAAGACTAATATAAGTGAGTGTCCAAAGAATATGCCAAAAGGTAAATATTATGGTAATAAAGCGGGAACCTGGGTAACTGGAAAGTTAAGTGGTCAAAAGTTTAGCGATGTTACTTGCGGTTTTAGAGCATATAACCGTAAGGCTCTTTTATCTTTGAACATTAACGGAACGCATACATACACTCAGGAGACTTTTCAGGTGCTTGCCATGAAACGCCTTCGCATTAAGGCTATTCCAGTTAAAGTAACTTACTATCCTGGCAGAAAGTCAAGAGTTGTCACGAGTATCCCATCTTATGTTGCAACAAGTGCCATGAATATCCTTAGATCATATAGGGATTTCGCTCCACTTCGTTTTTTTGGCTGGCTTGGTCTTGTTCCAGCTATCATTGGAGTCCCTTGCATAGCATTCATCTCGGTTTATTGGATAAATACTGGAGAGCTAAGTCCTTATAAGTTTGTTGGGTTTCTTGGCTTATACCTAGTAACAGTGAGTCTCGTATTATGGGCTCTTGGCTTGCTAGCAGATATGCAGGTTAGACTACTGAATAACCAAGAAAAAATGTATGAAATTTTGAAAGATAATACGTGGCCAGCAAAAAAGAAAAAATAAATCCTAGAGTCTTGTTTATTACTCGATGCTATCCTCCGGCAGTTGGCGGTATGGAACGTTTTGCAAAAGACCTGCATGATGCACTCGCAGAAGAAACTGATCAGGTAACTCTTTCCTGGGGAGGTTCTAAAAAAGCACTTATATTAATTCTCCCTTATTTCTTTATTAAGTCTTGTTGGATTGTAGCTCGAAATAATATTGAAGTTATACACTCACAAGACGGAGTTGTATCTATATTCGCGACGCTTGTTGGTAAGCTATTCAAAAAGCCAGTAGTCGTAGTGATCCATGGCTTAGATGCAACGTACAGTAACGGTCTTTACCAATATCTTATTAGGCATTCACTAAAGCAGGCAGAAAGAATAATCTGCATAAGTCAGGCTGCTAAGGACGAGGTAGTAAAACGGGGAATTAATAGCCGCAACGTTGTGGTTATACCTCTAGGCATGACAGATGAGCTATTTGATAAGACAATACTCAAGAAACAGATAAACAAGGTAGTCAATGATCTACCAGAAAACCCTAAGATATTGCTGTCCGTTGGAAGGCTAGTAAAACGCAAGGGAATAGTTTGGTTCTTAAATAATGTAATGCCAGATATTATTCAAAAAGAACCGAGTAGTATCCTTGTAGTTTGCGGCAAGGGAACTGAGAAGGAAGAGATTGAAAAGGCAATTGAGAGTCTTAAAATATCCAAAAATGTAAGATTACTTGGTTCCGTTACTGATGAACAACTTAAGATTCTATATAACTCAGCAGATTGTTTCGTTATGCCAAATATCCCAGTAGCTGGAGATATGGAAGGATTTGGACGTGTACTACTAGAAGCAGCACTGTGCGAGCTACCTGTTGTAGCATCAGACCTTGAAGGAATAACGGAAGCCATTATTGACAACAAGAACGGCATACTCTGTCCGCCAGAAGACCCTCAGGCTCACTCAAGAGCAATTATTGGGATACTAAGAGACAAGTCCGAGGCTAAGCTAATTGGCTCCAGAGCCCGGCAGTACACGCTAAAAAACTATAGCTGGCAGTTAATAGCTAGTAGATATATTGACATTTACTCTGAGCTCATTGAGAGAAATAATTAATGCTGAATTTTCTAAAAAATAACTTCCAAAAAATACTAGGCTTGGTAGTTATCGTCTTATTCACTGGCTATTTTATTCTAAATATTAAGAGCTTTAAATTACTTCTAGACATAAAGCCTCTGTATCTAGTCCTCGTTGCTTTATGCTACGCAGCTATAGTGTTTACTAATGGGCTTTTTATTAAATACGTCATAGAACCTTTTAACAAAAATATAAAAACCCGTGAGGCTGCTCATGTTTCGCTTTTATCATCTATTGGTAACTTCTTCGCATCTTCTGGGGCTGGACTTGGATTTCGAGCGGTGTATTTAAAAAAGAAGCATAATCTTAAATACCAAGAATACATGATTACAGTGTATGGAAATTATTTGTTAATTTTTATATGCAATGCAATTTTTGGTATTAGCAGCTTACTACTAGTCCGAAACAAAGGCGGATCTGCATATACCGGACTTTTTATATTCTTCGGAGCTCTTTTAGTTACGAGTATCGCCCTTTGCTTCATTAGGATTCCGGGAGAGCCTAAAAAAACTCGTGGAGTTATCGGCAAGGGAATTGATATTATCCGAGAGATGGCTATCGGCTGGAACCGCATAGCTCGCAATGAACGCCTGCTAATGCATCTTACATTAGTAATAATAACTCAAATTATTCTGTCCTTTTGTATAGCGTGGCTAGAGATCAAATCACTTTCAATATCTATAGGTTTACCTGAGATACTGCTGCTGAGTATTCTGGGCAGCCTAAGTATATTTGTAAGTTTAACTCCGGCTAATATTGGAGTAAAAGAGTTTATATATATAATTACTGCAACTACTATAGGGCTAACTACTCCTGAAATTCTTTCAATTTCAATTGTAGATAGGGGAGTATTGTTCATAACTCTAGGAATTTTATGGATATTTATTGGAAGAAATAAGGATAGGAAAACTGAATGATTAGACAGATAAAAAATATTATAAAGAGTAAGAAATTTCTTTATTTCTTTATTGCACTTTTTACAGCCCAGGCTCTATTCTTTGCTGCCGCAATAAACTACAAGGTTCCAGGTGATGAGGAATACCACTATTCATTCATTAATTACTACGCCCAGAGACCCATAACTTCGGGCCCAATAATCACCGATCAGAATGAACTATTTAACCTTGGCGATATTCAAAGAACTCCAAGCTACGCCTTTCACTACGCTTCGAGTTTTTACTTGCGTCTCGTTCAGATTTTTACTTCTAATGTTGAAACCCAAGTGTTCATGCTCAGATTAGTAAACGTTGCTTTTGGAGTCGTGGCCCTGTTGCTGCTTGTAAGACTAGCGAAAAAGATTGGAATAGCGGATGTTACTACAAATCTTACTATTGCCTGGCTGAGCATGACGGTTATGTTCATTTGGGTATTTGCAGGTATTAGCTATGACAACTTAGCGATTATGCTTTTCTTCTTATTATTACTTCAGCTTACTTCTATGCAAGAGCGGATTCGAGTTAAAGTATTGGTTTTCAGCGTACTTACGAGTATTACTTTGGTATTAGTTAAGGAAACATATCTACCAGTCGTAATTATTGGATTTATACTTCTTTTCGGCTACCGATTAGCTAAAGATGGATTTATAAAAAATATTCAAGATATAAAAACTTCTTTTACAAAAGTATGGGCCAGTAAACAAAGAATATTATTTATTTTTATATGTTTACTAACAATATTATTTGCAGGTCTATTCATGGAACGCTACGCCGTAAACTACGCTCGCTACAAAAAGTTCACGCCAACCTGCGATCAGGTGCACAGCGTAGAGGAATGCATGCAACATAGTATATTTAGACGTAATACAGGGCAGAAAAAGGATTTCGAGCAGCGCAAAAAAGAAGGGATAGTTAAGCTAGATAGTTTTTTTGCATTCAGTTCCGACTGGGTTGACAGCATTTATAGGAGAACCTACTTTTATCGTGGAATGCAATCGAGCCCCTTTTCTCCTAAGGCCTCTCAGGTTGCTCTTGTGACAAGTATTTTTGCTAGCATACTACTATTATTTGGACTTTTGCATATTCGTTCATTAACCCCGGCACAACTTGGTATAGGGATTCTAACACTACTGTATTGCCTAATTGTCCTGCTATATAACTTTAATACGTATCGTTTTTACGGCTATCCTTTCGCAATCCAAGGAAGGTATTTATTGCCTGTCCTGCCTTTTATATATATGGCTGTAATTGGATCAATGCGTCTTGTCTATCACAAGCTAAGAGGCGGTATGCAGCTAGGCTTTGTATGCCTAATATTACTTTTATTAGGTAATAATATTGTGGTTCATAGTCCAATAATTATTTATCTAAATAGCCGCACGATATTGGATAAGCCTGTAGTTGGAATTATTAAAAATCTTAGCTAAGTTTAGAATCTATAAAGGATTGTATGTGAGCCTTAAACATATCATCTGAAAAATAGGCCGCTTGTTTTTGTAGTTTGTTAGTATCAAAATCTTTAGCTGAAAATGTCTTCAAGACCTCTGAAAGGCTCTGTGCTGTTTGTTCAGTGAAAAAGCTTCCAGTATCTTTATTTACATAATCTAGGGCACCACCATCTTTATAAGCAATTACAGCCGTACCGGCAGCCATAGCCTCTACTGGAGCTACGCCAAAGTCTTCTACTGCTGCAAAGATGAACGCTTCAGCCTTGGCTAGTTCTTTTGGCATTTGTTCATCGGTGAGATCGGTTTTGAAAGTAATAGTTGGGCCAGCTAGCTTTACAAGATTCTTATGCTCAGGCCCTCTACCTATGACAGTCAGGGGTATCTGTAATTCATTGCAGGCGTCAATAATAAGGTCAAAACGCTTGTAGGCTACTTGCCGACCTACTGTTACAAAACCCTTCTTATCTTTTGTTGCAGCATTAATGAATCTTTCTATGGCGACTGGTGGATGTACAACGACTGAATCTCTTTTATAAAATTGCTTAATCTCTTTCTTTATAAAACTTGAATTAGCAATGAAGTACTTTGGTTTTTGGGCAGCTTTGTAATCCTCTTTTTTCAAAGGGCCTGCCAGCAACTTCATGCCCAATCGAGCAAGGGGATTGAAGATGCCAAAACCAGGATATTTCATGTACTGATCGTAGCTTCTCCAATAATAATGTGTAGGAGCATGGCAATAGCACATATACATTGCCCCTTCAGGAATATTAAGATCTTTGGCTTCACCATTGCCACTACTGCTAATAATAAGATCATAGGCAGTCAGATCGAGATTTCTGAACCAAAATACACGAAGTACTGGCAACATTCTTCTGAGTTTATTAAAAGGCCAATATTGCAGATACCCGGTAACAACTTTGCCATCAAGCCGCTTTTTCCACTCATCGGTACAGTAAGATGTATAGATCGGTGCTTCAGGATATAGTTCATGGAGTTGCTGGATGACTCGCTCGGCTCCTCCGCCGTAAAGCCAGTCATGGACAATGGCCACTCTCATGATTCGAACAAGCCTTGGATAACTGTACGAACTGTCTTGATCAAAATAACAAGGTCCATCCAGAAGCTCCAGTTCTGCACGTAGTAGGTGTCAAGCTTACGTCTTTCGGAAAAACTTATACTTCTTCTTCCTGATATCTGAGCAAGGCCAGTGAGGCCAGACTTAACACTAAGAATAGTATGTCTCTTCTCGTAGGCTTGTAGCTCCTCTGGGATAAGTGCTCGTGGTCCTACAAGACTAATGTCTCCTTTAAAGACATTATATAGCTGAGGTAGCTCATCAAGGCTTGCACGGCGCAGGAACCTGCCTATTGGCGTTACGCGGAAGTCGTTATCCAGTTGATCTCCATTTTCTCGATATTGCTTAAGGAGCTCAGGTTTTCCGATCATGGCAAAGACTTCACTGTCTGTCTTTCCGTCATACTTTGCGTAATGACTCCTGAACTTATAGACGTTAAAAACGATATTATGTCGGGTAAGTCTCTTTTGAGCCTTGCCTCGCATAAAGATTGGGCCTTTTGGATCGCTAATTTTTACGGCTAGAGCAATCAGTAGTAAAATCGGGCTTGTTATTACCAATAATACTGATGAAATAAGTAAGTCAAATAAGCGTTTAATGATTCTACCCCATCCAACTAGAGCAGTCTGATGAACTGATATCATTGGAATTCTTCCAGCATAAAGATCTACTTCAATATTTCCAAAGAATAGGTCAGTGTTGCCAGGAACGAAACGAAAAGCAATGTGATTTGTCTGGGCGTACTGCAGGACAGTATCATTTTTTAAACTGTCTTTGTAAAGTTCGGTCTGGATAATACTGTGAATTGGTCTTTTAATCATCGATAATGCGCTATCGAAACTCTCATACCCTTTAAAAGAACCAAATTTTGATCCAACAATGCCAAGCACTCTTTGTCCAGTTCTTGAAGTATTCTCAATTGCATGAGCTATTTCTATAGAGCTGTCCGTATCGCCAACGATTAACGTATTGCTAACTCCAACGCCATAGCCATATAGAACAGTACGAAGGAAGCGAGCAATAGTTCGGAATAATATTAGGAAACCTAGCCCAAGAAGGAATACATAGATAGGTACTAATCGAGCAGGGAATAACTGACCTTTTATTGCGAAGTCGTATCCAATGACAATTAATATGCCCACTATAGAACCGACGAAAAGTCTACCTATTTCTGTGAATCGCTTTTCGTAGACCCGATTACTATATAGCCCAACATAGGCGTTGCCTATTATCCATAAAGGCAATACGGTCATGAAAGCGAAAAGATACTCGCGTGCAGTAATCGGTGCAATAAGACCCCGAGTATCGATCTTGACCCTGAGTATGTAGGCCAGGGTAAAC
The DNA here is from genome assembly GCA_943354005.1 of uncultured Candidatus Saccharimonas sp. GTDB lineage: Bacteria > Patescibacteriota > Saccharimonadia > Saccharimonadales > AWTP1-31 > CAJAXB01. The sequence continues at coordinate 103,209 of CALRBE010000002.1, forward strand.
GCTGCAATAAGTGCCAGAGCATCGCCAATAACAAGTAGAACTGCATAGGCAAAAGATGCGTTATTTTTCATGCTTATATAGTACCGTTTACAGATAGAGAAGTACAGCTCAATCTATTGGTTGGATTACCAGGTTGGACCAGAAGGAATCTTGAAATCAGACCCTAAGACAATAATGAAGTCTGCTGTCGGCGGCGCTGTACTGGTACTTGTTGCCGTAGCATTGGTTGCATCAGGCAGTACTGAGTTAGGCAGATCAGATGAAATCGGAGTAGCAAATCGAACAGACAGGAATCGCTCTGTAAACGGCTTAGCTTGTTGAGTTTTCTTTACGACAAGAGTTTTTTGTTGCGGCTCTTTGCTAGATTCTTTAATAAGAACGTTATATCCGTAGCCAGCCATAATATCACCAACAGTTGTGGCTAAACCAGCTCGTCCCGACCCGTTATAGATAGCAACAGTAGGAGCTTCTTTTTTCAAGAATGGATCAATCATATTAGTACGCGCATATGAACGTATCTTTGAATAATCGAATAGTCCTGCAACTGGCCTAACAATTGATTGACCGCCAATATTACCAGTTGTAATGAGTGGATCATCCCGCTTTGCGAGGTCAAGTGATTTTATGTTGCTGTCGGAAAGCCCCTTGGTTTTATTGAATAAGGTCCTAGCCTCATCAATGGATAAATCAGTTCGGATGTTTTTCTGAACAGCACTTGCCAAGTTATTAAGCTTGACTGGATTTGCAATAATACCCGTAGACATCGCTTTCTGACGAATTGCAATTAGGAGTTTTCTTTGGTTTTCATTTCGATCAAAGTCACCTCTAGCTGATCCTTGACGAGTGCGAGCATATTGCAGAGCTCGATCACCGTTCATAGTTTGAGGGCCTGCCTTAAAGGTCCATCCAGTGAAGCCGTCAATAATCGGTGATGGTAGATTAACATCAACTCCACCAAGTGCATTAACAACATCTCGGAAAGCTTTATAATCGCTTAGTACATACTTATGAATCGGTACTCCAGCTACGTTGCGCACTGTTGAAATGGCTGTTGTTATACCAATGTTTTCGGCTTCTTCCTTACTCTTGCCGTTATAAATAGCCTGTTGTTTAGCCATGCTATATGCAGCGTTAATTTTCATCGTATCACCGTTTACATTAACCCATGTATCACGAGGTATGCTCAGCAGTGATGCCGTCTGGTTTTGGATATCAATACTAGCAATGACCATTGTATCTGTAAGATCAGGGGCTTCGTTTTCAGCACCACCACGCCCAAGTAGAAGAATATTAAATCTTCCATCGCCTTCAGTATTAAATTTAGCGGGATCCGGGTTATCTGAAAGAGCAACTGAAGACCCATTTCCCACATTACGACTAAATACGGAGTTGAAGAATGAATATATACGTGCACCCAAGAAGCCACCAACTCCAAGAAGTAAGACTAGTATAATAATGAATGCTTTAAATTTCTTGCTACGATTCTTCCAAAAATGACGACGTTTACGCCCATCTTTAGACTTCTTCTTTTTCTTGTCTTTTACTTTTCGATTAGGAATAAAATCGGCATTAACATCTTGCATAGATAATCCTGTGAAATCTCCTATTTCTGCGACTGGTTTATCGGTTTCAGTTTTCTTTAAATCTGGATCTGAAAGGTGGGGACGCCGTCTATTTACCTGTGTTGGTATAGGTTTTCGGGGACCAGGGACCCGTGCATTAGCAGACTTATAATACTGAGGCGACGATAAAGGAGATTGTCGAGGGCCTACCATCCCATCGATCGAATTAGAAACAGGCCTTTTTTTTGGTTTGTTTATTTCTGGCATATGTACCCTATTATAGCATAATGAGACTGTACGAACAGGGATAAGCCTGAAGTATCCACAGGCGCTATATATAGTGTTTCGCTGTCCTATTTAAAATTATATATGTGTCTCTACGGTACTAGGATATACTTGAACTTAGAAAACAACGCTCATGGCTACTAAAAAAATAACTACCCAGAAACGAAGAAAAGAAATTATACGGATAATTCAGTATTTGATCAGCGGTCAAGCGTACTTTTGGTCAGGATATCTAGTATTTTTCATAGCCGACCAGCTACTTGGGCTTAATCTGTGGTGGGCTAAGCTAGCAGCTAACCTGACTGGTTGGATAGTTAACTTTATCCTGCAAAGATACTGGGTCTTCAATGACCACAAGCTTAAAAGTAAGCAAACCCAGGTTACTGGACGCTATATTGCTCTAACTGGACTTAACTTTTTACTCGACTATCTAATAGTTTGGAGCCTTAAGTCTCTCGGGCTAACGCCATATCTTGGTCAATTCGTCTCAGCTGGTTTACTGACTGTCTGGAATTATCTTTGGTATAAATATTGGGTCTTTAAAGCAGATACTAAAAAATAAAAAAATGGGAAGTAGTGATATGGAACAAGAAGTAAGGCGTCCTACCAAGAAACAAAAGCAAATACTTACTTTTATCGAGCAATTTATAGCCGAGAATGGGTATAGCCCTAGCTACCGGGAAATTATGACTGGTCTCAATTATACTTCCGTAGCCACGGTTGCATTACACGTTAATAGCCTAATAAAGAGGGGGCACTTACTTAAGAAAGATCATTCAGCACGCTCACTTGAGGTGGTTGAAAAAACTATCAATAAAACTGTAACTTCAGATAAAGTTAGTGCTGCCCAAGAAAAATGGTTGGTTAAAAAAATAGATGCAATGTTTAAGCATGTTGAAAACAGTACACATCCAACAGAGGATCTGATGGATGGTCTTTACGTCATGGTAGGAGCCTTACGGGTTCTGGGTCTTGAGGGTGCTGCACAATCTTTCATCCCTCGCTTGAGTGACCTAAGACGCAAGCAGTCAGCAGGTAAATAGGATATAATTAGGGTATAATTAGGGTATGATTTTTCAAGCCATACTGCTAGGCATAATAGAAGGTTTAACTGAGTTCTTACCAATCTCAAGTACCGGGCATCTTATTGTCGCCGAGAATATGATTGGTTATAAAGATACGGCTGAATTATTTACGGTCGTAATTCAGGTAGGAGCTATTTTTGCCGTTATTTTGCACTACCGCATGCAGCTCATAAAGATTACCCGAGGCCTTCTAAAGGGTGATAAAGCAAGTAAGCGCTTTTGGATGAACTGGATTATTGCAACAATTCCGGCAGGAATAATGGGTGTATTGCTGGCAAGTAAGCTATCTGATTTTGCAACCCTACCAATTATTGCATCCGCCTTAATCATCGGCGGTATCCTCATTCTACTAATAGAGACCTATCATAAGACTCCAGTAAATGCGGGAGAGGCAAAATTGGATAGTCTTACGCCGATGCAATCCTTTAAAGTAGGTTGCTACCAAGTTCTTTCACTCGTACCAGGAGTATCACGATCAGGGGCAACAATAATGGGAGGATTAATGACAGGTCTTGACCGAGTTACGGCTACTGCCTTTTCGTTCTATATGAGTATCCCAGTTCTACTTCTTGCCGGAGCCTATAAACTACTAACAGACGGAGATCAAATATCAACAGTTACGGGCGGTACGGCGGCAGTCATAGCTGGTACCATCACGACCTTCATTGTTTCACTACTGGCAATTAATTGGCTCTTAAAATATGTTTCAGGGCACAGTTTCAAGATCTTTGCATATTACAGAATCATTTTTGGTCTACTTATTTTTCTTTCGATAATAATTTCCTAATACGTAACCGACAGCAACACCAAGACTAACTCCAGTGGCAATTGCTCCAAGTAACTTCTTTTTTTCCGGATCATCAGAAGCAACGCCTGGTACTAATATCTCTGGCAAATGTGCTTCTTTTCTCCAAGCATCTAGATCCGTCTGTTTGCGGGCGTATAGAGTACGTATGCCTGTAAGTGCGGCGTGTTTATCTGCGATCGAATCAAGTAGCTCGTGGCAGGCATCATCGTCGGTACACAGAGTAAGATCAGTCATGGAACAGACAGGTCCATTCTCGTGATCAAGAGCAACACCTACTCCAAGAACCGAGGTATTTGGAAGCTGCATTAATCTATAAGTGCCTCTGTTTACGGGCTTAATAACTTTTCGTTTCTTTCCCAGTTTATCTAGCAGCGATTCATCTTTACTGCCACTAGGTGCAAAAGCAAGTATTTGTGAACCAGTTTCCATTTTTTCATGTAACACTGCGAGCATGTTCTCATTACATACCCTATCTAGTTCTAGAGGTATATGAGCTTTTTTTGCATTTTCAGTTCGCGGGAAACTTAAGTATGTTTCTCCAACGAGTTGCAAAATACTTAAGGCTGGAGAAACGGCAGACGGGTCTTTTTCGTCTGGAACACCAAGCTGACTAATCATACGGTGCACGATTAGGTTGTAATGATCTGCCTGGATGGGTGCCTCATCTTTCGTTTCAGCATGTTTAGCAAGCGACAATCGAAGTGCAGCAAGAATAATAGCAATATCATAAATTTCACCATGGTTAGTCACCACTACAATATTTTCTTTAGCGTTTATTTTTTCTTGAATTGATTCCATTAACGGAGTATTTGCATAGAAAGAATCAGTAATCTTCGAAAACCCACTTAAAAAAACCTCAGCCGACGCTTCAATAAAAGGCTCAAGACCGGGTGTCATATCCGCTTCAATACGATAGTCATCCAATAATTGTCCTGGATTACCGGCAAGAGGATCATCCTCAATATAGCGCGGATTCCAATCTAGAGGACTAAAACGGTTCTTTTTACCTGTATGATTTTGTGCTTGGCGCGATAATTCATCATAGACAATATGCGATACGAGCTCAGAATGTAGGTCATTCTGCGTAACTTCAACTGGCTGTAATATTTCTTTGGACATGCTGCAAATTCTACAGCGAAATATACTTTAAAACAAAAGCTTTGTGGTCCATACTAGTAATACTTAATAATTCATAGCTGGAAGTCAGGTGAGAATCCTGCACTGTGCCGCAACGGTAAGCCCGAGAAAAGGGATAAGTCCGATCTAGCGTTAAGCCTCCCGAGCAGGAGCAAGCCTCTTTTTTGGCCCTCTTCTGCTTATGGCAGAAAAGAGGGATATATGGCCGTAGCAGCCGAACAACTTTGGGAAGTAGAACAGCATCAAGATCACTATCTAGCTAGTGTTCCAGGTACTTCATATTCAGACATCGAACTACCGCTTGTTATTGAAGCTGCCGAATTACAAAGCGATGAACTTATCAGGCGACGCACAGCCCGTTTCATAGGATCAGTATTAGTAGAAGAGAGTGTTGAATTAGAAAACTCAGTACGGCAAGACCTAAGCCTTTTGGATGCACTTCATGAAGCCAGAAATGGAAATGAACAGGCCAGAAAGATGGTCCAAATAAATGCCGCTACAGACGTTATGGAGCGTACCTTTAAAGCCGGGCACGTAACTGAAGTTATTCTGGAGCAGGACGACAATGGTACGTTATTTCAATACGGTCAGTCTATGCAGGAAGTCTATGCGAATAGTTTCCGCTACATGGATCCAAGCCCACAAATGCATAAAAGACTTGAAGCCGAAGCCCTCAATGGCCATCGGATTCAGTCATTTGCCAATAGCGGCCAGCTAGATGATTATTCGTTCGTTGTTTTCTCACTTGCTCCTGATGATATGACAATCGAAGAAGCTGCCGGGGAAGGCTTTTTTACAGATTCAATGTCAGGCGTAATTCAAGTTACTACAAAAAAAGGTAATGATATTACGATTGAATCTGCATTTGTTGCTGGCAGGCAAGACGAACTATCCGAGCGCCACGATAAATCAAGTGTCGTTGGTCTACTTAAAGAACTGGGAATAGAGTACGAGGATCTGTCAGTAACCGAAATGCTTTCCAAGCCCCTACTAATCAACAATAGTCTGATTCCCAATGGAGTTGTTGATATTGTAGAACGCTATGACCGCCAGACTGATTCATTTTTTGGTCAGCAACAGCCCGCACAGCCGTACGATACATACCTTGAAGTCTGTAGGCAAAGAGAGAGATCCATGAAGTCAGTCAGTGATCGTGTCGCAGAACGACTTATCGTAGCAACTAGTTCAATTTCATCACCAGCCTTAGCCAGCGCATTGCTCAACAAGATTTCCGAAGAAGAAACATTAAAACGTGCCCTAGTTGACGCAACAATTGATCCAATAGTATACGGTAAGCAGGCTGCCCAGCACATAAATGCCGCACGTGAGCATATTGCAGAGGGCAATATTGCGCAGGGTCTTGAATCTATGGAATCTGCTAAGAAAACTGCTACTTCATCTTCTTGTGCTGGAAACCTTCGTCTCACTAGCAGTGAATCATTAGATAGTGACAGTGCCTCTTCGGCGACATGTAAGGAAGTTAAAGATGGTGAACATGTAAAATGTCCTGGCTGTATGAAAATGGTAAGAGCGATTGTTCCGGATAAGGAAACCATTTTTTGTAGCAATAAAGGGTGTAAACTTGCCCATCCAAGTTTGAAATAAGGATATAATAAAAAGTATGAGCAATAATAAGTACGATCCTTTTGAAGAAATGGTCAGAGAAAAATCAGCTGAACTATTCTGTGATAACTGCGGCCATTACCCAATAATGCCAATGCACGGTCATTTCGTCTGCCCAAGTTGTCATATGCCAACAAAATGCTGCGAAGGCGCACCGGCGGATATTTCATAGTATGAGGATAGGAGTATATAGCGGTACTTTTGACCCTGTACATAAGGGGCATATTGCATTCGCCCTCGAATCAATAGAATCTGCAAAACTAGACAAAGTGTATTTTACACCCGAAATTAAGCCACGCAGGAAACAGCAATCCTCTCATATTGCACATAGGTTAGCTATGCTAAATCTTGCTGTTCGTTCATATCAAAAACTTTCCGTACTCGAGTTAACGGACGCCTTTTTTACTCCACTTAAAACTTACGGTAGGCTACGTGCTAAATTTCCCGAAGATGAAATAATCTTGCTAGTCGGTGAAGATCTGCTTGAGAATATGCATTTATGGCCTCAAATAGAGAGATTGTTACCAAATATAGAACTCGCTGTTGGACTCCGTAAAAATCATAGCAAACAGTCGGCACAGAAGCTTATTGCAGCACTTCCGGCACAGCCTAAAAAAAGTTTTTTCATTAAATCTGTCCACGCACCAGTTTCTTCCATGCACATTAGAGACAACCTCATCGCCAATAAAAATTCAAAAGATATAGTAGAGAGCGTTGCAAAGTATGCCAAAGAACAATGGCTATATCACGATATTACGAAGACTAAACCGTAGCTGTAGTGTCGTTAATATCATTAATGTGAGTATGTAGTTTTTCAAGGTGCTTTTCTCGGAAGTTTTTAAACTCTGACTTATTAAGGCCGTTACGACGTATAAAGCTATTTATCTTTTCACTTCCAATATAGTGAGGCATCATAACGTAGGATGCGCCGTGGTCGTAAAGATCGGTAGCATGTTCCGCTCGTTCTGCAGTACATATAAAGACTGCATTAGGATTGTGAGTATTGAGCCAATGGGCCAAAAACTTGTTAGTCTCAACATCCCCTATAGTTGAAACGATTAACTGTGATTCATCTAGATTAATCTCATCAAGAAGCTCAGGGTCTGTCGCATCGCCATAAATAACATTAGTATGCTTACGCTCCAGTATTTCAATATTTTCTGGGTCATAATCAACGACCACATACTTCTTGCTCATTTTACTAAACGTACGAATAAACTCGTGCCCTCCCTTACGAAAACCAATAAGGACAAGTGGATATTTTTGTGCAGTATCGCGTTGGCCAAAGCGAGTTACCTTACGCTCGAAAAGTCGCAGCCTATGCTCCAGTAACCTATAAAGGCTATTGTCGTACTGTATAAGATACGTTGAAGCAGCAAATGTAATTAGCGCAGTGAGTGAGAGCGTTGCTGATGCACGATCACTGATAAGGCCAGAAGCGAATGCAGCTGCAAGAAACACTAAAGAGAATTCACTTACTTGACTCATAGTGACTGCAGTCTTAAAGCTGGCACGTTTTGTATATCCTAAACTTCCAAGACTTATGAGAACAGTTAGCGGTTTTAGTATGACAACAATCAGACTAAGAAGCAGGGCCGGACCTATGACTTGAGTTAATTTGTCTGGAGATAAATTCTGTCCCAGAGTAATAAAGAAGATTACAAGGAAAAGATCGCGCAGTGGCTTAAGTCGTGAGGCCATCTCGCTGCTGTAGGCAAGACCTGCGAGGCTAATTCCAGCTAGTAGCGCACCTATTTCAATTGAAAAGCCTGCCTTGGCATAGAGCAGGGAGAAGCCAAGTCCCCAGCCAAGAGAGAATAGCAAAAGGAGTTCTTTGCTGCGCTCTAAAGTATTTGATATTTTAGGAATTACATACTTAACAAGCCCAAACAATACCAGAGTTAGTAGTATTCCTCTCATACCAAGTAGGACTACACTTACAACTGAACCATTGTTGTTAGTTTTTGCTGCTAGGGCAATTTTCGCAAAAGTGGCAATGACATCTTGTAATAGCAGAATACCTATCGCTATCTGTGCGTACAGACGCCCAGTTTCCCTCTTATCGTTTAGAAGCTTTACGATAATAATAGTACTGCTCATAGCAAGACCAAGACCAATTATCGCAGATTCTAGCCTACCAAATCCTAGAGCATTAGCACTCGCGTATCCGACCGCTGTAATAACTCCAACTTGTATCGTTGTCGTTAGGAATACTGCTTTACCGACTCTTGAAAAGGCTTTCACACTTAGATCTAAGCCGATAATAAAGAGTAGTAATGCCACTCCCATCTCGCTAAGACCTGCAAAAGTCGAATCTGACTGTATGAGTTTCAGAAAAGACGGTCCGGCAATGATACCAGTTAGAATATGTCCAATTATAAGCGGCTGTTTCAAAAGCCGCATGATAAGTGAAATAGAAGCACCAATAGCTATGATGATAGATATTTCAGTAAAAAAAGAGCTGTGCATGACGCTTGTTTACTCTATTTGCTTCGTTTAGCAGAGCTGCCAAGAAGTACACCACTCACAACAAGTAGTGCAGAGCCAAATCCGATCAGTACAAGTTGTAATGACTCATACTTTTGCATAACGGCTATGCCGATAATAATAAGTCCAGCAACAAGAATTGCAAGTCCTGAAACTGTAGATCCTTCACTGTTATCGATCTTCTTATTTTTTGTAGTTTTAGCTTTTGCTTTTGCCATTTTTGAGTGCTCCTTCTTTATATTTGTAGTGCTTATGTATAGTGTACCACGACTGATAATAAATAATAGTTTGACACGCTGCTTAAGCTTATGTACAATCACAATATTCTTTGCACATCAAATTGGTGTAGTAAGAAAAACAAAAATATATTAAAAAAACAAAATCACGACAGTAATTTTTGAGACGATTATTGTTCGTGCCAATGTGGGGGAGAACTATGGGAATTAAAATAAAAACAATAAGTAGGGAGTTTACGGTGGAAGTAAAAATCAAACGACCAAGTTGGCAGCAGTTCCTTCA
>CALRBE010000003.1 GCA_943354005.1 uncultured Candidatus Saccharimonas sp.
CCAGGTATTAGTAACTTGCTAGACATTCTTGCAGCTTTAAGTGACACAGATATCAAAGAAATTGTAAGTAGATACGCAGGACAAACTCAGTACGGTGAACTTAAAAAAGATGTTGCTGATGCAGTAAGTTCATTTTTAGCAGACTTTCAATCTAAACTATCCCAAATAGATGACGCGGTAATTATTAAAAAATTAGAAGCAAGCGAAATACAAATGAATAAAGTTGCAAACAGTAAGCTACTTAGCGTCCAAAAAGCTCTTGGACTTCGTCTATGATTCAAAAATTTGACGTCGAAGAAACTTCAAGGCTGGATGTTTTTGTTGCGAAGAGTATTGAAGGCGCAAGCCGATCATTTGTTAGTTCTCTTTGCGACCAGGGCAAAGTGTCAATAAACGGTACAGTAATCTATAAAGTCTCATCAAAAGTTCACGGTGGTGATGTAGTAAGTGTTGCGTATGATAAAGATGCCGCTGAAACAGTTCCAGAAATTAACTTAGAAATATTATATGAAGACGATGACTGTCTAGTTGTAGTTAAGCCTGAAGGCGTTTTGACGCACTCTAAGGGCGCGTTTAACCCTGAGGCGACTGTTTCCTCATTCATTAGACCCTACACCACAGGGATGGAAGACAATAGGGGAGGAATTGTACATAGACTTGACCGTGTAACGTCAGGCTTACTAATATGTGCGAAAAATGATAAAGCTATCGATTGGTTACAAAAACAATTTGCTGAGCGTAAAGTTAAAAAAGAATATATTGCTGTAGTAGAAGGTGTGCCTGAAACACTAGAAGCAAATATTGAAATGCCGATAGAACGTAATCCTAAGAAACCTCAAACATTCCGTGCTGGGCCAAATGGCAAAAAGGCTGAGACATACTATAAGGTATTGAAGCATTCCGACACAATGAGTCTTGTTGAGCTTAAGCCACACACAGGCCGCACACATCAGCTTCGCGTACACATGCAACAAATTGGTAATCCTATACTTGGAGACGTCTTATACGGAGGCCAGCCTGCCGACAGGACATATCTACACGCACACTCACTAACTTTGACTCTTCCAAACGGAAGTGTAAAAACATTTATCTGTGCAGTACCAAGCTCTTTTAATGACCGTATCGATAATGCATAATGATCTTCCAATCCATACAGAGTCTTTAGCGTCTATTAAAAAGTTTGCTGTACGTCCTTCTCATGCCTTAATTCTTGCCAGCCCATCTAAAGAGGCCTTACTTGCTAGCGTAAAACATATTGCAACAACAGTTCTAGAAGCAGCTATATCTGATATAACCGACTACCCGTCTATTCTTATTCTTCCTAAAGAAAAGAAGGCCGTCTCAATTGAAGAGATACGTGAAATTCAACAGTTCATAAAACTTAAAACCATTGGCTCTAATAATATTAGACGTTTAGTATGTATTTTTAATGCAGAGAATATGAGCATAGAGGCCCAGAACGCATTATTAAAAATACTGGAAGAACCTCCAATCGATACTCTTCTGATAATAGCTACTTCAAGTTACGATTCATTACTACCGACTATTCGTTCACGCGCCCAATCTATTTCTGTGAGCGTACCTACAGTAGACCAATATATAAAAATATACGGTAACGAATCTGAAGAAGCCATAAGTAAGGCTTACTTGATGAGTGACGGACTGCCTGAAATTATGCGTGCAATCATAAATTCTGAAGACAATGACGTCATGTCAGATATTCAGCAAGCTAAAGCAATCCTTAGTGGATCTGCCTATGATCGCTTAATTCTTATTGATGCTATATCTAAAAACAAAAAAACGGCACAATGTCTTAAAGCTCTAGAAAATATGTGTCATGCTGCTCTTAATCAAGCTGCTCAAAAAGATTCACCGTCTACAAAACAATGGGTACGTAAACTTAATCTTGTTTTACGTGCTGAACGAGACATTACATATAACGTCTCACCGAAAATAGTATTAACAGATCTATTCCTTAAGATATAGTCAGTATTCGTAATATAAAGTAAGGTAGCGTATAATAATTCCATATGTTAGCACTTGTACTTGTACTTATATTTGGAGTCATAGCTCTCCGTGGAGCAGACAAAATAGGGGAGGATGAACTTTCTGAACTGCCTCGTAAAATTACGGATCGTGTTGGTAAGCTATGGGATATCGCACATCAAGGTATGCGTGAAAACAGATTCTTGCGCGCTGAAAAGGCCTTATTGTCTATTCTCAAGATTGATCAACGTAATGCTGCTGCCTACAACCGTCTAGGTATTCTGTACGCTAAGCAAAAAGAATATAAAGATGCTATCGATTGTTTTGAGATAGCTAGTAGTATTGAAGCTACTCCCTCAAGCCTACATAACCTAGGTCTTATATATTTTGAAACTGAGAACTATCAAAAGGCTGCCATCGCTTTCGAACAAGCTTTAAAGCTTGACGACGGATTTGCTGCTCGACATATTGCATACGCCAAGGTCCAAGAGAAACTTGGAAATGACAAATCAATGTTAAACGAGCTTGAAAAAGCTGCAGAGTTAGAACCCAATAAAGAAACCTATCATTTGCTACAAAAGGCATACCAAGACAAAGGCATGGAGAGAGAGGCAGATGAAGTAGAACAGAAACTTAAAAAACTAATTATTCCTAGCGGAAAACCAAAGAAGGTAGTTAGGCCACGACGGGTTGTCATTTAACCCCTGTTTTGGTACAATTATTTAGTATTTTTACGCCGGCATAGCTCAGTTGGTTAGAGCACCTGTTTTGTAAACAGGGGGTCGTGGGTTCGAATCCCTCTGCCGGCTCCATACATTTACGTTAACAATTTGCAGGGTTAGTGAAGCGGTCAAACACGACAGACTGTAAATCTGTTGGCTTATGCCTTCGTAGGTTCGAATCCTACACCCTGCACCATAAATATAGACACCATGAAATCAAAACCTAAAAATACAAAGTATAAAGAAGTTTCAGAATCTAACAAGTCGACTTTTAAGTACGCAACACCGTCTGTTGCAACCTCGTTAATAGTATTCGGACTACTTATTAATTGGGGGTTACCTCTAACAATCGGTTTTATTCTTGGACTAGTTTGGGCATTCCGTTATTCTAAGAGCTCTCCTAAATTACGATTTATATGGTGGGTTATCGTTGCTTTGATCATAAACAGCTGGATTTATATAATTTTCGTCGATATAGATCGTTTTTTTATTAGTATTTAATAAATATTGATCGTTTCAAAAGAATAATATAACAACACTTAATACTAGCCATTAGCTTAATATTTTATTATCATAAGAGCAATGGAGCTGGAAAACACAAATTTCGATAACATTCATTTCGCACGCGCATCATTCCCGAATGAGTTTGCCGTATTTACACTTGGGTCAACCCGTATTCAACACGTAGGGGGAGACATATGCGACTACACAGTCGAGAATATATCTGAAGTCATTGAGGACTACTCACGACTTAACACAAGGCTTGAAATACCACTACGTTCTGAAATGCTTCCAGGCATCATGCCGTTGGAAGTTGAAGCAGTTTCCGATAATGAATCAGAAATACTCCGCAAATTTATACCAAACTGGAAACAAATCGGATCATATCTTATAAGATTAGACTCAATAAAACTACCTTCTATTGACCTTGGGGGCACAGATTCAACAAATGTTATGCGTTATTTTACTCTTACTCCCTAATTAAGACTCGAAATATACAGTAAATTCTGTTAGAATTGCACGGTTAAGCCGTCGTAGCTCAGTGGTAGAGCATCGCCATGGTAAGGCGGGGGTCTCGGGTTCAATCCCCGACGACGGCTCCATATTATAAAAAGTTAAGGAGTAAGTCATGAACGAAGGCCAGGCAAATCAAATCATTGATCTATTAAAGCAGCTTAACCAACATGTGGAAGTTCTAATTAGTAAAACTAACTCTCAATCTTAGTCTGAAAAAGACTAGCAATTCAGATTGATATCTGTTAAAATATATTTATATGGCAAAGAAAACTGACAAACGAAAAATTGTAGGACTAGTATGTGAAGAGACTGGCATTCGCCATTACTACACAACTAAGAACACTATGAACACACCCGAAAAACTTCGTCTAATGAAGTATAACCCTCTACTTCGCAAACGTACCTGGTACAGCGAAACCAAGAAATCTCTTGGACGAAACGAAGTTAAGAAATAAAATATACCACCCAAAAAAGGGTGGTTTATAGCTGCACTATACTTTATGCTATCTACTAGCAAATTATAAGATTATGCCTTGATCAATTAAATCAATTGTTGTCAGTAGCTGAGCATCGTTATTATCTTCTACAGTCTTAACGACCTCGACCGTTATAAGGTCGTGATCTCCATATACGATTGTATTAGTTATTTTGCAGGCTATAACAAACCCACAATCAGGCAGAAACCCACAATCTGAACCATTAAGATTGTAAAAGCTCATATTTTGTTTGGCTAAATACTTTGCTTTATCATAGCTAAGGCCACTTTTTTGTCCAAGCGGACGTACGTATCTAGACTGCGGCTTTGAAAAACCTTGAAGTAAAAGATACTGGTTAGCAGACTTATCAAAAATATTAGCATGGGTTTGGGTTTTTCGATAAACGGCAATGACGTAGCTCTTGGGCTTAAGAGTTGCAGCCGTGGCATAGCTTACTATGTTCATATTTATTTTTCCGTTTGCATCAAGCGTAGATAGGCTATAGATTTGCTGACTGACTCTGTTCCAGGGGCGTAGTTTTCTAGTTTTTTTATGCTTCATATATGCAAATATGATATCAGAATAAATGGTTTAAAGCCTAAGTAACACAAATTAAATTATGTTAGTATAAGAAGTATGAAAAAATACTTTATAACTACACTACTTTCACTTACATTAATCGCACTATATGCTCCGGCTGCGCATGCAACAAGCCTAGCGGTAACAGTAGACATAACAGCAGGCTGTAGAGGTACAGTTAATGGTAGTTCTTCGATTACTTTGCCCGTAGATTCAACTCAGAGTTCTAATATAACAATTTTTAATTCAAATGATGTTTCATATCAGAATGTTTCAGGACCCGGTATTTCAGGATCGCTAGCATTTAACAGTAGGAATCCTACGGGAGAAGTTTCACGAACCTTTAATGTTGGAACAATTACTACTAATACGACGATTACAGTAACTCCTGTTACAAGTCCGGATAACAATGATGTAGTTAGAACAAACTATTGTCCTACAGGATCAAATCCGATACCTAGTACTATAATTCTTACTCCAATAAAACCTACGAGTACACCCTCTTCTACCACTCCAAAATCAACTACACCGTCCAATACAAAAACTACGACACCGTCAAATACAACAACAGCACCGGCAGAATCTACTGTGCAAAAAGAAGATGCGGCAGAAACACAAGACATTTCACAGCCTACAAAAAAGAAAGATAGTGTTATGCCTATATATGTTTGGGCATTCGTAGGGTTAACAGCTGCTGTTATAGCTTTAATGATTCAGAAAAAGAAAAAGAACACAAAGAAAACAAAATCTGTAAAGAGAACAAAGAAAAGTAAGTCAAAAAAATAGCCAACCTTAGGTTGACTAGTTTTATCTGGCAGGGGTACGTGGAATCGAACCACGGTCTTAGGTTTTGGAGACCCATATACTAACCGCTGTACTATACCCCTTTGTTAACGACTAACATGTATATATTAAAACAAACTGAACTATTTGTCACTAGTCTTTACTGTTTACGCTTGCGGAAATAATACAATGTTCGATGCTGTAATATTTTCATGTAATAGTTTATTTACAGAGTAGCTTAAGATACAATAAGTAATACTATGAGCAAAGTGATTTCAACAAAGCCAGTACTAATTATGCTATACGGCTATCCAGGGTCTGGTAAAACACACTTCGCTCGACAATTAAGCGAAACATTGCAAGCAGCTCACGTGCATGGCGATCGTATACGTGGTGAGCTTTTTGATAAGCCTCAGTACGATACTCACGAGAACGAGATAGTGAATCATCTTATGATTTATATGGCAGAAGAATTCTTAAAAGCTGGAGTCAGTGTCATTTTTGATGCTAATAGCGATCGGGTTTCACATCGTAGAGAAATGCGTAACGTAGCTCGAAAGATTAAGGCAGAGACGCTACTAGTATGGCTACAGATTGATTCTGCAAGCGCCTATGCTCGGCTTGGAAGACGAGATAAACGAAAGACTGACGATAAATACTCAACACCTTATACTCCAGATACATTTGAAAAGTATATTCAAAAAATGCAGAATCCTAAAAATGAAGAATACATTGTTGTAAGCGGAAAGCATACATTCAATACTCAGCGTAGCGCAGTAGTTAAGAAGCTTTATGAAATTGGTGCCATAGCTATTGAAGAGGCTAATAGTGGAGTTGTGAAGCCTGGTCTTGTGAACCTTATTCCAAATCAACTACGTGGCGGTAGAGTAGATAACTCACGCCGCAACATATTGATTCGATAATGAAACTTGTTAACATACCGGACATTGGGGATGTACAGATAGTCAAAAACCCCCGGTCTCGTAGTATAAAGATGACAATTGATCGTAATAGTACCGTTAAGGTTACTATTCCTTCATGGGCTCCATATAAAGCTGGTGAGTTCTTCTTGTTATCGAAGCAAGAGTGGATAAAGGATAATCTTAAGCCAAAAACAGTATTGAATCATGGCGATCCAATTGGTAAGTTTCATCATCTGTACTTCAAGCCAGATGAAAAAGTTAAAACTATTTCTAGCAGAAAGAAGGGCAGTGAGTTATGGGTAACTCATCCACAAAACTTAAAACATACCCAAACTGAAGTACAAGACAGCGCCCGAAAGATATCAATGTCTGCATTACGCGTTCAAGCTCAGAATACTTTACCGCAAAGACTCGGTAATCTTGCCGAAAAGCATGGCTTTGAGTTTGCATCTGTAAGCGTGCGGCAGCTTAAAGCGCGATGGGGCAGTTGCAGCAGTAAACAAGAGATTACACTGAACTTTTTCTTAATGCAACTACCGTGGGAGCTTATTGACTACGTACTACTTCATGAACTAACGCACACCAAAGCAATGCACCACGGACCTGAATTCTGGAAGATATTTGACCAAGCATTGCCCAATGCAAAAAGCTACCGCAAACAGCTCCATTCCTATGCTCCGTATATATAAAACATAGTGCATCTTGCCAAAGTCCTAACAGTAGTGTAGTATTGACTTATCGACCTACCATTTTAGTAGGCTATTTTTATTTAGAGGAGTGTTATGGCAAATACATCAAAGGGTGCGTCACCAAAACGTAAGCTCGAAACCGTACGAGAACGTTCTGAGAATACTCCTATAAATAAATCCAGGGTAAGAAAAGTAGCTACAACAGCTAAGAAAGCTTCTGGACCACTGAGAGCAGTAGGACGTTTTCTTTCTAAGCTCGCTCATCCATTTAAATTCTTGCTCGCTCCATTCAAAACAAAACCAGCGCGTTTCGTTGGAAGAATATTGAACAAGGTACTACTGATTAATTATTTCATGAGCGCCTGGAAAGAGCTACGACAGGTCACATGGCCAGGACGTAAAGAAACTCGTCAGCTTACCCTTGCAGTGTTTGTTTTTGCCACAGTATTTGGCTTAATGGTCACAATAACGGATTACGGATTAGATAAAGTATTTAAAAAGGTAATTTTATAACAATGAGTAAAAGATACGACACTACGAAGCAGTGGTATGCCATTCACACATATAGTGGATACGAAGAAAAAGTAGCTGAAAGCATTCGTCAGCGTGCCGACAGTCTTGATATGAAAGATAAGATCTACCAGATCCTTGTTCCTAAGGAAAAGATGATCGAGATTAAAAACGGTAAACGAAAAGTTGTAGAAAAGAAAATTTTCCAAGGCTACGTTATTGTTAACATGAAACTTACAGAAGATGCTTGGTACATTGTCCGAAATACTCCTGGGGTTACTGGCTTTGTTGGAACAGGTACAGATCCAACACCAATTGATGAAGACGAAATGGAAAAGATCAACAAACGTATGGGTCTTGAACAACCTAAGCACAAGATTGATTACAAAATCGGTGACGTAGTTAGCATTACTGACGGTCCATTCAAGAGCTTTGACGGTACTATTAACGATATTGATGTCGCTAAGGGCAAACTTAAAGTACTAGTAAACATGTTTGGCCGTGAAACACCTGTTGAACTTGATAGCCTTCAAGTTAAACGAGTCTAGACAACAGAGGTTAAATTTAGTATAATAGGCAAGTTACGCACATTAATCGATATATTGATTTAATAAGTGCTTGTATAACTTATCGCTTCATAAGTTTATACATCAATCAAATCTAGAAAATCAAAGGAGATTTTCAAATTATGGCAGAAAAAAAAGTAAAAGCTAATCTTAAAATGAAAATTCCTGCTGGACGCGCAAGTGCAGCTCCACCAGTTGGTAGCACACTAGGACAGTACGGAGTTAACATGATGGATTTCATTAATCCGTTTAACGATGCAACTAAAGATATGCAGGGCGCGATTGTGACTGCTCATATCACTATCTATGACGATCGATCTATGATCTTTCGTGTTGTAGGTGCACCTACTGACGACCTTATCCGAGCTAAGCTTGGTATCAAAAAAGGTTCAGGTAAGCCTAACAGTGAAAAAATTCCTAAAAAGCTTAGCGACCAAGCATTGACTGAAATAGCTGAAGCTAAAGCTCATGATATGAATACACTTGATGTTGCAGCTGTTAAGAAAATGGTAGCTGGTACTGCACGCAGTATGGGTGTTGAAATAGAACAATAAGTAATTAATTATTTGTGGGAGCCAATAGTATTGGCGTTTGCACCACGAAAGGATACGAAATGGCAGAAAAGAAAGAAGTAAAAATTAGCGAAGAAGTTACTCAAGTAGTTGAAGAAACTCCAAAAGTAACTAAAGTAATTAAATCAACTGCAAAAGCTGGAAAGCGTAGCGAAAAAGCAGTAAAAGAAGTTGCTGAAAAAGAAGCGAAAGAAGTTCGTAAGGCTGTAGCTAAGACTGAAGATGCTGAAATGCCTAAAGCTGGACCAGCTCCAAAAACTCGTAGCCTACTAGAGCGACGTGGTAAGAAGTACCAAGAATCTTATAAAGTTCTTGAAGCAGACAAAGAATATAGTCTTAACGAAGCACTTGTTCTTGCAACAAAGAGTAGCCCTGCTAAATTTGACGCTACTGTTGAAATGCACATTCGTCTCGGTGTTGACCCACGTCATGCTGATCAGAACATCCGTGGTAACCTTACTCTTCCATCCGGTACAGGTCGCACAGTACGTGTAGCTGTATTTGCTGACGGTGAAGACGCTGAAAAAGCTAAAGCTGAAGGTGCGGAAATCGTTGGAACAGAAACAATCACTAACGCTCTTAAAAAAGGTGTTATTGATTTCGATGTTCTAATTGCAATGCCGTTACTAATGGCTAAGCTAGGTAAGTTCGCTCGTCTTCTTGGCCCACGAGGTCTTATGCCTAACCCTAAGAGCGGCACAGTAACAACAAACGTTGCTAAGGCTGTTAAGGAATCTAAGGGTGGACGTGTTGAATTCCGTGTAGATAGCACTGGAATCGTACACTTAGGAATCGGTAAAGTTAGTTTTGGCGATAAAAAGCTACTTGCTAACGCTGAAGCTGTCATTGCTAACGTAAAAGCAGCTAAGCCTTCAAGTGTGAAGGGCAACTATGTTCGTTCAATGTATATTGCAACAACAATGGGCCCAAGCATCAAAGTCGTTACACAATAAATCTTTAACTAAATAATATTAGTTGTAATATTGCACTATACTCTTGTAGATAGTGCAATTTTTTCTGTACAATACACTGGAATTGAAGAGGGGTTTTTAGTGGGTGTATATAGCAATATTCAGATTAAAGAGGCGATAAAAGAAGGGCATATTGTCTTTCATCCTTTTATTGAAGATCATATTGCTGGCAGCAGTGTAGACGTCACACTTGGTAATTGGTTTTATCGTACTGAGCGACCTAGCCAAGGAGCATTCTACAACCCTTTTGAGGAAAAGGCAGTCCAGGCCTATTTTGGAGAGCCTCAGCAAGCTGAGATCCACGAAAAATGGGCTAAGAAGCATGGTCGACGATTGTTTGAAAACATTCCGGCAGATCACCCAATTATAGTCTTAAGGCCGCACGAGCGTATCTTAGCTCACACACATGAATTCATTGGTATTAAAGCACCAGGAACCAGCACGATGCAGGCTCGCAGTACCTGGGGCCGAAATGGAATAGCAGTCTGCCTTGATGCCGGCTGGGGAGATCCAGGTTACATTAACCGTTGGACAATGGAAATATATAATATGAATCAGCACGAAAGTGTTGTTCTACCAGTTGGCGAGCGTATTGCACAGCTAGTATTCTATGAAACGGGTCCTGTGGATAGCGAGTATAAAAAGCTAAGTGGTAAATACCAAACAAAAGCGAGTAATAAACTTGAAGATATTATTTCAGATTGGAAACCATCTCAGATGTTGCCGCGCGCTCACAAGGATATTCGGCGTAAACCAATTGTAATCAAAGGGCTCAAAAAGTAAGATTAAATGCTTAAAAACCTAACTGTGGTGGGAAAAGGATAAATATGCAAGACACTACAGGACTCTTTTTAGTCATAGAAGGTACGGATGGTTCCGGTAAGGGAACCCAGTTTAAAATTCTTGCAGATAGACTAAAGCGCGAAGGACATGATGTCGTCACGTTTGACTTTCCTCAATATGATCATGACTCAAGCTATTTTGTTAAACAGTACCTTAATGGAAACTATGGAACCGCGGATGAGGTTGGTCCATATACTGGCTCACTATTCTATGCACTAGACCGATATCAAGCTGCTCCTGCAATTCGACAGGCCCTGGCGGATGGAAAGATAGTCCTAGCTAATAGATTCACAGGGTCCAATATGGCCCACCAAGGAACAAAGTTCACAAACGACGAAGAGCGACGTGGGTACTTCATTTGGCTGGATAATTTAGAGTTCTTAATGCTTAAAATACCAAGACCTAACAAAAACATAGTGCTGCGAGTTCCAGCAGCAACGGCTCAAAAACTTGTGGATAGAAAAGAAGGGCGAATTTATACTAATAAGAAACGTGATATCCATGAAGCTGATCTAAGTCATCTTGAAAGATCAGTCAGTGTGTATGACGACCTTTGTCAGCTTTTTCCACGTGACTTCCAACGAATTGATTGCGTCCGTAGCGGACAACTAATGGATATTGAAACTGTCAGCTCTATTCTATGGAATACAGTTGAGCCACTCCTGCCAGTGATCAAAGCTGGTATAGAACCAAGACTAGTAAACATAAAAGCACAGCCCTATGTACAGAAGAATAATGAAGGTCAATACACAATAACACCACTAGGAAAAGAATTCCTGGACAAAGCCGTTACTAACAGTACAGGTAACGTCTACGTTTTCAATGACACGCTTAGTCCTACTATGATTGCAGCTGCTATGGCTCGCCTAAGTCGTCGTAGTGATGATATGCGAATTACAATCCTAGATGAGTTCGCTGGAGCTGCTGGTAAAGACGAAAAGCTACTACAGCGAGTCATTACGGCATATGGCGATGATTCTGTTCAGCAACTTGTTGGATTGCATATGGTTGTCGAAAAAGCATCCAATATACTTACTAAAAAATTAGAGTGGGGACGACTGGCCGCTTACCTCGAACAATCTACCCGCTACATTTATTATGACAAGAAGGACGCAAATGGAAATTATCCTTACCATGTTCCAAGTCATTTTAGTGCTGATTTGAAAATGAGTTACATGCGAGCTATGGATAGCATCTTTGAAAACTACTCATTAATGGTCCGTCATCTTACAAAATATATCCAAGATAATTCATCGACTCCAGAATCAGAAAGAGATGCCGCCTGGAAAGGTGCTGTTCGAGCTCAGGCCTGCGATGCAATTCGTCCAGTGCTTCCAGTTGCAACCCAGTCAACAGTCGGGATATACGCATCCGGACAAGCTTTAGAAAGCCTTATCATGCATCTAATGAGCGACGAGCTTAAAGAAGGTCGAGACGTCGGTCAGCAGTTATTAGACGAAGCACGAAAAGTCCTACCTACTTTTCTTGAAAGAGCAGATAAGCCGGCTCGAGGAGGAGCTACTATTGCCTATCGTGCTAATACATTCAACGCGGTAAGAGAAAAAGCCACTGAGCTTCTATCCCAGCAATATGGACAATATGAAGATAAAGTGAGATTAAGTAATGTATGGCCAAGAAACGAACTCGATCTTGTGCCCGACATGCTTTACGAACACAGTCATCTATCCCTTCAAGAAATACAGCAAGAAGTTTCAAAATGGGACTACGCTAAAAAATCATCAGTCTTTTCCGCATATATGGGAGAGCGATTGAACCGGCGCCATAAACCTGGGCGGGCAATTGAGAATGCCCATTATAGCTGGGATCTTGTTTGCGACTATGGCATATTTAGGGATCTGCAAAGGCACCGCATGGTAGATGATCTTGCCTGGCAAATACTAACTCCTCGATATGGTTATGAAATTCCAGATCTAGTTGAAGAAGCCGAACTAACTGACCTGTTTGAAGACTGCTTTGACATAAGCTTGCGCTTGCATAGCGTATTACAGGCAGAAGTTTCTGAAGTAGATGCGCAGTATGCGGTTCTACTAGGCCACCGTATGCGCTGGAAGATGACATTCAATGCCCGAGAAGCATTTCACTTTAACGAACTGCGTACAAGCCCTCAGGGACATCCTGGATATCGTAAACTAGTTTTAGATATGCATGAAAAACTAAGCCTAGTGCATCCAATGCTTGGAGAAGCTATGAAGTTCGTGAATAAAGATGAAGATGAAGAACTATCGCGTCTAGCAGCTGAAAAATATACACAGTTCAAGCTTGAGCAATTGAGTAACGACTAACCTTTCTTGTATCTCAGGGTACTATTTGCTATACATATAGTATGAATACAGCGCAGTCACAAACACACAGACTCCTCCTAGGCCTTAATGGGCTGTGCTTCAGAGTTACTGAGGCCAAGACGAACTAATCGTCCTCGCACAGCCCAAACAAAATAGGCCTCAGTAAGAAAAGGGCCTATTTTTAATTTTGGAGAATACTATGCACGAATACGAACAAATACCTGAAGATAATAAAGATGAAACACCACAAGAAGAAACCATTCGGGCAATCGCTCGAGTAGTTATTCCATATGCCGGAACAGAACCAGCACATGAGGAGCCTCATATCTTGCATCAAGTAAGTGAATTTAGGGCTAATCTACCAGCCTAATCTGTTGACAAAACAGTGGTAGATAACGTACAATATGTCTATCGTTACCAAAGACAGTAGCAGCTTTAAAGCTTAATATGCTACCGAGGTAGAAACTACTTGTTTCAGCTTTGATCAAATGTCTTTGGATATACGTCCAAAGACATTTTGTTTTTAAGCGGTAACGTGTCAAATAGGTCGATTTGACTTTAAATCTAAGAGGAGCCAATATGGCACTAACAAAAGATAAGAAACAAAACGTTGTCGATGAAGTATCTTCATTATTGAATGATTCTAAAATGACAGTCGTTGCAGCATACCAAGGTACTACTGTAAAAGCACTTCAAAAGCTTCGTAGTGAAGCCAAGAATGATGGAACAGTTATCAAGGTTGTTAAAAACAGACTTGTTATTAAAGCTGTTGAAGCAAGCGAAACACTTAAGGGAGCTGATGTCAGCGAACTTAAAGGTCAGCTACTTTACGCCTTTAACACAACTGATGAAGTTGCACCTGCAAAAGCAATTGCTGTTTTCGCAAAAACTAACCCAACAATGAAATTTGTTGGAGCTATCAGCGCTGATGGTAAATTCATGAGCGCCGAAGAAGTTACTGCGTTAGCAACATTACCAAGCAAGACACAACTCATCGCTGGTATTATCAGTACTCTCAACGGACCAGTTAATGGTGTAATGAGCGGACTTACTGGTAACCTACACGGACTTCTTCAAGCAATTGAAGCTAAGGCCTCTAAATAACTCGAAAGGAAATATTAAATGGCAGATCTAAAGAAATTTGCAGAACAGCTAGTTAATCTTACTGTTCTAGAAGTAAACGAACTTGGTACTATCCTAAAGGATGAGTACGGAATTGAACCAGCTGCAGCAGCAGTTGCAGTTGCAGGTCCTGCAGCAGATGCAGCTCCAGCAGCAGACGAAAAGAGTGAATATGATGTCATTCTTAAGGATGCTGGATCACAAAAAGTTGCAGCTATTAAAGCTGTAAAAGAAATCACTGGACTTGGTCTAGGTGAAGCTAAAGCTATCGTAGACGGCGCTCCAAAAACTGTGCTTGAAAAAGCAAAGAAAGAAGACGCTGAAGCAGCTAAGAAAACTCTCGAAGCAGCAGGTGCTACTGTAGAACTCGCGTAATACGAATCTACAAAAAACTAAGAGGCCACTAATCGTGGTCTCTTTTTTATTTAAGGACTTCATTGCTTTTGAATCTGATATGTGTGACTATACAAATTATGAGTAGTCCATATAGCAATCGTCCTGAATACGAACCTAACACTAACGAAGTTAAGCGTTATTTAATATTTTCCACGATGACTCTTTTATCTGAAGGTGTCGGTGATTTGTTAAAAAAGCACTATGAACTTGATTTAATGGCTATAGAAGCTCTAAAACATGATACTTCCGAGCGTGTAACCAAAAGAAATATTATTAGTGCAGAAAGATTCTATAACGCA
The DNA here is from genome assembly GCA_943354005.1 of uncultured Candidatus Saccharimonas sp. Taxonomy (GTDB): domain Bacteria; phylum Patescibacteriota; class Saccharimonadia; order Saccharimonadales; family AWTP1-31; genus CAJAXB01. The sequence goes on from CALRBE010000003.1 coordinate 14,758, forward strand.
GAGCTGCCTCTAGCTATTGTTGATATGAGTGAACACTGGGACAAAGACAGTGTTGGATTGCCACAGTATTCAATAACTAAGATAGATGAGTTTGGTCATAAATACGAATTCGAAGATATTCCTTTATTTGAGGAGGAAAAATCTCACCGGGGTCTAATAGTTGCAGCAGGTAGATTAGCCTTAATACAGGAAGCTATCGGATTCTACCCAAAAGACTACCCGGATAGCCATGAATTCTGGGAAGCATAAATACATATTTAGCATTTTATCCACAGCTTTACAATTAATTTTTTGACTTGTGTTAACTCACGTGTTATTTTTAGGGGCGTAAAGGTAGTCAAAAATACTACTTCGGGGAGAGACAAAAATGGCGGATGTTCCAGAGAAACAAATAAAAAGAATGCGAAGTTTAATCCAGGAAGCTGAGACAAGTTTAGCAGCAGCTAAAGAATTGTTGATCAGTCTTGTTGGAGATGACCCAATGGTACTTAGTTCTACTAAGGACGATAACCTCGGTAAAATTATCGAAGGTGTGTTCGATGGTCAGAATATGGTCGGGTCAGACGGTAAAATGTATCCTGTTCCGGCTAACTATGCCAGTAAATCAAAGCTCGTTCAGGGAGATATACTTAAACTTACTATTGCAGATGACGGTACCTTCCTTTATAAGCAAATCGGTCCAATAGCTCGACGACAAATCGTAGGTTCTCTTGAACTTCGAGATGGGCACTACTTCGTTATTGTCGGAGATCATTCGTATCGAGTACTACTTGCTAGCGTGACTTACTTCAAGGCTAAGCCTGGCGACCAAGTCAGCGTCAATGTTCCAGAAGAAGACCCAGGTGCTGAATGGGCTGCACTCGAAGCTGCACTCTAATAGACAAATAAATACAACGATATTTCATAACCTGTTGGGCTATACTATATAGACTATGGGGAGAGCATTATATCGTAAGTACCGTCCACAGTCATTGGACGAGATTTTTGGTCAGGAGCATATCACTGACACGCTACGCAATGCTATAAAAAAAGATGCAATTAGTCACGCCTATCTTCTAACTGGCCCAAGAGGTGTCGGTAAAACAAGTATCGCTCGAATTCTTGCCTACGAACTTAACGCTATACCGTATGACGAATCCTCTACATATATGGACATTATAGAAATAGATGCGGCGAGTAACCGTCGAATTGACGAAATTCGAGACCTTAGAGATAAAGTAAACGTTCTTCCATCTCAGCTGAAATATAAGATATATATTATTGATGAGGTACACATGCTTACCAAAGAGGCCTTTAACGCTCTTCTAAAGACTCTAGAGGAGCCACCGGCCCATGTTATCTTCATACTAGCGACTACTGAATCCCACAAGCTACCAGATACTATTATTAGCCGTACCCAGCATTTTACATTTAAACCAATCGATACTGAGACATTGGTATTACAACTTGGTAAAATTTCTAAAAAAGAATCTATTACTATAGATAAAGGTGCCCTGACACTTCTAGCTCAGCACGGACGTGGTAGCTTTCGTGATAGCATCAGCCTTCTTGATCAGGTTCAAGGTATTGAAGGCAAGATAGATACCGTACAGATCCAGAGGTTACTAGGCATTGTGTCAGATGAAGTACTTGACCAACTATTAGCTGCCTTGCAGGCCGGAAGTCTCAGCGAAATAGCTAAGCTACTAGAGTCTTTACGCACTCAAGGAATTCAAGGAAGTGATATCGCAAAACAACTGGCACAAAAGATCCGAGATAGCATATATGTAGATACAACAATGCAATCGCTAGCAATGACCGGATTATTAAAAGCTCTTATTGATGTACCGACAAGTTTTAATCCGGATAAATACCTTGAAGTAGTTTTGTTAGAATATATTTTTAACAGTAACCCTCAGCCTCAACCGCAGCCACAGTCTATCCCAACGCCAAAGCCTCAAGAGGTAGAAAATGTGGAACCTGTACAAAAGCAACCAAAGAAAGAAGCAGCTCCGGAGGCTCAAGTAAAAGTTGAAAAGCCCGCTCCAGTTCCTAAACCCATTCCTGCTAAAAAAACTGTAGCTAAAAGTTCAGCTGATCACGTTGATTTCAGCGATGAGCTGTGGCCGATTATTGTTGCGGAAGTGAAGAAAACAAATAGCACAATATACGGTATCCTCCGTATGTCACAAATGAAATACGAAGATAACACAATTGAACTACTCTTTAAATTTCCGTTTCATCAAAAACAAATCAATGAAGCAAAGAACAAAAAAGTTATTGAAGAGATAATAAAGAAACACACTGGCCAATCTATTCCAATAGTCTGTAGCCTTACTGAAAAACCTAAATCAAACAATATAGATGCCATAAGCAATATTTTTGAAGGTAGTGAAGTGCTAGAATCAGGTTCATAGCCATGGACAACAAGCAACCAATAATACCACCGCACAATACCGATGCCGAAGCCAGTCTCCTGGGAGCAATTTTGATTGACTCTGACGCTATAGTAAAAATAGCTGATGTGATAACATCAAGTGACTTTTATGATGAACGTAACGGTCGAATTTTCGAAGCAGTTACGCAGCTCTATGAAAAACATAGCCCGATAGACGTGCTGACCTTATCTGATCAATTGAAAAGTAGTGGCTTTATCGAGTTTGTTGGCGGAGCTTCATACTTAACTCAGCTTACTAACTTTGTTCCTACAGCTGCCCATGTCGAACAGTATGCTGAAATAGTATCCCAGAAGGCAATAAGACGTCGTCTAATACAAGTTGCACAGGAAACAGTCACACTTAGCTACAATGAGGAACGAGACCTACAAGAGCTTATAGAAGAGGCTGAGACAAGACTTTTTGAAGTTAGTCAGAAACATGTAAAGCAAGATATCTCGAGCGTCGAGTCAGTTCTTAGTGAAAGTTTCGATCGATTGGATGAACTACATAAGGATAAAGGCAAGCTAAGAGGTATCCCAACTGGCTTTAAGGATCTCGATAATATTTTAGCTGGATTACAGCGCTCTGACCTCTTTATTTTAGCGGCTCGGCCGTCAATGGGTAAGACCGCGATGGCCCTAGGACTTGCCCATAGTATTGCTCTCAAAGCTAAAGAACCGGTACTTATATTTAGTCTTGAAATGAGCAAAGAGCAGTTAGTGGATCGTATGTTAGCTACTGAATCAGGAGTAGATGCCTGGGCTCTTAGAACTGGAAATCTAACAGACAGTGACTTTGAAAAAATAGGTAATGCAATGGGCTCTTTGTCTGAAGCCCAAATATTTATTGATGATACACCGGGCATTACAGTAAGTGACTTAAGAACAAAAGCCAGGCGTGAATCACATATCCGGCCGCTAGGTTTAATTATCGTTGACTACTTACAGCTTATGAGTGGTGGATCACGCTTTGCATCGGACGGAAACCGTGTACAAGAAATATCTGCTATATCGCGTGGGCTAAAAGGTATCGCTCGTGAATTAAACGTACCGTTAATCGCACTTAGTCAGCTTAGCCGTAGTGTTGAAAGTCGTACGCCTCAAATTCCACAGCTACAAGACCTTCGTGAATCAGGATCTATCGAGCAGGATGCTGACGTTGTAGCATTTCTATATCGTGAGGATTATTACAATCCAGAATCTGAACGTAAGAACATCATGGATGTATTTATCAAGAAGCATCGTAATGGTCCAACCGGCGCAGTAGAACTATACTTTGACCGTGAGAAACAACAATTCAGAAGCGTGGATACTAGGCACGCCGATCCTTTTTCATAAAGTTTAGCCTATGAGACGGGTGAACAGCTCGCCAGCTCATGGTATACTTTAGCGTATACATTATGGAAGTTAATAAAACAGCTCGAATCATTCGATCAGAGATTATCAATCCCGTTATGGGCTTTTCAGCGGTATTTCTTGGTGCTGTTATTGCGCTAACTTATCGATTAAGGTACCTGCTTCCTGGGTTTAGTCTGCAAGAAAAGGCAGCTATTACTTCATCTAGCACGCTAAACAATATACTTACAGACCCATTGTATGCTCCACATAAGATCTTCCAATACCTTATGAGCAAGCTAGCGCATACCGGATTTATTGCAATGCGTAGCATATCTGTCCTAATGGGTCTGGCTGTAGTATATCTATTCTTTTATGCGGCCCGTAAATGGTTTAGTTTTAGAGTTAGCCTGCTGGCTACAGTTCTGCTTGCAACTTCAGGTTGGTTTGTATTCACGGCTCGCTCCGCAACAACAGGCATAATGAGCTTGAGTCTGATTGGAGTCGTTGCTTTCGGAAGTTGGATTATAGACAATCGGTTCCACAGGACGCTACTGATTGCCGGTTTCGGATTGGCACTGTGGCTACTATATGTTCCAGGACTTATTTGGTTCGTTATTTTTGGTTTTATAGTACAGCGAGCCAAGATTCGAGAAGCGGTTAATAAAAATAGGGGCCTAACGATAGTACTGACTCTCGGGCTACTGATACTACTTGCACCGCTTGTGTATAACTTTGTTCAGAATCCGCATTTACTCCAAGCATATTTTGGCCTTACAACTCGACCATTAACTAACATAATTAATTTTCCTAAGAACTTACTCAATATTCCACTCAATCTTTTTATCATTAATAAGGCAAATCCATTAACGCACGTTGGTCGCATGCCAATTCTTGATATATTTACAAGTGTTATGGTCGTCCTTGGTATATACAACTTCTTCGTAAACGAACGCCATCTAGATCGTGCCCGCTTTTTGCTTGGCACAATATCTCTAGCATGTATCCTTATTGCGCTTGGCGGTTCTGTAGGCATAGAAATACTTATACCTTTCGTATACTTACTTGCAGCTAGCGGGATAGCATATCTCATGAACCAATGGTTTGTTGTATTTCCAAGCAACCCGATCGCTCGTTTCTCTGCCTGGACCATGATTATATTGATCGTTTCAACTGCTGCTTTTTATAATCTTCAAAGCTACTTCGTGGCTTGGGCAAAAGCTCCATTAACAAAAGCGTACTATAGTATTCAGCCGACAAAGCCAGCCCCCAGAAAAATAAACCGCTAAGGGATACGTTAGTAGAGACAAACACTGGCTACAGATGGCATCTGTTGGTATACTGTAGGGTATAACTAAGGAGAACTTATGAGCCGTTTTGACCAAGCTAAAATGTTGATGAAGGTTAAAAAACTTCAAAAAGAATTACAAAAGCAAATTATTACTGTAGAGCAGGGTGATGGAGCCGTTAAGGTTGAAATCACCGGCGAACAGAAAATTAAAAGAATTCACATTGATCCAGAAGCAGTAGATCTTGACGATATCCGAGTACTAGAGCGCTGGATAGAAGATGCTGTTAAGGACGCTATTTCTCAATCCCAAAAATTAGCAGCTGAAAAGATGCAACCATTCATGAGTGCTCTTGGAGATCTCGGACTTTAAGTCTGAACTAGTCGTAGATACCTATGCATATACTGCCGCCAGCTCTTGACGATCTTATTGAAGCATTCGGTGCACTGCCTGGAGTTGGCCCTAAGACTGCAGAACGGTATGCATATTTTATTTTAAGGAACGACAAACATACTGCAGTAAAACTTAGCGATGCACTAACTAAACTGCATGACAATATTGGTTATTGTAAAAAAACCTTTGCCCTAGTTGAAAAAGGCAAAGAGTTTTCTGACCTTTATACGGACCATAGTCGAAATAAGAAAATTATTGCCGTCGTGGCTGAGCCCTTTGACCTTGTAGCATTAGAAAAGACTAATGAATATAAGGGCACTTACCATGTTCTTGGTGGACTAATCTCTCCAATAGACGGCATTGGTCCTGAACAGCTCCATATACGAGAGCTCATGCAACGCGTAACTGAAGATGAAGTAGAAGAGATAATTCTTGCCACAAATGCAGGAGTGGAAGGCGAATCAACAGCACTCTACATTCAGCAACAGCTACGAGAACTTCCGGTACGTATTACTCGCCTAGCACGAGGATTGCCTGTTGGTGTAGACTTGGAGTATGCAGATCAAATTACGCTCAGTAGAGCACTAGAAGGCAGACAATTAATATGACATACCAAAAAGCAGATGAAATCCAAAAACTAATCAATGACGCGAAGCACATAGTTGTACTTCAAGCAGATAACCCAGACGGTGATAGCTTAGCTAGTGCGCTCGCCTTAGAGCATATTCTTAGTGATATGGATAAAAAGGTTTCCTTATACTGCGGCGTTGATATATCAAGTTATATGCATTACATCCCAGGATACGATCGGGTGACTAAAGATCTTCCCAATGATTTCGATCTGTCTATTCTTGTTGATTGTTCCAGTGCTTCGTTACTTGAGCAACTAGGCAAAACAAATCAGATGGGTGCCCTACGAACTCGCCCTATGATCATCCTCGACCACCATAGCTCAGAAAATGACATACCGGTTACCAATACTGACCTAATCGACTCTAAAGCGGTTGCAACTGGTGAAGTAATCTACCAGTTAGCAAAACAATTGTCATGGAACGTTACATCCGATGCTGCAAACTTACTATCGACTTCTATTCTCTCAGACTCTCTAGGCCTAACTGTTGAGTCAGTAACTGCCAGAAGTATCCATACACTTGCTGATTTAGTTGAGCACGGAGCTAATTTGGCTGAGCTTGAGCATAAACGACGAGCTAGCATGGTTAAACCATTAGAGATCATCGCCTACAAAGGTAAACTCTTGCAGCGCATTGAATATTTTGCAGATAAGAAACTAGCTCTGGTAGTTATACCTTGGGACGAAATACAAAAGTATAGTCCGCTTTATAACCCTGCAGTACTAGTCCTTGAAGAACTACGAATAGCAGAAGGCGTAAAGTTATCTGTTGTTATTAAGCTTTATCCAGATGGAAAGATCACAGGAAAATTACGAAGCAACCAGGGCACACCAGTTGCCGGTCAACTAAGCCAACACTTCGGCGGCGGCGGTCATGCGAATGCAGCCGGCTTTAAGACTTTTGATTGGAAGTTCGATGAGCTTAAGACAGAACTAATTAAGGAAGCGACTCGACTACTCGGAGACGTTCAGTAATGCAACTATACAATACTATGACGCGCAGCAAAGAAGCGTTTGTGCCAATAGAAACAGATATGGTTTCAATGTACAGCTGTGGCCTTACAGTTTATAACGAGCCCCACATTGGTAATTGGTCCGTATACATCGTCTGGGATCTTCTCAGTCGTGTTTTAAAAGATGCCGGATATAAAGTTAACCATGTCGAAAATTATACGGATGTTGGTCATTTGGTGAGCGATGAAGATAGCGGCGAAGATAAGATGGTTCAAGCATCTAAGCGTGAAAAGAAGTCAGCATGGGATGTTGCCAAGCACTATATTAATCGAGCAGAAGATGACAGAAAAAAGCTAAACATCCTAAGCCCTACGCAAATGCCTCGTGCAACTGATTATATCCTAGAGCAGGTAGCTTTAATCCAGGGACTCGAAGAACGAGGTTTTACCTATGAAATACCTGAGGAAGGCATATACTTTGATACATCTAAACTACAAGATTATGGCAAGCTAGCAAGACTCGATATAGAAGGATTGCAATCTGGATCAAGAGTTGACGATACCGGCAAACGAAATGTTACTGATTTCGCTCTATGGAAATTTTCTCCTAAAGACGAAAAACGAGATATGGAATGGGAAAGCCCTTGGGGCACTGGTTTCCCAGGATGGCACATTGAATGTTCGGCCATGATCCGCGCTATTCTAGGCGATACAATAGATATCCATACTGGCGGCATAGATCATATACCAGTGCACCATACAAACGAAATCGCCCAGACCGAATCATTAACTGGTAAGCCACTAGCTAACTACTGGATACATCGTAATTTTATTAAAATAGATGGCCATAAGATGAGCAAGAGCCTCGGTAATATCTACACTCTAGATATGCTAATTGAAAAAGGTTTTAGTCCTTTAGATTTCAGACTCCTGATGCTCCAAAGCACTTATCATAATGAAAGTAATTTCAGCTGGGATAATCTAGAATCTGCCAAGCAACGTCGTAAAAGTCTTCAAGCATTTGCTGACCTACGTTTTCAATTGCAAGATGATGGCCTTGAACAAAAAGACATAGACGAAACTTATAAAAGTATGCGCGCATCTTTACAGGATGATCTTAATAGTCCTGAAGCCTTGGCTATATTAAGTCAGCTGGAAACAAAAGCTATGAGTAAGCTAATAAGTCAGAAAACTGATTTTACAGAGTTTATAGAGTGGATTGATTCAATACTTGGTCTAGATTTAATGAGCTCTGAGGATATTTCAAGAGAACAAAAAGTAGCCTTACAAGAACGTGACAACGCAAGACGAAACCAAGACTGGAAAGTGTCTGATGAGATTAGAGACGAATTAGTTGAACAGGGGATAGAACTACGAGACAGTCCATACGGATACGTTTGGAACAGACTTTAAGAGTGCTTCGCAATTTGTGAACGATAGTAGTCGTTAGTAAGAACCTTCAAACAACCAGCTACTGGTATGGCGAGAATACTACCGAGTAATCCACCGAAGCTAAAACCAATTAGAACTGCTATAAAAACTAGCAGTGGAGTAAGTTCACTTTTTCTGGATTGGATAATCGGCTGAATAGTCATGTTTTCAATTTGCTGGTAGACCATAAAGAAGATGAGCATAATGAGCGCCAGCGGCAGTGAGGTCAGTGCACACACTGCAATCACGATAATCGATCCTGCTGCGTTACCAAACATTGGGATGAGGCCTGTGAGACAAACTACGCCTGCAAGGCCCAAAGCATTAATTGATACGTTAAGTACGTTAGAAGCGATTAGCATAGCTATAAGAGCAAAGAAAGCGGCTATAGAGGCTACGACAAGCTGACCGTTAACATATCCTGTAATGACTCCATACATTTGACGTGCAACACGCTGATTATGTTCACGCCTACTTTTAGGCTGTAGTCTCCAGAATCTGTCTAACCATTTAGGTCCCTCTACTATCATCATGAACGTCATGACTAGAACTGCTATAAGAGAAGCGACTGTTGCACCTATTCTTCCAGCATTAGAAAGAACTGGCTGCGGAAGATTCTTTACTCTCTCACCTAATGTTTTTGAAAGTGTATCGACATTATCTTGAAGCTGGTAGCGATTAATCAGTCGGCCAATTGAACTTTCTGGCTTCTTTATTTGCTGAACCGTGTCGGGAAGAGAGGTAACGAACGTACTAGTTTGGCTAGCTAGTGGTGGAATTATAATCAAAAAGAAGCCGACTAATATCGCCAGTACGCATAAGTAAGCTACACCCGTTGCCGCTGCACGACTCTTAATACGTAAGTGTTTTCTAATACGATCAATTACTGGATTGAGTGCAATAGCTAAGAATAAAGAAATTACTACTAACGCCAAGACATGTGATACTGCCATTAGAAAACGGATTGATATTAATGTTGCAAGGATAATAAAGATGACTCGAATGATAGTGCGGTTCGAGACAGTAAGCTCGACCTTAGATGGGTTACTCATAGGTATTATTATCAAACGATATGCGTTTTTTAGCAAGCACAGACTTGTAGCTTTTAAGAAGCGATGTTCCGACTATCTCAACGTCGAAACGACGGATGAATGCTCGCTGTTCTTTTTGTAGCTTTTTAGCTAGAGCTTCGTCAGTTAGTAGGTGATCAATTCGATCCGAAAAAGCCATTACATCCCGAGGATTAATTAGAACATCTGCTATACCGTTAAGTACGTAACGGTAACCTGGATTATCTCCGCCAAGCACTAATCGAGCACCCGAAGCTATTGCCTCAACGACAACAATGCCGAAACTTTCACCGTATTTACTTGGTAGAACCACTAAGTCTGCTGTCGCGAATAGATCCTTCTTATCTTTTTCTGCTATGTGTCCAAGCATTATTACAGAATCATTGATGCCGTGTTTTAAGCAATATCGCCGGATCTTGGATTCTAATGGTCCACTTCCACCTATGATAAGCTGTCGTCCTTGGAATCGATCAGTTTTAATAATATTATTTACTGCCTTAACAAGTTCCATAACACCCTTACGTTCAACAAGACGGCCAAGAAAGACGATATTAGTTTTTTTCGAATAGCGTTTTAACTTTTTTCCTGTCGAGAAAAGACTTAAATCAATAGCGTTAGGTAATACTTCGCTTTTTATCTTCATAGATTTTTCCGCAAAGTACTGAGCAGCAGGTGAAACACTGAAGACTCTGTCTATTCTTCGAGTAGTACTGCGAGTCAACAACGACAAAGCCTTAGCACCAATTTTTTGCAAGCCTCCAGTAGGTAATATGTGAAAAGTCCCTATAACAGCAGTTCGAGCTGGTACTCTTGCAATGACACGAGCTACGAACTGGGGACTATATGGCATTTGCATATGCACGACATCAAATTGTTCTTTTACGAGTAGCTCGGCAATATCTTTTTTTGATGCGAAAAGCGGCATTGCTAGTCGGTTCTTATTAAACCTAACTTGGATATTTCGCGTCATTACATGAATGTTTGCTAGATCTTTTCTTTGGGTTTCGCCAACCATATAATGCACTTCGTGGCCTTTTTTAGTGAACCACTTACCCAGTGCTAAGATATACTGTTGCACTCCGTCCGGTCGATCCAAACCGTCGTCAAGAACGAAACATATTTTCATGATCGTTTCTTTTTTTTGATAGCAATTGCTTTTTTGTAGACTTTTTCATATTGATCAACAATTTTAGTGAAATCAAATTGCTTAACATATTCTCTTGACCATAGCTGCAGCAAGCTGCGCATATCCTCGTCATAAAGCAGAAGCTCTAGTCGCTGCGCAAAATCATAAGTATTCTTTGGATTAACTAAACACAGCTTTCCTTTACCTGTAAGAACACTTTCATATCCTGGGTTATTACCGGCCACGATTACTGCACCGGATGCCATTGCTTCCAGCAGCACGATACCAAAGCTTTCACCATATATTGCGGGACTGCAATATACGTCCGCTTGTCTCATGAGGCGAACTTTTTCTTCATCCGACACAAATCCTAGAAAAGTAACATCAGGTATTGAGTTCTTGCTCACGTATTCTTCAAGGCTTTCGCGCAGGCCACCGTCCCCAGCAATAGTTAATGTAATGTCGGGGTATGTCTCTTTTAATAAGGCGTAGGCTTTTAGTAGATACTTAACGCCTTTACGTTTTTCAAGCCTACCAATTGCAACAATATTTTTCTTCAGTCCATGAGATTTTTTAATTTTTTTAGGAACGTAGTCTTTAATTCGTATACCGTTTGGAACAATATCTATTTCTCGCTTAGGCCCATACGTAAGCGCAGCTTCCTTTGCAACTATAGAAACTGCAGTCACAACATGAAGACGTGGCTCAATAAATTTAGCAAAAGGTATCATTAACTTTTCAAATGATCGACTTACCATACCCTCAGGTAGCGTAGCGTGCATTGTACCAACGTTTGCAGAAGTTGATTTACCGATGATCTGCATACTAAGTAGCGGAATACCCGGTTCATGATAATGAATAACGTCAAACTTTTCGCGTTCTAAGACGTCTTCGATGACTTCACCAGACTTACTCATACTAAGATCGGCTTTAGTAGCAAAAGGAGTCTGGAACTCGGTTGAGCCGCCAATCATAATGATTTTTTGATCAATTGTGGTGGGAACATTTTTGGGACGTGGAATTATAATCCTAACGTAATGACCTCGTTCAGCTAGCTCAATAGACAGGTCATTAATACAGGCTTGTACGCCACCAGGTCTAAAGTAGTTATACGGGCAAACTAAGGCAATACGCATATATATTGTCTATTATAGCGTACTCGCTTATTCTAACTATTTCTTTACATCATTTAACGATGCAGCGTTCAGTATACGGCGTAGTTGTGGCGGAATGAGCGAGCTTGCTTCCTTGGCATTAGCAATGACAGTTGGAGCATGCTGCTTCATGTGGGCGTGTATGACCGTAACCTTTGAATAGATAACGTTAAGATGCTGTTCTACCATATGGTTATTGAAGTATCGATCCTCTGCAACTTGTAAATGGATAACTGGCATAGCGATTTGTTCTTGGCACAAATCAAGCGTAAACATGCAAACGGCAGTATCCATATATGTACGCACGTCATTAATTCTCCAAAGGTTAATCTCAAAATCTATGCGGCGATTACGTTCGTCTACATCGGCATCCTTCATTTTGACATGAGTATCAGCCATTCTGTTGTAGGTCATTCTTATAAGCGATGGCCGAAGAGCAATATGTTTCACAAAAAGGGAAGGCAGTAAGTTTGAAAAGAAGCTTGCACTATATCTAAGCAATAAAAAATTACTGCGTTTAAATATAAATTCTTCATGATTAACAAACCCGACAATACTTACGATAAGTTCAACTCGGTTTGTAAGCTCTGGAAAGCGTTGCATCATCCTTGTAGCTATTGCAAAGCCTAGTGACATGCCAAGGATAGTTACTTTTTTGCGACGGTACTTCATTTTGATAAACGAAGCTAAATAGTCAGCCATGTTATCAATAGAAGGCTTTTCACCAATCTTATAAAATGAATCCATACCACCACACCCTGGGAGATCTGGCACTGTAACTGCTCCGTAGCGATTAAGTGTTTCGGCTATACCAAAGATACGCTCAATACTTGAATGCATGCCGTAAATTAGTAGGAGTTCACGCTTTTTATTTTTTGGAGACGGCAAACGTAGCATTCGGCCATGCAAACCATTCATAGTAAGCGGCGAGATAAAATCGGCAGGATCAATTACTTTTTTGTTCATTACTCCTTAAAATGTAGCGTATAACAGATAAATTGCCAAGTTAAAAATGCATGACTTTCGGGTATACTATGATAGTCATGAAAACACGAAAAATTAAATTGCCAGTAATACTCATCGCCGTTTTTCTTGGATGCATGTATTTGTTTCGTGGGTCAGTTATTGAATTTCGTGACGAAATAATTAAAGATAAAAATACTTCATCCTTGAATACGCAGCGCTACAGCATCAGTAAACCTGGAAGTATCTGGTGGATAGTGAACAAAAAACGGCCACTTCCCGCAGGCTACGTTCCACCGAATCTTTCTGTACCGAACGTGACCAGACGACTAGACGATGACAACGAATCTATGAAGATAGATAGCTCAATAACCAAAAACATTGAAGAATTATTTTCAGCAGCTAAGCAATCTGGTCATCCGCTAGTATTTGCGAGTGGCTATCGATCAGAAGAGTATCAAAGACAGTTGTTTGAGCGCTACGTACGTGAAGGTGGCCAAGAGTATGCCGATAAAACAAGTGCTAAGCCGGGTACAAGCGAACATCAGACTGGACTGGCTTTTGATGTCTGTGAAGCTTACAAAGACTGTGAACTTGAGACTTCATTTGGTAATACGAATACAGGCAGGTGGATAAAAGACAATGCCCACAAGTATGGATTCATAATTCGTTACCTTGAAGGCAAAGAGAACGAAACAGGTTATACATATGAGCCATGGCACTTGCGCTACGTAGGAAAAGATCTCGCAAAAGAACTACATAGTACAAACCGAACAATGGAAGATTACTTTAACGTTAGATAATAGTAATCACCATATCTTGGCTGCTCGCTTGAACCTCCAGCTAAAGGATGGTTCTTGTATTGCTTGATCCAAGACCACATCGCCGCTTGTTTTAGATACTACCTGAACGTTACCTACGACTTGTCCTTGTGAAGCTGGAGCTTGTAATTCATTAAGCTTAACTGTTGCCTGGTACTTAGTTCCGGCCCATCCATAGGCATTTAAGTCATTGGCCGCCAGTACAGATACTTTTCCTTGCCAAGGCACATCGTAGAAACCGAGCTTCTGGTCCTTTTGAATAACCCTAGTTTGAATGTAATTATTTTCGAGTGATTTTAAAAGAGGCAGGGAATCAGCCATTGCCTTAGGTTTATCTGGTGCACCAAGAATAGCTGCTATTAGAGTTTTAGTAGTGCCATCAGGCATAGTTCTTGTGGCTGATACCAAATAACAGCCGCCAGCCTGGTCGGTTGTTCCGGTCTTAATTCCATTAATGCCGTCTCTACCTAGTAGGTAGTTGGTAGAAAAAATTTCACCCTGTACTGGAATGACTGCTTTTTTGAGGCCTACTATTTCAGACAGTACCGGGTCATTCATTGCAGCCTGCCCAAGTATCACTAGATCGCTCGCTGTACTTTTAGTAGTGGCTAGGAATCCACTTGGATCAGTAATAGTCGTATTTTTCATGCCCAGTGATAAGGCAAGTGTATTAGCGTATTCGTTGTATTGCCGTACGGACCCAAAAGCCCATGTAGAGAGTGTTTCGGCCATATTGTTTGAAGATGGTAGCATCAGTGCTTCGAGTGCTTGTCTCTCAGTAATAACTTGGCCAGCTGCAACCTTAACTACTGAACCATCTTGTGACACGTATTTGTCATATATGTCAACGTCAGCAATAGTCAAAGATATGGTTGGCCCTTGCTCATTAACTCCAAGAGGTTTTTTGCGCAGTACTGCGAGAGCCGTAAGGGTCTTGGCGATGCTTGCGATTGGTCTAGCGGTCGTATCGCTACTAGAGTTCAACAGCCCACTATCTAAAGATCCAACGGCAGATTGCCCGGAACTAGGCCAAGCTATGTTCATATTTCCACTTATGTAGGAAGGGGAGGAGGGAAGTGCCTTAATAATTGGTAATGGCATAAAGAACCGCGTCGTAATCAGTCCAACGTACGCCAGCATTAAGACTAAAAGCCCTACAATAACGACGCGCTTACCAGATCGAAACTTAATTCTTCGCTTGCCTTGCTTATGTTGTCTGTGGTCAATAATATGCATATGCGCTTAATACTACTATACCAAAAGGTTAGAGCATTGTCAGAAGCTTGATTTTAAGCTAAAATTGTTCTGTTACATGTACCACGTGTAACTTAGTAATGTTAGGGCGTGGCCAAGTGGTAAGGCACCAGTTTTTGGTACTGGCATTCGGGGGTTCGAATCCCTCCGCCCTAGCCAAGCATAAACAGGGTAAATAAATAATGGGCACCTGCTGTCTCAACTGAATGGTATAGTTAGTTTTATGAGTGAATTAGAAGGAAGGATAGCATTAGTAACTGGTGTTGGGCGTGCTGAAGGGATTGGTGCTGCAATATGCAGAGAACTAGCGCAGCATGGTGCCGACGTATTCTATACATACTGGAATGCGTACGATTTAAGTAACTATCCTGACAAAGAACATAAACCTGAAGAGTTCAAAAAAGAGCTGGAAGCTTTAAACGTTCGAGCCGATAGCCAAGAATTAGATTTGTCAGACCCTTCTGCTCCACGTGAGTTGTTTAGAATAGCTAGTGAAAGGTTAGGGACACCAACCATTCTTATTAATAACGCTTGTTACGATGTGGCTATGCCTTTTACTGAACTAAGTGCAGAAGCGTTGGACTTACATTATTTTATAAACTTACGGGCAGTAACTTTAATGTGTTCTGAGTTTGTAAAAGGTCACCAGAATGGGAAGCAAGGCAATATAGTAAATGTAACTTCAGGGCAATCCATAAGTGCCATGAATGTAGACAAGATTCCTTATACAGTTACAAAAGCTGGTTTAGAAATGTTGGCAATACAACTTGCACCAGGAATAATTAACCTGGGGATAACTATTAATGCCGTTGATCCAGGCCCGACAGATACCGGCTGGATGAGTGATGAAGTCAAGAAAGAGATTCAAAAGAATTCCATAGTTAATAAACCAGAAGAAGTAGCAACCGCAATAGCAGCCTTGTTGCTTGACACGGGCAAGAATACGACAGGCCAAGTAATCCACGTTGGAAGATGAGAGTTTTAGTTTGATACTCAGACTATAAGTAAGGGAAAGATTATTCACTAAATGGTTTAATCATTGGTATAATCCGCACAAGGGTTTACCACCTTACCATCTACAATTTCTAGACCAAGATTTACTAGTTTTGTACACATTAATACTATCGACCCCTGTAAAGTGTTCCGCCTGTGGGGGACCGTCCTAGCCATGATAATAATCAACTTCAGAACTATTTTTTATACACGTCCTTGCGATGCTTGATACTCACAACTTCAAGTGTTTCATCATGAACATCAAATAAGATCCGGTAATGTCCAATCCTAAAACGGAATGTCCCAATACTAGAACTAATTAACTGTCGAGCAAATAGCAAAGGATCGTCCTGCTTCAGAAAATAATCTAGTTTCTTGGCAATTCGATTTTTAGTAACCCCATCCAATTTATCTATATCTTTTCTGGCGCTCCGTGCAACTACCAGGCGATATTTGTTCATTACAGAACATCCCCAAAAACCTCGTCAAAAGTATAAGTTTCACCACGCTTAATTTCTTCACGGGCTGAGGCAATAGACTTAATATAATCGGTATCTTGAAGCAATAGTAGGTCCTCAAGGATTTCATCATCAATAATAACTTTACCAGTTAACTTGCCGCGACTTTTTATAAATAAGATGTCTTCTCTGCCGAGTCCCTTAATAGTAGCAGATAGATTATTGCGTAGATCGGTGGTATCGATTGTTTTAGTGCTCATTGTGATTGTCCCTTCTAGGTTACACTGTTATTGTACACTGTGTTGTACATTTAAGTCAATAGTACGAACCCCTCATACTTAATCAGTCGATTCAAGGCCTGCGCCTTTTAAATTTAGATACTAACGATCCTAATTTAGATAGCCCAATTAATTGAAAAGGCACTCTGTTCTGTTCCCAGGATCGGGGGTTCGAATCCCTCCGCCCTAGCCATGATTGACTTTATTAGTAATCAATACGAGGTTCTGTTGCTATTATGGTATTAGGGCATACAATACACATGCCCACATAATAAAGGCTTCGCATGAATGACGATAAATCACAGAACCAAAACCAAAATGATCAAATACATACAAGTCCCGCTGCAAGGCCGCAGCATTTAGAACCAAAGCATGCTGAGATTAAGACAAGTAAAGGCTCTTTTTTAAAAAATAAGAAAGTCTTTATTGGTATTGCTTTAGCATTAGTGATTATTGGAGTAAGTACTTTCTTAAATCGTAACCCTGCAAAGTCGGACGCTAAACCTCTAGTAAACTATATTCTTAGTATTGGTGGACGTGAAATATGTAGTGAAGACAATAACGCCAAGGGTTTTCTAAATGCTGCGAGTGGGCCGTGGTTTATGGGCTACTATTACATACCTCAGCGTAAAAATATTGCTAATGAACTAAAAGAACAACTTAGAAAACAATCGATAGATATAATTTCAACACAAGATTTTAAGGCAAAACTAGGTGAAGATGGTCATGGCTTTCAGCTAAGACCAACCGATTCCGAGAACAAGAAACTAAATGAATATTACATTTACAAGTCAGACAAAGAGTATGCTGAGGTTAACCTAATAAACGACGGGGCACCATTCTTGCGCTGTGCTTACGGCACTAGAAGCTATGAGCCTAAAGCAGGGGATGGCTACACGGTTATTGAGTTTACTTGGACTAAGTGGGGTAAATAACCTGATAAATGCTATCCTTCAAAGCATAGTAATTTTTTTGTTTATTTAACTGTATTAATGTGCCGCTCATATATTAAACCTCGCGTGCTACACTCAACTTATGAGAATTACATTTCCAGTAGAGTCGCAAACCTACACGGAGTATTGCGTATACTGCCATTCTCGTGACACATTACGAGCTGTTAGAGGAAAAGATGGCCTGCAGTATGAATGTTCAAAGTGCAATAAGACTGCATCTCGCGCGATCATAATGGATCCAGATCTTAAGTGGAGCATAGATAGCGACAAAGAATACGTGCATGAGTCTGTTGGTGTCTTTATTTTTAATGATCAGAAAGAATTCCTGATGTTTAAATTAAACAAGTATCCTTTTGGTGCCACAATTCCAGCTGGGCATGTCGATAGAGATGAAGATCCAGAAAAAGCAATTCTTAGAGAAGTCGCAGAAGAGGTTCAGCTTCCAATTAAGAAGCTTACTGCTGTAGCAACCGTATCAATAGATAAAGACGGATGCAGAAGAGGCTCGGACCGTCATAATTGGACTATATACTGTGCAATTGTCGCCAGCACGCAAAAACCGATCGTCGATGAGAAAGAAGGTTCATCGCCCGAGTGGATATCACTTGAAGACGCACGGAAAAGAACAAATTGTTTTGCTATAGACTATATTTTGAAGAATTACTTCAATGAGATCATATCGTATTCAAGTAACAAGATGCCTCCATCTAGTGATTAGTCTATAGGGACAAATACACTTTTAAACCTATCGCAGAGATACTATCAGATCTTATTGTATTAAACTCTTTTTGTACTACAATACGAGTATGAAAAGAAAAGTGGGCATAGCAATCATCATGCTAATTAGCATTGGTGTTATATGGGCGCCAAAAGCATTTGCTGACTTACCACCTCAAGAGTGCGACTTTAATGAATCATCTCAGGAGTGTTATAACGCACGGGAGAAAGATAATTTCTGTAGCATAATTAGGGGTAATCCGTCTGCTGCGACTGAAGAAGATCGTAAAGCACAGGAAGCACGGAGCCAGGATCCATATTGTGGAGGCTCCGGAGTAGCGCTAGATAGTTTCTGTCGGATAAAAAGGAGTAATCCTGAACTGTATAGCGAGCAAGATTATAAAGCACAATACGAACGTAACGATGATCCACGCTGTAGAGTCTCAGGAAACGTCTTTGATCTATATGGTATATTTAAACAATCTTGGTTCTACGTCAATCTGTTACTGACACTTATTATCGAATTAATTATCGTATTGTTCTTAATAAGGCCAATGTCAAGACGTAAAGTAATGACCGTTATTCTGGTCAACGTCGCAAGCTATGTACCGTTTATCATTCTTTTGACTATAATCGTTAACTATCTCAGTCGAGCTGGTTTTGCTGGCTTGTATTGGCCAACCGTTATTATTGGAGAAGTAGGAGTAATTATCTTTGAAGCTTTGATATTCAAAAAAGTACTAAAGCTAAAAACTAAAAAAGCTTTCGCTGTATCAATTATTGCGAATACATTGAGTGTCGCCGTTGGCTATTTCATTCGCGTCATCTATTTAAGTTAGGGGATTATGGATAGCTACCAATCTCTATGAAGTTAGTAAATAGCAGAAAGATGCTCGTGATTCTTGGCGTAGCTGCCATCCTTGTGGGATTACTAATTGCAATGTTCTATGTTGTCAGAAGAAACAATGTAGATATTGTAGATGCCCGCATGGCTCGCCTTATAGCATCATCGGGATCAGTTACAGACAAGCGAAGTCTTTCAGATCAGGTGCATAAAATTGGTCACGAGATTGGGGAATCAGACAATAGTGGTTCGCTAGATTCAGCGCTAAAAAAATGTGGAGATCCAGATTTTATTAAAGGTGGCTGCTTGCACGGCGTTGTCATGGGGCTTGAGCACCATTACACCAAAGAACAACTAGCTAAAAAATGTACAGAAAAAACTTTGTCAGATTTGCGGTTTAATAAAAACTGCGCGCATGCAATTGGCCATATTCTATTTACTGAGCAAGATCAGCTAAATTCGTACCTCACATCATGCGATAGTCTTTTTTCAGTTGATTTGCGTAATGCTTGTTACAGCGGAGTATTTATGGAATATATGTTAGCTTCTCACAGTATTGCAATGGGAGAGCCTAAAACAATCTTGAGAATACCAGACTGCAAAAAAGTTTCAGAAAGCTACACTATGATCTGTGCAGGATCAATTGGGAGCTACACGCAATATTACCCAAATGATTCACTTGAAAAAACAGTTAGTCTCTGTCAAGAATTGCAAACCCAAGAACAACAGCAATACTGCTTTGACTCAGCCCGAGATCGCCTAAGATTGGCTTCCCAGGAGACGCAGTCAGCATTCTGCCGACTAATAACCTGTCAGTAATCTAGATTAGTATACTGGCGCTTAATTTATCCTCGGGTGTGTCAATATTTTAGATTTATGGAGCCTAAGTATATGCTAATGTTTATGTCATAGATAAGTCTATTGGTATACTAACCAATATAAATATTAAATAGTATGAATCTAAGGAGTTTTTACAATGAACAATGAACAACAACAGCCAACTAAGATAGAACAGCCAAAGGCTGCTCCGAATACACCAGTAACTGGGCAGCAGAACCCGAGCGTTGAGCCTCCAATCTATAGAAGGTGGTTATACTTTGCACTTATTGCACTATTTGTACCCTTTGGACTCTTTTTTTGCTGGTACCTGGTATTTTCAGGAAATATTTATTATAAAAAAGCAGGAGTCTATATTCCACGCGATAAGAACCCAGTTATAATCCTTTTGGCTGTTACTACATTTCTAGTTATTGCAGGTTTTACTAGTCTCTAATAAATAAAATATACCAAAGTATTCATACTAAAAGTTTGATTACAAAAACATTTAGTCTCTAATAATATGCCTAGTATTAAATTATTAATACGCTTGTGCTTTAGGTGTTTTACGTCCATAGTATAGTGAAGCGAGGAAAAGCATTGTATTACATTGACAGAACAGATTTGGGCAAAAAGATGGCCCTAAGAATTGGTGCACTTGGGAGCGTCCAACCTATAATTATTTGTCTTAATGAATCCGCCTTAAGCACATCGATTGCCCTTGCAAGTGAGCTTCGGGGGTGGATCTTTCCATTGATATCGGAAAATATACAGCTAGCTTCAGATGATAGAATTATTGGAGTAATAGATTCTGAGGGTCAATATACAGTTAATCCTCAGTTATCTTCATTTGAGCTGGAAGACATAATGTCAGAATATCACGGTATGGTTGATGATAAGAAAAGAGAAGCATTTAGTAAGATAAACAGGTTGGATAACTCTTACGCTAAAATAGATCCAAATATACTTAATGGCAGGCTAGTTATTTTGTGTGGAGATATCGTTAGAAATCAACTACAAATTGGAGCGGTAAGAACATTATTGAAGCCTCACACACCAATTGATATCATCGGCGTTGCTGGAAACATTGACGTTAATGCAGCCGATTATCTAAGGCTTACTGCCAACAAGACTGAGATGTTCGACGTTATGACTTCAATGTTCGAGGATGACCATTATTTTGAAAAAAATGACGGTTACACGACTGAACAGAGGCATAATATAGCCGTTAATATTTCACAGTTCTGGAAACCAGCAACAAGTAAATAATAGATACAATGAGGAGATTAAATTGCAACCAACACAGAATCCACCAACAACAGTAGCCCCAGGAGTAGCCACTCCAGCGACAGTAACCCAGCCAGGTAGTGCAGGTCAAAAAACATACCAAAGTGGCCTTACCGCAGAAGAGCTTGCAAAAAGTAAAAATATTTTAGATACAATTACAGCTTCATATAAGAAAAGAATTGTCGGTCAAGAGAACCTAAAGATCTCCCTACTTGTTGGCTTACTGACAAGTGGACATGTTCTGATTGAAAGTGTTCCTGGACTGGCAAAGACAACTGCAGCGGCAACTTTAGCGGCAGTCGTACAGGGAAGTTTCCACAGAATACAGTGTACGCCCGACCTACTACCAAGCGATATCATTGGAACTCAAATATACGACTACACCAATGCAACGTTTAAAACTCAGTTAGGGCCAGTGCATGCCAATTTCGTACTACTAGATGAGATTAACCGTTCTAGTGCAAAAACACAGAGTGCTATGCTCGAAGCTATGCAAGAGAGGCAAACAACGATTGGCGGCACTAAACATCCGCTTCCTACACCTTTCTTAGTATTAGCTACACAAAACCCAATAGAAGAAGAGGGGACATATATACTTCCAGAAGCGCAAATGGATAGATTCCTACTTAAAGAAATCATCGATTATCCTAATGCAGCCGAAGAACTAGAGATATTAAATAGGTTTGAGTCCGGCATGCTAACCCAAGAATCACTAGAAAAGCTCACTGCAGTAACCCTCGAGGACGTAAAATATATGCAGCAATGTACCGAGAAGGTATATCTAGATGAATCTATCAAGAAATATATTGTTGCAGTTGTAGGGGCGACACGTGAACCAGGAAAGTACATCAGTGCTGATCAGGCCAAATATGTGCAGTTCGGATCAAGCCCACGTGCTAGCCTAGCCTTCATGCAAGTGTCTAGAGCCCTGGCTTTTCTAAATAACAGAGGCTACGTCATTCCTGAAGATGTTAAGGCTTTAAGATATAGTGTTCTGCGACATAGAATCAAACTAAACTTTGAAGCAGTTGCTGATCAGATACACCCAGAAACAATTATTGACGCCATATTCAGCGCGATTCAAACCCCATAAGGAATACCTTGGCTAGCCTACTAAAAAAAGTAAAAAGTAAAATGACAATCTACGCTCATCAAAAAGTAAGGGGCTTATTAGAGGGCGAGTACGGTTCCGTATTTAAAGGTCGTAGCATGGATTTTGATGACTTACGTGAATATATCTTAGGAGATGACGTTAAGGATATAGACTGGAAAGCTACTGCGCGAAGTGGACAGACCTTAATTAGACGTTATGTTGCTATTCGAAAACATAATATATTACTCGTAGTAAACACCGGGAGAGCAATGAAAGCTGTCTCGCCGTCGTTAGAAGATAAGATGGATATTTCTGTTATGGTAGCAGGTGTAATGGGCTACTTAGCGCAAAAGCACAGTGATCTAGTAGCTTTGGTTGCTGGCGATCAAGATGGAGTACACTACATGCCATTGACTGAACGTAATGTGCAGCTAGAACAAATGCTTCAGTATATAAATAATCGGGCTAAGCATGATGGGCCAAAAAGCAATACGCCTAGAGTTTTTGAATATATTGCCCGAAATATTAGGCGTAAAATGATTATTATAGTGATTGGCGATACAGAGCTAATTGACGACGAGCAAATTACTTTATTAAAAAGGCTAAGAGCACAACACGAAATACTTTATGTAAGCATCGAGGATCTATCACCTACTGAGCAATCCCACTTAGATTCAGACATATACGATATTCAGGAACCAGTTGTTCTGACGCATTTTATAAGATCTAATAAATCTTTAGCCAAGGAGCTAGATGAGGCCTACAATAAACGAAAACTTAGCAACGAAAAGAGTCTTCAAAGAATTGGAATTAATAGCATAGTAATTTCTAGTGAAAAAGAAGTTATTACAGGACTTTTTAAACTTTTAGAGAAACAACGCCATGCAAAAAAATGACCTACTATCACCATCGGTTCAATATAATATAATCTGGTTTATTATTGGTGCCGTATTACTTTTACTTATAATTGTTTTATACACGTATATATTCTGGACTACTAGAAAAAAGAAGATCCGTACATTAGCCACACTGCCCGTTATCACTCAAGTCCATGTTTCAATTGATGCGCTTCGTGAAAAGTACCTAAAAATTATTACTACAATTGAATTCCAATATCAAAATAAAGAAATAGACTTGCGACAATTACATTTACTCTTAAGCACAACTGTTCGTTTATTTGTTTACGAGGTAAAGGGTATATCCGTCCATAAGCTTACTCTTACTGAGATTAAGAATGCTGATCTAGTCAAGCTTTATGACGTAATTGTTAAGTACTATCCTTTAGAGTTCGATTCTCTACAGAATGGGGATGCTAATAACTCTGTTGCGCTAGCTAAAGGAATGGTACAACAATGGTCTTAAGATCTCCATGGATGCTAATAGTCTGGCTCTTTATATTTTTGCTTTATTTTAGATACTACAAAAAACGCAAGAAAAGTACCGGTAGTAAAAAACCTGTTGCTAATAGTAAATACATGACAGAACTTGAATCCTATAAAAAAGCGCTTAAAAAGTATACTTTATTAATAAGATTAATGGCTTTGTTTCTAGCATTTATATTTTTACTGATAATTATTTTAAGCGTAAGACCAGCAGTTAAAACAATTGAACGACCGGATCTAACTAATCGAGATATCATCCTGTGCCTAGATGTTTCGGGTTCAATGAGAGAGACAGATGCTAAAGTCGTAGAGAATTTTGCGGAACTAGCAAAAGGATTTAAGGGTGAACGTATTGGAATGGTAATATTTGATAGTACGGCAGCAACACTGTTCCCATTAACTAATGATTACAACTATGTTATTGATATACTAAATAAAACTAAAGCTGCTTTTAATAGTGAAAATTATAGTGAATCCAATTATGATCTATTCACTGGAACTAATGAAGGGGAAGGCTCATCTTTAATCGGAGATGGGCTTGCATCATGTGTCCTACGTTTCGATAAATTGGGCACAAAGCGATCACGTTCAGTAATTCTAGCTACAGATAACTACGCAAATGGCGCTCAGATTGTAGATTTAAAGCAGGCCGGTGCACTAGCAAAAAAGAATGATGTACGAGTTTACGGATTAAACCCCGATGATAGGAACGACGGAGATTATAAAGATAAAAATTCAATAGAATTCCGAGAAGTAGTTCTTGGCACAAACGGTGACTATTATAAATTTGAAAGTCCCGGCTCAATACCAGGAATTATTAGTAAAGTATCTCAGCAGGAAGCAACACGGTTTAAGGGCAGTCCGGTGTTAGTAACCTCTGATAAACCCCAGCTAATCATCTTAATTATTGTTTTTAGTACTGTAATTCTACTATTCATCGTATGGAGGCTAGGCATATGATACTTAAACCGATACTAAATCCAATCATATTACTGGTACTATTCTCGTTAATTGGCATAGGTATGGCTATAATTACCTTACGTCAACCAAAAATATATCGAAATAAATGGCTAATAAGATGTGCCATGGTATTTATATTACTGGTACTTTGCTTTAGGCCTTCTTTAGCTGGAGGGATTAGCGAGGGAGGAATTACTAACCTAGATGTAACGTACTTGGTCGACACTACGAGCTCCATGGCTGCAGAAGATTTTGACGGAAATAAGACTCGATTAAGCGGCGTAGCCAAAGACATAGAAAACATAACAGAGAATCTTGTAGGTGCAAGATTCTCACTTATTTATTTTACTTCGAAGGGTTACTTAGCTTTACCATATACTACAGATACTAATGCCGTTGACAGTCAAGCGAAAACACTGAATCAAGAAATTACTTTTTACGCAAAAGGAAGCAGTATCGATGCTCCAATTGACTTAGTGAAGCAGCAGCTAATTGAAGCAGAAAAAAATAGTCCTGAAAGATCAAGAACTATTATATATTTTGGCGACGGTGAGCAAACAGTAAATTCTAAGCCTAAATCATTTGAACCATTGAAAAACTATATAGATGGAGGGCTTGTTCTAGGATACGGTACAGCCGCAGGCGGCAGAATGAAAGAATACAATGATTTCTCAACCGACGAAGAGATTAAGTACATTGTAGATTATGGCCAGAGAATAAATCCACCTCCTGATGCGATTTCTAAAATTGATGAAAAAAATCTTAAAAATATTGCCACTCAGTTGGGTGCAAAATATGAACAACGCTCAAAGAATACAGATACGGCATCACTTGTAAAAGCACTAAATACCGCCAAGCTAACTAAAAAGGCTAAAGATGTTGCCGGATCAACTGATTTATACTGGATAATAATCATGCCTTTAGGACTTCTATTGCTCTTCGAAGCCAATCGAATTTTAAAATTATATTCTGAGATAAAGACAGGTAAAAAACATGAATGATAACAAACCTTACGATTTAGAAAAATTAAATCCCGATAAATTAAGGCTAAAGAAACGCCATATTTTATTTAAAAGATTCTTCGTGGCGACTATAATCATTGCAGTTATATCACTTAAACTAATGTCACTTTCTATACTAACAGGTGGTGCAATCTCATCATTAAAAGCAAACAATCCGGGCCAGGCAATTCAAAGGCTTTTACCCTTAAATATACTCAATATAATAGAAACATATAAGTTATATTTTAATAAGGGCAATGCGCTATTCATAAAAGGTGACTATCCTAATGCTGAAAAAAATTATAGAGAAGCTCAAAAATCAGCACCTAAAGAATTCCTATGTCAGATTACATTTAACTTGATACTTTCTATTGAAGCTCAGGCCGATAAAGCAGTTGAAGACAAGGATTATGATAAGGCCGTAGATAGATATGAAGAGATTATAGCCATAGTAAAGAACACTAAGTGCGGATTCACAACATCAGAAAAATCAGCTGAAGAAAAAATGAAAAACTCAGCTAAGGAAGGTAAAGAAAAATCAGACAAGGCTAAACAAGATAGAAATGGTGAAAAGCAAAAAGTTAAACCGGACGAACAAAAGGATGAAGAGAATAAACCACCGACCGATGAACAACAAAAAAAACTAGATGAAAACAATCAAAAAAGTAATAAAAAAAGACAGGAAAATGAACAAGATAGAAGTTACAGTGAACGTGAATACGATGCAAAGAACTGGTAATCATATTACTTTGATTTAATATTAAAAGATAAAAGAATGCGAAACTATTAAAGAGAAAAATACATGACCCCAAAAAATGATTACTTTGCAGATCGACTACTCGTGAAACTTGATAAAGCAGATCCAGTCTACGCAGCTTTTGAAGCACAAGATATTTCAAGAGACGTAGGGTTTGATTTTGACAGTTTCCAAGATGTCATACCGAGAGCTTTAGATGAAATTCGTGAGACGAAAGAAGCCTATCTTGAAAAAGGTCCGGATGCTAAGGAACATTTTGGAGACGAAATTGCAGATATAATGTTTTCAATTATTAACTTAGCAAGACATGCAGGGATAAGAGACCTGCAAACTATAAAATCACAAATTGAAAAAGTCTCTCGAGATGATACAAAAGATCTAGATGCTATAACAATGATTAATGGTATAGGTACACTCATTGAAGAAGCTTCTGTAGTAGCATCTGAAAATCCTGAAGATACTAAGAAGGCTGCACAAGAGTTATTTAAAAAAGGAATGCGAGATTGTATTATTCTAGCCCAAAACAATGACTTTAATCCTGAAGATATACTAAGAGAAAACGTAAGAAAATATCTAATCCGTTGCCAAGCTATTGAAAAGTTAGCATTGAACGACAATAAGTCGTGGAATGACCTCGCTAGAAACAATGAAATTGTAAAGTACTGGAAAAAAGCAAAGACAATTACTAATAATTAAACTTTAGTCAAAAAAGTGTAATCATGATTGATTGACATATAGTATATATTGTTATAATATATACGTTAACTAGAGACTTAATATATATGGCCATTATTCACCCCACATTTGAACAAGTAGCAAAGCAAAACTATGCATTTGCTTCTGCATGCAGTGAGATGTTTAATACTCCGTCTTATACCTTCGCACAACCCAGCGACGTATATATTAATGATGAAAATAAAGGTTTTCCGCCAGAACCAAGTGAGATTCTTTCAGTAGTAGGATCATATATCGAGACTAACACTTCTACAGGTAAACCTGCAGTACGCACACAATACGTAGGCCTTACAGATAATCAACTTCCGGGTGAGATTGTTGGTGAGATCTATGGTAATTACATTGGATCACTTCAAGATAGTTTCAATTCATTACATCAGGGGATGCTGAAAAGTGTTCCTGAGCTTGGCGAGGGATTACCTGGCATACGAGATTACTGTGTCAGATCTACAATCCGTGCAGAAGGTAGTTTAGTTGCAGCACATCTAATAGCGCGAACTGTTAATGAAGGTAACTTAATCCAAGCGGTAGCATATCCTAAACTAATAGATAACGATATAGGCTTCGATGTACGAAACTATACAGTAAATATACTTCCAGACATTAATGCGCTGAGAACCAAAGTCGAGCAAAACGCCAGTGAAGAAGAGTTACAACAGGGTGACGACATAATACAATCTATTCTAAGAATGGACGGACGAATGAGAATAATGGGAACTATGGCAGCAGCTTCTGTACTTCCGGTAGCCACTACTTTCAAAGCTGCTATGAGCCAAAACTAAGCGGCTCCTGATTTTTATTTCCTTGAACCATAAGCAATAAGGCGTATAGTTAACTATTATAACTATAGGGAACACTCGTATGGAAAAACCAGAAGAGCTAAAAGATCAACAAGAGCAACGACAAAAACCTAAATCAAATAAAAAAGATGCTGACCAAACTAAGAAAAAGGTATCCCTAATTCTTATCATTGTATTACTAATGGCGCTTTCAGCAGGTATAGTCTACTTCTGGAAAGACTCAAAAGCTAAAGATATAACTAAGAAAAAAGACGCTGAAATATCTAGCCTACAAAAAACTAAAGACGATCTACAGAAACAACTCGATGAAAAAAACAAAACCTCTGAAACTAAAACAACTCCCGTAACATGCACCCCGAAGGCTCCAAGCGCCGATACTCTTACTAACATTAGGGAATCTATAACTTCACGTAATACTGCCGCCCTAGAAGGCTATATGGCCCCTACAGTAAAGGTTATTATCGCTGCTTCAGGTGGAGTCGGAGATAGAACCCCAACTCAAGCGGTCAGTGATATAACAAGTTATATTTCTAGCTCAACAGACCCTTGGAACTTTGCTCTAGCTAAAACAGTGACCGACAATTACGCTAAGGGTAATTACGCTCAATACTTCCCAAGTATTGCTGTAATAGGTAAATCAGCTAACGGTATCGTTATATCATTCTCCTTCGACTGTAACGGTAAAATAAATACTGTCTTCATGGCCATTAAAGATTCTCTTTTGGATAATTTAGACACCTAAATTGCGCCTATTACTCGAATATGTAATACTTTATTCATGTCTGATGTTTACGTATATACTATATTCACGCTTGATTTTATATTAAATAATAAATCTTACGAAACAGGACAAAAAGTCCTCTTAATCGTATTGCTGTCTACTTTTGTTATCCTATTATTCACATACATTATTTGTTATACATATAACACCTGGCAACTCTTCAAAAAAGCACGTATGCACGGCTGGGCCGCAATAATTCCAATCTATAATTCAGTTGTATTCGCACGAATTGCTCAAAAGAATATCCTTCTAGGACTGGTTCTTGCAATAACTTCAATCCAACCACAAAGTAGCAGCTTATTCGCTAATCCAATAGCAATTATATCACTCTTGCTTTTTGTATATATATTCATGGGCTTTATTAAGCAATATAAAACTCCAAAGTATTTTTGGACATTTGCCATTCTATTTCCATTTATAGCAATAAAAAAAATTAATTCCGTTGAATATATAAAAGAAATAAAATAATAATTTAGGAACACCAATAGTATTGCCCTTACAACAACCTTGTTGTATAGTATATAGAATATGAAAAATATCCTTAACTCAAAAATATACGGCGATCCTCTATTCATGGATGCTATGTCCGGCGAGTTCACTTCGCATACCGACCCTAAAATAGAGCGCACTCTTGGAAGACTTATTGTAGAGATATTCAATAAAGGCGAACAGGTCGCTACTTCTGCAGAAGATGAAACACTTGTTGGTAGTGCTGGTATTATCCATACAGTATCACTTCAACCTGAATGGGCTAATGGAATTGTTGCCAAGACTGTACTTAGGTCTAATAAGCACAGTCCTGCCTTTCAAGAGATAGCCGGTATAGCTCTTGCAGGACCAAAAAGATCTCTTTCCGTTGCTCTACTAAACGAAGATGCTGTTAACTATGGTTCAAACATCATTGCAGTATCTGCACAGGAAACAGGTAGCTCACTAAACTATATTCTAGAAAATGGCAGTCATAGTATTAATGAGGTACGTAGTATTGTTACTACTCAAGTTAGTGACTTCTTTAATATAGACGAGATTAAATAAAGCCTTAACGGGATTTAACAAAACAATATGAATAGTCCAGAAAACCCATACAGACAAATGGATGAGACTGTAGTTAATACAGAATCCGTTAAAGAATCACTAGATATCCTAAAAGATCAGTTACTTCACGTAGCTACACTCCAAGCGATTGAATCATATATTATCAATAGAACAGATCTCGAATTACTAGGAGATAATGCAGTAATTGATGCTTTTGAGATACAACAAGATATTTCAGAAGGAAAGACAAAGCTAGACAATATACTAGCAGATGCATTAGGCGTCATGGGCATCGTATTCTTAGAACACCTAACAGAACGATTAGATAATCTACCCGCTGATAACTAAACTTGTCTAGACATAAGCCTGCGTTGCATAAGTGCATACAAGCTATAACAAAAGAAGATTCCGAGTAAACCTGCAATAGAATCAATAAAGACATCCCGCAGTTCACTACTTCTTCCAATTACAAACTTCTGGTGAAATTCATCCGAAATAGCATATAAAAATACAAAGAGCAGGGAATAGAGTGTTCTTCTACGTTCACTAAGCTTAAATTCTCTACTTAAGCTATATACCATAATGCCTAATATGAAATAAAGAAACATGTGAGCAGACTTACGCACAAGGAATGTTGCAATTCCTTGCGACGCAGGTACATACGCTTCAATAGGCTCAACAAATATCCTACTTAACGATGAAGAGTCCTGAGCTACCTGATTTGAAAATATAAAGATAGCTACTAACCATATTACTAATGAGATAATTTTAACTAATCGTAATATGTTTATATTTTTCATGATACTTTCTTAGATAATACACGGGTCGTTTTGAGTATAAGCTCCCGGTAATAAGATAACTCTTCACTATTTCGATATATCAGATAAAGTAGAGCATTAGGTAATGCTATGCAGATGACTGTATTAAATATAAATTTGTATAAATTGTTGCTAATTGGCACTGTTCGAGATAGGGCAAATGTCGCAGCAGATATGAAGAATACGATCACGAGCTTTGAAAAGAAATCATAATAATACTGCTTATTACTCATCTTAAATAATGGCTTGTTAACAAATTTAGGATAGCTATACAAGTGCAGGATAAGTGTACTACAAGCTGTACCCAAAAATACCCCCGCTAGGCCAAATACTTTTAAAAACGCAATCGAAAAGATTAAGTTAGCAATTGATTCAATCACTGGTACGAACCTATCTTCATGGAATATTCCCCCAGCCTCTTTGAAGCTATTTACAGATGAGCGCATTAACATCATGTATAGATTTAAACTAATGGCGACCAATACGCCAATTGGAAGCAAGAACTGCGAACCAAGCCAAAGTGTTATGAAGCTATTCATAATAACTAGTAGAGATGTAGTAGCGAAACAAGCCATCCAGAAATTTCCAAAGCGGATCTTTTTGTATACTTCAAATGATTTACCGTCTTTAACGCTAACCAACAAGTTGCCTATACTAGCTGTCACTGCGGTAAATGCTTGGTTTATTAGCATGATAATAGCAGTTGTTACGAGGAGATAGTTACTGTATAGACCGACTGTAGTGATACCGAAAAATAAAGAGATAATAATATTATCCGTACCCAGAACTACATAGCCTGCTACTTTGTGATAAGAGAGCCCTCGCACTTTTTTATAAATGTCAGACTTAGTGGCTGAGTCAAGCGCAAGTACTTCCTTTTCTTTTAAGTATGGGTATTTTTTGTTTGTAATTATTGTTAGGACTATATTCTCCGCTAATCTCATCGCAATCTTGAGTACGAGGTATAGGTAAAAGTTACCAGTAATTAATAGTGCTGATATTTGTAATGCATTTAAAGAGATAAGGTATCCAAGGTGTACGGTACTAATTATGTGGTTATTCTGTTCGACGTAGAGTACGGCTCTCTTATATGTAAGTAGGTACGAAAAAAAAACGTCTAGAAGAAACAGAAGATAGATTATGTATATACTCTCAGCGATATTCGTTTCACCTACAATTGAACTTAGAAGAGGAATGACTAATATACCTAGTGAGAAAACGGCGAGGGCGATGAGCCTATAGCATTTTTTATAGAAATTAACTATAGATTGAACTTTCACCGTATCTTTTTCTGAAATAGGTTTGTATAAGTGAAAATATATTGCTGACCCGAGGCCCAGCTCAACAAGTGCAAGCATCGATACAATACTAGTAAACAATCCATTAATACCTAGATACTCAGTACCCAAAGTGCCAATAAAGACACTTTGGGCAATAAGCCCAATAAAGATTGTTGCAATGCTCATTAAAAATGCAATCAAGGTATTGCGGATCGAATTTTTTGTACGCACTAAATTTTACCTTTGTACTTAATTTTATAAATATAGATACTCAACATGATTATTTGGTTCTCCTAGATGCAGTATTCTTATCAATCAATATAGCATCGAGCGACCTAAAAGCTTTTTGCCAGCTTAGTTGTTTTGAAAGAATTATTGATTTATTACTTTTTTCATCCCATCTATTCTTTTTTGTAAATATACCAACCTTTTTAGCAAAGTCATTAACGTCATCATAGTATATAGTAGCGTCATCGAGTAATTTATCGCGTCGCCAACTAGGTGATATGACAGGTAAGCCAAACGACATGTATTCTAGCTGTTTTGAAGAAAAACTGTTTTTACGTAGCGGATCCTTACTAATAGTAATCAGCCCAAACTGATAATCTTGCATGATATCTTTTGTAGGAGCATAGCCTTTATAATTTATTCCGTATGATATTGGAGGCTTAGGACCACCAAAAACATCAATATTTTTATTACTTCGGCATAGTTCACCCAACAGACTAAGATTTACCCAGCTCCCCTTAAGAAGCCCCATAAATATAATTTTAGGCTCGGCATTATATTTTGCCTTGAACGATTTCTGATTTACGCCATATGACATATCTATGAAGTTAGCGCCATTATATTTGTGAGCTTTTACGTATTCGGCATAAGTATGCCAGTGAAACGAGATATGGTCTGCGCGAGAATACATTTTAACTTCATATTTTTTATACTTTCTGTAAGTTTTATTAGTGATTAGTCCTCCATAATATTTTTCTTCAGCTTGCGGTGAAGGTAGGTCAAGAATCTGTATATCCGCGACGCGTTTATGTTCTAAAAATGCAATATCTGAGTTATTTTCACATATTATAATGTCTGGTCTTTTGATACATAACAAGTCATGTACGATTTTACCCCTTAAATACAGAATTTTCATCAAAAACATAGAATTAGTATGGCGAGATATTTTGTTTCCAGTAAATCTATTGAAGAGCGAACTTGCTACTTCAAGTACGTACAAAATAAATTTACGTGGCGAAGTACCCGGAAATGCAATTCCAATACCATTTGACGAGAATCTGCTTAGATACCTTGTCGATACTAGCTCAGTATATATACCCTTACTGGTGAAATACGCTTCTAATTCCTTAGGTTTTACGGAATTTGCAAATGCATCAATACTGCATAGTATAACAACTTTATTAATTGAATAATTATCTTTCATTCCATCTCTTTCTATTTTTACCACTTTATACTCATGCTAGTAAGGGTGTACTCGGAAACTCCTAGCCACTCGGGTTTAAGGTATAGTTGCGCAAAAGAAATAATTAATAACGCGAACATAATTATTAATCTCAAGCTGCGTATATAAGGAGTCCTGGGGGTGTGCTTAAAGAAATCTGGTATTCCGGTTACGCTATACATTAAATACAAATTCGATATTCTACTTATTGAGTTTACCTTTACTGCAACAGCGCTAAACACTGTACTCAATAGTAAAATTTTTATATAAAATGATTTAAGAATATTATCTTTTTCAAAGTATGTAATATTGTTTAAGCGATAGATCGTAAAGAGTAAAACAGTAATCATTAAAATTATAAGAAATGTAATTACACTACCTATACTAAAGCTATTCAATCTATCGACGTAGAAATAATACCTAGCGTTTGAACCGGCTAGCCCATAGATTATGTTATTTATCAATAAAAGTAAGGTTATCGTAGCTAGTGCGCTAACGGTCATATTGTGTTTAGATACTTTCTTGCCGTAAAGAAAATATGGTACTAGCATGAGTAGACTAGATTGATGAATTAACGTAGCTAATAATACCAGTGCTATGTATTTAATTAATTTTCTTTCTAATATATAACCGAAGCCCCAGGCTAGTACACCCATTGCGAGTGACTGCCTAAATGTATTCATTGTTCCAAAAAAGAATAATGAAATAAAAATTATCATACTAAATAAATAGTCTGAGGAATATTTTTTTATAAATCTATAAAAAGAATAGTAAACAAACCCATACGATATTAAAAAATATGTTGTGAAAGACGAGAATAAACTACCTATCGAATAAGTGTAGAAGGTAAACCCATTCTCAAAACCATTGACACTAAACAAGTTGACAATACTAACGCCATTGAGAGTTTTAATACCTTCTTCTTGAAGCAGTCTAAAAAACTGATAATAAGGAACTGTGTCTGCCCCAACGGTTAGCCCACGCAGGCTAGCAATTAACCATAGTATTATAAACGAGATAAAAAGAGCCGTAACATTAAGTTTTCTATACTTTTTAGTAGAAATCAGCAGTGCAGATATTACCAAAATAGTTACATAATATATAACCATAGTATTAGACCTTTAGGCACCTTCTGTACTCATCAGTAGTTCTTTTGCTTATATAATCCCAGTTATGGTGTTTGCTGATATACAATCTGGAATTTTCTGACATCTTTTTAAGTACATTTTTATTTATACTTAGGTCGAGAATAACTTTTGCTATGACTACTGGATCATCTGATACCGCAAAACCCAATTTGCTTTTTGATATAGCTTCTTTCATTGAAGTTCCTTCTGTAGCAATTGTAGGTATACCAAAACTCATAGCTTCTAGCATGCCCATTGGCTGACCTTCACTGCGCGACAACTGAACAAAACAGTCATGTTTAAGGAGTAATTGTATTTTGTCGTTACCAAAAACCGCTTCTTGAAGCTTAACTATTTTATCTAGTTCATACTTACGTATTGATTCTTGGATTATAGATTTATTATTATCAAAGTCTGTGCCTGATATTGAAAATGTGATGTTACAGTCGTTCGTTTTGTTTTTTATAATACGAGCCACTTCTATTAATCTATCTAGTCCTTTTTGATTAATATCAAGCCTGCCAACATATACTAATTTTAGATCATCATTATTGAAGTTTGACTTTACTTCTTTAGGTAAAGCCATGCCGTTGCTAGAAACAAACGAGCTAGTGCTCCATTTAGCAGAGCTCTTTTTTTCGAATTCTGATAGATAATGTATGGCTTCTGAGCCTTTAATGAATCTATTAAATAACAAAATGTTAGCAACTTGCTTTTTGTGTTTTTTAGAATATTGGGCTACATCAGTAAGAGATGAATGCGGGACTATAATATATGGGATCCCCCTTTTTTTTAGTTGTTTGCTTATTGTTATAAATACCGGCCAGTATACTTCGTGAAAAACTACAAGACTTGGGCTATTATGTGGTTCGGGTAATTTTGACACATTAGTACCAAACCTTTGAATTGTATACACAGGATATTTTTCCTTCGACTCAGACGGGATATATTCATTTATGTTTAAAAGAGCAACATTTGCATACTTTGATTGGCCCTCTAGGTGCTTTGGCACAACAACACAAACTCCATTAAATTTTTGATCACGAATATTACCAACATGTACTATATTTAATTTTTTGTTATTTGTTTTGGACATTTTACGCCCTCCTTAATATGGCATTAACTAAGTACCATGAAAAATTGTAAGTAGAAGATATGAATCTTAATTTCTCGATATCTCTATATAAATTCCAAGTTCTCTTTAACGCTGTAAGTTTATTAGCAGACAACGATTCTGCTGTACGACGATAATACGAAAATATCTCATTCAGACCATTAGCATTATCAATTGTCTTGAGAATCTTCCACCAAGTTGCAGTGTCCTGACCTCTCTTGATTAAAGGCATGTGAATTGTGTCCTTCTCTAATATATGAGTATCTAGCATGACAGTAGAGGTCCAGATCGTAGTATTCTTTAGTGCTTGTTTATACGTAATTGTTTCTGGCACGTGGACCTTCTTGCCATTTGGTTTACCATTTTCGTCTGCAAACTCATATCCAGTAAAAGAGAAGGCTGCATTTTTTTCTTGCATGAATGCAACCTGAAGTTCTAGCTTATTCTTAACCCATAGATCATCTGCATCTAGAAATGCTAGGTAGCGGCCTTTTGCATTATCGATCCCAGTATTGCGTGCAATCGCCGCACCTGAATTTTCAGACAACATGAAAAACTTGATGCGTTTATCTTTTTTCAGATACTTCTGAATAATTAGTACACTATCGTCGGACGAACAATCGTCGACTAGAAGCAGTTCCCAGTTTTGATATGTCTGGTTTTGTACAGTCTGGATAGTATCATCCATGAAGCGAGCTGCGTTATATACAGGCACGACAATACTAACAAGAGGTTGTTTGCTTTCTTTTGCCATCCTATTATCCTCGCTGATCCTTCAGGAGACTTAGTTCAGTATGGATACCGTGCTTCTCAATCTCACGACTACCTTTAGCTACAATTGCTTTGAACGTTAAGAATACTATCTTTGCATCTTCACGAGGCGAGATACGGTTAACGTATCCAAGATCGTAATCAATCTTTTTATAAATTGAAAGGCTATTTCTGCCATGTACCTGAGCTAGGCCAGTCATACCAGGAAGTACATCAACGCGGTGGCGTTGTTCTTTAGTCATAAACTCATAGTATTCAGGTATCCAGGGACGTGGTCCTATGAATGACATCTCACCCTTTACGATATTGATAAGCTGCGGAATCTCATCCACTGACAGTGCGCGAACATACTTACCGACTGTAGTCAGTTGATTACCTTTAGTAATATCTCGTACATCGTTATTGTGTGTCATTGTACGAAACTTATAGATCTTAAAGTTCACGCCTCTAATCCCGGTGCGTTCTTGTCGAAACAGTACTGGGCCTTTGCTTGATAACTTGATCAGAAGGGCAGTGAACAGTGTAAGCGGTAGCGTAAGCACTATGACTGCTACTGCGAGCGTTATATCAAGTGGTCTTTTGACATAACGCTTATACACTTTATCTACCTAGTGTTCTTTTTATCTTTTTCTTGGGTAGGAAGAATCGATTTAGCACGCTTAGATATGTAGCTGCCAAATGAATTAGTCTTCTTAGCCTTCTTGTCTACGAAAGTACGGCCTGTAACCCATTTCTTGTCAGCAATGTTATTTGCTGCACGAGTTGTAGCTACAACTTGTGGTGCTGCTGCCTTAACTGTCTTTTTCTTTGCAGGTGCAGCTTTCTTTGTAGTTTTCTTGACTGGAGTAGCTTTTTTTACTGTCTTTTTCTTTGCAGTCTTCTTTGGTTTAGGGTTGTTTAAGCGGTAATCGTAAAGGAAGAATAGACCTATGATAGAACCCATGAATCCAACCATGCTTGCAAGAATAAGTTGTAATCCAGTGCGTACGTTATACGGAGTAGAGCTATAGCTTGCTGTGTCTACAATCTTAATGTTTTCTTTGTTGTAGAGATTCTTAATTTCAGTTTTAAAAGTACTGATGATACCGTTAGTTACTTTTTCACTATCTTGAGGACTCTTAGTAGTTACATTAAGCTTAATAACTTGTGTATCTTTACTTGTAGTTGTATCTACAGAACCGGCAAGTGATTCGTAGCTTAGATTAATGTTATTAGAAGTAATAACATTTTCTAGAACTCTACGAGACTTAATAATTTCACTATAGTTATTGATAAGGGTAGCTGTACTAGCCGCATCTTTTACATCTGTATTAATAACAAGAAGTGTTGCAGTACTCTTATACATTGGTACCTGAATGAAGTTGTTATATATAACTCCAGCTGACAGCCCAATGACTGTAGCAATTACTATTACAAACCAATTCTTGGCGTAAAATTTTAACAGATGATATAAATTAATTTCTTGCACAAATAGATCCTTACTTAAATCTCGACTATTTGTGTATTATATTAACACTTATTTGCTTAAATGTAAACTAATCATCATCTTACGTGTTTATGAAATCATCTAAAGCCAAACGCATTATATTTTGATCAACTTTTATTGAGTCTTATTATTCTTGGTGGACTTGTATCTAAGAGTATCAGTACTTATATTTGAATTGATGCAACTCAGTAGAGCACTTTTGATTATTTCTGGCTCAAAATAAATACTAGTAGTTTTTTTGAGTTCTCGTTTAAGGATCTTCGTTACATCTTCACAGTACAATAACTTTGCCATATTATTTGGCGAAAGTGCAATTGACCTTTGCCAATAAAGTTCATGAGCATCTTTCATGACAGATTTTTTGGTAAACAATACTAGTATTTCTGCAAAATCTTTCATCATTTTAGGGCTAGCATCTGTAAATTCAATTGTGATCACTTTTTCAGTTCTGATTGGTTTCTCAAACATTACCCTATAAAATTGAAAAGATTTACCATTCGTAAGGATGATCCAGTCAATACCTTCATTTGTTGCATACGCCAAACTCTGACGCAAATGCCTCTCATTTAAGTCTAATTCGATTGACTTGACTTCAATTACAAATTGCTTTTTTCGTTTTAGCTGGATTACGTAATCTGCGTATTCTCCCCGTATATTGTACTCAGTCTTTATGTCATCAAGCTCTTTGTATCCTAAAACTTCTGTCAAAAATGAATTAATCATTATTCGCGTAGCAGATTCATCTAAGTCACTAAACTGTTTTTTGATATATTTTTTCTTATATAATTTTAGCGCTTCAAGACACTTGTTTGTTTGAGTTAATGTAGCCATGCCAATATTCTCCAATAGGTGTTAGATAATTCTATGGGCAATTATACACCTTATCCGGTATTAAACACTTACAGATCACATAAGCTATGAGAAAGAAGGGAATATTTTTTTGGACGTATTACATATTACTCGTACAGGATTATGGTATAGGCCTGCCTCATATTTTAACTTCTGCTTGATGCGCGTAGGTCGGGTAACTGCCTGAAATTGGCTTAAGCCGATTGAGCGCTTTGCCTGACGCTTAACCCGTGTGTACCCACTTAAGGTCCGGATAGATGGCTTACGATATCTAAATAGTTTCATATAAGTAATAATACAGCATCTAATAGGATATTAACTTTGAGATTAAATGCTATTATTAAGCTATGAAAATATGCGTCTTTGGTGCTAATGGAAAAACAGGTAAACAAGTTGTCGACCAAGCCCTTCAGCAAGGAATATCAGTAGTTGCGTGCGATCTTTCTGACAGCAACATTAAAAGCTCAGATCCAAAGTTACAATTCATGCAAGGAGATGTGTTAGATCTTGCATACGTAAAACATGCTGTAGAGGGCTGTGACGCCGTTATCAGTGTACTAGGGGTAAAGATAGGCAATAGTAAACCAATCGTGTCTGAGGGCAACGATACAATAGTGAAGGCCATGAAAGATCTAAAGATAAAACGACTTATAACTCAGTCAGCATTCGGAGCCAAAGAATCATGGAAGTCACTACCATTTCTATATAAACTTATTCATAAATTAATTTTAGGCCCTGTTGCTAAAGATAAGAATCGTATGGAAGACATTGTTAGCGCATCTAATTTAGATTGGACTATCATCCGGCCAATCCGTCTCACTAACGGTCAGATGACAGGAAGATACAAAGCTGGCAAACAAGTATCCTTTGGTATGAACCCTTACGTTTCAAGAGCTGACGTTGCTGATTTTATCTTGCGCGATATTTCAGACGATGAATATATTAAAAGTGCTGTTACTATTACCCTATAAGGAGATCAGATGAAAGAAACAAAAGTTGAGAAGGTTGAGAGAGAAATAAAACAAATTGGGCTAGATATTGTAATCGGGCTTATTATATTTTCGCTATTGTTCGGGTTCGCACTTGGTGTGATCAGTAACTAGACGGTGTAACTAAGAGACTGTGTTTTTGGAATACGTGCAGGCTTTGCTGAAGTTTCTTTTGGTGTTTTATTGATACTCCGTAGGTCTACCATTGGCATTATTCTATATGATTCCAAAGCTTGGTCACGCTTGGCAATTTCAGTAAATAAGTCCCTAATTTCATCCCATTCAGCATAGTATTTATCTATGTCTTTGCGCTCTTGCTTGGCTGCAAAGCTAGCAATCATATATGCCGGTACACAGACAACTAAGAATGTTGCGGCTAGGCCCATGAACGGAGCTAGTAAAATAATTAGGGAAGTAAGAATCAGATAACATGGCCAAAGACGCAGGTCACTGTATCCGACTTTAGTCGTATCTACCTTTGTTAAATTTTGAATTTCTCTGTTGTTACCCATAATGCTTATACTGTATCACAAGAAGCAATAGCGTGATTGGCAAATAGATGATATTACAACACTGATTAATAGTTCGGTATACTAGCGATTAGCTCTAAGAGCTCCTGAGCTTCGCCCTCAGTAACGTTTTCATAGCGGTTAATTACCCTCGCTTCGTCGCGCGTTAGTTCAATAGGATTGGGCAATGCTTCAGCGATCTCTTCTTCCGACATTTCTCCATCGAAAAGCTGATCACATTGAACCGTAACGGTAAATGTACCCCATGGATCTAGAACGTAGAGTTTATCGAGATACATTGAGATTTCGTTGATGCCAATTATTACTTCGCCAATTGAAACACAATAATCTCGGCCTTGTCTATCTCCACGACTATCGAAACTTTCTTTTGTTCTTATAGATACTTCTCGAAAATCGTCCAAGACACATTCAAAACCGTCTGATCCATCTATACTTATTTCAAGCTCGCCAAATTCAATCGGGCCTAATAGCTGATCTACATAACCAGAAAAACGGATCTTAGACTCAAGGGACACAGGAGTACCCAGATCCATATCCTGGAAATTGTTTGGAGTGTTTTCTCCATCTGGAGATTTGTTATAGAAATTAGACATATATTTACTTAATTAGTCGTTTAAAATAAACGCTGCACACTCATTTAATACGTAATATTATATCATAAAAACTATAGCTAGGCAATATTAGAAAAAAAATATACTCTAGCTTATCCAATCACTCGAAGACAATTTAGTTTTTAGTTGTGGGTATCTATTTTTTACTTTTAGTTTTTTTAACAGATGATTTTTCACCTGAGCCAGTGTAGTAGGATCGAATTTGGAACAAGAAGAATAGACCAATAATTGTACCGATTAGTGTCCCAACAAGGCTCATGACACTTCCATAGTCAGTAAATGCATTTACAACGCCATAGGCTAGATTAAGTAGTGCTGCGTAAAAAAGTAGGTTCCAACCGCTCTTTTTCTTTGCTTTTGTACCCGGATACGCTGCGATGTAAAGCACAGCTGTGGCTGCTGAAACAATTAAGCTTACCCAGATGAGCATTGAAAGCCTGTTAGGAATAGTTTCCTTACCGCCGTAGATTGCTGAGACAGTGTTTACATTATCAATTATACGAGTGGTAGTATTTGCCCAACTCCACAAGCTAAGCGTTGCAATCAGCGAGAGGACACCAAGTACTAGGTTAACGATTGGTAAGTATTTTACGATAAACTTTTTAACGTTTTCAGGCAATTGTACAGGAGCATTCTTAGTAAATGCTGGTACCAGCTTATCTTCTAATGTTTTTAAAGGGCCCATTTATATTCTCCTTATAATAACTTTTTATAACTTAAGAATATTACTATCTATAGTATTTTGCAATTACTATTTGTCTGACTAAGGATGACTCGCTACACTAATAATTAATATGGGGACTTACGAACAATTCTACGCCGAACTAAACGAGCGCCAACGTGAAGCTGTCGATACTATAGACGGTCCCGTTCTGGTTATTGCTGGCCCGGGAACTGGTAAAACACAGCTGCTCAGCATGAGAGTAGCTAATATACTTAGAAAAACCGATACCAGCCCTAACAGTATTCTTTGTTTAACTTTCACCAACAAAGCAGCTGTTAATATGAAGGACCGTTTAATACGACTTACTGGTGGTGAGGCCCGCGACGTCATGGTCAAAACCTTCCATAGTTTTGCAACTGAACTCATGAACACTCATCCAGACTACTTTTGGAATGGGGCAAAGTTATCAACTGCTCCAGACGCTGTTCAAATCGAGATAATTCAATCAATTCTTAGCGCATTGCCCCTAGATAATCCACTGGCTCTTAAGTTCGCCGGAACATTCACTGCCGGCAGAGATGTTAAAGAGGCGCTAAAACATGTCAAAGAGGCTGGATTAACACCCGACAAACTACAAGCTATAATTGAAGCCAATATACGCTATATTGATCTCATTGAAGATGATTTAGTTTCAATTCTATCGAAACCACTTAGTGCCAAACGGCTGCCAGAAATTCGAGATGCTGTACATGCATTACCTAATCAGGGTGTCAGCGGGAAGATGCTACCACTTAAAGATCTAGGACTCTTCATGAAAGAGAGTCTTGATTTTGCTATATCGCAGGATGAAGGCACCAACAAGTCTACGAATACCGGCGAATGGAAAAAGCGCTTTATCCAAAATGTTGAAAAAGTAAAAGCCATGCACAAAGAGCGTGATCGCAATGCTTGGTGGCTGGCACTCGTTGACGTTTACTCAAGCTACCGGACGGCACTGCATGAGCGTGGGCACTATGATTATTCGGACATGATCGTAGAAGTTATTACACAGTTACAAAATCATGCTTCGATGCGGGCTGATGTTCAAGAGCAGTTTCAATATGTACTAATCGATGAGTTTCAGGATTCTAATGCGGCTCAGCTACAGCTGGCACACCTAATATCTGATCACCATGCCAATGAGGGTAGTCCAAACCTTATGGCAGTTGGTGATGATGACCA
Organism: uncultured Candidatus Saccharimonas sp.; assembly: GCA_943354005.1. Taxonomy (GTDB): domain Bacteria; phylum Patescibacteriota; class Saccharimonadia; order Saccharimonadales; family AWTP1-31; genus CAJAXB01. The sequence goes on from CALRBE010000003.1 coordinate 57,394, forward strand.
ATCTATCTACAAGTTCAACGGTGCCGAACTAAACAACATGATGTCCTTTGAAACAAGTTATCCAACCACTAAACGTATCGTACTTGAAGACAACTACCGCTCTAGCCAAGACGTGCTTGATGCTGCGAGCAAAGTTATTACACTAGCCAACGACCGTCTTGTGCTTAGAGATAAGACAATGAGCAAAAATCTCAAAGCCCTTAATCCGCCCCTCACAAAAAGTACACTAGTACACCACAGTTATCCGACGCAAGAGCATGAACTAAGTGGGGTCGCTCGACTTGTTGCCCAAGAATATCGATCGGGTGTTCATGACATAGCTATCCTAGCTAGAGGACATAGTAGCCTAGAAAGACTCTCAAGTATTTTATTAAGTCTTAATATTCCGATTCAGTACGAAAGACAGAATAATATTTTAGATAGTCCGGTAATAATACAAATTCACGCAATTACTTCACTAATCGTAGCAATTCAAGAAGGTGAATCGCGCAAGGTTACAGCGTTACTATCTAAAACACTTCGGGCACCAATGTGGAACCTTGAACCCAAGGTACTATGGGATCTTGCAGTTGCTAACCAGCGTGGAGCAAGCTGGCTAGATGGCATGCTAAAATCTTCGAGTCCTGAACTAAAAGAAATTGCTAACTGGCTCCTTTGGTTATCCTCCTTGTCCATGAATGAATCACTGCTCGTAACTACTGAGCACGTCATTGGACTTGCATCTAGCGAACAATACACTAGCCCCGTAAAGGCATACTTCATGCATAGCGAGTCAAAGGACAGTGATTACATGCAAGGCCTCTCAGCACTCCGTAAACTTCTTGGAATGGTACACGAGTTTTCGCGAACATCCAGCGGCACGCTTAAAGATTTTGTAACTTTCATTCAGCTACTAATAGACACGAACGAAGTTGTTGCCGATGAATCTAATTTTGTGAGTGGAGATAATGCCGTACAGCTAATGACAGTTCATAAATCAAAAGGTCTTGAGTTTGAATCAGTCTATATTGTTGATGCTATTGATAAAAAGTGGCGACCAAAAAACAAAGGTCGTAAAGCACCAATTAACGTGCCACTTAAACCAGAAGGCGATGATGGAGATGACTATGTCCGTCTGATGTACGTTGCAGCAACTCGAGCCAAACGTAATGTAATTGCTGCAAGCTTTAGGGAAGATATTAACGGAGCAGATGAACTAGTATCGCCACTTATTCATGAAGCCCTATCTCTTAAAGTTCATGAGCGGGATGATCTAGAGCCGGCAATTTCAGTGCTCGAAGAAAACCTTACCTGGCCACACCTTAATGATACGGATGAAAAGCGAATACTAAGAGATGCTCTTGAATCCTACGCAATTAGCGCTACTGCAGTTCTTGATTTCCTAGACGTCAGCAATGGTGGTCCAGAAAGATTCTTCGAAAGGCACCTACTAAGATTGCCTACTGTAACAACAACTAGTATGGCCTTCGGAACTGCGATACACTCAGCCCTTGAGTATGCTCAAATTGCTACCAATACTGATTCGCTTTCATCAAAGAAAGTATTTGCAGCCTACGAAAAAGCTTTAATAGATCAGCAGCTATCGCCAACCGACGAACAACGATATCTTGAGCATGGAAGGTTATTACTCGATAAGCTATTAACTAGTGAAACGTTTTGGATAGGGAAGGGTGGAATTCCTGAACAAAAAATGCATGACATAGCCATAGGGCCGGCCCGCCTGAAAGGAACAATCGACCGTATCGATATATCTAAAGATCATCTTACAATTGTTGATTACAAAACTGGTCTACCTCTAAATAGCTTTACCACTAACGATAAAGCGAAACAGCTTAAAGCCTGGAGACATCGCACTCAGCTTATCTTCTATGCACTTCTCGTGAAACACAGTCCCCGCTTTAAGTCCGCAGACATTAGAGGTCAAATGTGGTATGTTGAAGCATCCAGCGCCAAAGAACTAATTCGTGAGTATATTCCAACAGATACTGAAATAGATTATATGGAAAAGATCATATCGGCCATGTGGAAGAGTATTATGAATCTATCTTTTCCAGATACAACTGGATATAGCCAAGACTACGCTGGTGTCTGCGATTTCCAAGCCGATCTTCTAAGTTCGTAAAACAAAAAACCCCCTGGAAGACCAGGGGGCACAAACAATAATTGTTATTATTAATTATTTTTTTGTTTTCTTAGCCTTAGACTTAGGTACAGCTATGTCAGTGAATAGTAACATGTACATGTTCATTCCAAGTATTGATCCAATCACAGGACCAGCTGCGTATGCCCAGTTGAATGAGTTAAGTCCAATTGCAACTGCAGGGTTTAGAATAGCGTTAGATGCTAGAGAGGCAACTACGATACCGACAGTAAGTGATCCACCGACAGCAAACGCTAGCTTTCCACCTTCAAATTTACGATACACTGCATTTGCGACACCGAAGCCGAAGACAAGAGCACCAATCGCTTCTGACAGTAGTACTTTCCATTCGAACTTACCGGCAATATTTTCAATAGGTTGTCCTACAAGATACTTAATTAGGTATAGTGCTGCAACACCGCCAAGGACCTGAGCGACTACATACATAACAGCTCTTGCAGTGCTTATCTTTTTAATTGACCAAAGACCTAAAGTGATCGCAGGGTTAACGTGTGCACCAGTTTTTGGGCCAATTGAGAGAACAAGACCACCTACAGTTAGACCTGCTGCAATTGCTGCAAATAGCGGGAATGATGTTCGTGCGACCATGGCATATACTGCAGTCACCAGGATCATAACACCAAAAGCTTCAGCAATGGCAATAGTTACTTTTTGTTTATCTAACATTTATATTCTCCTTATTTTGTTTATATCTAAAACAATACTACTGGTTATAGAAATATGCAACAGTAGTCAGCAGTAATTAGGCCGCGGCAGAGACAACAAATACAGGGAGGTCGCCCTTAGTAAGTGTTCCTGCTGTCGCAAGGGTATAGACTACCATGCTTATTAGAGCTTGTTTTTGTTCATCTTCGCTTTCCGGATAGAGACGTTCTGCTACTGTAGCTAGTCGAGGTACATCAACTCCAAAAACCTGTGCCTGTTCACTACTAATACTTCGGATGTGTTGCTGGTTTACTGTATAGCCAGGGACAGTATTTAGTACTATCGCAACTTCTTGATGAGCTCCAGTGAGTTCTTTGACTATTTTACCGTCTTCGATAATTTCTTCCATAACTCCAGAGCCCTTGTAGGCATCCTCATGATGATTCTGATGGTAACTCTTAAAGTTATCAATAACTTCCTGAACACCTTCATCATCACCAAGAATTAGTGCAGCGGCACCCTTAATCTTGTCTTCAAAAACTCCAACGTTTTCAATAATGCGTGGCGCTTTATCAATTGCCCCACAGCCACAGTTGTCACCTGAAGCATGATCATCTGTGTGTGCACCGAATGGTAGGTCATGCTTCGCAAGATCACCAATTGCTGTTGAGAATAAATCTTGGAGATCATTGTCTTTACTTTTACCCTGGCCAACAAGCGCTGCTACTGCCATTGTTGCTCCGCCGCCAAATATCTTTGCACGATGCAAGGATCGCTCTCGAACTTTAGTGCCTTCATAGATACTAGCTACTTCGCGGCCATCACCGCAGCCATCGTCATCGACTTGTCGTCCTTCTTTATCTTCGTCAATTTTAACAAGAATTTCTTCTGAATCTATAGCGGCTAAAACATCTTTAAGTACGTCTGTATCAACTTCGGCAGATGATATTGTGCCTTCTCCAAAGCCTAATCCTTCTTCAGCAATACAATTTACTTCAATATTCTGCACTATAATATCCTCTCCTTTTTTAATATCATGACTCATTGATAACTCTTTTTTTTCCATTCAGCTCCCGATGATGCTTCATTTAAATTTTTGAAAATACTAAAAAAGTATACTCTTAGGAATAGGGAAGGTCAACAGGATTATGATATAATTTATACGGAGTTACAAACTTATGACAGAACCGTCTAAATACGAGAAAATAATTGATTCACTACCGTACGATAAATTATTGATTGTTCATAATGAAGGTTCTCGAATGATGATTAATGCCTACTTACGTGATTTACGACCAAAAGTTCATGAAAGTGAACGTCGACTTACGACTTTTATATACAACGATCGAATCCCTCTTCTAGATCAAGACAATTCTGGACATAATTTTCATCTTACGGACCATGAGCTTAAAGCATGTATTGCTGCCGGGGTTATAGCCGGAATTACCAGCACAGTTGAATGGGTCGGTGAAGCACTCTTACAAGAGCTACCTGGCGAAAACTAGGTTTAGGATCGTTTACGGCGACGTAGTTCAGAAACGCGGAGTCGTATTGCTTGGCGATCTACTAAAGATTGAGCATGTTCTAAAGAGACGTCATCTTTTGCTTGGCCACGCAGATGTTTAGCAGCATCATGAGCTTTCTTTGTTTCTTGCTCATTAATTTCACTTTCGCTATCTGCTTCATCTACAAGTACCCGCACAATGTTGTGAGATATTTCAATGACACCACCGTTTGTAGCATAGTGTTCCATTCGGGTGTCCGGATCACCCGCTTTACGCCTTACTGAGATAACTCCAGGGCTGGCTAGACTGATTAGTGGCATATGATTCAAGAACACAGCTATAGAGCCGTCAGGAGTCGGTAGTACGACCTCAAAGACGTTATCACTAACTTTAGTTCCGCTCAATGTCACTAGATCAAATCTTATCATTATTTAACCTCGCTGATTTTACCCTTCATGTAGAAGGCACTCTCTGACTTATCATCATGCTTGCCATCTAGAATTTCACGGAATCCAGCAATCGTATCTTTTAGAGATACATAAGTTCCTGGGATACCACTAAATACTTCAGCAACGTGGAAAGGCTGTGTTAGGAATCTTTGGATACGTCGAGCGCGTGATACAGTCTGCTTGTCTTCGTCGCTAAGTTCTTCCATACCAAGAATTGCAATAATATCCTGGAGGTCCTTATAGCGCTGTAGGATTCGCTGAATTTCACGAGCAACTAGGTAATGTTCTTCACCAACAATTTCTGGATCTAGAATAGTACTACTTGAATCAAGTGGATCTACAGCAGGGTAGAGACCAAGCTCAGTTAAGGCACGGTTCAATACGATTGTACTATCAAGGTGCGCAAAGGTTGTCGCTGGAGCTGGGTCAGTAAGGTCGTCAGCTGGCACGTAGACTGCTTGTACGGAAGTAATTGATCCAGTCTTAGTACTAGTAATACGTTCCTGTAAGCCACCCATTTCTTGAGCCAAGTTGGGCTGGTATCCAGCAGCAGATGGCATACGTCCAAGAAGGGCAGATACTTCAGCGCCAGCTTGAGTGAAACGGAAAATGTTATCAACGAAGAAGAGTACGTCTTTACCTTCGTCACGGAAACCTTCTGCAATTGTTAGTCCTGATAGACCAACACGCAAACGAGCTCCTGGTGGTTCATTCATCTGACCGAACACTAGGCTGGTCTTGTCTAGAACTCCAGACTCTTCCATTTCATAGTAAAGGTCGTTTCCTTCACGAGTACGTTCACCGACACCCGCAAATACACTAGTTCCACCATGTTCTTTAGCGATGTTGTTAATAAGCTCAGTAATAAGCACGGTCTTACCAACACCAGCACCACCGAATAGTCCAACTTTACCACCCTTAGTAATAGGACAAATAAGGTCAATAACCTTAATTCCTGTTTCAAGTATTTCAGTAACGCCAGATTGCTCAGCTAGAGTTGGTGGAGCACGGTGAATAGGGGAACGTTTCTTGAAATCACCTTTCTTTCCGTCAATTGGCTCACCAATTACATTAAACATACGTCCCATTGTTTCTTTACCAATAGGAACGCTAATCGGTGCACCAGTATCTGTAACGACTGCACCGCGAGTAAGTCCATCTGTACTAGCTAGTGCAATCGCACGAACACTTGTTTCGCTTAAGTGCTGTGCGACTTCAAAGACAAGCTTTCTGCCGTCTATTTCTGTTTGAAGTGCATTATAAATTGCTGGAAGTTGACCTTGTTGAAATTCAACGTCAACAACCACACCCACGACTTGGGATATTGTTCCGTTTCCTTTTTTTGTTGCTACTGCCATTATGTTCTCTCCTTGATTGCTTGTTTAGTGGGTGGGGTGGTTATCTGTAATTCATGTTTCATATCTACGAAACGACGTTTTCTTATCATTGTATGGCCTCCGCACCACCAGTAATTTCAGCCAGCTCTTGGGTAATTGCTGCTTGGCGGGCTGTATTAAAGGCAAGGGTAAGGTCGTCAATTAGGTCACTGGCATTATCGGTTGCGCTCTTCATAGCCATCATGCGCATAGACTGCTCACTAGCACTAGACTCCATGAAGGCCTGAGCAATTTGGGATTCAATTAATCTTTCAGTGACTGACTCGAGAACTTTCTTAGGAGATGGCTCAAAGACAGCGTCACTAATGGATTCCTTAACATCATCTATTACGACTGCAGCCGGTAAAACTTGTTCCGTAGTTACTTCCTGCACAATACTAGATTTGTAATCAGTATAGGTAACGCTAACTAGGTCAACGTCTTTAGTCTTAAAGGTAGATAGGACCTCATCAAGGATAGGACGGATTGTTTGAGTAGTTGGTTGCTCCGGAAAATCTTCATAGGCAGAAACGACTTCCACACCCTTGAATCGAATAATAAACTTAGCGCCTTGTTTACCGATAACAATAACTTTACTAGTAATGCCATTTTCCTTATCAGAAATAAGTTCTTTAGTAATTTGTCGAAGAACATTACTATTGTAAGCTCCGGCTAATCCTCGGTTACTAGTAATGACAACGTGTAGTCGAGCTTTTACTTCACGCTCGACGTATAAAGGATGCTTAGATACATCTGTTAATTCACGAAGTCTAGCTAAAATCTCTCGGGCTAAGTTTCGGTAGTCCCGACTCTTAACAGCCAGCTCTTGAGCACGACGCATTTTACTAGCGCTAACAAGTTCCATAGCTTTGGTTATCTGCTTGGTGTTCTTAACGCTTCCGATGCGTGCTTTAAGTTGCTGACTGCTGGCCATGTTTAGCTTTCCTTCAATCCTGTCACTGCATCATGTGCAACACTTAAGATAATCTTCTTGGTAGCGTCAGTTGGCTTGTCACCCTTATTGAGTTCATCCATAGCTTTTTTGTGATGCACACTAAGTCCGTTAAGTAGTGAATCTTGGGCTGATTTAATTTTTGTCACAGCAATACCGTCGAAGGCTCCTTCTGTTGCTGCAAAGAGAAGGGCAGTCTGTTCCCAGACACCTAGCGGGCTATATTGCGATTGCTTCAATAGCTCAGTTAATCTTTGGCCACGTTCGATCTTCTGTTTTGTTTCAGGATCAAGATCTGTACTGAACTGAGCGAAGGCTGCAAGTTCACGGAACTGAGCAAGGTCGAGTCTTAGACTTCCAGCAACGCTCTTAACTGCCTTGGTTTGTGCCGCTCCACCAACACGTGAAACAGATAGACCGACAGATACAGCTGGTCGAATACCTTGGTAGAACAAGTTTGTTTCCATGAAAATCTGACCGTCCGTAATAGAAATAACGTTAGTAGGGATATAGGCGCTAATATCACCAGCCTGAGTTTCAATGATAGGAAGTGCAGTAAGACTACCGCCACCTTTTTCATCGCTCATTTTAGCGGCACGTTCGAGTAACCTAGAGTGAAGGTAGAAAACATCACCTGGATAAGCTTCTCGTCCTGGTGGGCGTCGGAGAAGTAGTGACATCTGGCGATATGCAACGGCGTGTTTAGTAAGGTCATCGAAAGTAATGAGTGCATGCTGACCATTATCTCGGAAATACTCACCAATTGCTGCACCGGCATATGGAGCTAAGTACTGCAAGCTGGCAGGATCTGATGCGCTAGTTGCAACCACAATAGTTTGGTCCATGACACCTTCACGCTTCAATCGTTCAATTATACGTGCGACTTTACTTAGTTTCTGGCCAATAGCTACATATATATTAATAACACCAGTTTTTTGACGATGCTGGTTAATCATAGTATCGATAGCGATTGCAGTTTTACCAGTCTGACGGTCACCAATGATTAACTCACGCTGGCCACGTCCAATAGGTACCATAGCGTCGATAGCTATAAGACCTGTCATTAGTGGTTCATTAACACTTTTTCGATCAAGTACGCCAGGAGCAGTTTGTTCGATTAAGCCTTTATGGCTAGTCTTGATTGGACCTTTATCGTCTAGTGGGTTTCCGAGTGGATCAACAACTCGTCCAATTAGTTCAGGTCCTACTGGAATCTGGAGAACTTGTCCAGTTAGCTTAACTCGCATGCCGGCTCGAACCTTGACGTCTTCACCCATTAGCACTGCACCGATTTCACCTTCCATAAGGTTTAGTGCGAATGCTGGTACTGCACCATCTTCAGTTTCAATCTCAAGCATTTCATTATAGCCACATTTTTGTAGGCCATAAATCCAAGCGATACCATCACCAATTCGTGTAACAATTCCAACGCTTTCAATATCCGGACTTGTTTTCAAGTCAGCTATTGCTTGTCTTATATCGTTGGATAGTTCTTTAATACTAATTTCTGCCATGTCTATTATCTCCTCTTACGCAGCACTGCCTTTTAGTCGTTGTAATTGCCGGCGTACGGTCAAATCTAAACGATGTTCTGCTGTTTCACAGCGCACACCGCCAATTACATCTGGGTTTATTGTTTCTTCGAGATGAATATGTTTCGCATCACTTTGATTACGGAACATATCGCTAATCTCTTCCTTGATTGCTGCACTCAAATCATGAGCTGACGTAACATGAACATAGAGCGTGTCATCCTGAACTAGTAATTGCTTCTCAATATCACGAATGATTGCACCAACGTCGTTCATGCGTCGTTCATCGATAAGGTACGAAGCCAGGGAAGCACTTACTCGAGCAATTGAGCGGCCAGCCTTAAGCTCACTAACTACAGCACGAGCGACAGTCTTGTTTGACTGCTTACTCATGCTCGTACCTTTGCTAGTGCACGCTGAATCAGGCTGGCATCTTTGGTCTTATCGAGCTTCTCTTGAATGATTATTTCAGTAGCTTCACTAACAAGAGTCAGCATTTCAGCTTGTAATTCTTGTCTAGCTGTCTGCATCTCACGTTCAATACGTAATGATGCATCCTTAAGCATACCGTCAATTTTTAGCGTCGCAGTATCTTCACCGGCTTTAATAATTCCACCGGCTTCTTGATGTGCTTCAGCAATAATCTTTTCAGCTTCAACTCGGGCAGACTGTTGCATTTTCTTCAGCGAATCATCAAACTTGGACTTTTCGTCTTCCATCTCAATACCAAGCTCAACACCCTTATCAATAGTTTGACGACGCTTTTCGAGCGTATCAACAATACCTTTGAGTGCGAACTTCTTGATAATCAAGAATAGAATTAGAAAGGTTCCAGCTTGCAGCAAAATAGCCTTGGGGTCTATACCAAGTACTGCGATGCCTTCTTTTTGTTCACTTGCGAAGAGCAAGATTAGGGGATTACCCATATATCGTCTCCTGATTTTGTATTAGATCTACCATATGTACTACTCTCTGTAGCAAGTAATTGCTACAGAATTCTTTTTTTCAACTACTTATTTAATAATAATTGCGCCCAAGAATGCGAGCAGTGCTGTAACTTCGATCATAGCCGCGATGATAACGATCTGACCTGAGGCTTTTCCAGCTTCTGGGTTACGACCAATAGCATTCATATATGCGTTTCCGACCATACCTAGGCCAATTGCTGCGCCCAAGAATGCGATACCAAGCATGAATGCTTTTGCTGCAACTGGGTTCCATCCACCACGTACAGCTACTTCTACTGTTTCAGCGGCAAATCTTGTTATTGTTGGATTCATTTCTTTCTCCCTTTATTTACTTTTCCAAGCGTATTGTATACGACTTGTTCTTAATTTAATGTATAACATCACCCTCGAAGCGAGCCACAACTGGATCAACTTCGTGAGCTGTATGTTCATCATCATGGCCGTGCGATATAGCCAAGCCTAAGTATGTAGCGCAGAGCACTGTAAATACATAGGCCTGAATACAGGCGACCAAGATTTCGAACATCGCAATTGGTAAAATAGTGAACGACTGAAAATCTTTACCAATAAAGGCAAAGACTGCGATCAAGATTTCACCGACAACGGTGTTCAAAAACAAACGTAAACTTAAACTAATCAAACGGGTTAACTCACCAAATACTTCTAGCAATCCAATAAACATATTAATTGGATTGAGAGGCTTATCTGTAAAGTAGTGCTTAAAATGGCCAGATGCACCTGATTCCTTAATGGAAAGAATCTGTAACGTAATAATAGCAATAATACTCATCGCAATTGTGCCGTTTAAGTCAGCGGTGAATGCTCGTAGTAGTGGGAAAGTTCCCTCGGCAGTTGTCGCTGTGATACCAGGACCAACCCATGGCATGATACCCATAATATTTATAAATATAATGAAAATGAAAAAGGTACCAAAGATTGGTGCGTACTTAGCAGCTTTCTTGCGGCTACCAAGTGGGCCTTCAATAAGTCCCATCACAAATTCCATTATCATTTCAAAGAACTGTGTAATACCAGCTCGTGCTTTTAGGCGCATATGCTTTCGTGCGAATATACTGGCTGATAGCAATAAGAATACGCATATCAGGCCGTAGATCAATGAGTTGGTTATATTAAAACCACCGACGGTTAATACAACCTCCGGAGCTAATGCAATATGTGGTTCATCTCCGCCACTTGCAAGTAATGTCAGGGCGTTTAACATGCTACCTCTTGGCACACGGTAGTTGTCGTCATTGAAATGGCGGCATTTTTCTTCATCTTTAATAAAGTATAACAGGTGTCGCTACTCTGTTGCAACAGCTTTTTGCATAAAGTCAAAAGTACTGTTTTGCAGCAATTCAATTCATGACAAAATGGTGTACAATATTAATATGATTACGCTTTATACATCACCCGGTTGTGCATACTGCCATATGGCCAGAGAATACCTAAAATCTAAGAAGCAGAAATTTAAAGAATACGATATTAGTGATAATCCAAAAGCCTACAAATGGGTCATGGACCACGTACAACAGGCTGCGACTCCAGTTATAGATATCAAAGGTACAATTATCCTTGGCTTTAACCGTGAACAGATAGATCTTGCGCTAAGATCCAAGTAGACGCTACACCTAGTGTTCTTTATTTACATTTTGACACTATATGTGTAACATATAAGTAGTATTAAACGACTGCGAGGTTCAAAATGCACGATTCAAATATCGAGAGTAACCCTGCCTTTCAGCCTTATGAACCCTCTACGCCACAACCAGACTATCCTCAAATACCTGAACTCCTGAAGTTACATGAACGAGAACTTTTCGGTGCACCAGGAGTTGGTGTCTTTGATCCAGTAGCATCTACCAGACATTCCCGCCTTGATGGCCTCCTTGGAGTTCTTGGAACTTTTGAGCAGTACCAAGAGTTCAATGACATGCCTCATGATAAGTTTCAAAAACTAAAGTTTAAAATGAATAGCAAAATGCGGCTAAACGGCCAGTCGACAACAATTAGTGAAATACTTGATGGGGGCCATGAAGCATTTATGGAAATATACGAAGCGAAAGTTATGGAAAATGATCCACTAGCGCAGACACTCTATGAAATAAAGTGCCACGAACCTCCACTCAAAGAAAAAGCGTTTGAAGAGCTTATGGACGATGCCATCATCGTATTTGCTAAAGACTCACTGCAACGCATTGTTACTGAAACTACAAAACACTAAACGTATATTCCCAACCAGGCTGCCAGGCTTGTGTCTTGCGCCAGTCAGTTTCAATAGACTGCTTCCATGTCTTACGATTAAGCAGCACCTCTAAAGCCAGTTGCGGTGCCTGATGGGCAACAATAGCGATATGACCATTAGGATACTTTTTTACTGCATCATTTAAAAAGTCTTTGATGCGTAACTCAACGTCCAGATAGCTTTCGCCATCAGGGTAGGGTATGTCAATGTATTCCTGTTCACGGCCTTTTTTAAAATCTAATGCTGGCGTACCGTCAAAAGATCCGTAATTGCATTCGCGAAGTCTTTGATCAGCATTTTTAGAAATATGTTTACCAAAAAATATATCGGCTGATTCAATTGCTCGCTTCAAATCTGATGTGTAGATAGCATCGAAGGTTCTATGTTTGATGCGTTCATGAAGATCTTCTGCACGCCGTATACCTTCAGCCGACAATGAACTGTCTAGCCATCCGGTTGCAATACCGTTTTCATTATCTTTTGTAATGCTATGAGAAAAATATGTAATCTTCATGACAGAATAGTATCAAAAATATTATCAATCGATGTGAATATTGAACATTGGCGCGAGTATTGTTAGAGTAATCCAAAAAATAATAAATAGGATATACTAAAATATATGAGCTTTGAAGATTACAAAACAAAAGAATCCGTTGTCATTGTCTATACAGGCGAAAGTAAGGGAAAAACAAGCGCCAGCCTAGGCCTATTAGTCCGTGCATTAGGTAATCGTTGGAACGTAGCCTTTATTCAATTTATTAAATACTGGGGTGTTGGAGAGCATGTTTTTATTCGCGACATTATGCCGTTATATAAAGACCAGATCCATTTTCATAAAGGTGGTAAGGGCTTTTATAAGGCAGGGGACTTAAGTCCGCAGCACATTTCAGAAGATCAGCATAAAAAAGCTGCTCAGGAAACCTACGACGAAGCATTACGTTCAGCAACTAGCGGAAACTACGACCTTGTAATCTGCGACGAAATAAACAATGCAGTGCATGACGGACTCGTTAGCGAAGCACAGCTTAAGAAACTTATTACAAGTCGCCATAAGAAAACCAGTCTCTGCATGACAGGACGCGATTTTCCTGAAAAGCTATTACCACTTGTAGACATTGCGACTAATATGACAAAGATTAAACACCACTTTGATGATAAGTTTCTGGCCAATCCTGGCATAGATTACTAATGGTATGATGACACAAAAACCTACACTGTACCTAATGCTCGGCCATCCTGGTGCAGGCAAAACTACAGCTGCAAAACTGATAGCTAAACAAAGACACGCTTTACACATATGGGCTGACGAGCATCGCCGAACACATTATCCGGAACCGCATTACAGTGAAGAAGAGAACCAAAAACTATATCTTAAATTAAACAGTCAGGCAGAGATATCCCTTAAGTCTGGTCAGAGTGTAGTCTACGACACTGCCTTCAACCACTACGCCGACAGAAAAAAACTACGCTCAATAGCCAAAGAAGCAGGGGCCGATACCATAATAATTTGGGTACAGACTCCGCTAGACATATCTAAACATCGGGCATTAAACGCCGATCTACATACAGAGACGCGTATTCTTGGAAGCATGACAGGTCAAAATTTCGTCAGGCTTTCTGACAAGCTAGAAGAGCCTAAGGAATCTGAAAATACTATTACACTAGATGGCACTAAGCTAAGTGAACCATATATTGAACAGAAGTTAGCTTAGCCAGCTGTCTTGCTTGCCTAAAGCTGTTACAAAAGCATCCAATGGCCACATTAGAAAACTTGCTATATAAAAGAGCGCAATTATGGGCCAGCCAATTGCAAACAACAAGAACCGTTTTAAGCCATAATAATCAAGCTGCATTGTCTTGAATGAACCTCGTTGTCGATGATAACTCCGTGTTTCATTGCGAAGCCGTGAATAGTATATAAGTTTTGGGAAATAGTGTTGCGCTTGGCTGTAACTCGTAAAGAACATCGTTTTACTATTCACCAATTTCTTATCATGCGAATGAAGGAGCAGGGAAATGTCTTGATCCTCATGTACAACAGTCGCATCCTTGCAGACATCTTTTTTAATATCCTGCCAAGCCGTTGCTCGAACTGCCATATTGGCACCCCATAGTAATGGAACCCCGTAATATACATGCGACCAAATGAAATAGAGCTGACTCCAGATCATTGTCATGGGCCAACGAATACGAGGAAGCAATAGACTGTAGCTAGGCCCAGTTGCACCCGCAACACTATTATCTTTGAATATCACTTTCACGTTATTTACCCATTCGGGGTTAATTATGCTGTCGGCATCTATACGCCCTAAAATATCGCTCTTTGCAACAGAAAAACCACGGTCTCGAGCAAATATCAGACCCTGTTTTTTTTCGTGAACTACACGAACGAACGGATACGAGCTAGCGATTACTACTGAGTTATCACTAGAGTTATTGTCGACAACAATTACCTCATCGGGCATTTCATCTTGAGCCGCTATAGCGTCAAGACAAAAATTTAATCGATGCGCCTCATTATAAACTGGTATAATGATTGAAAGTGTTAATGCTTTTTTCATAAGGAAGCTGTATAAATAATAGCAAATGACAAAGAAAACCAAAGTACAAAAAGAAACAAAGAAATCTCTTGCCGAAGAACGCAAGCTAATTAATAGTCGATGGGGAGCAAAAGAAAAACGATTCTATACCCGTTGGGCTAATCATCTTCGTCTCGAAAAACCACGCTATTGGTTTAAGGAAAGATCCATCTTTCAGAAGATCATGCTCATATTTCTTTCAATACTGATTTTTTTGGTTGGCTGCATGTATGGTATCGCTCAGTGGTACATAGCGAGCACTAAATCTCAAGAGTTTAAATTTGGTGCTACTTTCATACCAAGCTATGCCCGTTACTTCGGATTAGAGCCTAAGGATACTCTGCAGGCCATGATAGATGAGCTTGGGATTCGACACTATCGTTTCGTAAGTTATTGGGATGAGATCGAAAAGACTCCTGGTGTATACGATTTTAAAGAACTTGATTGGCAATTTGAAAAAGCCCGCGCTTCTAACTCCACCGTCACATTAGCAATTGGCCTTAGACAACCAAGATGGCCGGAATGTCATATGCCAACATGGGCATCATCTCAGCCTAAGGATGTTTGGTATCCACAACTTAAGACTTTCATGACCAAAGTTATTGAGAGATACAAAGATGTGCCATTCCTGGAAAGCTACCAACTAGAAAATGAGTTTTTCTTAGATGTCTTTGGTATTTGCCCAGACTTCAGTAGAGATAGGCTGATAGATGAATATAACTTAGTGAAGTCACTTGATCCTAACCGAACACTTATTATTAGCCGTAGCAATAATGCGCTAGGACTACCTGTAGGCAAACCACGTCCGGATAAATTTGGTATATCAGTATATAAGCGGGTATGGGATAGGACAGTTACAAAACGCTACTTTGAATATCCATTCCCAGCCTGGTTCTATGGTTTCTTAGCAGGTGCAGGCAAGATTGTGACAGGCAAGGACATGATAATCCATGAGCTCCAAGCAGAGCCATGGGGCCCTGATTTAGGCATACCGGAAATGAGCATTGAGGAACAGAACAAGTCATTGGATGCACGTCGCCTGACGGATCGTATTGCATACGGCAAAGCGACTGGCATGCGAGAAGTAGACCTCTGGGGCGTGGAAATGTGGTACTGGCGTAAGGTTAAACTCAATGATCCAAGTCTCTGGGAAGCAGGGAAGAAAGCTATAGATGACCAACAGTGTCGGGCATGCTACGAGTAGCCACTCCACCGATACTCTCTTTTGCGGTACAATAGCTACATTGTGAAGAAGAAAAATACACAACCAAAGCTGATTTCCAACCGACGCGCTCGTCATGACTATGAAATTGACGATACACTTCTTGTTGGCATGCAGCTTACTGGAGCCGAGACTAAAGCACTGCGCCACGGGCACGGACAGCTTCGTGGTGCCTATATTACGGTAAAAGACGACGAACTATACTTACTTAATGCTACTATCTCAAGCTTGCCCGGAGTATCGATTCCTGAAGCAGAACAGACTAGAACACGAAAGCTTCTTGCAAAACGCAGCGAAATTAATAAACTTATTGCGCTTAAACAACAGGGCAACGCAATAGTGCCGCTAGCAATACTAACTGGTAATCGCTACATAAAACTACGTATTGCAGCTGGACGAGGAAAGAAACAGTACGATAAACGCCAAACACTCAAAGCTAGAGATCAAAACAGGGAAGCTAACGCAGCGATTAAAGATAAGGTACGCTCATGAGTGAAGATGCAATAGTTCATATTTTTAACGAAGATAATGTCAAAATAGGCGAGATTCCACGTAAGGATCTCACAATCGAGCATAAATGGCGGATTATTTGCGTATGGATTGAAAATGACAAAGGCGAAACCTTGCTACAGCAGCGATCACTAAAGAAAACACATGGCCCTGGTCTCTGGACGGTCGCAGTTGAAGGAACAGTTGAAAATGACGATTCATTTGAGGAGACAGCAAGAAGAGAAATCGAAGAAGAAATTGGACTTAAAGAATTTACAATGACAACAGCAAAACGTATTAGCTTTGAAGCCGCAACTGGCTGGAGAGATGCCCAAGGATATATCGTCCGATGTAACTGGCCAATAGAAAAATTTACTGTTCAAGCTAGTGAAGTCGAGAAGTTGCAATGGAAGAACAAAAAAGATGTTATTCGTGAAATGAAGGCTCAAGATCCTAAGTATCCAAAACAAGCCCCAATCTGGCTTGAAATGTTTGACCTTGTCTAGCGGACTGTTTTTCTAGTTATATTGCCCCTGGAGTATTTAAGCCAAATCACTACTAAGATACTTCTTAAGCAAAGAAAAGGGATCAACGTCTTCAATTGATTTTAGGTATTCTTTCCACTCTTTATCATCTAGTTCAGCAAGGCTTTTATTTGGAAAGGTTGGATGGCCATATACATATAGTAAATCCGTCCACCCATGAAGATTTGTACCTTTTGGTTTATTAGTTATAAATCCAACCTCGTTGGCAACTAGTACTTTATCCTTTTTGCCATCATAGTAAGCAACCGCGTATGAAAAGATAGCTCTTCGATCTTTTTCGTCTGCCATAAGCTTTATAAGTCCCTTATAGCTAAAACTATCAAGCAGTAATTTCACAAATGGCCCTGGAAAGCCATTAAGTGCAGGTATAAAAAAGCCTCTATCATCGACAATGATTTTTTTATTTGGAAATGCTTTTTTTGCTTGAGCTAGTTTATATTTTGCGACAGCTTCTATACTTAATTCACGCCCCTCATCAAAGTCGTAAATCTGTTGCTTCAGAGTAATGCCGATTGAGCCCAACTGTTTTTTAAGACTCTCATATTTCTTTTTATTTGATGTAATAAAATATATATCTTGCGCCTGTTTCATCTAATAATCTCCTTAATAAGTATATCCTCGTCCCAAATACCCCTTACTTTACGTCTAAGGTATAAGTAATATATTTTTAATGTAGAGTCGTAGACTTTAGTATCAATATCAGGGTTATTCACTTTAACTCCATACATTAAGATAAATATCATATTGAATACGAATATGCAATTCTATAAAAGTTAACTGCAATTGGTCAATACAAAAGACGTTATTAGGTTAATGATAACTAAAGACCTAGTATTTCCAAAAGCAAGTAACAATCTGGCTTGAAATGTTTGACCTTGTCTAGTGGGCTGTTTTTAGATATAATTTGACAGTTGTAGAACAATATTCGGGAGTAGCTCAATGGTGGAGCAAGAAGCTGTTAACTTCGAGGTTGCCGGTTCGAGTCCGGCCTCCCGAGCCAATCATAAGCACTTTTTAGGAAGTGCTTTTTTCAATAGAATATAAATAATATACATATGAGTAAACTATATTTAAGAAATCTTTATGGAAAGATCTGAAATAATTATCCCTGTTTTTAATGGCGAGCGACATCTGGGCAGTCTACTGGAATCATTATCGCATCAGACTATAGAACAATACTCGGTAACGATCGCGGACAATGGATCAACTGACGGGTCGATTGCGGTCGCAGAAAGTTTTAGGGATATATTCGAGCTAAAAATTATTGATGCATCTCGCAAGCAGGGCAAGGCTGTTGCACTCAACGAAGCCGTAATAAAATCCTCTGCTCAAAAATTGATCTTTGTTGATCAAGACGATATGGTTAACACTTCATACGTTGAATCCATGGCTGAAGCCATCGCGCAAAATCCTTTAGTGGCATCAACTATGGACGGAGAATTGTTAAACAAGAAGTTCGAGGTAGCACCACGGATTATTACCCGCGATCAAAGACTAGGGCATTTTGCCATTACGACCGTCTCGGGTGGAACAATGGGCATGACTAGAAAGGCTTTTGAGCACATAGGCGGTTTTAATGAGGACTTTAATTATTCAACTAATGATGCAGAATTTTGCCAACGAGCTTACGCAAAGGGTTATGATTTTAAGCTTGTCTATGATGCAACCTTGTTTTACCGATTGCGCGATACTCTTATTGGTAATTTACAGCAGGGCATAGGATATGGCATAGGAAACTACCAACTTGCTAAAATTCACCCGGAAATGCGAGGCGACCAAGCTACATCTAGACAACTGCTTCAGGAAACAATCGCACTAGCTGGAAACTTTATAGCTAATAAATCTAATAGGGCGCGTAACTCTCATCTTATTGGAAAAAATGTCGGGCAAATGCAAGAAAAGTTACGAACTTTTCTTTACTAAATAATTAAATACATCTACGTAGTAGGGGTCCATCGAGCTGTCTATTCCCCGAATAATTATTTCTTCTACGCTAAGCCACTCATAGCCTTGATGTTCCCAGCTTAAGCGTACCGCTAAATCATTTTCACTAACATTCGCGTTAAAAAGTACGTGATTTACATTAGGGTAATTTATTTCAAAAGCCTCACTTGTTTGACTGCTCGTAATTACGATGCCTGTTTCTTCTTGAATCTCACGGATAATTGCATCTTTAATTTGCTCTCCCTCTTCGACTTCACCACCCGGAAGGTCTAAGTGTCCAGGAAAATGTGGATGTGTCTTACCCCTATATAGCAAAAGTAGCTTTCCGTCTAAATTACGGACTAAGGCCTTAGCAACGATCTTCTTCATCTAACCAGTTTAGCATCCTTGCTAAATATATAGAAGTATGATAAAAATACCTTATGAATTCAACAGAGGTGAAGTCATTTTTCGAGTATGACGTAGAAAGTCGTATAATTAAATCTGATAAACTATCATGCAACATCGACGAAGCATTAAAAAGAGTCCAAGCATGGAAAAAAAATGGTTTTACAATAGTCTTTACTTCGGGGGTCTTCGACATTCTTACACTAAATCACCTACTGGGATTGTATCACTACAGAATGCTGGGTGGAGATAAAACTAAGCTTGTAGTATCCATAGATACCGATGAACGTGTTAAATCATCAAAAGCTTTCAATACTTCTAAGGGCGGGTCAGTTAAACCAATCTTGTCTTGGGATAACCGAGCACTGATGATTGCGAAGCAAGCCACTAACGAGAGTAACATACTAGTAGACCTAATTCTTCAGCACGGAAGTGACACCTGCAGAGGTGTATGTCCGCATGACGATAACGTAAGTATTGCAGAAAATTTACAACCAGACTTAGTAGTAGTTAACAGTAAGAGTCGGGATACTATTTCGAAGCTAGAACAAAGTACTATAATTTCAAGTAATAATATACTAATTATTCAAGAAGAAGAATTAGCATATGAAGATGAACTACTTGGTGGCAAAATCAGTAATGCCAAAATTATAAATAGGATAAAAAATGGAAACTAACGCAGAGTTAACAAATAACTTTATTAATCAGTCTATAAATAACCGTATCGTCAATTGGACTGGTGAAGATAAGTGTACTGCAGAAGCTACGAGTACACTTGTAGATACTTGGCATCGAACTGGAAGCTTTGTTGTGGCAAATGCTGGCGGCTATGACTCTATGGGCCTTAATCACCTGAGAGGCCTAATGCAAGCACGAATTATTGGTGCGATACACCTGTTAGGTGGCGAGGGGAGTGTAAACGATATTTATGAACTTGCAAGTTCAGAAGATATTCGACTGCTTATTTCACTAGATACAAACGATGCACTTGAAGAGAACAAATCATATAAAGCAAACGGTGCCTACTCTGTTCGGCCTTTACTCGATTGGGATACTAGAGCGCGCACCCTCGCACTTCAAGGATTTGGAGGCGGTCGTGAATTAGTAGACTTCATAACTAAGCATGGTCCACTTGCATGTAGCGTTTGCGTAGCGGAAAGTTGCAATCACTCAAGTAAAACATTCAATATTGCCGATAGTGGAGCAGATCTAATTGTATTGAAGGATATTAATACTGACCAATTAGCTAACTATCCAAACACTTCGTTTCATGTGATAGAAGAGACAGAGGGAGCCTTCCATGACAAATTACTCGGTGGGCAAATCAGTACCTCAGCACTTGTTCGGCGCATAATTCAAAAAGATAAAAAAATATGAGTAGGCCGCTAGTTTCAATTCTTATTCCAGTTACAAAAAATGAAGCAGATTGTTTACCGGCAACACTTCATTCAGTCAGGGAGGATATAAAAAATTTTGGTAAAAAGTCAGAGATTATAGTCATCGCAAATAACTGTAAGGGAACAAGTGATCTGGTTGCAGAGGATGTATTCGGGAGTGAAGATTTCAAAGATGATATGGCAGTTGGCAAAGTGATACATTGCGACACACCAGGTAAGATGTTTGCAGTCAACAAGGGCATCGATATTGCCGAGGGCAAGTACCTAATCCTTATTGACGGCGATTTACTAATGGATCCGGGTTCAATCGCTTGGACGGTTGACGCGATAGATAAACCCGACGTCACGGTTGTAAGTATGCATCACGTGCCAATTGAAGGTACGTTGCCGGAAGATGCAGATCTCGCTCGCGTAATAATGATGAACTCCTACCGTCGCCATTCTTTCCCAGAAAAGTACTGGCTACACGGCGCATATTTAGGATGGTCAAGCAGCTTCATGATTGAGGGTGAAACCCTTCGATTTCCTGCAGGTGCTCGTGTTCATGAGGATAATTGGTTAACTGCAATTATTGCTAGAGATTACGGCTTTCATACAATACGAGTTACAAAGAACTATATGGCTCGTTTTATACCTCCGCAAACCTGGGAGGATTACTACCGTCAACAGTGGAGATATCAGTTTGCGCACAAAGACCTTGAGGAAAGTTTTCCAGAACTTGCTGAATTTATACCTACAATACGTCGGTGGACAAACAATAAATATCCAGAAGATTGGATCGACAGAGAATGGCGTGAAAAGTGTATCTTTGAGGGTATTGATTTTGATGAGTTTATTAGTATATATAATAAAGTACTCGCTAAAGTCCGCACGGGTCGTCAAGAGTCACGTGAGTTGCTTGATAAAAACGGAGTTTGGAAACAGCAAATTACAACCAAGCATGATAGGCGAAATGAATAACCAATAGAGTCAATCCTAAAGATTTAATTCATTAATAGCCATAATGCTGCCGATTAGAGTCCGGCCTCCCGATCCAAAATGATTTTGCTTAATGAACTTCGTTAGAAGTTATTTTTGTTTGATATAGTTATAACCATGAATATAGAAGAACAACAGCTATTAGATAAGTTAAGGTTGGCAGTAAAAGAGCGTTCCGACGATGATAATTTCGTTCATCATAAATGGTTTATAAAATACCACTTGGAAATAGTAGAAAACATTGCCACCGAACTTTGTGAGAAATATTTGGATGCCAATAGATTCAAAGTATTGGTATTGACGTGGTTGCATGACTACGAAAAGATTATAGACTTTGACAACCAATATAATACAGAGCTTGAAGCGACTAAAGATCTTATGCGAATGATTGGATTTAAGTCTGATTTTATTGAAGAAATAGCTATTGATCTCAATACGTATAATGCTAAAGAAAATCTACAAGTCGCATCGATAGAAATCCAAATCGTTTCCTCGTCTGATGCTGCATCACATTCTGTCGGGCCGTTCGTGTGCCTTTATTGGTATGAAAATCCAACGCTTAGTGTTGATGAGCTTATGGCAGCCAACATTCGAAAAATTTCAGTTGATTGGGAAAAGAAAATTACGCTACCTGAAGTAAAAGAAGCGTTTGCAAAATACCGTGCCTTTAATTTGCAAGTTGCTGGTCAGCTTCCAGAAAAATACCTTATTTAATATTCAAACAGCCAAAACATCCATAATTGTTTGTAGCTTTTGTTTATCAAAGTCTATACTTGCAGTTCGCAACTCGTCAATAACTTTAGCGACTTTCTCGATAACCCAGATTTTTGTGTGAATATCGCCAACTGCCAATACTTTTCCCATATCTTCAGTATCTCCTATAAAAGTTTAGCTATACTTACCGAGTAATCTTTCGTATACGCTCTCGTATCGACTCTTGATACAGGACAGGATTTTGCATTTGGTGATATGCGCGAACGGCGATAACCTCAAAACGATCATCATCAACGAGATAAATAACTGCGACTTTATGATTTTTCTTCTTAATCTTACGCACATCTGGGTCATCCTTAAACACAGAGTTAGATCGTGGCAAGTTTTGCAGGCTTGCTATAGTCTACATATCTGTTTCGTTCAACGCGTCTTGTATAACAACATTAGGGTTGAACTCATAATCTATTCCACGGATTAGAACCGCTGGTTTGTTGGTGCCACGTTGCCCCATGATTAATGCAGCTGATGCTGCAACCATGTCGCACAAAGTCTCTTCAGCAACTTGTGTTTTACCTTCATCGGATATAGACTCAGTTACTCTAAGTGGAGGTACACCATATACGCCAATTGCTAATTGTGTAGCGCCTTTTTTGTCTTCACGGCCATCACTATCAGTAATGATTATGCCCACATTGATTCCTGTAGTTTCTAGGATTCTTTGGCCTATTCGCTTGGCACTTTCATCGGAATTTTCTGGTAACAATATGACAGTCTCGGCACTCATCTTATCTACGCCCGCGCTAGTAAGTCGCAAGCCGTTAGGCAACCAACCAGCAATATAATTACCCTGAATCTCCAATCTACTTCCATCAGGCTTACCGGTCTCATCAATCATGAGCTGTAAAGTACGTACGTCTTTACGTGGTACTCGTTCGTGTATTTGTTTAGCAATTTCTCCCGCATCAACATCTACCAAATTAATTTGTCTTTGCTCAGCAATTGACACTGCTTTTGAGGCAACACAAATGATGTCATTTTCTTCCAATATAATGCCGGCTGATTTAATTGCAGTTAAGAGGATGTCTCCGATTTCTTGTCCAGACTCAATGTAGGGTATGTTTGGTAATGTTTCTACGGTTATACGGTCGCTCATAAGTTAACTCCTTGTTTACTTAATAATAGTCGAGTTCTCATGATTGCGCGAGAGGACATCTTGAACTTATTATCTTTAGCATAAGTTTCAACCGTGACTAATGAATCGTTTTGGAAGTATTTAAAAATCCTGTTGAGGATAGTATCGTAACCTACTTCTCCTTCTGTTACAGGTACGTATTCCTTTTGTCCGTTTGAGAATACATAGTGTTTTTTTGATATACTTAACTTATGAAAATATACTTTATAACTGGAAATGCCAGAAAAGTTGGCGAGGCGAAGCTTGCTTGTGAGCTCGCAGGAATAGAAATAGTTCAACAGCAAGTAGAAATTGATGAAATCCAATCGACAGTTCCTCACGCTATATCTATTGATAAAGCCGAGAAAGCATACAATTTAATCAAGAAACCTCTGGTTGTAACGGACACCTTTTGGAGAATACCGGCACTTAATGGTTTCCCCGGAGCATACATGAAAGATATCGCTAACTGGTTTAGTAGTGAAGATTTCCTTTCACTTATGGAAATGAAAGAAAACAGACAGATATTCTTTAGTGAGAATATTACTTATAAAGATACTGAAACCATTAAGCAATTCTCGCAGGAATATGAGGGAATTATTGTCACAGAGCCTAGAGGAACGGGAAATAGTATAGAAAATGTTGCCCAATTCGAAGGATTCACCCTGGGTGAGAGACGTGAACAAGGTGGATACAGCCATAAGCCTGAAGATTATGTTTGGAATGATTTCGTAAAATGGATTAACAAAAAGTAATCGAATCAGTTCAAGCTATATTTTCTTAATTTAAAGCAATCTATTTTATCAATCTCATAGATTACAGTTCACAATGTTTTGCTAACGCGAGATAAGGCTAGAACTAAGATTAACAGAGTAGAAATACCTCAGTTTTTTTGGGTTATACTGTAGATATGAAACTATACCTATCATCCTATCGTCTAGGGAACTTCAGTGAAGAACTTATTAAGCTAGTTGGTATACCGCAGGCAAAAGTTGCCATCATATCTAACGCCGTTGATTGGTCTACGGATACTAAGAGAATCGAGGAAAGCATTAATAGTGAATTCAAAGATATGAAAAGTCTTGGATTTAAACCGACCCTACTGGACCTAAGAGATTATTTTGATAAACCTGGTCTTACAGAATATCTCAGCGGATTTGATATGGTCTGGGTAAGGGGCGGTAATGCATTTATCTTAGTTAAGGCGATGAAGCAAAGCGGATTTGATGATGTTATAGAGAAGCTTATAAAACCTGGAAAGTTAGTATACGCAGGTTATAGTGCTGCCTTTTGTGCAGTCAGTCCGTCTCTGAGAGGCGTCGAGTTAGTTGATGATGTAAATGCTAAAGCTAAGGGTTATAAAGATTTTGATGTCTGGGAAGGTTACGGCCTAATAGACTTTTATCCAATCGTCCACTTTAGATCAGATCACCCTGAGTCCGCAGACGTCGAAAAAGTATATGATTACGTTAAGGGTAAGGGTATGAAGCTTAAGACGTTTAGTGACGGTGATGCTTACATCGTTAATGGGGATTCTGAAAAAGTATTTTCCCGAAATATACCTCACACTTCCATCTCTACAGAGAGCCAAGCTAAAATACTATGGGCGTTAGTAGTTATAGCCTCCTCAATCGTGGCGAGCCAGGCATAAGCACTTTGTGAAAGCAAAGTGTTTTTGTTTGTGAGACAATGAATCTATGCAAGTTTTAGGAATCGCACTATCTTTGTTTCTTCTGTTTTTTGCAGTATTCCAATTACTTTTGGTTATGGGAGCACCTTACGGCGAAGCTGCTTGGGGAGGACGGCAAGGAAAAATATTGCCTAGAAACTATCGCATCGCAAGTATATTCTCTTGCTTGTTCTTTATCTTTTCTATCCTGGTAGTCCTATCAGCAACAGGGATAATTGATTTGTTTAGTTCGTCATTTGTAGACGGCTACATGTGGTTTCTTACAGTATATTCAGGTTTGGGAATTATTATGAATGCAATCTCTAGGAGCAAAATAGAAAGATATTGGGCACCAGTTATAGCTGTGATGTTTATTCTGTGCCTTATGATAGTGCTGTAATTATTTAACTGGCATCATGTCCACAACTGCGAGCCAAGCAGGAATAGACTAAGTCAGAAATGTTATTTCAGTTCTATATTATTTGTATGCCCTGAATAGTACTGAAACTAAATATATTACCTATTTACAGATAAAGTACGCTACTATTAGTATTATGAAATCAGTTGGAGTTATTGGCGGTCTAGGACCAGAAACAACCGCAGAGTTTTATCTGGAAGTTATTTTTAACTGTCAAAAGCAGAACTCTACTCAGCGACCACTGGTTGTAGTGTCTAGTGTTCCGCTATTGTTCGAAATAGAACGAAATCTTATTGAAAGTAATACCGGCAAGGAACGATATATCCCCTTTTTGACCACTGAAGCGCAGAGACTAGAGAAATCTGGCGTAGACTTTATTGTCATGCCATGCAATTCTCTGCACGTTTTTATTGATGACATTCGTAAATCCGTAAATATTCCTGTCTTGAGCATAGTCGAAGAAACCGTAAAGTATCTAAAAGAAAAGGGACTCTCAAAAGTTGGTATAATATCTACCTCAGCAACAATCGCTAATCAAGTCTATGAATCAAAGCTTTTAGAGGCTGAAATTAAGTTCGTAACACCCGACAATCTACAAAAAGCAAAGATGGATAAAATTATTCAACGCTTGATAGAGGGCCAGCACCTAAATAAAGATAGGGAAGCTATTATGGAAATCGCTCACGACCTTGCGACCCAAGGCGTTGACTGCATTGCTTTAGCTTGTACTGACTTACAGTTACTATTGCCGAGCAGTGAAGAAGTTCCAGTATTCGATACTATGAAAATTCTTGCCAATGCAACGGTTCGAGATATTTTGACCTAACATTTGGCAGCCTAATTGTCTTTAATAAGTTTGGCGACTTTATCAATAATCCATGTTTTTGTTATAAACTAACTATGCATGATTAATGTATTAAAACGTAAGCAAGAGTAACAATGAACAAAAAAACACTAGTAATCGTAAGTATCGTTGTCGGAATATTTTTAGTTGGTGCAGGCGCATTAGCCTATACAAGTGATCAAAATAAGAAAAAAGATGCTGCAAAAGGTGAAATGATGAAAAATGGTGAAGTGGCCATCGTAGAGAATGATGATATGGCCAAAGAAGGCGATGTCACTATGATCAAAGGCAGCTTTACAGATTATGACGTTGCTAAGTTAGCTAATGCTGAAAAAGGTGATGTTGTCTTATACTTTAGTGCTCCTTGGTGCCCAACTTGCCAAGAAGCAAACAAAAACTTTAATGCTTCGAGCGCCCCGGATGGCTTAACATTACTCAAAGTAGACTACGACAGCTCAACAGATCTTAAGAGAAAGTACGGTGTGACCTATCAGCACTCTTTTGTCCAAGTAGACAAAGATGGAAAATTGCTCAAAAAATGGAACGGCTCAAATACCTACGATCAGCTAAAAGCAGAAATTATATAGTCGATATAATCAATTTGGGGGGTAAACAAACAATATGCTACTACTGATAACATCATTCCTAGCTGGTATTCTGACAGTCTTCGCACCATGTGTCTTGATACTATTGCCAGTCATTGTTGGTAGCTCGCTTGCTACAGATGAGGATGAAGAAATTGATAAGAAAAAGCCCTACATAATTTCTTTTAGCTTGGGGGTATCTGTTCTATTGTTTACTCTACTGCTAAAAGCGAGCACAGCATTAATAAGTATCGATCCGCAAGTCTGGAAGATAATATCTGGCGGTATCGTTATTCTGTTAGGTTTAAGTCTGCTATTTCCAATGATGTGGGCCCGATTAAGTGTCATGGTTGGTCTAGAAAAAAAATCAAATACACTTCTTTCGAAAGCCTCAAAGAAATCTGGTATTGGCGGGTACATCCTCACTGGTGCGGCACTTGGTCCAGTATTTTCAGCCTGTAGCCCAGTCTATTTTTTAATCCTAGCAACGGTATTACCGGTCAATTTTGGGCTTGGATTAGTATATATGACTCTCTATGCAGCGGGATTAACCTTAGCTTTATTAGCCATTGCTCTAGCGGGTCGTAGATTAACAAAACGGATGAACTGGAGTGCTAAGCCCAATGGCTGGTTTCGCAGGTCGCTAGCAGTCCTACTTATATTGGTTGGGTTAGCTGTAATTACTGGCGTCGATAAAACAGTCCAGACTTGGATACTTACTAACTCGCCAATTAACAGCACTCAACTTGAAGAAAAGCTCATACCAAGCAGCGATACAAAACAATAAATGAGCTGTCGTAAAAAATTATATTGGTAATTATCTGAGCTGAATACTACTAAAATAATATAGAGTGCGATATTATAAACAGTAATGAAGTACGCAATAGACGCCCAGAAACTTACTAAAAAGTTTAAAAATAATATAGCAGTTAATGGAATTGATTTAAAAGTTGCAGAGGGCAGTATCTACGGGTTTCTTGGACCAAATGGTGCCGGTAAATCAACTACAGTTAAGATGCTGATCACTTTGCAGACGCCAACAACAGGTGATGCAAAAATACTAGGAAAAAGCATTACAAAAGATGCCGACGATGTCCGACTAACTATTGGCGCCGCCCTCCAGGAAGCATCTTTAGATAATATGCAGACCGGTAGAGAGTTATTGCGAACTCAGGGGGCACTATACGGATTGAGCTCAGCGGAAATTAATAGCAGAATTTCAGAACTGGAGAGTTTAATAGATATAGGTTCGGCACTTGACGATTTGATCAAGACATACTCAGGAGGCATGAAGCGACGGGTTGATTTGGCTGCAGCATTAATTCACAACCCTTCAGTGCTATTTTTAGACGAACCTACAAATGGTTTAGATCCTGCAAGTAGAAACAAAATTTGGACAGAGATTAAAAAACTAAATTCAGATTTCGGAATGACTATTTTTTTAACTACCCAATACTTAGAAGAAGCCGATGAACTTGCAGATATAATCGGAATTATCAATAATGGCAAAATTGTTGCAGAAGATTCACCAGCAAACTTAAAGATGCAAATAGGTAGTGACGTAATAATAATTGAACTAAAATCGGTGCTTAAGGATGTAAAAAAACTAGAAAAAATTTCTGGTGTTACTTCTGTCAAATCACAAGGTAATTCACTATCGATCTATGCAAAAAATGGTGGTGCCGTTATTTCTAGCGTTGTCAGTACCTTGCATGATTTGAATGCAACTATAGTGAACGTAGAAATCAGAAAACCAACACTTGATGATGTATTTTTGAAGGTCACAGGGGAGGCATAAGTAACATGAAAGATACACATATTACTGCATCATCGGCTAGTTTTTTTAAAGACTTAAAAACAGTAGCAAAGCGTGCGATTCGACTTGCGGGTCGCGAACCAGAAACACTAATACCGGCTATTATAATTCCATTGTTTTTCTTTATAGTTAATGTTGGAGCACTCAGTGATATATCTAATTTTGCAGGAGTAGACGACTACAAAGCATTCCAGTTACCAGTAGCGATTGTATTCGCTGTAACAGGCATTTCTAGAGCATCATCCTTAGTTTCAGATATCCAGAGTGGCTACTTTGACCGCCTTTTAATTTCTCCTGTCAGTAGACATGCACTCTTACTCGGCCTAATGGTTGCTGACATGTTGGTCGTGATTCTTCTAAGTATACCGGTAATAATACTTGGACTAGTCTTAGGTGTCAGTTTTGCATCTGGTGTACTAGGTATGCTGGTGTTTATATTACTTGCTGCTCTTTGGGGATTAGCGTTCACTGGATTCCCATATGCTATCGCACTTAAAACGGGAAACCCTGGAGCCGTTAACTCGTCGTTTCTATTATTCTTTCCATTTGCGTTTTTGACCACAACATTCTTACCTAAAGAAGCCTTGACTGGTTGGCTTGCAACTGTTGCTACTTATAATCCAGTTACATACCTTTTAGAGGGATTACGTTCGCTTACGACTACCGGATGGGTATTAGAAGACCTACTGCCAGCTATAGCTGCTATAGCTGCTGTTGGCTTATTGTCTCAGATACTTGCATTCAAAACCTTAAAAAGCCGTACCGCACGCAAGTAAAGATTGACCGCGTGAATATAATCACAAGGTTAAACATTATGTTGAAAAGCATGTATTATTAGATTAATGTTTTGGTACAAAGAAAGTATTGAAGAAGTATTTACTACGCTTAGTGCGTCTCAAGATGGGTTAAGTACATCTGAAGCAGCTAAACGCATTATTAAATATGGCGAGAATAGGTTAGAGTTTCGCTCCAAGCCGATTTGGAAAATAATATTAGAACCATTTTCCAATATTTTTGTAATTGTTTTACTAGTAGCTACGGTTATTAGCTTGCTAAGCAACGAGATCGTAGATGCGACAATTATTAGTTCAATTATTCTAATTAACGCAATTATTTTTTATACACAGCAATATACTACATCTCGAGTTTTAAGAAACCTCAAGAATCAAACTATACAAAAAAATACAGTACTGCGAAATGGGGCCTTTGTTAAGGTTAGCTCGATCCTACTGGTACCTGGAGATATTATTCAGCTGCAGGAAGGAGAACGAGTTCCAGCAGATGCAAGAATTATCAAAGCTGAAGCCCTAGAGGTTAATGAATCCTCTTTGACTGGAGAGTCCATACCGGTATATAAAAGACCGGGTCATTTTGAAGATAATAAAGCAATATTTGAACGCACAAATCTACTGTTCCAAGGCACTTATATTGTAGCCGGATCTGCAGAAGCAATAATTGTCGCAACAGCAAATAGTACCGAGTTCGGTAAAATTGCAGCCCTTTCGGTTCAAGAAAAATCGAAAAGTCCACTTGAGGAAAAAGTTAATAAGCTGATCAGTTTTATAATTAAAGTTATTGGTGTTGTTGCAGTCATAGTCTTTACACTTGCAGTAATAAGAGATATTCCATCAGGAGAAGCACTTCGTTTTGCCCTATCACTAACAGTGTCAGCCGTACCAGAAGGATTACCTATAGCATTAACTGTGATAATTGTTCTTGGCATGCGTCGGCTAGCTCGAAAAAAAGCGCTTGTTAGAAATTTTCAGGCAATAGAAGACATTGGACTTGTGACCACAATTGCAACAGATAAAACAGGAACCCTGACTAAAAATCATTTATCAATTGCCGAATACTGGTCTCCTAATCAATCGATTAAACTTGAGGAAATGGCTGGTAAAACAATTGATATGACCCAATCCCACCATGACCCGCTTGATATAGCAATATCCGAATCATCTAAATATAAGTCTGTTGTTTCAAAATACTATCCATTTGATATGAGTCTACGCATGAGCGGAGCATACGTTGCAGATGAAAAATACATTTATATCAAAGGAGCTCCCGAGCATATACTTAAAAATTCTAAAGTATCTGCTACCGATAAAGCTAAGGCTGAATCAAAAATGCACGAGCTAGCAGCTGAAGGCTACAGGGTTATTGCAATTGCTCGCTATAAAACTACAATTGTCCCTGATTCATTAAAAAAAATAACCATGCAGCATACAGAGTTTCTAGGGTTTATTAGTCTTGCAGATGAACTCAGAAATGAAGCCGCTCCAGCTGTGCGCTTAGCTCATGAAGCCGGCATAAAGGTACTGCTCATATCAGGTGATCATTACGAAACTGCATACAACATTGCAAAAAAGGTAGGTATCGCCCAGCACCCAGATCAAGTAATCTCTGGTGAAAATCTTCCGAATGACCATCGGGTTCTTGCTCAAACCGTAGCAACAAAAACGGTCTTTGCACGCATTTTACCTGAAGACAAATTTAGAATATTACAAGCCTTGAAGCAGACTGAAATAACTGCAATGACAGGTGACGGTGTTAATGACGTCCCAGCAATCAACAATGCCCATGTTGGTATTGCAATGGGTTCAGGGAGTGATATAGCCCGCGATGCAAGTGGCATAGTGTTACTTAATGATAACTTTGCGACAATCGTTACTGCTATAGCTGAAAGTAGAAAAATTTTCGGTAATATCAAAAAAATGCTTTTCTATCTATTATCTACTTCGCTTGGGGAAGTCATGACAATGATTGGGGCACTACTTTTTGGTCTGCCGTTACCTGTAACTGCAATACAGATTTTATGGATCAACCTTGTGACTGATAC
This sequence comes from uncultured Candidatus Saccharimonas sp., assembly GCA_943354005.1. Classification (GTDB taxonomy): domain Bacteria; phylum Patescibacteriota; class Saccharimonadia; order Saccharimonadales; family AWTP1-31; genus CAJAXB01. The sequence continues at coordinate 88,820 of CALRBE010000003.1, forward strand.
GGCGATGGTTATTCCACTTGGTCTTGAGCCCGAAGAAAAAGATATCATGCAGCGACCCCCAAGAAGAGTAAAAGACCCTATACTTCAAAAAGTTCTCATTACACGCATGATTGCTGTGGCTAGCGCTATGGCAGTAGTAACATTGATTACCGTCTACATACTCTCTAATCGGGGCTACTCAACGGAATACATTCAAACGATTACATTTACTGCACTCATAGCAGCTCAATGGATGAATGCCTTTAACGCACGTAGTGAATCAGAGTCATCATTGAAACGATTAGCCGTATTTAATCCCGGTATGTTGATTGGTTTAACAATTGGCTTTAGCTTGCAGATGCTCGTACTTTTTGGGCCATTAGGAAGCTACTTCAATATTCAAAAAGTTCCATTAATGTCTCTTCTGGTACCGTCAATTATAATGGTACTCGTAGTGTTTAGCGTATCGGAGATACATAAGCTAATCACAAACAAAAGTACTGATATAAAAACGGCGCCACGGTAATCTAATTTATTCTTTCTCAATTGCACGGACGCCGTGGTAATCGGCTGTAGGGGAGTGCTTACGAAATTTCACTATACATGCACAAAATATAGCCATCAGGGTCTTGTATCGTGAATTCTCTATACCCCCAAGGGTAGTCTTTAGGGCTAGAAAGTGCCCGTATATCCTTCTGAGTAATCTGATCATAAAAAGTATCAACATCAGTAACATTAATCTGTAAATACGAGCCTACACCTTTTGAGGAAGCATTACTGTGTAGTTTGTATTCTTCCGTTACCACCTTGTCTATGCTAAGTAATTCAACCCAGAAATTCTGTAATCCAATAGTGATCGCAACATCAGGCACTGATTTAACTACTGTGAAACCTAAATCAGCATAAAACTTAGCAGAGCGTTCAATGTCTTTTACGAGCAATATAATTCCAGCTACTTTTTCCATAGCTTTATTTTACTACATGATTTGAATTAATAGCTCATACGTTTTACTATGTATTATTTAGCACTCTTACGATGGGGACATCCAGACCAGCAACATGGTCTTCTCTTACCGGCTAGAAGTGCAGTAACCGTTCGCTGAATATGATTACTCCTAGTTTCAGGCCTCTTATTAGTGACTACCCAACAAATCCATTCATTACGTGCAAGGGGAGTTAGGTCTTCCCATCTTTCAATTACTGATTCGTCTTTTTTAAGTGCACCAAGTAAATCTTCAGGAATTGTGTGTACTGCTCCCTGGGATATTTTTTGTGTTTGCATATTTATTATTTTAGATCAGCTAACTGACTTATACTACTCTAACTTTTTTTAGATTTAGAACAAACATTACAGAATCCATCAATTTCGAATTGGTGATGTCTTGGCGTGAAACTAAACTTATCGGTAACTGATTTTATAAATTCATTAATGTGCTGTTCGTCTTCAATATCAATAACTTTGCCACAACTAAGACAGCTAAGGTGGTGATGGTGATCCATAAAGTTATCTGATAATTCAAGTTTATATTTCCATCCAACATAGATACGATTAACAATACCTAGTTTTTCGAATAAATCTATGTTGCGATACATTGTTACACGATCGACCTTATCCTGTGACTTTGCGATTAATGTTGCCATGGATTGAGGTTCTGGGCTTAACAGTGCGGAAAAGGTATTCTCACGAGCTTTAGTAAGTTTATAGCCTTTATCAGATAAAATATTTTTCAAACTCTGAATATTAGTGACTTTCATGTTTCAATTATACATCTAAATGCAACAAAGTTGCAATTACAAACCCATTATTTTAGTATTGAACTATGTCTGAAATACTAACTCAATCAAAAGCCGAAGATGCTATCTCAATAACACAAGACTTTCTACAAGAAGAACGTGGTGCTTATATTGATGGTGATTTCGCCAGCTTTCAAGTTGCTGAACGAATCACATCTATTGGCGGTAGGGCTGAAACAGTGCTCACTAATACTCCACACCCTAGTCTAGAAGGACTTTACGTACCATTAAGTAAACATAACTCAGATACCTATGATGAGGCCGTTGCAGTTCTACCTGGCCACATGGTACTTGTACCATCAGCACTAGTTGAAAAAGGCACCTCATTTTTATACCCAGCAGCTGTAAGCGAAGATGGTTTAAAAACACAAACGATTCGACTTCATGTGCTCAAACAACCCTATAATCAAAAGATACAATATGGAGCGGCAATGATATTATCTGCCGCAGGCCAATCGGAGACTAAGGGAGTAGGGGTCCATGGCAAAAAAAGCAACGACGGCATCGAAGCCGAGCATTTCGCAACGCTTCTTGCCGCTGGAAGCGATAAGACAGTACAAGAAGCCTGGAAAGCTGGAGTTCATATAAACCACGCCTGGAGAGAGAAAGACTCTAATTCTGTAATAACTGAAGTATCTAGCAGGCTCTTCGGTAAGGATATTCCTCAAGATACCATTACCCTCACAAAACATCAGATAGAAAGCGGTAGAGCTATGCTTTTATGGCATGAGGGTATGCGAAACGAAGCAGGGGATCCAGAAACTGCCACCCAAGCAAAAGCTCTTGTCGTGATTCAAAGTTTAGGGTTTGAAGCTTTACGAGCAAGTAGCCCTGACAGTATTGATAATGTTAAGGCACTAATATCATGAACACTTTAGAACTTGAAAAACGTCCTGAGGCATCTGTTGAAGAAAATGCTATATTTGGTATGGAGTTTGATTTTGATCTCAACGCAGCCTTTCAGGGTGCAATATCCGGGGTCGCTAGCGACGCCGAACTTGCACTAGATGAAAAGGTCCGGCGGATGGAGGTCATAATAAATGAAGGAAATAGTGAAACATACAGGGATTTTATTGACTTCAGGCAAATAGCTTCTCAAATGCAAATGATTTGCAGCCATGATCATGCACTAGGTCAAATGATGAACGCAAATGATTCTCTATCTTCTATTTTAGGAAAACATGATGATAATGATGGCCATAACCACAGCAGCCACTCACACGATGAAGATGACGATGACGAGGACGACAGTGACAAAAAGAAGAAAAGTAAATCACTAAAAAAACGTGGCTGGTTCAGCTATTTCTCTAAATAATTATATAAACATCTTGGGCGAGTAAGGCCATATAGACTCGAGTAGTTTTTTGCTATATCATAAGCGTATTGTAAGAGAAAAAAAGATGCCAAAACAAATAGATAACAAAGAAAAATCTGGTAACAATAAACTGCCGATGAGTACGGCTAAAAAAGCTGCCATAGCTGTTCTTGCTGGAGCAGCCGTAGTGACTGGTTTTAATATGACCAATAAAGATCCAATTGAAGTACCTGAAAGAGCAGATGCAAAAACAGAATATGTCGCTCAAGGGTCTGAAGTAGAAATTCCTGGTCTTGAAAAAGGTGATACAGTTCAAATTTTTAAAGGTAATTTCATCCTAGATATTGGGAAGGGTAATGTACGAAGTGGCCCATCGGTATATAATGACGCCCGTAATGGCGAAGACAACATTGTTAATTTCGATGGAGTTTTAGACAATAAGATTGAGCTACAAAATCCAATACTCTATGGAGAGTCAGAGCAAGGTTCAGAAAATCCAAATGGTCGCATTTTAATGTCCACTGTTAATGGTAAGACCATATACATATTTGTGGATGCGGTTATAAAAGCAGGAGGAATTCTTGATGCTCAAACGGGTGAGCAAGCATCTTTCGATTCTACTGTCAGTGCTACGATAGATTCAATAAGAGCAGACGGCGTGGTTGCTGGATTAGAGGACAACGAAACTATAAGTATAGCGTCTACGCATACTCTCCAAGCCCAGGAGTAAAAATTTTAAGATTTTTAAAAAAGCCTCTTTTGAAAGAGGCTTTTTTAAAAATGACCGTGCAGCTTGAAACTATTTCTTATCGAAATATGCATCTGCTTTAGATGTGTGGAGCAAGAAGAGGACAAGTCCACCGAATGTTGCACCCATAACTGAAGTAGCTAGTTGGCTTCCACTGAGTACGATTGCACCCCAGATACCAAATGCAAGGTTACCGGCTGCAAAGATGCTATATAGTAAACGTACGCCTTTTGAACCGTTATATAGCGCATTCGCTAGAAGAAGTTGGATAACTCCTACGATTAGAACCATGACAGCAATACTAGTTAGCTCTGTGCGTGTGTAGTCTGTTTTAATTTGATATGAAAGACTGTTTCGCTCAAGCAATGTGAATATTGATGTAGCAATAGAACTTAGTCCTGATAGCGCGCCTAATGCAGCTACAGTAACGATTGATGATGGTACTTTATTAGCCATAATATTATTGATCCTATATTAATTATTAATACCTATATAATACACTTCTTAAACTGAAATATGTACTTTTAATTTCGTGATGCGAAGAGTAAACGAAGAATTGAGATATATAGCCAGATGAGCGTAACCATCAGACCAAATGCTGCGAACCATTCAAACTCTTTTGGTAGCTCTTTTTTAGCTCCTTCATCTATGAAGTTAAAGTCTAGTAATAAGTTAAACGCCGCAATTAAAACTATGACGCCTGCAATAACAACTCCAGATGTGCCAATCGTAAGTGAAGCATAAATGCTTGGACTAAATATACCAATTATCCAGGTTAGCAAGTAAAATACCAATACACCTACCGTAGCAATCAAAATAACTGAGCGTAATTTTTCAGTTACCTTAATTAAACCGGACTTATACAGAAATAGCATGGCCATTGTGACACCAATCGTCAACATAACAGCCTGCACGACAATACCTTGGTACTGATCGTTGAAAATATACGAAATACCACCGAGTACGATACCTTCTAGGGCTGCGTACACAGTAGTTAACGTAGGGTTAGGCCCCTTGAAGATTATTACCAAACCAATGATGAAGGCTAAAATCATAGAGCCAATTACTAAACTAGCTCCTGAAGCTGGGTTATTGCTTGTTATGCCCCAAGATACGGCACCAAAAACCAAGAGTACGGCTAGCAGAAAAGATGTTTTTTGTAATGAGCCGTTAACGGTCATTGTTCCATTTGATTTAACATTTTCTCTAACTCTAGCAATGTTAGCTTTCGAAAATACAGGATTTGATGATGCCACTTATATACTCCTTATTAATTACTTATTATTATAGCAAAATACTCAGCCAAGTATCATAAATCTACAGCTATTTAATGAGAGGGCCTTAGTTAGTCGTAACTATAATGATATAATTGACTGCACTAAAGTATTTTTATAACAGATTGAGAAAAGCTTAATCATGATTGACTTTTACACTAAAATAGTATAGAATATGCAAAATGGAAAATATACCTCCGCCACAGGAACAAGCCCACGATTATCCACTTAGTATGAGCGAAGTAAATATGCGCGTCGCTGCTTTGTTATTGCGGCATATTCGAACTTTTGATAGAGAAGAAATTGCAGACGAATTACTAGGACTAGGCGAAATTGTGGACGCAGTTATAGACATGGGCTTTTCACCAATTAGTGAAGAGCCATTTGATGATCATCTCTCTGAATTACTAGATGGCATGGTCACTACTAGAAAAAATGTGAAGCTTGCTCAACATGAAAACGCACTACGACGAGGTAATATTTCGATATTTGAATCGGAAGATGAATCGGAAATACAGGTTAAAATTTCAGCTGTATGTACAGAGGAGTTTAAAGCTGCTCAAAATCATGCCCTTAGAGATGATGCTATCTATAGCAGCGACCGAGAAGACCCGCTAGAAAAAAATGAGAATACTCTTAGCCAAATGATGGTAGCACTTGAGGATCACTTTATGCCTCATATAGATAACTTTATGAAAATGCTACCCAGCGAAGACGAAATTGTCGATGCCCTTGCAATTGGAGGCATAGTTATTGATAAAGAATCAAATAGTCTTGATCTGAAGTCAAGTGGAGTTCATATCGCTAAAGACAATAAAAAAATGAAAAATATATATAGAACAGCACTAAAGACAATAAAAATGTTGCAGGAATATACCAGAAATCCTGAAAAAGGACTTGCAGATATATACATAGCTTCCGTAAGTGAGCTCCTAATCAAAGTCATTGATCAAGATCTCCAGTTTTTGATTGTTGAAGCTAACACTAGTCTCTGGGAATCAATAGCTCCTCAGAAAAAAGTAATCCATGAGCATAAAGCGATGAAAGATACTATTTCAAAACGAGATCGAAGAAAACTAAGTAAATTTCTTATAGATTCTGCTGGTGAAAAAGATAGTGAGTCAATTGATTTACGAAATTCTGAATACGAGAAGCTTGAAGGAACTGCCAATATACTAATGCAAGCTCCTTGGATAGAACAATCTGAAAGACGAGTGAATGAATTAACGACTCAACACGGGTCCGTATATATAGTAGATGGCGTAAGTGAAGCTCTATCTCCAATCCGTGACAAAACAATCGGAAAGAATCCAGAAGTGGAAAGTAAAATAAAAGGAAAGATCAAGGCTGCAGCAGAAAAAATTGCCGACGGTCATTTACCCTGGAATACCAATAACCTATTCACCATCTTAGGCACTGACAAAGAACAGGAAGAATACGCTGAAGAGTCAATCTATTGTATTAAGGACAAGACTCAAAATGCTACTCGCATATACTTCACAATGAAGCATGCCGAGGATCTTGAAGTAGTTAAAGAAGGGCAGAGTCCAACACTTAACCCTACTCAATGGTGCATGACTATTATTGCAATCACTGATAAAGACCAGCAAGTTGATACATTGAAACAACTGACAGGCCGAAGCACTAGATACTTACGTGCTTATGGGGCCGGCTCTTCTTAAGTTTCTCGATAATCTTTAATCCCTGATACAGGCTACAGAAAGTGGATTCCACTAACAGTCGTATTTATATATATTTTTGGTCTAACGGCAATATCTACAAAACTAAACTCAGCCCCAATATACACAATAGTCTCGTATCTTATGGGCTACTTCTTTATAGTATTTTCTCTTTTTAAAATGATCGATATCTCTGCATTTGCAATTGGTTACCAGGAGTACGACATTATAGCTAAACGGTTTAAGGCTTGGGGTTACATCTATCCATTCATTGAATTAAGCCTTGGAGTTATGTATCTCCTAGTAATCAACAGCCCAGCACTCCACATTATCACAATAATAATGTCATTCATTATTTGCTTGAGCGTGCTCATAAAATTAGCTAAGCATGAAAAATTTCAGTGCCTATGCTTAGGAACAGTCCTGAAAGTTCCACTGACTATAGTGAGCCTAGTTGAATATGCGGCCATGGGCATTATGGCTGCCGTAATGTTACTTGGTTTCCTAAACTAGTCCTGAATAGCATCTATTAGGGCAATCGCCTCGAGAAGGTCTGACTCAGTGAGCTGTATACCATCAAAGGGAGGGAAGACTGCTTTTAGAAAATCCAGGAGTTCCATCTTTTTATTATGAGAAAGAGATTGAAGCTCATCTATGATTTCTTTCTGCTGTTCATTTGAGGAGAGGCTGTAAAAGCGATCGAATGTTTCAAGTAATTCTGTTGAGTTAGGAAATTTTACAATTGGCGGAACATCAACTCGCTGATTTGAGATATCAAGAAGTGCACTCTGTATAATATAGCTTTCATCGATCTGAAAGGCATTAACGCAGTACTCGGTATCAATTGAAAAGGTTCCATAGTCTTTGTTCTCAACAAATTCATTCTTAATTACAAAGTATTCAATAGACCCGTCCTGAGTATTCGTATTGGGCATAAATCCTACGGTAACTTTACCAATATCGCCGTGATTTATGTCTTCAAAGATTCTTATATATGTTGCATCCTCAGTAGTATATCCATCTTTAAATGCTCGTCTGGTTACACTTTCTACAAATGAAACACACGTCTCAAAAGACGCCGGCTCTATTTCAGGATGAGTTGGTTCAAATTCCATTTAAGTACATTTATACTACATTTAAACACTATAAACACAACCAATATATTAAAATGGGGGCTTTATCGTGTAAAATATATACATGGAAACAACCAACCCCACAATGCAGCCAGGAACATCACCCGACGAAGACGCCCGAATTATAGAAGAAATGCAACAACAAATGAGCCCTACCAATAAAGACATTGATGAGGAACTTCAGAAGGCATACGAAAGAAGAATTGCCATAAGTCGGGCACAGGTAAATAACCCAAAACCTCCAGAGCAAGCTCAGGATAACAAAGCCGCACCGAACCAAGAACCTCACCCCCAATAAAAACGCTCATGCTATACTACCTGTAAATGGTAGCCCCTAAAAAGAAACTAAAAAAGAAGCATCCCATAGTACTCAAATTTGAGCACTTCATTATTGGTTCAGTAATAGCCTTCATTGCACTTCTAGTTCTTTTACTAACCGGAACTACATATTCAAAAATATCTGAATTCAGGCGGCAGCAAGGTATACAGCCATTCTATGACACCAGTGCATTCTCAGAATATGGAAAGCCTGGAGAAGCGCTAAGAACGGAAGAGTTAGACTTACCGCTAAGCAACGGCAAGGGTGAAAGGATCCTTTATCGGTCTCAGAAAGCAGATGGATCCCCAACAATATCCTCAGGAATGGTATTCATACCAAACACTGCAAGCAATGCGCCGCGACCGGTTGTTGCCTGGGCACACGGAACAGTAGGCATGGGCAGAGAATGTGCGCCGTCACGTTCAACAAATCCAATCAGTGCAATATCGTTTGTAGATCAGATGCTAGCCAAAGGATGGGTAGTCGTTGCCACTGACTATGCAGGACTTGGCACTCCTGGAATACAAGCTTACTTGGTTGGAGGGGATGAATCACGAGATGTTATAAATAGCGTCCGAGCAGCGCGAGAAATACCGCAGTCCAATGCAAGCGCCAACTATGCTGTTTGGGGCCATTCGCAGGGCGGTCACTCAGCACTCTTTACAGCACAGACCTCTTCTACCTACGCACCCGAACTGAGTCTTGTTGGTACCGTTGCCTCAGCTCCTGCTTCGGAAATACCTGAATTACTTAATGATTCTAGTAATCTATTGAACTGGGTAATAGGCTCCCAAGTGCTTGTATCCTGGCCAGCAAACTTTCCTGAACTAACTACTGAGTCTGTTACAACTAAAGTAGGAAATAATAACTATAAAAAGATAGCTAACCAATGTATTACCAATGAGCTATTTGAAGCTATAGCTCGTAACGAAGTCAGGCAAGAGATGTTTAAGACTAATCCTATAAATAATCCTGCCTGGAAAAGTGTTGCCGAATCCCAAACTGCCCCTATACTACAACCCGGCCAACCGTTACTTGTAGCTGAGAGCCTGAGCGATAAAATTATTTCACCAAACATTACGGCACTCTATATACAGAACGCTTGCAATGCGAAGTCTAATCTCGCGACTATCTGGATTAATAATGTTTCTCATATGAAAATACCGTCCGTTATTGCCCCACAGACTATTGACTGGATCGCAGATCGCTTTGCTGGCAGACCCAATGTATCTTCCTGTGAGCAGCAGCTGCCAATTACTCCGGCTAAAAATTTGAATTAGACTAAACGATAATCTTATTCGGAATATTACGAGAAAGCAGTAGTGCCAAAATAGAAACTACAGCTAGTGCAAATAACGATTGACGAAGCGCCGTTACTTGAGAGTAAGCGTAATCGTTGGTAGCTTCGGTTACTTCAGCCGGGGATAGTCCTTGCTTAGTGGCATAAGTTTGTAGTTCACTGACTGGAACTATTGCAACGCCAACTTTACTCTGGGACTGGACATACTGTTTAATCTGAGGCTGCAAGGAACTGCTCTGGACTTGAGATATAAAAGTAGTAGTGAGAACTGCGACCATGACTGATCCGATTAATGCGGTACCAAAGGATGAACCTAAGTTCTGAAAAACTCCTTGGACGCCACCAACTTCACTAGTGTCCTGGCTATCTACAGATGACATAGTGACGTTACCTACCTGGGAGGCAAGCAGACCAATAGCCGCACCGCCAATAAACATTCCTACTGCAAAGAAGATGTTTTTCAGGGTAACATCTATTGAACCAAGTAATGTTACAACTCCAACAATAAGCAGAATCTGGCCGATCCGTATAATTCGTTTTGGTGAATGTGCATTGGCCAGGCGAGCTCCAACCATTGAGAAGATGACAAGACCTATCGACATAGGCAGCATCTTAAGTCCAGTATCTAGGGCATCATATCCTAGAGTCATTTGTAGATAAACTGGCAATATGAAAAATATTGAACCAATTACAAAATACTGCGCGAATAAAACCCCAATACCACTTCTAAGCTGTTTGATTTTAAGTAATGAAACTTTAAATAACGGATAACCACCGCTGGCTTCAAGTTTTTGTTGCCGTCTATAGAATAGATAAAGAACCATTAATCCAAATAGTATTAGATACGAAACTATTGAAATACCAAAGGGTACTATATTGACTCCAGCTATCTGAGGTACTGTTCGAGGAGATACCCAGCCCCAAACTTTGCTTTGTAGCATTCCAAATACGACCATCACCAAGCCGCCAGCAGAGAGTAGAAAACTTGCAATATCAATTCTAGTAACTAATGCTGGTTTCTTAACATCTGCAATAATCCGACTGGTTAGTAATACTCCGAGCATAATGACGACTTCAGAAGCAAAAACATATCTCCATGAAAGATAAGTTGTCATGTATCCACCAATAAGCGGACCGAGTGCAGCCGCAGCCCCAGTGACGCCGCCAATGATCGCGTAAGCCTTGATTCGGTCTTTACCTTTATAGTTTGCGGCAGTCAGTGAAGCGATAGCTGGTAGTACCATTATTGCACCGATGCCTTCAACTACTGACCAGCCGATAAAGAGCATCGTAAAGTTAACGCTCAATGCAGTAATTAATGAACCACAGGCATAGATTATGGATCCAATCATGAAAGTTCTTTTTCGTCCCCAGATATCACCAAGTTTGCCACCGAGTAGCATCAAAGCGGCCATAGTAAGAGTATAGAATGTAATCGCCAGCTGCATTGAGGACACTGAAGTATTAAGGTCTCTAACTACTGTAGTAATTGAGACGTTCATAACGGTACTATCAAGAACCATTACGAATTGAGCAAAAGCTAAAATTATGACAATAGTCCATTTGTTGGTCTTCATTGCTTTAAATTATATCACGCAGGACTTATTAGCTACGCCTTGCCAGTAGCTAGAGCATAGAACAGAATTAGAGTTGAAACTCCCATTACAGTAAAAGTAAGCCTTATGAATACATTAGATACTATACCGTTTGTATACTGTCCCATGATGTTCTTGTTGGAGCCTATGCGAGCAATAAGCAAAAGTAATGGCACTGCAGCAATCGCATTAAAGACTGCCGTAAAAATTAAAGCCTGAATTGGATCAATTCCTATTAGGTTTAGTAATAGTCCAATAAACGTTGCCCCGGCTATAACAAGATAGAAAGCTTTTGCGCGCTTATATTTGCGATGCAGACCTTCTTTCCAGCCAGCAGCTTCGCTAATAGCGTATGATGAGGAACCGGCTAGAACTGGAATTGCTAGTAGCCCAATACCAACTACACCAACAGAGAATAATGCTTTGGCAATAGTTCCGGCATATGGGAAATCCTGCACTAAAGGTTCGAGCGCTCGTGCTGCGTCAGCTGCAGTGCGAATTTCAGTTGTGCCATTGGCGTATAGAACGGAGGCACAAACAATAACAATAAACCAAGCCGTTAGTATAGTTAGCGACATGCCGACTAGGTTATCGGTCCTAATACTTTTTAAATAATGTTTAGTAATAGTAGGAGCCTTACCATTTTCACTTAACCGGCGTTCCTGAATCTCATTTTCTACAGTTTCAGAAGTATCCCAGAAAAATAGATAAGGTGAAATTGTAGTACCAAGAATTGCGACGTATAAGTAGACCATGTCAAAGCCTAATCTGTCTGGCAAAGTGAATGTGGCCCTCATGACGTCTCCCCAGGATTGGCCTATTAAAAAAGCAGTGATAGGGTAGGCGAATAGTGAAATTGCCAACCACTTCAGAATCTTTGCATATCTTCTATAGCTCACGAATATTTCTAGTAGCACAATACTGACTGCAAAAATAACAGCCCAGACTATTATTGGCACTGGAGTAACTAGATTCATAGCCGCTGCCATAGCACCAAGATCTGCGCCAATATTTATAGTGTTAGCAATAACCACTAAAGTAACTGCGCTATATAGTAATGATTTACTGTAGTGGTCCTTAATGACGGCCGCTAAACCCTTGCCAGTGACCGCTCCGATCCTTGAGCATGATTCCTGTACTGCAAGCAGCATAGGAAAGATAATTGGGAAGACCCATAGAAGGCTAAAGCCAAAACGTGCACCAGCCTGAGAGTATGTCGCGATTCCAGATGGATCATCATCTGCCGCTCCAGTTACTAAACCAGGCCCCAAGATACGCAAGAAACGACTGAAGCGCTTTCTACTAACACGGTGCCTCGCAATATTAATAGCGTGCATTTCTGAGGTATAAAGCTTCTTACCAGCTTTCTCAATTTTTTTTGCTGTAATATTATCTGCCATAGCGTTAGAGGTATATTACATATAAAAGTATAACGCTTCAAGGATAGTAGTACTTTGTAGTAAACTTATATAAATGATATTCGCAGCTCTGGAAGCAACAGCAGTTCGTTCTTATAGTATTCCCTGGTTTATGTATGGAATAGTATTAATGACGCTTGTTGTCTACGCATTAATTGAGGCACACCACACTAAAAAAGATCACATTATAAAATTCCCAGAAGCAGTTCGCTGGTCAATTATATATATTACTGCCGCCATTCTTTTCGCAATTCCGATATTCTTTTTTGTTAGTCACCAAGCAGCGGGGGAATACCTTGCAGCATGGGCGATAGAGAAAGCGTTAAGCCTGGATAACCTATTTGTTATAGGACTTATCTTTACCAGCTTCAAGGTTAGTCCAAAACTTGAACGACGTATGCTGAACTACGGTATAGCAGGGGCAATTATATTTAGACTACTATTTATTGTCGCCGGGTTGGAACTTCTTAAAAAGTTTGAATGGGTCAGTATTATATTTGGAGTTATATTACTACGAGCTGCTTGGAAAGCATTCAAGGAGGCTCGTGGTGGAGATGACATCGAAGAAGCGGTAGAGTTTACCGATAAAAAGGTCTGGAAAGCAATTACTAAAGTTTTGCCCGTGCATCATGAATACGTTGGCCATAAGTTAACCGTCAAGATCGAAGGCAAGCGCATGCTGACGCTCATGGCAGCAGTTATTATTCTTATCGAGCTAACAGACATTATATTTGCCGTAGACAGTGTTCCAGCTGTACTTGCAGTCAGCCCAGATCGATTCATAGCCTATGCCAGTAATGTCTTCGCATTGCTCGGACTACGTGCATTATTCTTTGTATATCAATCGGTAGCTACAAAGTTCTGGGCGCTTACTTGGGCACTAGCCGGAATATTAGCTTGGATAGGCTTTAAGATGGTAGTAACGCCACTTGGGTTACATGTTCCAGTTTGGATCAGCTTAGTAGTTCTCGCACTTTTCTTATTCGGCAGTATCTTAATATCAATAATGTTCCCGAAAAAGACCCCCGAACATCCAATTCACATAGACGATTCAATCTAGAGAATGCGCTCTTAACAGAGTAAAAAGGTTGTAAAAACAAAACTTGTGCAAGGTTATACATTAGCGGTATACTTTTTTTAGCGATATGAGTGCTGGGCAACCTTCTTACTCATAGGCTTATAAACCATCTCGGGGAGTACACACACTAACTTGCCTGCAAGTAAAGCGTCACTACACTATCCTCAACAATAGCTCCAAGAGAAGCATGAATCTACATACAAACGGGTGTACTTTCTGACTCTTACAAGCTCCACTATTTCAACCGTTTGACTCTGTAAAACGAGTATCTCTACATAAAACTTATAAACCTCGGAGCATTTTAATCATGGACACAAAACAATACATCAACAAAGAAGTTTCAGTAAACGCAGTCTACTTCAGCGGTCGACAGAACTTCAAAAGTTTTCCAAAAGCAATCACATACAACAACCAGCAAGTTACTTTTCTAGAATCAGGCATGCGCTACCTACTACACAAAGGTAAGGATATCGTTCAGCTTTTCGATATGTCAGACGGTCACAGTAACTACCGCCTACAGTTCAATTCTCAAGAGTTCACCTGGACACTTGTACGCATCACACCTTTGCCACGGTAGAGGTCGTGATGGTAGTATAGTTATATGGAAATCAAACCATTTAGCAATGAACTTGAAGGATGGTTGAAAAATAACTCACATAAGACAGTCGGCGATTTGGCCGACTTTTTTGGTGAGAAAAGTTTTGCTGTAGTCTTTATGCTATTCATGTTCATACCTTCGTTACCTATTCCAACAGGAGGTATAACGACATTCGTTTTGCTACCGGTTACCATGGTGGTAGCGCTTGAAATGATTTTTGGACGTCATGAGATTTGGATACCTAAAAAAGCTCGTAAGATAAAGCTTAGTTCAGGGCTCTTGAATAAAGGCCTGCCATTTATGTTTAAAAATATTCGTCGTCTAGAGAAATACTCACGTCAGCGTGGCGCGTCAATATTCAATACTCGTATTTTTAGAATATTGTCAGGACTTGTTATATTCATTTTAGCTCTTGCTTCTTTTATAGCGCCGCCATTCTCAGGACTTGATACAGTTCCTTCTATGGGTGCTGTCGTCGTAGCATTATCTCTAATAATAGAAGATGTCTACTTATTTATGGTTGGAGTACTGTTGGGCGTAATTGGTATCGGCATAATTGTAGCTGCGGCCTCCGCAATTACTGAGTTCTTTAAGTTCTTCGTAAACTAATTTGAAATACTCTCTACACATTAACTGGTGAAGTACTTCCATATATTGGTGTAGTAGTACTAGTAGTTATTCTAGTAAAGATATTACGTAAGAAAAAATAAGTATTGACATATTAGCCCATTAAGCTCATGCTTTTGGTAACTATATTAAAAAGGAAGTAAAAAATGGTCAAAAATACTAAACAGTCGAAACAAAAGAAATCAGTACTTAATAAGTTAGGTGGTTTATCTAAACGATCTAAATTCATTGTAGTAGTATTAATATTTGCAGTATTAGGTGGAGGATACCTAACCTACAAGAGCTTTGCTGCGACGGCTGGACCTGCGTCAATAACAAACAGTGGAGCAGGTCTATATTTTGATGATTGGGAAAACGGGTGTACATCAAATAAAGTTAATGATTCAGCCAAGAATAACGCTTTAGTATTGCAAATCAATTGCACGAAGTTTTGGCAAGTTGGCAGCAGTAGTGGCACACTGTCAGTAAGATGGCCCCAAGGAACTTACATAAACTGCGTTATGGCAAAAGGTTTTGGAAGTTTTGGTGTTACGCAAGGTGGTAATACAGATTATGCAGGCGATGGGGCAAAATTCTACACCATAAACAGTCCAGATTATAAAGAATACTGCTCTTACAGAGTTCTTATTGGAAGTGCCGGGATTATATTTCGACAAAATGATAGTGGAGATTTAAGATATGGTAATTCAGGAACAAATCTCTTAACATTTTCATCCATGACTAAGCGATGGTATGCTCCCGGAGCTGCACCAGCTACCGGAGGTAAGTAGCCCAGTACTTACCTATTAAGTGTTATGGATAGTAAACCTCAATCCCTGCGCTGGTCTAAGATTAATGAATCTATGATCAGGGTAGGGTGTTTAGGATAAAGGCTCTTTGACTGTTATTAAAAATAAGCTTAAGCTTAAGTTAATATGAGTAATAAAAAAAATAAAAAACACTCACTAAAAATAAAGATTATATCTTGGCTCAAACGTAACAGTGTAGCCATTGCATTAGCTGCATGGTTCACAGCAATGTGGTCATGGACTCTATTCACGGATACGCTAGATCTAGCAGGTAATAAACGCCAGGGCTTAATTTTGGCAATAATTATATTGGCTATTAATGTCTCTCTATCAGTCTTTGTAATGCTGAAGATGATCGCCCTAGTTAACCGTATTTTTAAAGAATACAATGTAGTCATATCACTACTATTAGCATGGCCGCTATTTGCATTAGCCGATTTTTTAGTAGCCTGGGTACCAGCAGCGCTCTGGATTGGACCTCAGGGTAGATTAGACAGTATTCTTCCGCTTAGCACTCCAACTCTGCTACTAATAAATACCCCCTTGGCTTTTTCAAGCCGCTTCATTGGTTTTTTTGGACTAGGAGGTTTTGTCTGGTTTACTGCTTACCTAATATGGAATAAACGCCTACGTAAATACAGCCTCATACCCTTAGCAATATTGACTGCACTTTCATTTGTAGGCTGGAATATCTGGAAACAACCTAATGGCACAACTATTAAAGCTGCGGTAGTAACTGAAACCTTCATAAAAAAAGTTCCAGCAATTAATGATCCTAGTTTAGACTTAGTTATTTTTCCAGAGTACGGTCTTGACGACGTAACCAATAAGTCAATAAATGACCGTTTAGTTTCAAGCAGTGGTAAACCGATCTATTTCATTGGATCAAAGCAAGTTAACCCTAGCGATAAAGTAGGGCATTACAACCGGTTGATGTTCGGAAGTACGAAAACCGGCATTACACTAGAACAAGACAAGTATCGTCTTATTCCAGGAGGTGAGGATCTTCCTTACATACTAAGAACTGGACTTAGGGCTACTAATCAAACTAGTACCCTTGACTACTTTAGTTCAGCAAAGGGAACACTTAAAGGTCCTAAACAGTTACAGATGTTCGATTTACCTAATGGCACTAAGGTAGCTTCTGCAGTTTGCTCAAGTATTATAGCGCCCGAGGATTATCGTAATTTTGCAAATAAGGGCGCCACTATTTTTACAAATTCAGCATCGCTCAATATCTTTAAAGGGTCACCACTATTTGCATGGCAACAGAAATCATTCGCTAAATTTATGGCCATATCCAATAGCCGCTACTTTTTACAGTCCGCAAACAGCGCTAGAGCCTACGTACTCGATAATAACGGTAAAACCCTAATTGAGTCTTCTGGACATAAGGTACTGACTCAGAACGTCGTAAATAACAATAGGAAGACACTCTACACATTAACCGGTGAAGTACTAACATATATTGGTGCAGTAGTACTAGTAGTTATGCTAGTAAAGATAATACGTAAGAAATGATAAGTATTGACATATTAGCCCATTAAGCTCATGCTTTTGGTAACTATATTAAAAAGAAAGTAAACAATGGTCAAAAATACT
>CALRBE010000004.1 GCA_943354005.1 uncultured Candidatus Saccharimonas sp.
GTAACCCTGACCTTCTTATCTGGCACATTAACTCCAAGTTCTCTAGCCCCAACCGGTCAAAACTCTAACCAAAAAGCCATCTTAGCCTTTGCAGTACTGGCCATGGCTCTTGCAGGACTTGGCCTAGAATACGGTACTCGCCGACGCAAACACAATGCCAAAGTTTAAGCCCCATCTACCTAAGTTCTCAAAGCACCATCGCACCAACTCTACGCCTAAGCCCAGTGGCTGGCGTAGAGCCTTACAGTTGCTCTTGGCTGTCGCAGTAGTACTATCTTTGTACGCTCTGTATGTACAGCGGGCACCAGTAATAAAGCCACTTTCAGAAAATAAACAAAAAGAATTTATATCAAGTGTAGCCGAAATACCAAAAGTAAATAGGATCATTATTCCAAAGATTGCAGTGAGCTCAGAAATATTTAGTGGCGACAGTAGTGTCTTAAACAAAGGTTCATGGCACCGTTATCCAGATCGTGGAGACCCTGAACAGGGTGGTAATTTTATTATTGCAGCTCATCGCTATATTTCTGAGCTGACGCCCCAAAAAACAATCCAAAAGTCCGTACTGTACAACATAAATGAGGTTAAGCTAGGAGATAAGATATTCATAGATTGGAACGGTAAGCGTATTGAATACGTAGTTACAGAAATAAAGAAGGTCAAGCCAAATGACTCTACGATTGAGCTTTCAACTAGTACGCCACAACTAACTCTTTATACCTGTACTTTAAACGGCGTAAATGACGGACGTGAAGTCGTAATTGCAAAAAAACTTAATTAATTCTATTTAAACAAAAAACTCTCGCTCTAAAAAGACGAGAGTTTTTCGTTTTTTGTTTTTATATTTATAAATCTAGGCTGACTTTAGTAAGCTTTAGTTACACCGTCTGCTATTGCTTTTTCGGCATTTTCTTTAGACATCATGGCACAAACAGTAGTTCCACATTTTTCGTGCTTGCCTTTGGCCATGTAGCCACCTTTACTAGTTTGGTGAATCTCTGGAGATGATAATTCAACTCCTTTTTCCTTACATTTTACGCAGTATCCTGTAATCATAATTTTAATTCTCCTTTGGTTATTAATGTATCACAGCTTATTATAGTGTTTTTTAGTAAATATATATAGATAAGTGCAGAAAATTTAATGTTCTAGTACCTTCTGCATCTTGACTGACCTTAATGTTTGAAGTTGTAATAATTGCATATCTTCAGGATATTGCAATCAAAAGTATAAGATAAGTAATGATTTCTTTCTTGTCTAATGTAACGTGAGCTTATAGATTATCTATTTAAATAAGTAATCCCAAGCTGCACGGTGGTAGCGTATACACCCCAAACAAGGTAAGGGATATTTGCATAGCTGACCCATCTGAGTTCGGGAGCTTTAAACCAAACTGCTAAGAGTGCCCATATAAGTGTGACTACTATGAGTAAAATATCTATAGATGCTAGGAAATTATTTGCCAAACCGAATTGTATGTACGTAAAGGCAAAGTTGAAAATAAGATTAAGAGCAAAGGGTAAAGCAACCATCCACGAAATTTGCTTTTTATATGCACTGTAAAAAACCGTACTAAAGGAAACTGCTATTATCACATACAATAACGGCCAAACGAGACCGATTACCCACGACGGTGGTGTCCACGACGGTTTTATGTACTGTGAGTATATTGATCTTCCATCCATTAGTTCCTGCAATTCTAAATAGTATAATTGTTAAGCTTAATGTCTAAATTGTATCAATAAATAGCGAAGATGTAACTAGACTTTAATATAGCTTCCTCCGCCTGAGTGGCTAAACTCTTCAAAGACGTAATGAAAGATAATAGGTTGATTGTGTTAATATCGACTAATGATATATAAATCAATAATTACAAAAAAAGTTAAGGATACTTTTCTAAATGTCCAAAATCATAATTATGACGCAGTACTGAAAGGTATCGATCTAAACGTTACTCATCACTTTGCGGGAGATCACGCACTTGGCGGAACTCGGCACGATAAAGAAACTTTACGTAAATGGTTTGAAAGATTGGGCAGAATTCTGCCTGAACTGAAATTTGAAGTAGTAGACGTAATTGTTAAAGGAATGCCTTGGAATACCTTAGTTATTGTCAGATGGGTAGCTACAAGCAAGTTAATTAACGGTGAATCATATATTAATCCAGGAGTTCATTTTATATCAATTAGATGGGGTAAGGCCTATAAGTTTGATGTATATGAAGATTCTCAAGTTGTTGCTAATGGACTATCTAAACAGGCTAAATCGGGAATTAAAGAAGCTATTGCAGAAAAGATAGAAAGCTAGAAAAAAATTGGCTGGGGATCTAGGTCTAAAATACGCGGAATTCGTAATTCTTTAAGTAAAGATGTTCGTTATCATCATTTAGGCTTCGTAAAGCAGCTTCATCACCTGATTGATAATGTGGAATGAAATCGACTGGAACAAGCCCCAAGCAAGGTATTACTCCCCCCGATCTACTAAAACAATGTGCAGAGAGAACGTTCGCACCAGCAGATTCACCAGCAACAGTCTTTCCTTGAAGCTTTATGCCCAAATCTTTGACTTGGCTCAATACATTCAGTAGTCTCATTGTCCCACCAGAAGAACCGCTCAAATATACGACGTCAGCCCACTCTAATTGCTCGTCGAATCCCATCTCATCCGCAACTTGAAAGCTCAGGATTCTATCACCCTTGGATCTATTGAATTGTCCAATATGTCGTTCTTTGTAAATGTCTTGCTTTTCGGATATTGCTGCGAATTGCACCAATAGGACATTTACTTGACTACTAAAAGGCTCCAGGATTTTTTTAAAGAATAGGTCATTCTCATCATTCACATCCTGTGCGTTTCCACCATGTAGAATATATCTTATAGACATACGCTCAGTATAGCAAAAATCCAGTAGCATAAATACTTACTGGATAGTTACTCAAATTTATACTGTAATAATCTTGGAAGGGGAGAAGGTATTCGAACCTAGCATAGTTTATTAACAAACGATTTTCAGACTAGGCCTACGCTATTCATCATCAGAACAAGAAAGACCGTTGACACCAGCGTACTAGTATGCTAGTATTTTAACATGTCAAACTTTAATGACTTTATTGATCTAACTTACTCTATCCGGGACAAGAAAGTGCTGGAAGACTTTTTATTTGGTGTCACAACCGATAAAGAGCGGGCTGAACTTGTTCAGCGTGTAGAGATAGTAAAACTACTCGTAGCTGGTAAACCTCAACATAAGATAGCTAGTGATCTTGGTGTTGGCATTGCAACGGTGACTCGTGGTTCTAAGGAGCTTTCTCAGGGTAGATTCAAGATATTGAGGAAACAGTAATGAGTAGTATTCTTAAAACGATCACGAGCTTTATTGATCAGGGTGCATGGCGTAGCTCCTATTATTCATGGGAGTATATTTAGTTTTGTAAATTTTTAAGTAAGTTTAATATGACTCCCCAAAAGGGAGTTTTTTAATTTAAAGGAGAAATATAATGAGTGAATTTAATGTAAGGGATATTGATCTTACAAAAATTTCAGACCAATGTGAAAGTAAGGCTGTACTTGCTATGCAGGCAACTGCATTAATTGGTTCTGAAGGTTTCGATAACGCAAATAACAATCTGGTCGAAGCTGCGCGTATATTAGGTGCCGCAGCAACAATGACATACGAAGACCTCATCTTTGTTAACCCACTAGATACTGGAGCATACGTCCTATCTGAAGACCCAGAAATAGCCGAACAAGAAGCGCTATTCTATACTTCACACAAAGCAATAGAAGACATACTCGCTGAAACAATTGACGCTATTACAACTAGTAACTATGAACTTGTGACTGAAAGCTTGAAAAGCGTTTGCATAGAGTTCGGTGGCCTACATAATAAGCTAGACCCTAAAGCTTTTGCAGCCTTTCGGCCTTATTTCATAGGAATAAATGATTTTCCTGGCCCTAGCGGTCTGTATACGGCTGCCATTCCAATAATTGATCTACTAACTCACGGCGGAAGCAACATTAGCGACGACGAACGTGCGAAGCTCTTAGAGGGCATTGACGAAGGACTTTACCCGAGCCATCAGTCGAAGCTATTAAGGAGCCTGCTGCTAGAAGATAACCCACAGGTAGATATGCCCGACGATGTGCGTGAGTCAGTTAAGTCGCTACTCGATAGGTTTAGAAAGGTGCACACCAATAGTGTCCGTAAGTTCGTGCCAGAAGCGCTAGATGCTGGAGAAGCAGGTAGTGGTGGCGTTACAGATGTGGCAGGATACCTTGCATCAAAAATGTTAAAAATAGAAAGGATCAAAAATGACTAATATTGGTATTGGCCTACCCGGTAAAAGCATTGCAGAAGTGAGGGGAGCGGCAGAAGCCGCTGCCCATTATCCCTACGATAGTTTCTCAGTTTATGGCGACTTAGGTGATTTACCTCCATACGCTGTTTTGCATTCCATTGCTGACGTACTAAAGGGCTCAGAAATTAGATCTATTGGGCCTATGGGTGTCCCGGTTGGCATGCAACATGCTGAAGTTTTAGGCATGCATGCTTTGACGCTCGAAGAACAACTACAGAATCAATCGTATGTAGGTTTGGTTCGAGGTGCTTTCTTGGAATCTATTGGAGAAAAACCAGCCACACTAGCTACTCTTGAAGCCACTGCAACAGATCTACGTAATCTTTTTCAAGATAAAGAAAAGAGTATACCAATCTATATTGGTGGATTTGGACAAAAAGTATTGGGTCTTGCAGGCAGGCTGGGGGTGGACGGCATAAAATTAGGTGGAAGCACCAATCCTCTTTTGGCTGAAAAAGCGAAACAAACAATTAACAATCCTTACGTAAAGGTAGTTCTGGGGGCAGTCTCAGTAATCGATGCAGATAGAAAAGCAGCACGCCAACTTGCGCGCAGAGAAGTTGCCAAATATCTAGATGTAGTTGGGTCGTTAGATACAACACTCGATCAGGACGAATTGGCTTCACTGGCTATCTTCACTAAAAGGTTTCGATTGGGAGATCCACAAGCCAGTGATTCCATATCAGATTCACTACTTGATAAATTCTCTATTGCCGGCACACCAGAAGATGCTATCGAAGCAGTTTCCAAAATGAATGGACTTGTTGACCGCTTTGAATTCGGTACACCGCATGGCCTGATGGACCGTACGAGAGCAATACACTATATAGGCCAGTCAATTATTAATGAGCTAAGGAAATAATATGAAGTACTACTTGTTCGACTTAGAAATTGAGACTATAGGTGATCCAAAAACATATAACTGTTCGCACAAAGTCGGCGATGGTCTAATTGTTAAAGGTGAAAACATAATGTTTAAACCAGGAACTAAACAGTTTTCCCACTATGCTCTAGCTAGCCTAATGCCTTATGTGGCTGCTAAACAAAGAGCTTCTGAAGAATCAGATTTTATGTACTTTGAGTCTGAGATTGCTTGCCCCGACCCTAAATGTAGCGCATTGTTTCGATTTAAACGTTTAAAAAAGCGACTATATAGCTATGAACCAATTGAGAAATAGGATTTAGACCTACCGAAACCCTATTATTTAATTACTTGTCTACATTAAGATAAGTACGAAAGGGTGCTTATTCTATGGAATGGTGAGCTTGATGGTCTATAACCGTTTCGACCCATAACTGTCATAGAGCATAAAAATCCTTAAACTTTAATGGTATTATTAAGCTATGAATAAAACTTCAAATGCTCAATATAACAGTAGTCAGTTCTCACCACTTAAAGACGGGTATAAACTCACCTATACAGAAAAAGACAACAGATTAAAGCTAGTCTACAAGGATGGATCCATCATATTTGATGTTAGTTTAGATGAAGTCGAAGGTATTTATAAAATGTATACTTTCCTGATCATAAAACTAAAGGACAATACTAGGCACTTCATAAGCTTTGGCATTATTCTTAATTCAACCAAAGATATAAGAAGTCTTGATTTAACCGACACGAGTTATAGTGACGCAATGGATGAATGGGTTAAATTACTAATATCCAAAGGAGTTAAGTTAAAATTGTCAACAAGTATAAGAATCCTATATTTCATACTATATTTCTGTGTTGCTAACTTTGTTCTACTGATAATTTTACGGTTAATACTTTTAATAGTGAAATTATCAAGTTCTTAAACAGTAATGATCCAGTAACGTGAATGCTTACTGGACTTTAAATCAGAATATTTGGCTTGGGCGGAGGGATTCGAACTACTATCATGAACTAACAACTAAGAGTCTCGTACCGTAAATTTGTCTAAAATTACTATATATAATTAGAATATAGACAATGGGATTCTAGTAACTAAAAGAGCTGCCGAAATTTATTCAAAGTAACGGCTGGTTGTTGGCGCGGATAACCTCTTTCGCCACTCATCTTGATCTAGCGGTATAGTTGTTTCAACTGTAAGATGTTCTGGTGATACGGTGCCGGGGATGTAGAGACCCTCAAAGCCACCCTGTATAACACTCGGTAGTGCAAAGATGGTACAGTCCTTACCAGCTTCACGCAAACGACCAACTGCATCAGATAGGCGGTTGTTAATAATTTCAGGTGCGAAAGGGTCGGCCTTGAGTACAGTAATGCTTGCATCAGGAGTTAGGTAAGCTTCATGAAACCTATCTGTAATTGCTTGAGCTTGATTACGATCGTTTGTTGAGAACCCTTCGTTTAAGGCGACATATCTCATTTCCTGGGCAAGTATCCAGGCTCGTTCAGGTACGCCATAACCAATATTATATCTGTCGCCAAACATACCTGGTGTGTAAAAGAATACACCACGCTCGCGGTCATTACGTGTACCATTGACGTATATATCGAACATTCCGCTAACACCAGGCTTGCCACGTGTACGAAGTAGGTTACGTGCTAAAACTAGGTCTTCTTCCGTAATACTAGAAGAGTCACCATTCAGTCCCTCTTCTATAATCTGAGGTACTAAGCTGCTATGGGTGTTGTGTAGCAAATCAACAGAAGCGTAAATTTCTACTAATTCAGGCCAGTCATCAAATAACTCCGTAATTTCTGGAACAATTTGGTCTCTTTGTCGTTCAAAAGCTGCTTCGGGTGAAATCATAATAACATTATAACATATAAACTACTAATTGTAAATAGATTATTAGTTAGCGATGATGGCTGGGGATGAGGGATTCGAACCCCCGATCGCGGAACCAGAATCCGCTGCCTTACCACTTGGCCAATCCCCAACGAACCCATGTATTTTAACAAAATATATGGTTTTTTTCTAGGTGTACTAGTTTTACTCACTACTGTTGATATTTTGTAGTCCCGATAAAGGTTGATACATCAGTGCATTAAGATATATCGCTACGCTATATACCAACAACTTACGTAACAAGAACAATAGTCCAACTTGACCCTGCTTCATAGGCATTAATAACTAATCACTTATCAATAAGGAGTTATGCGTTCTTTTTAGTTTGTCATTTCATTAAAAGTTTTTTTATAAATTTAGCAATATCTCCATGCGAGTGTGCTGGACCTTGTAACTTCAACACCCTAATGGTAATATGTTGAAATAGAAGGAAATTAAATTTTGCAAAGAAACAACAATAAAAGATCAAAGAAACAAAATAGTCATCCTGAAAGCCTTTATGGACTAAAAAGGTTAACCAAGAGCCCCCATTTATCGCACAAACTAAGTAAGTCTATGGCAATCGTAGGCATCATTTTCGTAGTTATAATGCTGTTTGGAATCGGGGGCTATTTTTACATAACAAGTAAAGCTTCAAACAAAAATAACGACAATTACAAGAATAATATAAATGATGCCTTAAACGCGGTTGGTGCAAGCGGCGGCGTATCAAATATTAGCAAAAATGCAAAAATTGAATCATCACTTGGCTTTTCACTCAAATTTGACCCGAGTACTACAACTGCCCAAGCGGAAGTTACAGATGCTAGCTCGACAGACAAGTATATTACAGGGAATGTATACGAGGGTGATGATGCATTAGAAAAAAGACCATATTCAATCGTTAAACTACGATTAAAAAAGAGAACAACAGATTTAGCCTTTGCCGAGCCTGAAGTTGTAATTTTAACCAATATCCGTAAATCATATTGGGATAATGCACTTCCTGGGGAGCAGAAGATAGATACACTTATTAGAAAAAATAGTGCAGGAAAAACAAGCTACATCGGCTATGTAGGATCTAAACCTGAAGATATATCGATTAACGGAAATAACTATAAGAAAATAACTTACACCAAATCAGTAAAATATGACCAAGCGACAGTTACTAGTAGTTTCATTGTTTACCTTACAGTACAGAATGATCGGCCTTACACAATAAATATCAATGGTATTACAAGTAATAATATTGATGAGATAAATGTTCTAAATTCAATTATAAGCACTATTAAATATGAAAACTTTGACTCCTCCCAGCTTTCATTTAAGCAAGAATTACAAAGGGTGCTAGCAGCAGTCACAGGAGACACTTTAGACAAAGAAAATAGCAATACTCCATTTGCCATTGATCCAGAGTCAGTTTTTAAGGTTATATTAAAAAATCAACCTTCAGTTGTGCGAATAGCAGTAATATCATGTGCTGACATAGAGCTTCCAGCAATTTCGAGTCAAAACAGTACAACTCTTAAGGGAGCGTGCGAAGGTGGCATTGGGAGTGGATCTATAGTTTCAGAAGACGGGTATATTGCAACTAATGGTCACGTTGTAGATTTACCTAAAGATTATCTCTCTTCATATGTGGCCAATTCAATAACTGTTGAACAGCTTAAAACAAGGTTTAAGGATATATCCGATTACCTAGTCAAAGAGGGCTTATTAAGTAAACAAGCCAATACAAATCTATTTAAAGATCTTGAATCAGGAAAGATCGATTATAATCAATTACTTAGCGCATTTATGCAAATTGTTCCAAAAAATGTAAAAATATCTAACGATGAAACAAAGTACTACGCTCAGACCAGTACTAAAGCGATGAAGTTGGACAATGTAAACAATAGGATAGTCGTCAAAAGCGATAGTACTATTAAGATTGCAAAATTTATAAGTAAAGATTTCGAAAATCCTACTGGTGTATCTGGACTTAGTGAAGATACAAAAGGCACAGATGTAGCTTTATTAAAAATTGAGGGCAAATACCCTTCAACTAAACTAGGATCAATTAAAAGCATAAGTAACGGTTCAGAAATCACTGCGATAGGTTTCCCAGCATTTGTTGATGATGGGTTGGCTACAAAATCTGACAAAACTAAGCCTACAATTACACAGGGCAAGGTAACAGAATCCTACACTCTTGACAGTAAAAATTTAATATTTACGAGCGTTCCAATCTCAGCCGGAAATAGTGGAGGTCCAGCATTCAACAAGGATGGATCTCAAATCGGTTTGAATACCTACGGTACACCTAAATGCCCCGATGGTAAATGTTTTGGAGAGGGCATCGTAAGAGACATTGCAGATTTAACTCAACTTGCAGACAAAAGTAACATTAAGTTATCCGAAACTAGCAGTATATCTACCGAATGGGCAAAGGGTCTAGATGCGTATCTTGCAAGTAACTTTAAAGGAGCAGTCAAGTCATTTAATACAGTACAAAAAGAATATCCTGCTCTCTATCTAGCGGCATCAATGGAAAAGCTTTCGCAGTCTAAAGTAGGTTCACCAGGTGATAAGAGCAGCGAATTTGAATCAGCTTCTAATCTTAAGATAATTGGCTTAATCGCTGGAGTTATCGTCATATTCTCAGGCTCTACTCTCGGCTTCTTCTTATTGCGCGGAAGCCATAAAAAGAATAAGCAGCTTAACGCCCAAGCCCAAGTGCCTGGCCAACAAGTACAAGCTACTACCATGCAGGTTCCTCAGCCGACCACAGCCTATACCCCGAACAATCTTCCACCAAGTCCTCCAACTAACATTCCACCAAGCACCCCACCAAGTCCTCCAACTAACATTCCACCAAGCACCCCTTCATGATAGTTCGTACTTTCTTAAATGCATCTAACATAAATAGTAGAAAGTAATATATGTCAGAGCAACCATCCATCATCCCATTTGTAATAGTTATAATAAATATTGTAGCTATATTGGTTGCGACTTACCTTATGATTTCTGGAATTTATAAGTATGAAAAATATAGAAAGCTAGGTGAATTACCTGATTCCATTCTAATTAAGAAATCAATGAAAAAAATAATCGTAGGTCTCATTGTATATTTAGTGCCTGTAGTTACCGAACTATTTATCAGTATTTAATCAAATAAATGTAGCAATATTTAGATTTACGTTGTTCACTATACCTTAGTACTATTGTTATTATGCTTACACGCTATCTTTGCTATAATATAATTATTAAAAGGGGTAACATATGAAACGTAAAAGTTTAATAATAGCTGGAATAAGTGGAATTTTGTCACTGTTCATTTTTGGAGGTGTGGCGCGCGCACAAGCTGTCCGATCAGCCGAAAGCGTAACTGTACCCAAAAACCAAGTCATTAATTCCATGCTTTATAGCTCAGGAACTGATATAAAAATAGAGGGTACAATCAACGGTGATCTTTTCTGTTTTGGCACAAACATTGTAATCTCCGGTATAGTTCTTGGGGATATCTATTGTTTTGGTCAAAATATTACGTTTACCGGTAACGCTAGCGGAAGCGTACGCCTAGCGGGGCAAGACATTACATATTCCGGTAAATCACTTGGAAGCGTAAGCCTTTTAGCATCAAAAGTTACAGTACAGAATGGTACAGATATCGGTAGAGACCTACTTGTTGCTGCAAGCAACACAACAATTGATGGTAAGATTGGTCGCGATGCGTCTATTGCGGCTACCAACGCAACAATAACAGGTACTATCGGACGCGATCTAGGTGGAAGATATCAATTCCTGACACTTGCACCTTCCGCTAACGTTAAGGGAAGTATCGACTATACGAGTCAAAACGACCTTCTAAAATCTTCAAGTACACAAGTCGGTGGTAACATAAGTCGTCGCGACGTCGCTGCTAAAAGCGGTACACAGCTTCCAAGCATATATGTCTTTGGGGCCTATATCTTCATTTCTTTGTTAATCGTGTCTCTAACTGTTGTACTTATTTTTCCTAAGCTATTTACTAAAACTACAAAAGAAATTTCGGAGCGAACTGGGGCAACAATTGGTAAAGGTTTACTGACACTATTCATTGCACCTATTATATTAATTGTTATCTCTGCAACTCTTGTAGGTATACCACTTGCTGGATTAGCATTTGCTGCATGGCTAGTCGTATTGTTCATGAGCGGCCCAATATTTGCTTACTACGTAGGCCATAGAGTTACTAAAGGTAAGCATTCACCTTTCGTTACTATGCTCGTAGGTTCTGTAATCGTATTGCTCCTATACCTAATCCCTATAGTAAATGCAATTATTGGTCTGGTTGTAGGAATTGTTGGATCTGGAGCAGCCGTCGGTGCCCTTAAGCATCACAAAGCTGTATCTAAGAAAGCTTAAAATATAGCTTATGTCTTCAGTAGGTATGCGGACACGAAGACCACTTATTATTGGTCTTACCGTGTCCGCTTTGATCCTTGCGCTAAGTACATATATAGCTTCAATCCAGAAGTTACCCTTATGGGAACAACAACTATTTACAAAAATATTCAATCTACCTAGTAGTTTATATAATATATCGACATTCATAACACTATTCGGTAGTGGCTGGATGGTTATTGGATTAGTGTTTACTCTTATAATAATTAAAAGACGCGAACTTGCTCTCCAAGTTTTTATTTTGAGTAGTATTACCTTTCTGATAGTACAATTCATGAAGGATACTATCGCTCGACCACGTCCAGTTGGACTCGTCGCTGACCTGACTCTCAAACAATATGAAGCTACTGGATTTGGATTTCCTTCCGGTCACTCTGCACTCAGTATGGTCTGCGCATTAGTAATATTGCCTTACGTGTCTCGCCCATGGAAACTAATTATAATAATTGGAGTAATCCTAGTCGGACTGTCTAGAATTTATCTTGGAGTACACGCACCTCTGGATGTTATCGGAGGCTGGAGCTTAGCTATTGTTATATGGTACATATCTAAACTATTTTTTTCAAAGAATATCCTTGCAAAAAATTCTCGAAAAACATAAGCTTATTAAGGAAGTGTGAGGCTTCCCTTGAACCTCTGGCTGTGCCAGGGGTTCCTTATATTTTTCTAGGTTCTTTCGTGACAACTTAAGGGTAACTCAGGTATCATGAAGAAGTAATTTTAAGGATTTTCATTATATGGCTACATTAGCTCAAGTTATTTTATTCGCATTTTTAGGGGGCGTAATATCCCTTGTAGGAGGATTACTGCTTCTTAGTAACAAAAAGTTAGCAAAAGCATTAGAAGCGTACGGTATGCCGTTCGCCGCAGGTGCACTGCTTGCTGCAGTATTTCTAGATCTACTTACAGATGGCATTGAAGAGGCTCCGGCTGGCACTGTACTCACAGCTACCATGGTTGGTATTTTTATCTTTTTCTTTGCTGAGAGGTTCTTACGTTGGTTTCATCATCACCATCAGCACGGTTCACCAGATCCATCGGTCTCATTGATTGTTGCTGGAGATACGATTCACAACGCCCTTGATGGTATCGCAATTGCAGCGGCATTCTTAGTAAGTGTCCCGACCGGAATAGTTACTACAATTGCAGTTGCTGCCCATGAGATCCCTCAAGAAATAGGTGATTTTGGATTGCTTCTATCAAAGGGCGTAAAGCGATCTAAAGTTCTACTTATTAACGTCGTTAGTGCCCTTGCAACCGTTGTGACAGCAATTATAACCTTCCAGCTAGGAAGTAACACCGAGTTACCTTTAGGAGTTCTATTAGGTATAAGCGCAGGGTTCTTATTGTATATTGCACTCAGCGATATTATTCCTACAATTCATGAAAAATCTACTAATAAAAGATTATTTGAATTACAGCCGTTTCTTATGATTCTTGGCGCATGTCTCGTAGCCCTTGCAATTCAAATAGCTCATCATATTGCAGAATAAGAATAAGCGCGTTTATCTATAAACTCCTATAGGCTATACTAGTACTATGGAAATAGTTTTGGTCATCTTCGGGATATTAAATTGCGCACTTATTGTCGTATTGCTTCTAAAAAAGAACAGTTCAGGCTTAGATACCGCGATGCGCGACGAGTTTATGCGTAATCGTAAAGAATTCCATGATGCTAATAAAGAGTTACGCCAAGAGCTTACTGTTGGATTAACTCAGACAAAAGAATCGCTCGATAAAAGACTTGAACAACTACGTGATAAGAATGACGAAAAACTCGAGCTGATTCGAAAGACTGTTGAAACAAGACTAGTGAGCTTACAAAAAGATAATGCCGAAAAACTTGAGAAGATGCGCGAGACTGTTGATGAGAAATTGCAAAGTACACTCGAAAAACGCTTATCACAAAGCTTCAAGGTCGTAAGTGAACGTCTTGAAATGGTGCATAAAGGACTTGGAGAGATGCAGAATCTAGCATCTGATGTCAGTGACTTTAAGCGTGTTCTTACAAACGTTAAGACGCGCGGTACATGGGGCGAAGTCCAGCTCGAAAATCTACTAGAGCAAGTGTTCATTAAGGACCATTATGACAAGCAAGTTAAGCTTAGCTCTACTAGTAACGACACTGTTGATTTTGCAATTAGACTACCGGATAAGAGTTCACCTAAAGGTTTCATCTATCTTCCAATAGATGCTAAATTCCCACTCGAGGATTATCAAAGGCTTGTTGCAGCTCAAGAGAAGGGCGACCAAGTGTTAACTGTCGCAGCACAAAAGGCCATGGTGAATAGGGTTAAGGCAGAGGCAAAATCAATTAAAGCCAAGTACATACAACCACCAAAGACTACCGACTTTGCAGTATTGTACGTTCCAACAGAAGGAATGTTTGCTGAAATACTAAGAGAACCAGGCTTGTTTGAAAAATTACAATCTGAATATAGAGTTACTATTGCAGGACCTACAACAATCGCAGCCATACTAAGTAGCTACCAGCTTGGGTTTAGGACATTAGCTATCGCCGAACAGACTGGACAAGCTTGGGAACTCTTAACTGGTATCAAGGGTGAATTCACGAAGTTTGGAGATCTTCTTGATAAGACACGAGAAAAGCTAGTTCAAGCAACCAAGAACATCGATTCAGCATCATCTAAAAGTAGAACAATTGAACGTAAGCTTGATAAGGTACAGCAACTTACCGATAAGGCTAGTTCTTCAGTAGACGACGTAGCAGTAAAACAACTTGATATTCTAGAGCCGTAACAATTTATCTAAAGTTTTGAAATGAAACAGGGAAGTCAAATTCTTGTTCTTTGATGATCGCCATTGTGTCTTGCAGATCATTCTTGCTCTGACTCATAACGCGTATTTCATCGCCTTGAATCTGAGTCTTTACTTTAGGAAGCATTTCTCGTATTTTTGCAGTAATTTTCTTGGCCTTTTCTTGATCAAGACCTTTTTTAAACGGTATGTCCCAGGTAGTCTTCAAGTTTGATGTCAATGGTGTTGCACTAAGATCAAGTAGTTTTTGACTCTGACCGCGTGTTGCTAGTTTCTTTCGAACAATATCCACGATTGCATCGAGTTGATATTGGCTATCGCCAGTAACTTTGAATCCTGTTTTCGCTTCTCCACTCCAATCGATTGCAGCTGAAGTACCCTTAAAATCATATCTAGAATCTAGCTCACGTTTTGTCTGTTCATATACATTAATAATTTCCGACTTATCGTAGTCGCTTACAATATCAAATGAAAATGTCGGCATCGTTAATCTCCTTATTACAAATTCTTAATTACGGTACCTGTAGTATACCAGCAATGGCCTGCATTATTTGCGCCTCTTTGTGTGTGGTTACCAAAGCCCAAGACTGCTATAATAAACCTAATATGTCTACCTCTACTATTTCAATTGAACAGGCTAAAGATGCGCTCAAAGCTGAGTTCGAAACGCTTGAAATAAAAAAACAAATCCTAAGAAGTAAAACTCTAGAATCTCTGATGGCTAATTTAAAGATCCTACCTAACGAAGAAAAGGCTGAATATGGAAGAGATATTAATGCTCTAAAGGGCGAGATTGTATCTTGGGTTAACGACGCAGAGTCTGAGGATCAGGAACTTGGACCAATTGATGTTACTGCACCATTTGATATAAATACACCTGAGAATAAAAGACCCGCTTTACTATCGACAAAACTTGGCAGTAAACACCCTATTATGATTGAACTAGAATATATCGTCGATATCTTTAGCCGTATGGGATTTGAAGCAGTCGAATCACGACAAATCGATGACGACTATCATATGTTCGAGTCACTTAATTTCCCCGAAGGCCATCCAGCCCGAGATGACTATGACACATTTATGACAACCGAAGGACTCATAGCTCCGGCACATACCAGTACTATGCAGAACCGTGTACTACGGCAATATAAAGATAATCTAACAAATGGTTTACCAATCGCTGTCGTTATTCCCGATCGTGTCTTTCGTAACGAAGATGTTGATGTTACCCACGAACATACCTTTCACCAGTTTGAAGGAGTTTATATCGATAAAGATGTGAACGTCGGTAACCTCATAGCAACTCTCAAGGCATTCATGAGTGAGTACTTTGGACAAGAGATTAAAGCTAAATTACAGCCATTCTATTTTCCATTCACTGAGCCAAGTTTTGAATTTGCTATAGAAAGACCAGAATCACTAAGAAAAGGCGATACAGAAGCAGATATGTGGCTTGAGCTTCTTGGTTGCGGAATGATTCACCCTAATGTTCTTAAAGCTGCAGACATAGACCCCACTGTTTATACAGGATTTGCATGGGGTTGTGGTATCGAACGGCTTGTTATGATGAAGAATAGTATTGAAGACATCAGGCATTTCCAGTCTGGTAAATTAGACTTCTTGAGGCAATTTTCATGAAATTTAGTATAAATTGGGCACAACATTACAGTAATATTGACCTTAAAACTTGGTCTAGTGACGACGTAGTTAGCATGATAGGATCTCAGCTAGGAGCTGTCGAAGAGGTTATTAAGTGGGGACCTCGTTATGACGGTATCGTCGTCTCACGCATAGTTTCATTCAAAAAACATAGTAATGCAGATACTCTTAGCGTCTGCCTTATCGACGATGGTGGCGTCACTAAGGATGTTAAACGGAACGAAGATGGTTTCGTGCAGGTAGTATGTGGCGCTTCTAACGTCGCAGAAGATCTTGTTGTCGCGTGGATTCCTCCTGGCGCTACTGTTCCTAGTAGTGTTGATACTGATCCATATGTTCTTGAAGCTCGTGAAATTCGAGGTGAAGTTAGCAATGGCATGTTGGCAAGCCCTAAGGAACTTAACATAAGCGAAGAACATGAAGGCATTTTAGAGATTAATCCGGATGCTGTAGGTAAAGAAAATACTAAACCAGGGACTTCTTTCAAGAAACTATATGGCCTAGATGATCTTGTTATTGATTGTGAAAATAAGATGTTTACGCATCGGCCGGACTGTTTTGGCATACTTGGCATTACTCGAGAACTAGCCGGAATAAATGGACAACAATTCGAAAGCCCAGATTGGTATAATAGCCCCGTTGACTTGCCCGTAGTGTCAGATCTAGAAATTACCTCTAAGAACGAAATTATGGACGCAGTACCACGTTTCATGGTGCAGGTGATTCAAGACGTTACTGTGCAAGCTAGTAGTGTCGGAGTACAAGCTGCACTTACTCGAGTTGGTAGTCGCCCAGTTAATAATATTGTTGATCTATCTAACTTTTACATGCACCTGACTGCACAACCTACTCACGCTTTTGATTACGATAAGGTTAAAACATTATGCTCCGGAGAAGTTACCATCTTTCCTCGCATGGCACAAAAAGGTGAAACACTAGAACTATTAAATGGTCTGACAATTAATTTATCTGAAAAAGATATTGTAATTGCAACCGATAAGCAGCCTATAGCACTTGCTGGCATCATGGGTGGTTCACAAACTGAAGTTGACGATACTACTAAAAGCATTATTCTAGAATGTGCAACTTTCGACATGTATACAATTAGGCGAAGTAGCATGCGTCACGGTCTATTTACTGATGCTGTTACACGGTTCAATAAAGGCCAGTCACCTAGGCAAAACCCAGCTATTCTTGCACGTTTAGTTCAAAACATTACTGAATTCGCCGGAGGATCAGTAGGCGATAGCTATGACTCATATGAAGGTAAAGATTTACTATACTGGGATCCAGTCATGTGCGACATTGATTTTATTAACAGTAGACTAGGAAGTGAATTAACTGCCGAACAGGTCAAAGGATTACTCGTAAATGTTGAGTTTAAGGTTGATTTTGACCAAGGTCAGTTGAAGATATCTGCACCATTTTGGAGGAGAGACATTGAACTTCCTGAAGATATTGTTGAAGAAGTAGGTCGCCTATATGGATTCGATAAACTACCTGTTGCTTTGCCTACGAGAGTTGCTTCACCAACCAGCGTTAATCCACTTATGAAATTTAAAAGCTCGATCCGTACAATGTTATCTCAAGCTGGAGCGACTGAAGTCTTGAGCTACAGCTTCGTTTCAGGCACTCTTTTGTCTAGTTCAGGTCAAGATCCTAACGATGCCTATAAGCTTAGTAATGCACTTAGTCCTGCACTTGAGTACTATCGCATTTCATTAACTCCAAGTTTATTAAGTAAAGTACATCAGAACATTAGAGCCGGTCATGATAAATTCGCAATATTTGAAATAGGTAAAACACATATACGTAGTAACGGAGTAACAGGCGAAAATGTGCCAAACGAATTAGATATGCTTTCACTAGTCTATGTCATGTCAGATAAACTTACCGACAAGTCCACTGGCGCTACTTATTATGAGGCGAAACATTACCTTGATTATATCTCAAGTAAATTCAACATCTCTTTAACCTATGTTCCAGTATCTAGCGCCGAGGGTCATCAAATTCACGGACCATTTAATCAGAATCGTTCATCTTTGATTATTGATGCTAAAAGTGGAGATGCAATTGGCGTAATTGGAGAGTATACATTTACGACACGTAAAAAACTTAAACTTCCAGAGCATGTTGCAGGATTTGAAATTAATATTGCAGCACTACTTAAAATTGCTGGCCCAGAGACTTCATATGTGGCGAAATCACGTTACCCTCACATTAAACAAGACATGACTATAAGTACTAATGGATCTTCTAACTATAGTGAAGTAGTTAAGAACGTTCTTCAGGCCATGAACGAACTTGGTGACTCCGCAGGTTACATTTTCGATATTCAGCCATTAGATATTTACCAGAAAGAACCTGAATCTCCAAAACAGATTACTTTGCGCGCAGATATTTCTCATCCAGAGAGAACTTTAACGACTCAAGAAGTCGGTGAATTTATAGCCAGTGTTATTAACGAAGTTGATAAAAAAGAAGTTTAACTTTTAGCTATGAAATATATTTTCCGAATTATTAGATTTACTAAAGAGCTTAAAGCTTACTACATTACGATTAGTATACTTTCGATTTTGATTGCAGCAGCCGGCCTTATGTACCCGCTTTTAAGTGGATGGGCTATCGATGAGATTAGATTCGGTACTGATGCTAACGTAGGAAAGCTAATCTTCATAGTAGTACTTATTTTTGCAAGTGATCTTGCGTCTAACCTTCTGTCTAACATTAATGGGCATATTGGTGACCGTATGGCGGCTAAGTTATCCAAATCTCTTGGCTCAAAGTATTATCAGCATCTTCTCAGTTTGCCTCAAAGCTACTTTGATTCTGATATGACAGGTAAGATAATAAATCGACTTAACCGCTCAATAGTACAGATAGTTAACTTTATGCAGATATGGAGCAATAACTTTCTCCAATTTATATTCAGTACTGTTCTAGCACTTGCCATAGTCGCATATTACAGCTGGCAGGTAGCATTACTACTGTTTGCCTTATACCCAATATTTGTTTTAATGACCGTTAAGGCTAGCTCCACGTGGCAAGGCTATCAGAAGAAGATAAATAACAATGCAGATATTGCAAGTGGGCGCTTCGCGGAGTCTATCTCCCAGGTTAAAGTTGTTAAAAGCTATATTCAAGAAAAACGTGAGCTCAGTTTCTTCAACAAGCATTCACAAAATATTATTAATTATACTAAGCCCCAGTCGCGGTACTGGCATATAAAAGATTTCCAGCGACAATTTGTGCTTAATATTATATTTTTCTTAGTATACATATTTATTTTTGTTCAAGCTGCTAATGGCCAGATCACGCCTGGTATAGCAGTCGCACTTATCCTTTATTCATATCAAATTCGTATTCCAATTTTTACTATTAGCTTTCTAGTAGAGAATACACAGAAAGCAATTTCTGACAGTAAGGACTACTTTGAAATACTCGAGATCAAAGCAGACATAGTAGATAAAGCAGACGCCAAAAAGCTTATAATCTCAGAAGGTGCGATTACCTTTAAAAATGTAACATTCGGTTATGGAGACACGGAAGTTCTTAAAGGCGTAAATATTACTATTGCTCCAGATACAAAAGTTGCTCTTGTCGGGGAAAGCGGTGAAGGTAAAACAACCCTTACTAATCTACTACTACGTCTTTATGAACCAAATAGCGGGACAATTAGCATAGACGATCAAAACATTCAGGAAGTAACGCAGCAAAGCCTTAGAGAAAATATTGGTATAGTTTTTCAAGACCCTGCGCTTTTCAGTGGAACTATTAAAGAGAATATTTCCTACGGTAATCCTGGGGCATCTCTTGGCGAAATACGAGCAGCAGCAAAAGCAGCAAATGCAGATGAATTTATCGGGAAGCTAGAAAAAGGCTACGATGCTGAGATAGGCGAAAAAGGTTTGAGATTAAGCGGTGGCCAGAAGCAGCGCATAGCTATAGCCCGCGCTTTACTTAAAAATGCTCCAATACTTATTCTAGACGAAGCAACTAGCAGCTTGGACAGCAAGAGTGAATCAATGGTCCAAGAGGCATTGGAACGTCTCATGAAAGGCAGAACTACTTTAATCATTGCTCACCGACTAAGTACTATCCAAAGTGTAGATACTATTATCACGTTACAGAAAGGTTCTGTCAGTGAGGTTGGTAGTCCTGAAGAACTTTCTCATTCAGGTGGTATATACGACCAGCTATTGCAAATACAGAGTGGCACTAAAGAAGATGTTAAGAATAAACTAAAGGAATACGACGTCTATGAAACAAGCAGTTAGAGCTATCATTATTCACAATAATAACCTTCTAGTCATGAAGCGTAATAAGTTTGGTAAGGAATACTATACCTTGATTGGTGGCCATGTTGAGATGGGTGAGAGCCATGAAGTAGCGTTATTACGTGAGATACATGAAGAAACTATGGTGCATGTTGCACATCCGCGTTTAGTATTCGAAGAACATGCCGGCCATGTATATGGAACTCAGTATGTGTTTGTTTGTACTTATGTTTCTGGTGTCCCAATACTGCACCCTCATGCCGATGAAGTCCATATTAATAAGCTTGGTCAGAATACTTATACGCCAATGTGGCTACCATTAGATAAGCTAGAAGAAGTCCCTTTTTTATCTGAAAAATTAAAACACAAGATTATTGCATCACTTAAAGACGGCTTTCCTAAAGAAGTTGACACATTTACCACTCAATAATTAAAAAATACATCTATTTTTCCATAAAACAATCCATCTCTTTTGCTATAATTAGATGGTAACTAAAAAAGGGGTACACATGGCAAAACTAGGCCAACGGATTGCAGCTTTGACGTTATCAGTCTTTTTCTTGTTCTCAGCAATAGGATTTAGCGGACTGGTCATATGGCAGTCGCTTCAGCAAAACAAACGGGATAAAGAACTTGCTAAAAGCGCAACAGTAGATAATACAATAAAGGAGAACACATTGGATAATCAAAAACTAGAAAACTTTACACCTGTTGCTCAGGTAGAAACATTACAAAAAATTGATACAGTCGTAGGCACAGGGGCTGAAGTAAAACCAGGAGATACAGTAACTGCGCATTATACAGGTGCACTAGCTAAGAACGGGATAGTATTTGATTCTTCAGTATCTAGGGGTGAACCTGCAACCTTCCCACTTAGTAACGTTATTAAGGGATGGCAAGAAGGCGTTCCAGGCATGAAAGTTGGCGGAAAGCGTCGTTTACTAATACCTGCATCTCTTGGATATGGCGAACAGGGCAGCCCACCAAAGATCGGTCCAAACGAACCTCTCGTATTCGATATTGAATTAGTCAAAATTGGACAATAAACACAATATATAGTGTATTGACTTGATACATAAGCACTATATAATGCTTTATACATAGCTATTAATACTAAAAAGAGGAACAGTAAAAATGGTAAAAGATATTACAATCTATACGACAAACACATGCGCCTACTGCGTTATGGTTAAGAAATGGCTAGGAACAAAAGGACATACATATAAAGAAGTAAATTTGGATGATCATCCAGAACGTCAAAAAGAAGCCTTTGAAGCAAGCGGTCAGCTAGCCGTGCCAGTAACAATCGTTACAAAGAAGGATGATTCTAAGGAAGTTATCGTTGGCTATAATCTTGCAAAACTTGCGCCAGCTGTAGCCTAGGACCGCACATAAAAGTAATAAGAGGGTATTTATGACAGAAGTAAAAAAAGTAGTTGACGCACATAGTCATCGAATTTGGGACGTAATTATGGTAGGTGCAGGCCCAGCAGCCTTAAGTGCCGCATTATATACATCAAGAGAAGATATTACGACTCTCCTTTTTGAAAAAGGGGCTATCGGGGGTTATGCTGCTGTTACCGACTGGATCGATAACTACCCAGGCTTTCCTAAAGGTGTAGCTGGGCTTGAGCTTGCAGATAACCTACGATTACAGGCTGAACGTTTTGGGGCTATAATTGAGCTTGGCGATGTCCTCAGTCTTAAACGCTCTGAAGGTCTCATCGAGCTTGATACAACAAGTGGATTATTCAAGGCTAGGGCCGTACTACTAGCTACTGGTAGCGACTGGAAGAAGATTGGCGTTCCTGGAGAAAAGGA
This sequence comes from uncultured Candidatus Saccharimonas sp., assembly GCA_943354005.1. Classification (GTDB taxonomy): domain Bacteria; phylum Patescibacteriota; class Saccharimonadia; order Saccharimonadales; family AWTP1-31; genus CAJAXB01. Next base: position 22,075 of record CALRBE010000004.1, read on the forward strand.
ATACTTCGGACGTGGCGTCCACTATTGTGCAACTTGTGACGGTGCATTCTATAGGGATAAACGACTTGCTGTCATTGGTGGCGGAAACTCTGCTGTACAAGAAGCTATTTTTCTAACTAGATATGCCAGCCATATCGATCTTCTTGTTAGGGGTGACTCATTCCGTGCATCTGAAATACTACAGCATGATCTTAAGAAGCATCGAGAGAAGATTACGATCCACCTCAATACAACTACTGACGAAATAGTCGCTGTTGATAATAAGGTTCACCATGTCTTAGGCACTAGAAAGACTACCGGTAAGAAAGTCGAATATCCAGTCGACGGTGTATTCGTATTTGTAGGTCTTGAACCAAACACACAGTTCCTTAAAGGATCTGGTGTTGAGCTAGACGAAATCAAGCTTATTAAAACAAATGACCACCTTGAGACATGCGTTAAAGGTATTTTTGCAGCTGGTGACTCCAGAAGTGGCGCGACCATGCAGATTGCTAGCGCTACTGGCGAAGGTGCCAAAGCTGCTCTAGAAATTCGAGAATACCTCAATAAAATGAAGGGGTAGTCCCGCTCTTAGATTGATTCGTATCCAGGGAAATAATCAGTTACTATCTGATATCGATTGAGTCCCATTGACTTAAAATCTGTGGCGAGTGCTTTTGCCATTGGTTCAGGTCCTGAAACATAGATATGTTTTGTTTTTATCTCACCAATTATTTTTTCTAGGTCAAGTGCCGTATGCCTTTTACCATCACTAAGAACATGCAGTTCTACAAATGGCTGCGATAGCTCTTCTGTGAAAGCAACCTGATCTTGACTCTGGGCCAGGTAGATCAGTTGGATTGAGCGAGTAGCATGTTTCTGCGAAATCCAAGTAATCATTGATCTAAATGGAGTTACTCCAATACCGCCAGCAATAAATACGAGTTTAGTCGAATCATCTTTTGGTAATACAAAATCACCCATAGCTTCACTTATATCAATAGAATCTCCGGGTTTAAGGGAATGAAGTTTTTTCTTAAAAGAGCTTGGTTTCTTGGGATCTATTTTAGTAGTAATTGCAATGTGACTTTCAGTTGGAGATGAGGATAAAGTGAACCAACGTTTCTGTCCTCGATCGTCGGGGTTCTCATGGGCAATATGAAATTCAAGAAACTGTCCTGCAATGTAGCGAAGCGTGCTCCCAGGTTCAAAATAATAGGTATAGATGTGTTCTGCATCATTGATTGATCGAATAAATTGTGCTTTCATTTCTTTTTCCTTTTATTAGTACGGAATTGTTGCATGACTAGTGGATCATTTGTAGTGATTGCAATGCCTGGATATAGCAGTCGCAAAAATTTAGCTATCCATACTTTATTGACCGTGAAAACTATGATGTCTAGGTTATGTCTCCAGGCCAGTGCATAGGCAAGTGGGTTTAGTGTCCAGAAGTTTACATCTATACCTTGAAAACCATACAGACGTGCTGCATTAATGGCGTCAAAGGCATTTCGGTGCTCGAGTACGTATAATGGAATATCTGGTTGAAGCTTTTGAAACCTATCTAACTCTTGGTGGTTAAAAGATATGACACTGTGAATTTTTTTATTCGGATGTTTATGTAATATTTTCGAGAGCGGTTCAGACCAGTTTCCACTTTTTGCTTCTATGATTGCCGTTGTCTTACCACAGGTTTCGAGTGCTAGCTCGAGAGTCGGTATTCGGTTACCGTCTTTATCTTTAATCTTATCGAGTTCGGTACTTGTAAGATCGGAGACCTTTTTATCTATTTCATATGTTCGATTAAGGCTTGCATCATGACATAGATATAGCTTCAAATCCTTGCTTACGCGAATATCAAACTCAACAGCGTCGACGCCAGCTTTTATAGCGGTTTTAATGCCTAATATAGTATTTTCAGGTGCAATATTTGCAGCGCCGCGATGTCCGATAACGTTCATATTACATATATTGTATCAAACAAAACCAACTAGATTAGCGCGACCTCAATAAAAAATAATTAATAGGTTAGACTTGGTGTATTATAGATAGTAAGCAAAGGAGAAATATAATATGGCTGATTTTAATATAATACTAGATGCAGGAAACGTTTCAGATGGCACAATTAATGTTGTAAACGAGATACCTATGGGTTCAAACCTAAAGGTTGAATGGAATCGAAAAAAAGCAATATTCGAACTTGATCGTGTTGAGCCAGAAATTTTCGCAAAGCCATGCAACTACGGCTTTATCCCTCAAACATTAGACGAAGACGGTGACGAACTTGACGTCTTATTAGTCTGCGGTTCAGCTATCCCAACTGGAGTTGTCGTTCGAGCTCGCATTATCGGTATTATGAATTTTGAAGATGACGGCGAAATGGATCATAAAGTCGTTGTAGTTCCAGAAGATGATCGTGCCACAGGAAACGCTATTCAGACTCTTGAAGATCTACCAAAACAGTGGATCAATCAGTTAACTCATCACTTTACGCACTATAAGGATCTCAAAAAACCAAATAGCACGAAAGTTCTAGGATGGGGAAATATTGAAGAAGCTAAAGCTACAATTGTAGAGTGTCAAAAACGTTGGACTGAACAGGCTTAATTCATATACTACAATTCTTGAAGATTGCATTCGTTTTCTGTTATGCTTAAGTATAGAACATAAGCTAATAAGCCAGGGGGCAATCTATGAAAACACGAGTGGCAATTAATGGTTTCGGACGCATTGGTAGAAGTGCATTTAAGGTTGCATTTGAACGTAGCGACATTGAGATAGTTGCAATCAATGATCTTACCGACACAAAAACGCTTGCACATCTTTTAAAGCACGATAGTAACTACGGTCTTTATCAGCACGAAGTAGGTTTTGACGACGAACATATTATCGTTGATAAAAAACTAATTAAGATTCTTGCCGAAAAAGAACCTGGTGCTTTGCCATGGAAAGACATGAAGATCGATATCGTTATCGAATCTACTGGATTTTTTGTTGATCCAGAGCTTGCTAAAGCACATATTACAGCGGGAGCACATAAAGTTGTACTGTCTGGTCCTGCAAAAGGTGACGGTGCGACAACTATTGTACTGGGCGTAAATGAAGACAAGTTAGAAGTTGCTGAAGACATTATCAGTAATGCTTCATGCACTACTAACTGTATAGCACCTGTCGCTGCAATTATTGAAAGTCATTTTGGTATCAAAAAAGCAATGATGACCACTGTTCATAGCTACACTGCCAGTCAAAAATTACAAGACGCACCTGCTAAAGATTTGCGTGAAGCAAGAAATGCAGCAGAAAATATCGTACCAACTACTACTGGAGCTTCTAAGGCAGCAGCACTAACCTTGCCAAGTCTAAAGGGTGTCTTTGGAGGTATGAGCGTGCGTGTACCAACTCCAGTTGTATCACTCAGTGACTTCGTAATAATTACAAAAAAGAAAGTCACCGTTGAGTCTGTAAATGAAGTATTTAAGAAAGCAGCAAAAGAGCCTTACTATCAGGGTATTGTGGCAGTGTCTGATGAACCGCTTGTTAGCAGTGACTACATTGGTAATAGTCACTCTGCAATTGTCGACCTCAGTTTAACTGCTGTTATTGACGATGATATGTTAAAAGTGGTGGCATGGTATGACAATGAATGGGGCTACAGTAATCGTCTTATTGAGCTTGTCTCAGATACTGGTAGATTGCTTCACCAAAAACACGATCATAAAGAACATCACAGCTAATAGAAGAGCACTACATGAATATATACGTCGGAGCCGATCATAACGGATTTCATTTGAAGAGCAGTCTACTGCGTTATTTGCGATCCGCAGGCTATGACATCACCGACGAAGGTGATGAGTCCTTAAATCCAGAAGATGACTACCCAATCTTCGCTTCAAAGGTTGTTACCGGATTGCGTCAAGATACTTCACAAGAGCCTCGAGGCATCCTTATCTGTGGTAGTGGTCAAGGCATGGCTATTGCAGCTAATAGGTACAAGGGTATACGTGCCTGCGTAGGCTTTGATATTGAATCTGTAAAATCTGCAAGGAATGACGATGACTGCAATATTCTGTGCTTGCCTGCAAAAATACTAGCTTCCGACGATGCATCTTTACTCGTTGAGACATTTCTAAATACTCCTTTTGCTGCAGCGCCTCGATTCATCCGTCGTAATCGTGAACTTGATGAAATGATAACCTAGTCTTTGTTATGACAGCGCTTACGCTTATAATAGACAGTAACTATGAAAGAGATTAATCCCAGTACCGATCAGCCAATTGAGCCGCTGACTCTAAATGCAAGCGATAGCCATGAAAAGGTTATCAAACCTCAGGGTTCAATTAAAACAAACGCAACTGTAGTTGAAACCGATGAGACGAACGCCAAAACAAAACGTCTCTTCCTTACGATTCTTGGAGTTATTTTAATTATAGTAATTGTGGTTGGAGTATTCGCAGTACTTATTTCTAAGGACTCTAAGGACACTAAAACAAAGGGTCCAACACCAGGAAATAATCAGATAAATGCAGCTTCATTGTTGGACTACTCATCTGTCTGTAGTGGCTCCAAAATCATAAACACAATCACTACAGATGCTAAAAAACGACGAATTGCGTTTTTTGACGAGGTCACCACAAACAGTGGCCAATACAGTCTTTCGGACGTTGCTCTTGAAGATAGTACGTGGGAGGCTGATTACACTAAATACACGAGCACGCAGCTTGTCGGGTGCTTAACTCGCATTAAAGAAACTAATACGGGTATTAAATGCGATCTTACTGATGATAATAAGCAAGATCAAAAAGTATCTGTGTATAACGTCACATACCGATTAACTATATATGATGCGTCAACCGGCCAACTGCTTGGTACAAAAAATATTGAAGGTAAAGCTTCCGCTTGTCCTTACTTTGCCACCTATACACAAGATAACCCTAAGATATATGCCTTGCCCGAAAAATCTGTGCTTTCTGCAGCCGTAAAAGAATATGTCGTGGAAGAATAACATGGCTATTATTTGTCCTACTATAACTGCAACAAGTAAAGCACTGTATCAAAATCAAATGAATGACGTTGCTAAATTCGCTAAACGCATCCATGTTGATCTTGCCGATGGCGTCTTTGCTCCTACAAAGCTTGTTGATCCGAAGGATGCTTGGTGGCCGGTTGGAATTACAGCCGATGTACACCTTATGTATGAAACCTCCAGGCCCTTTCTAAAGGATCTTATAGCCTTAGAGCCACATATGATAATATTGCACGCAGAATCAGTTGGAAACTTTTATGAATTAGCCAAGACGATTCGTTCTAATGGCATCAAGGTGGGAATTGCACTTTTAGAAGCGACACCAGTAAGCAAGATAAGGCAGGCTATTGATGATATCGACCACGTATTAATTTTTAGCGGCGATCTAGGCTACTTTGGTGGCCACGCAAATCTGTCTTTGTTGCAAAAAGTTACTGAAATAAAGCGCTATAACGCAAGTGTCGAAATTGGTTGGGACGGCGGAATTAACGAGTCAAATATACATAAACTCGTTTTAGGCGGTGTGGACGTATTAAATGTCGGCGGAGCAATCCATCTATCCAAGAATCCAACGAAAGCATATAATAAGCTCAAAGCATTAGCGGAAAGTAGTACATAATGACGCATACAATTGAAGATCTTGAGCTAATAGCTGTAGAAATACGGCAAGATATCATTAAGATGCTTTTGCAAGCTGGCAGTGGACATAGTGCAGGGCCACTAGGACTTGCCGATATATTTACTGCATTGTATTTCGATATTCTAAAACATGATCCAAAGAATCCAGATTGGGAAGAGAGAGATATGCTTTTACTGAGCAATGGTCACTGCGCACCTGTTCGTTATGCAGCAATGGCAAGAGCTGGCTATTTTGATTTATCTGAGCTTAAGACACTAAGACAATTAGGATCTAGATTACAGGGACACCCAGAGCGCACTAAGCTGCCCGGAATGGAGACTACAAGTGGACCCCTTGGTTGTGGCTTGAGCCAGGCAGCCGGAATGGCTCTAGCAATGCGAATGAATGATATCCATCACCGCTGGGTATACGTTGTTCTAGGCGACGGTGAACTTGATGAGGGTAATATCTGGGAAGCTGCTATGCTCACATCTAAATATAATCTTAATAACGTCATCGGAATTATTGACCGGAATAATATCCAAATAGACGGCCCTACGGAATCAGTCATGCCTCTTGATGATCTTAAGGCTAAATGGGTTAGTTTCGGCTGGCATGTAATTGAAATTGATGGAAATAATATAGAAGCTGTAATTGATGCCTGCGCTATGGCTAGAGCTGTCGTAGAGAGACCAGTTATGATTATTGCTCATACTATTCCGGGTAAGGGCGTTGATTTTATGGAATATGACTTCCATTGGCATGGATCCCCACCGAACGCCGAACAGGCAAAAAAAGCGCTAGGCGAGTTACGCACATTGCAGGGAAAAATTAGGAGTGAACATGAATGATCTTAACCTTATAAAAGACGTTCTAGACAAGGACATCGTTCGTGAACCAATACGCAAAGGATTCGGTCGCGGACTACTAAGTGCTGGAAAAATTAACGTAAATGTAGTTGCAGCATGTGCTGACTTAACAGAATCAACTCAGATGAGCTTATTCAAGAAAGAATTTCCTGAGCGTTTTGTTGAAGTTGGAGTAGCAGAACAAAATCTCGTTACAGTAGGATCAGGAATGGCGGCAATGGGTAAGATACCTTTTGTGAGCAGTTATGCAGCTTTTAGCCCAGGTAGAAATTGGGAGCAAATCAGGACTACCATTTGCTTAAACGATCGGCCAGTTAAAATTGTTGGCTCTCATGCAGGTGTTTCGGTTGGACCAGACGGTGCTACGCATCAAATGCTAGAGGATATCGCATTAATGAGAGTACTTCCCAATATGGTCGTTATTGCACCTGGCGATAGCCTTGAAGCTGAACGCGCTACTCTAGCTATGGCATCAGACCAACGGCCAACATATATTCGCCTAGCCCGGGAAGCTACTCCTATAGTAACAACTGACAAGACGCCATTTGAAATCGGCAAGGCATATGTCTACAAAGCCGGTAAGGACCTTACTATCATGAGTACCGGTACAATGACCTATCAGGCGCTAGCTGCGGCCGCAAAGCTTGAAAAAGATGGTATACACGCCGAAGTCATACATATCCCGACTATCAAACCCTTGGATGAAAAGACAATTATAGCCAGTGCTAAAAAAACAGGTAAAGTCATTACGGTCGAAGAGGGCCAAATAATCGGCGGACTAGGTGGAGCCATTGCCGAATTACTAAGCCAAACATCGCCCACTAAAGTTATACGAATGGGTATGCAAGACAGATTCGGTGAATCCGGTAAACCGGACGAGCTATTAGAACACTTTGGACTAACTGCAAAACATATTGCTGTTCAAGCTCACCACTTAGTAATGTAACCCTAGCGACTAAATACTCGTTTACGTAGAAGCATGACACGGGTCAGTACTACAAATACGTGCAATAGAAGAATCTCAATAGTAACTGCAATGAATAACGACTTAAAGTCTTTATTAGTAGACCAGTTATTAATCACTTTACTGTAGTTTTGATTGACGTATGGTAAACCAGCGCTTATAAAAAAGTTAAAATACAGAAGTCCAATTACAGCAACTGCTGTTCGTAAAGCAATTTTTTTAGAGAAATCTTGAATTTGTGACTGAGGATCTACACCAGTTGGATGTACATATTTACTAAATTCCAGGTCTTCATTTATTTCTGTAGTTACGTTAGAACCTGCCCACCAAATTAGGTTTACTACAACTCCAACAAGGGCCCAGAATATGGCCAGTGAAAGTGTGCCGGCGATTTTTTCACCAACAAGTCTTGTTAATAGCAAGTCTATCCCTGATATTCCAAGTCTAATCGGATTGAAGTCACCCGACACGAATAGCAGGTCTTTTAACCGGTCAACTCCACTTAGTATCAGGGTTGCTCCTGTTATAAAGACGTATATTAGAATCTCTATACCGTTAGGCATCAACCAAAAAAATGCTTGTTTTATATTATCTCTAGATGTATTCATAACTTAAATCACTGTAGTTTCATATCAAGTATATGCTATTGTAAGTCATAAGCATAAGAAAAAAAGGAGTCAACGATGCCTCAAACACTTAAACAAATGCAAGAAGATTGTGCTGCTGCTAGAAAAGCTATTAAGCGGGCTAGGGACGAGCACTATGCAATCGGAGCTTTTAACTTGGATAATCAAGAAACGCTTATAGCTGTCACAAAAGCAGCTGCTGCAAAAAACGCACCTGTCATGGTTGAAATAAGCCATGGAGAAGTTAAATTATTGGGGCTTAATAATGTCAGGGATATGGTAGATAACTATAAGGCTGAGTTTAAGGTTGAAATGTACATTAATTTGGACCACTCCCCATCAGTTGAAGCGGCAAAAGCTGGTATTGATGCAGGTTTTGAATTTATTCACATTGATATTTCACAAGAAAACCACGACGCTACAGAAGAAGAAATAATCAGTAAAACTAAGGAAGTAGTCGAGTATGCTAAAAAGACAGGCGCCTTGGTTGAGAGCGAGCCCCATTATTTTGGCGGGGGATCAAATCGTTTCACTAAAGCATTTGACTACGATGAGATTAAAAAGACTTTTAGTACCCCGGAAGGCTCCGCCCGTTTCGTTTCAGAAACTGGAATCGACACTTACGCAGCAGCAATAGGAAACTTACACGGATCTTACCCAGTTCCTAAAAGGCTTGATTTAAAGCTACTACAGACAATTAGAGACTCTATTGACTGCAATATCAGTCTTCATGGAGGAAGCGGCACACCTGGTCACTATTTTGAAGATGCTGTTAAGATTGGAGTTTCTAAAATTAATATTAATTCAGACATGCGCATTGCGTATCGGACTACTCTTGAAAAAGTATTGAAAGAGAATAAAACTGAATTCGCTGTAATTAAACTAATGGATGAAGTTATCGAGGCAGTTCAGGCTGTAGTTGAAAGCAAAATCGATTGCTTTAATTCGACGGGTAAAGCAAAACCGCAATAGCTAGACAATCGGGTACTATGTTAAAATATGCATAAGTGCAATACAACAATACTAAAGAGGGGTGGCAGCAATGAGCATTGACGTTTTATCAGTCGGAGATATCGTAACTGATGCATTTATTAAATTAATGGACGATCAGGCTCATGCTACTAAGGATAATAAAGGCAGATGGCTCACTATGCCTTTTGGGGTGAAGATACCTTATGACCATGTCGAGGTACTTGAAGCTGTCGGAAATGCACCAAACGCCAGTGTAAGTTTTTCGAAGCTTGGCCTAAAGAGCGCGCTTATGGCAAATGTTGGCGGTGATCAGAATGGCCGAGATATGATCGCTTCACTTGAGAATAGTAAAGTTGATACGCGCTTCATTAAAGTTAACACAAAGCAGAAAAGTAACTACCACTATGTTCTATGGTACAAAGCTGAACGCACAATTCTTATTAAGCATGAAGAATATAAATACCACTGGCCGCATTTAAGACCTGACGAGATCCCGAAATGGATTTACTTCAGCTCCATAAGTAAAACTGCTGAAAAATTTCATGATGAACTTTCTGATTGGCTAATAAAACACCCAGACGTAAAGCTCGCCTTTCAGCCAGGTACTTTTCAAATTAATATGGGCACAAAAAGACTCGCTGAACTATATAAAAACACCGAGGTATTAGCAGTTAACCGTGAAGAAGCAGTCATGGTATCAAAAGGAGATTATAAAAATATAAATGATCTGTTCGATAAGCTTCATGCGCTTGGTCCTAAGATAGTCGTTATAAGCGATGGTCCAGACGGAGCATATGCCTCAGATGGCAATAGGCGATTAAAAATGCCAATTTATCCTGATCCCTCTCCACCATTTGAAAGAACCGGAGCTGGAGACGCTTTTACATCAACGTTTGTAGCCGCAATAATTAACGGAAGCGATATAGAGGGTGCATTGCAATGGGCACCGATTAATTCTATGAGTGTTGTTCAGTATGTTGGTGCACAAAAAGGACTTTTAACTGAGGCTCAGATAACCAAACTTCTTAAACAGTCACCTCGGTGGTATAGACCCGAAGAACTAAAGTAGCTTATATATAATGGCCCACGCACTATCTCAATTGCTTGACGCTCATGAACCACTATTCACAATGGAGATGCAAGATCTCGAAAGAATTAGTGGCCATGCCTCAATTGACGTTAAATTGATTGCAGAAATATCTCAAAAATTTCGGATGAAGATAAAAGAGCTTGGACTTGATCCTGACGATTCGACAGCTAACGAGCTTTATCATGCGCTTCAGGGACTTATGAAATTGCACAATGAATATCTAACTAAAGCGATCGGCTGTAAGTTAGACTCAGACCTTGATTCACAGTGTAAGGCTATTAAAAAGGCAATCGATAAGCTTAATATTCCAAAAACTTGTTGGGTCATGAAGCAAAGTGTTGCAAAAAAAATACTAAAAGCCTATCCGCCCAAAAAAGTAATGAAGTATCTAGGATATAAATCCATTGATTCAATGATAAAGCGTGAGCCCATTATTGAACTGTATGCTGCTTGCCGAGTCATAGAAACAACTTCATGGCAAAACAATTTCATTAAGACCTACAAGAAACTAACACCAAGTGACTTTGAACTACGCGAGATTAAGATTATCGTACTAACAAAAGAACGCTGGAGTGCTGCCGCTGCTCCATATGTAAAGTCTTCAAGGAGTAATATAACGCACCTTAAAGAGCTCGGCGCTGTCATCATCCTGCCAATAAATGTCGAGTATTTAAAAGGAGCAGTTATAAGCATAATGTCTCTGGCAATATATTATATTGGGGAAATACGCTCATATAGTGCTTTTTTCAAGCTCCATCAGGTACGTCCAGACTTTAGTACTGTCATTGTCGACACTATTCTTAAAGATCCACCTACTAAAGCCAAATTAGCTGGTAAAGACATGCATTGGAGGATAATACAAAGGCACTTCGGAAGCACTGAGCATATACAGGCAGAACTTTTTGAACCGCATGTACAAGTTGAAGATCTTTTTTGGCGCAAGGCAGAAGAAGTACTGTATAGGTTAGAACCAGCTTTGAAATTCTGGGAAGAACTAGACTATGTCGGATCCTTCCGAACTGAAACTCCCGTCTCTTTTAATATGATGGACAACGCAATAAGTTATTGCAATGGGCTATCTTTTGCAAAACGTTCTAATAACCACTTACGACAAAGTCTAGTTAATGAACTTTACTTACGATATCTTAAGCAACCGACAGTAGAAGCGGTAATTCTTGAGCAATTAAACGATGATCTTTTCAGTGTCGATAACTTTCTAGGAGATATATAGCATGTATCAAATCTGCGTATCAGCGGCAGCAAAAGGCAAGACTGTAGAAGAAGCAAAAGAAATTGCCCGAGAAACAGGAGTTATATTGGCTGAAGCAGGACATACCTTAATGACTGGAGCCACGGTTGGCTTACCTAATACGGCCGCTATGAGCTATAAGAAAGCAAATGGCCATATGAGTCTGGGCATTAGCCCTGCTTCGAGCAAAATTGAGCACGTTATGAAGTATCGACTGCCAACTGAAGCATATGACGCTATTCTCTATTCTGGACTCCACTATATTGGACGCGATGCTCTATTAATTAACTCAAGTGATGCAGTCATTAGTATCGGTGGCCGGATTGGTACACTCCATGAGTTTACGATCGCATTAGAATCAGGAACTCCAATCGGGTTTATTCAGGGAAGTGGAGGTATTAGCACCGAGATCATGGATATCTTACATGCAGCGGGTCGCCACCAGGGTGACGATGTAGTTTTTGGCAAGACACCCCAGGAAGTCCTTGATGCACTCGTCGCTATACTCGATAAACGTAATAAGAAATACGCCCATCTGTATAAATAGCCTTACTGTTATAATGTAGCTAATGAATGCGTTTGAAATATCAAGTTCCTACAAGCCAGCAGGTGACCAACCTGTTGCTATTGACTCACTAGTTAAGGGTCTTAAAAAGGGCGTTAAAGAACAGACGCTACTGGGAGTTACCGGAAGTGGTAAAACTTTTACTATGGCAAACGTCATACAAGAGGTTCAAAAGCCGACACTTGTTCTCTGCCATAACAAAACCCTCGCCGCCCAACTATATGAAGAGTTTAGGCGTTTCTTTCCTAATAATGCCGTTCACTATTTCGTGAGTTACTTTGACTATTATCAGCCAGAAGCCTATATCGCTCGCAGTGATACTTATATTGAAAAAGATAGCCAAATTAATGAAGAGATAGATCGCTTAAGACATGCTGCTACTGACTCTTTGCTATCACGAAAAGACGTTATCATTATTGCCAGTGTCAGCTGTATATACGGTATTGGCTCTGTTGAAGACTATGATGGCCTGGCCGTAACACTTAAAGTAGGTGAACGTCGCTTAAGAGACAAGCTACTTAGACAGCTTACAGATATTCAGTATCAACGTAATGACATTGATTTTTCAAGAGGTGCATTTAGAGTCCGCGGAGACGTTGTCGATATTTTTCCAGCAGGTGAAGAAACAGCTTATCGAATTGAATTTTTTGGTGACGAAATTGAAAAAATGACCGAGATAAATCCGCTCACTGGTGAAATAATCAAGCAAAAAACGTCACTCAAAATTTTTCCCAGTTCACACTACGTTACACCGTACAATAAGTTACAAGTAGCACTCGGTCATATTAAAAAAGAACTCGATAATCGGCTTGAGTTTTTCAAAAAGAATAAGTTACTCCTTGAAGCTCAACGAATACAGCAACGTACAAATTTTGATATTGAAATGCTTGAAGAGACTGGTTTCGTAAAAGGAATCGAAAATTATAGTCGCTATCTTACTAATCGTGAGCCAGGCGAGCAGCCGGCTACTCTACTTGATTATTACCCTGATGACTTCTTAATGTTTATAGATGAATCGCACATGACTATTCCTCAGGTTCGCGGTATGTATAACGGAGACAGGGCACGCAAAGAAGTGTTAGTGGAACATGGCTTTCGCCTACCCAGTGCTCTTGATAATAGACCGTTGACGTTCTCTGAATTTGAACGACACATCAATCAAGTAATATATGTTAGTGCAACTCCTGCTGAGTATGAACTCTCACGCAGCCCTGAAGCCATACAACAGATTATTCGGCCCACAGGTCTAATTGACCCGGTTATACAAATACGACCCGTTGCAGGGCAGGTGGATGATCTAATTGCTGAGATACGCGCAACTACAGAAAAACACCAGCGTGTACTTGTTACTACGCTTACAAAGCGGATGAGTGAAGATCTTACTGACTATCTCAAAGAACTAAACATTAAAGTGGCATATATTCATAGCGACGTTGATACCCTGGATAGGACTGATATCCTACGTGATCTAAGACTTGGAGTATACGACGTTATTGTAGGCATTAACCTGCTACGAGAAGGCCTCGACCTTCCGGAAGTAAGCCTAGTTGCTATACTCGACGCAGACAAAGAAGGATTTTTACGAAGCCAACAGGCACTGACTCAAACTGTAGGTCGAGCTGCTCGACATCAAGAAGGCCGGGTAATAATGTACGCTGATTCCATTACTGGAAGTATGAGTCGTACTATCAAGGAAACAGATAGACGCCGAACTATTCAAGAAAAGTATAATAAAGATCATGGCATAACGCCGACAAGCATCTCTAAGAATATTGAAAAAAGGATGCGTGCTGATCTACCTGAAGAAGCAATGACCGCTAAACTCAATCTTAAGAAAATTCCAAAAGACGAGTACAAGCACTTACTTAAAGACTTAGGGGCTCAAATGGATCTTGCAGCAGCTAACCTTGAATTTGAAAAAGCCGCTGAACTAAGAGATATCATGGAGCAAATAAAAAAAGAATTATAAACTTTTACTGACCTAAGTGTACTTTGTAAAATTCAAGGTCATCTGCCTGTTTTGAGTCGCAACGCTCCATTTCAAATAGTAAGGCAAATATTCGTTTGTCTATATGCTCCAATGTCTTAGAGTGTGCAATAGTTAGATGAGCGCCTTCAATCCTTTCGATCCGGACATTATCATGGTCCGCATATATATCTTCCCAGACGTGCGGCATGCTGGCAAAGTCATCGTGAAACGTCGTAATATGCATATTTTGTTTAATAGGTATGAGACTGGCCAGCTCACCGGATTCTCCACTAAACAAACTTGGTCCAAGGAGTATGTTATTGATAATTGCTTTTGGGTGAACATCTAATGACGCAGGATAGTGAACCATTTTTCGAAGAGAAATACTGCCTACTAATTTTGCAAATTCTAAGGGCTCTTGAGCTATTTGCTTCATTAGATCGGGCGCTTTGGAAATTGAAAACTTCTGTGGAAAACATGGTGCCGTAAGATCAGCGTAGGGAATATTCCTATCGTATAGTTTTGCTAACGCGAGAACTCCTTTGCCTACCATAGCGCCGCGTGACTCTCCTAAAAGAATCATATCTTGGGTTTCTATATGCAATTTATCATTTTTACTTTGTACGGTATCCAAAATCTTATGCATATGGTGAGCCGTACGTAACAAAGAATGGTCTTGTAAACTTTGCATGTGGGCAGTGAGGGGCACTTTATCTGGATTTCTGTAACTGCCTTCGATACCAATGGCCATACCAGAAACCCCTAGACGCATAAAATGCTCAATAGTATGCCTGTTGTGACCACGTGTACTTGTCCACCAGGCTGGCGTAAGTCCTATTGTAATATCAGTGATAGGCTCATTGGCTACTGCTCTTAAGACGGCGTAGGCCGTACTATCTTTCATGATAACAGCGTCTGAGTGAAGAGTTCCCGCCGCATGATAATCTGGAAGAGAAATATCAGGTATGTATTCTTGGACCGCAGTAGTGAACTTTAAAGACTCAAATGAATTTTGAACATTTATCGCTATATCTTTTTGATTATTTTGAGCACTCATACTACATAATCCAAACTTCTAATGCTAGAGTCATGTTATTACTCTATAGTTCATCTGTAAAGTATTTCTTACTTTGATGTATAATAATGTGATGGTAAACCTCACTCGAGAAGATGTACATCGACTTGCGATGCTCTCTAAAATAACAATTGCTGAAGATGAAATTGCACAAATGCAGAAAGATCTAGACTCAGTTCTAGCTTATGTTGAGAAACTTCAGGATGTTGATACCTCTAACCTGGAGCCAACTAATCAGGTTACAGGACTCAAGAACATTATGCGAAATGATGAGGTTATAGACTATGGTATGAGCCAAGAGGTTCTTCTTTCAAACGTACCAGAAGTTGAAAAAAACTATATTAAAACAAAGCGTGTGCTATGAACAGTAAATGGCTACCAATTAATGAAATAGCTGAAAAAGTAAACAATGGAAGTTTAAGCGCCACTGATATGGTGGATCAAGCACTTAAGACTATCGAACAGAACACTGAATACAACGCGATCATAGTTACTACTGCAGATCGAGCTCGCGAAAGAGCTTTACAAATAGATAAGCTAATTAAATCTGGCACTAATGCAGGAATGCTAGCTGGCGTTCCATTCATAGCAAAAGATAATTTTTTAGTATTTGGAGCTGAGACAACTGCAGCAAGCAATATCCTTAAGGGCTTCAAAGCTCCTTATCAGGCTACAGTTATAGAAAAACTAGAGGCTGCCGGTGCTATTTGTGTCGCAAAAGCTAACCTAGACGCCTTTGGGCATGGCGGTAGCACAGAAAATAGCGATTTTGGTCCAACCCTAAACCCACATGATAAGCATAAGGTTCCAGGTGGTTCTTCAGGCGGATCAGCCGCAGCTGTAGTGCTGGATATGGTCCCATTCGCTCTGGGAACCGATACTGGAGGCTCAAGCCGCCAACCAGCAAGCTTTAGTGGTTGCGTGGGATATAAGCCAACATACGGCCTTATGAGTCGAAGCGGCATTATTGCAATGGCAAGTAGT
This sequence comes from uncultured Candidatus Saccharimonas sp., assembly GCA_943354005.1. Classification (GTDB taxonomy): domain Bacteria; phylum Patescibacteriota; class Saccharimonadia; order Saccharimonadales; family AWTP1-31; genus CAJAXB01. The sequence continues at coordinate 38,059 of CALRBE010000004.1, forward strand.
ACTGATACTGTTGGTGTTCTTGGTCGTGACGTTACGGACGTCGCCTATGTTACTGAATGTATCAGCGGCAAAGATCCATTAGATAGTACGACAATTGAGAGCGACCCTGCTGGTTACATGATAGATAAGCCGCTTAAGGATCTTAAGGGTATAAAAATAGGTCTTGTTTCAGAATATATGACTGATGGAGTTGATCCAGACGTCAAGAACAAAATTGAAGAAACTGCAAAGCAGCTTACAGCACTTGGAGCTGAAGTTATTCCAGTAAGTATTCCAAGCTTATCTCTGGCTCTTGCTGTCTACTATATTTTAGTCCCTGCAGAAATTAGCAGTAACCTTAGTCGTTACGATGGGCAACGATTTGGGTATAGTGACCCTAACGCAAAGGACCTAGATGAAAGCTATACGAACTCTCGAACAAGAGGCTTTGGAAAAGAAGCAAAACGCCGAATAATGATTGGTACCCATGTATTGAGTAGTGGCTACTACGAGGCGTATTATAAAAAGGCCCAGCTAGTTCGTACTAAAATAATTAATGAAGTTCATAAGACATTCCAGTCAGTCGATTATCTTATTGGCCCGGCAGCTCCAACAACGGCTTTTGAGCTCGGTAGCAGCACGCAAGACCCTCTACAGATGTATCTTGCAGACATTATGACGGTTGGGGCTAGTCTTACCGGTATCCCAGCTATTGTAATACCAGCTGGAACTGTTTCAGGTATGCCTGTAGGTTTACAGATAATGTCCCCACAAAAGTCAGATAAATCACTACTAGAAGTAGCTCAATTAGCACAGAAAGAAATAAACAAATGAAATTATTACCTGCTCGTAAAATAAATCAGAATAAATTCAAAGAAAAGTGGGTTGAACTACAAGCTTACTGTAAGACCAAAAATACTTGGGGTCTTGCTTTAATTAATGCCGATAGTCTTCTTGATGAGGCATTAAAAAAGAAACGATTTAAAGGTAAAAGTATGGGTGAACGCCTGGTTGATGCTCAGAGAGTATTAACAAATAATGATGCCATTTGGTTTGCTCATAATCTGGCCAAGAAAGCAGTTAATGATAGTACTATGAAATTGAAGGAATCTGATGTTAAGAAATCACTTGTAGGATTTAGGCAAGCATTACGAGATTTAGGAGCATTAGAGTAGCATGGCAAAGGTTTCACAGGATATAAGAGACAAGTATACCGTTACTATAGGTATTGAATGTCATGTCCAGCTCAAGACCTACACGAAGCTTTTCGCGGGAGTTAGTAATGATGCACGGGGTGCAGCACCAAATACGCTTATTAGTCACATATGCCTGGGTCTTCCTGGGGCTTTACCTGTTGTTAATGCACATGCTATTGAACTGGCAAGTCGCGCAGCCTTTGCACTTAAATCTACGCCTTCTACTTTTAGTACATTTGATCGAAAACATTACTTTTATCCTGACTTACCTATGGGATATCAGATTACGCAGTTTTATGACCCGATTGTTGTTGGCGGTAAGGTGCATACGAATGTTGATGGTACGCCACATATCGTTAGTATTACCCGTGCTCATCTTGAAGCAGATGCAGGAAAAAATACGCATCCGGCCGGTGCAGACTATAGCCTAGTTGATCTTAACCGAGCTGGTACTCCTCTTTTAGAAATCGTCTCAGACCCAGATATTCATAGTCCTGCTGAAGCTCGTGCCTACGCTCACGAACTATTCCTACTTATGAAGTATGCCGATGTATCAGACGCTGACTTATTCCATGGCAACATGAGGTTTGATGTTAATGTAAGTGTTAGCACAACGGATGAACTTGGTACTCGAACTGAGACTAAGAACTTAAACTCATTCAAAAGTGTAGAAAAAGCAGCAGAATATGAGATCAATCGACAGATAGCTTTACTCGAAAAAGGTGTAAAAATTGACCAAGAAACTCGTGGCTGGGATGATGGATCTCAGAAAACAACAAGCCAGAGAGGCAAAGAACAAGCACACGACTATCGCTATATGCCTGATCCTGACTTACCGCCAATTGAGTTGAGTGATGATTTTATTGCACGCGTAAAGGAAACCTTACCAATGATGCCTGATGAGTGGCGGGCAACATTAGCAGGACTTGGGCTAGACGCTAGTCAGATTTCAGTACTACTAGAAGCTGAAGTAGACAATTCTAATGTTGAGTATCTGCTCATTCTAAAAAATAATCTAAGTAATAAAAACTATGCTAAACAGCTTGCGAATTGGTTTGTCAACATTGAAATACCGTATAGAAGAGATGAGGCCAATAACCCACGTATTCTAGCACCTCAAAAACCAAAACTTTATAAGGCCGTTTATGACATGGTTGAAGCAAATAAGCTAAGCTCAACTTCTGCAAGAAATCTGATTCAACTATTACTCGATCACGAAGAACTGCCAGACAATATTGAGCAGTATGCTACAGATCAAGGGCTTGTCCAGGTTTCAAATACAGATGAACTTGAGAAAATAGCAGATACAGTTATTGAAGACAATTCTCAGGCCGTTGCTGATATAAAAAGTGGAGAGATGAAAGCTCTTGGGTTCCTTGTGGGACAAATGATGAAGCTATCAAAAGGCAAGGCTAACCCATCAATTGCCCAAGAAATACTAAAGAATAAGATCCTTTCATAAAACCATAGATTTTTAATCGTATGCTGGTAGAATAAGCTTATGCATAACAAGCCAGTAAGAAAAGCAGTTATAGCTGCAGCAGGTTTTGGAACTCGTTTCCTTCCGCAAACAAAAGCATTACCTAAAGAGATGCTTCCTCTGGTAGACAAGCCAATCATTCAATATATTGTCGAAGAGCTCGTTGACGCAGGTATTGAGGACATTGTTATTGTAACCGGGTATCATAAGCGATCAATCGAAGATCATTTCGACAATATGAGCGCAGAGCTTAGAAATAACCTTAAAAAGTCTAATAAACTTGAATTACTTGAAGAGACAAAAAAGATATCTAATCTTGCTAACTTTGCATATATTAGACAGAAAGGTCCTTACGGTAATGCAACTCCAGTCTTGAACGCTGAACATCTCGTTGGAGACGAACCTTTTATATATACCTTTGCAGATGACTTTATCGTCTCATCACCCTCAAGATTTAAACAAATGATACAAGTTTACAATGAATATAACTGTAGCGTTCTTACCTGTATTCCAGTTACTAAGGATGAAGACTATAGCCGATATGGCATAGTGGCGGGTTCTGAAATTAAACCAGGTCTACTTCAAATGTCGACTATAATTGAAAAACCAGGTAAAGAAAATGCTCCAAGTAATCTTGCAAGTGTTAGTGGCTATCTTCTTACTCCAGAAATATTCAGATACCTTCATCTTGCTAAAGAAACAAAGCCCGAGGATAGTGAATTTTATATTCAACCAGCTATGCAAATGCTCATTGAAGACGGCGGACAAATAGTCGCATACGAAGTCGAAAATGGTACATACTACGATACTGGCAATAAGCTTGAATACCTAAAGACAGTAGTCGATTTTGCATTAAAGCATGAGGATATTAAAGATGATTTTATGGAGCATTTAAGATCTAAACTAGAATAACGGTAACTTTTCAGTATAATATTCAATATGGACATAACTCGGAGCGAACAGATATTAGTCATTATTCTTGCATCTACCCTCGCTATACTCTTAATCTTAGCTATTATCGCTACTATAAAGTTCATTCAAGTGCTTAGCGATATTAAACGGATCACTAAAAAAACAAGCGATATGGCCGATAAGGCTGAGTCCATGATAGATAATATTCAAACGACCACTGCATCTATTAAGATCGTACAACTACTTACATCACTATTTAATAAGACAGATAGAAAGAAATGAAAAAAAATTCTCGTAACTTAATTATAGGAGCGGCTGCTTTAGGCGCTGTTAGCTATCTTGCAGGAATTCTTACTGCTCCAAAAAAAGGTAGCGAAACAATTGAAGATATACGCCATGCATCAGTTAAGGCTAAAATAGGCATGGAAAAATCGCTAAAAAAACTATACGCTGACTCATCTAAGCAAATTGAGCGCGCATTAAACGTTAACCAGAACCTAACAGCACAGACTAAAAAAGAACTTGATTCAATGGTCTCTGCACTTAAGAATGTGAAAGAATCCATTAAGAATTATCTTACTTCCATTCGTGATGGCGACATTGAAGAAAACGAAATTACATTGCTCTTAACAGACGGTCGTAATAATACGCAGCGGCTGAAACTCTTTATCGATACCCTTGAAAAGTAATTATTGTTAATTTCCTGATGTATAATTTGATTATTCTTTATGGTTCGCGGGACGACCTTTATACTAGAAGGTAATGACAGAGGCAAATAAACTAACTCCTGATTCGTATGTCCATCTTCATAACCATACGCACTACAGCCTACTAGATGGGCTAACTAAAGTTCCACAACTCATAGAGCATGTAAAAAAAGATGGTATGCACAGTGTGGCTATCACTGACCACGGAACAATGTCCGGGGCTGTTGAATTTTATAAAGCTGCAAAAGCGGAGGGTATAAAGCCAATTATTGGTATTGAGACCTACTTAGCACCTAGAGGCCATACGGATCGTGATGCTACTAAGGATAAGACCCCATTTCACCTCATACTTCTGGCAATGAATAATAAGGGCTATCAGAACTTGATGCAATTAAGTACTATAGCTAACCTCCAGGGCTTCTACTATAAGCCCAGAGTAGATCACGCATTACTTGAAAAATATAATGAGGGCATTATTGTTCTCAGCGGCTGTATTGGTGGCGAAATAGGTAATGCACTTCGCAATAACCAATACGAACAAGCTAAGGCCACTGCACAGTGGTATAAGAAGGTATTTGGTGATCGTTATTATATAGAAATACAGGATCATGGGCATAAAGACCACCCAAATGTATGGGATGAGCAAATCGGTGTTACTGAGCAAAGCCTTAAACTAGCCAAAGAACTTGATATTCCTTGTGTTCTGACATGTGACGCTCATTATCTAACCCATAAAGATAAACAAGCCCATGAACTTCTGTTATGTGTACAAACAGGTTCCTATCTAAGCGATGAAAAGAGAATGAGCCTAGCAAATTTTGATCTACACGTCACAAATCCTAAGGAAATTATTGCGCGTTGGGGTTCTGATCATTCAGATCTTATTACCGAAACTTCTAAAGTAGCGGAGCGCTGTAATGTGGAGCTTGAGCTTGGCGGCATATTGATTCCTAAATTTCCTGTTCCGCCTGAAGAGACTGAAAGCTCATATCTACACAAACTCGTTTACCGCGGATTAGCATGGAGGTATGGCGGTATTAGCCTGGAAGATTCTAAAAAATTAACGATACCTATCGCCAAAAAGACTCTCCCTAAAGATGTGATGAAACGAACCGAATACGAGCTTGGAGTTATTGAGAGTATGGGCTTTAACGGATACTTCCTTATTGTTGCTGATTTCATTAACTGGGGTAAGAATAGCGGAATTGTTTTTGGCCCTGGACGTGGTTCAGCCGCTGGATCGATTATTGCCTATGCAATGCGTATCACTGAGTTAGACCCACTACGTTATGATCTTCTATTCGAGCGTTTTTTAAACCCTGACCGTATAAGCATGCCTGACGTCGATATTGATATCCAAGATACACGTCGAGATGAGGTAATACAATATTGTGTAGAAAAGTACGGATCTGAAAGAGTAGCTAATATAGTCACCTTCGGTAAAATGGCGGCCCGTAATGCAGTCCGTGATGTTGCCCGAGTGCTGGAAGTTCCGTATTCTGATGCCGATAGACTATCTAAAATGATCCCACCTCCAGTACAGGGCAGACATATTTTACTTAAAGACTCCCTTTTAAAAGACCCAGACTTAAAAGAAGAATATGCTAGCAACGAGCAAAGTAAAAAAATATTTGATCTTGCCGTGCAACTTGAAGGTACTATTCGAAGCCATGGAGTACACGCCGCAGGAGTCGTTATTGCGCCAGATGATATTGTTAAATACGCACCTCTTGAAATGGCTCAAAAAGGAGTTGTCTCAACGCAGTATTCTATGGGCCCAGTTGAAGAGCTGGGACTCCTCAAGATGGACTTCCTGGGGCTATCAAACTTAACGATTATTAAAAACACTCTGCGTGTCGTTAAGAAGGTTAACCAAATAGACATTGATATTGCAACAATCCCGCTAGATGATAAAAAAACTTTCGAGCTTTTGCAAAGAGGGGATACTACTGGCGTATTCCAGTTAGAATCTGCAGGAATGAAGCGCTATCTTAAAGAGCTGGCACCTACTAAATTTGATGATATTATCGCTATGGTTGCTTTATATCGACCAGGGCCAATGCAATTTATTGATGACTTTATTGCCCGCAAGCACGGAAAAAAAGCTATTACATATGAACACGAAGGACTTAAATCTGCTCTTTCTGAAACGTACGGAATTCTTGTCTATCAGGAACAGTTTATGCAGATTAGTAAAGATATGTGTGGATTCTCTGGTGGCCAAGCAGATACCTTACGAAAAGCTATAGGAAAAAAGCAACGCGAAACTATGGCTAAAATGAAGAGAGCCTTTATAGACGGAATGGTTGAGCAAAGCAAAGTTCCTAAGTCATTTGCTAATAAATTTTGGGCGCAACTTGAAGCTTTTGCTGACTACTGTTTTAACAAGAGTCACTCAGCATGCTATGGTCTCATTGCGTATCAAACGGCTTATTTGAAAGCTCACTATCAAGAAGCATTCATGGCCGCATTGATGACAAGTGATTACGATAATATAGATCGTCTGGCAATTGAAATATCTGAATGTAACAATATGGGAATAAAAGTATTATCACCTAATGTTAACGAATCGTTTGTTGAGTTTTCCGTAGTTCCGGGTAAACAAGAAATTAGATTTGGTATGGCTGCAATTAAAAATGTTGGCACGGCTGCAGTAGAAGAAATACTAAGAGCCCGGGAAGAAAAGGCCTTCAGCTCAATCGAAGATTTCTTCTCACGCGTTAATTCACGTATTGTTAACCGCAAGTCCATAGATAGCCTAATTAAAGCTGGAGCGTTCGATACATGGGGATCCCGAACTATGCTACTACATAACGTCGAGACCCTTCTGGCTTTTGCTAACAGAATTCAAAAGGAAAAGGCGAGCGGACAAACAGACCTATTTGGATCATTAGTTGAATCCACACAAGAAGCTACACCAATGCTTAACCTTGTTGAGGTTGCTGAAGAGATTAGTGTGCGTGAACAATTACAGTGGGAACGTGAACTTCTTGGATTATATATATCATCACATCCGTTAGAAGATTATAAGGTATGGTTATCGGAGCAAACAATTCCAATAAACCTAATTACACCAGATCTCCATAATAAGGCAGCAACAGTCGGAGGTGTCGTTCTTGAATCGAGAGAAATACTCACTAAGAAAGGTCAAAAGATGGCTTTTGCTAAGATTGCTGACGAATTTGGCGAAATGGAATTAATACTCTTCCCGGGAGTATATGAAAAGAGTAATGACCTTTGGAAGCGCGATGCTATTGTGATTTTAACTGGTAAAATATCAGGCCAAGACCGTGAAGGTAATATATCGGCGTCTGTGCAAATCCTAGTTGATTCCGCGCGTGAGGTTTCTTATTCGGAAGTTAAGAACTACCTGCCTAATATGAAAAAGATTAAAGCACCTAAAATTGTTAAACCAAAAATTAAGAAACAAAAAGTAGGTACAGAGAAAAAAGAAGAAATTGTGGACAAGAGACTCTACATCAAGCTTCCAGTAAAATATGATCAGAGCGTACTAATGTCCTTAAAAGAAGCTATTGATTTAGCACCAGGATCTACAGAAGTAGTCTTGGTTATTGGTGAAGGTGAGCAGCGTCAAATAATTAAACTGCCAATGATGATATCAAGTAAGCCTGAGAACCACGATATAATTAAGGACCTAGTCGGATCTAGTAATGTAAAGCTGCAGTAGTCGTTAGAGTACTTTCATGACGATCTGACTGGCGATTGCATAGAAGACCACGAAGGCAACTATCGTTACATCAAGCAATTTATTCTTTAGCAAGAACTTCTTTCCTTTGGTAGCATACTGGTGAATCGAATATCCATGTTTTGTGACAAGTAAAACGCCGCCACTTAGTGCTATAACAAACAAAATACTTAAGAGCCAAGGCATACTCTTGTTTGTTGTTGCCTCAATTCGTGAGATCGATTTTGGTTCTGGAGTTAACGTTTGCGTAGTTGTGGCCGAAGAACTTTTTGTTGAATCATCCTGCACAGTAGTAGTTTGTGTTTCGGTCACTGTTGTAGTTTCCGGTGTTGTTGAGGTAGTTGCCGGCTTAACGACAGCAGGAGCAGGAGCAGTAGCTAAAGGAGATGCGTACATCGCCACTACAACGGTTTGTTGACCAAGATTCTGGTATGAAGGAGCATTTGCTATTCCGAATCCGACTTCAGTAAATCGACTGTTGAGTAAGTTTTCCTTGTGGCTAGGGCTTGCCATCCAGCCATCAATTACACCCAGCTCACTAGTTACCTGGTTTGTATTAGTTATTCTGTATCCGAATGCCAAGTTCTCACCAGCAATACTGTAGCTATAGCCAGCGTTAGTAATGAAAATCCACGGCGCAGTTCCTTCAGGTGTGTTATGTGACCAGTAATCTTTTGTTGCCATATCATTTGCTTTGTTCTGAGCAGCTTTAGTCAACTTGTCGTTATATGTCAACGCTCCAGCTCCTGCAGCTGCACGTTTCTGATTCGTTGCGGTAACAAGGGTGTTACTCCCAATATCAGTAGCGTAAGCTAGGACTTCAGATTTTGTAGACTGCTGTACTGAACTAGACTGTGGCTTTATTAACCAAATACTTAAAAAGATTAGCGTAATAATAGGAATATATGGTGTATATACCTTTAAGAAATGACCAGTTCTTTTCTGGTGTTCTCCTTGTCGTTTTCTGTGTCCATGAACTAATTTTTTTGTTTGATGTTTCACTGTAACCAGTATAATCAGAATATAACAAAAACGCTATAGCTTAGGACAGGTTAGATAACGTATATAGACAGATAGCTGCCGCTTGTACAACATTAAACGACTCTTTAGAGCCCTTCATAGGTATTTCTATTATCTGATCGGCGTATTCCAGTTCTTCTTGTGAAAGACCTTCGCGCTCACTTCCCAATAACACTGCAATATTATCCGGCCTATTATCATATTCAGATAGTAGAATACTTTTTTCATTCTGTTCTAAGGCAATAATTGTGTATCCGTCTTTTTTAAGTTTTTGGACGGCTTGTTTAAGAGTATCGTCATGCCTCCAGTTAACTGTGCGTTCGGCTCCAAGAGCAGTTTTATGGATCTGCGCATCAAGTTTTTTCGCAAGATGAGGCAATCGTTCGTCTTTATCTTGAAGTGGGTATGCAGTATAACCACTGAGGCATACTATATCTACTCCAAGACCATCTGCTGTGCGCAGTAAAGATCCTACGTTATGGATACTTCTCATGTTGTGTGCAATTACAGCTAATTTGGCCATAGATTAATACTACACACAGAAGCTTTTTGTTCATAATTAAATAATATGTCATTATATAATTTCAGCGTTTTAACTGCTTGTGGTTAAATAGATGGGATGACAGTAGATATTCGAATAACAGAAGAGCAAACTACAGAAAAACGAGCCGGCATATTAGGCTTGGAATATACTGATACAACAAAAATTACAGACAAAAGATTATTCCCTCAGCTTCTGAATAAAGAAGATATGTACGCAATGCGTGTAATCCCCATAGAATATAGTAAAAATGGCATAGAATTCGGTATTACAACAACTACTTCACAGCAGACAATGAAGAGGCTTACTCAGCAATTTCTAGACCACAGAGTATCGTATAAGCTCATTTCCGAAACTGGCTATAACGATTACATGAAGTTATACGATCCCCCTAAAAAAGTTATATACAAAGATATAACGATCTCTAATGACTCACAAACTGACCTCATATCACAGGTAACAGCTACACTCGATCAGATACGAGCAGATGACATGTTAGCTTATTTAACAAGCCAGGCTCATAAACTTGGTGCTTCAGACATACACGTAGAGAATCAGCCCTCATTTGTACGCATACGCATCAGGATAGACGGTGTCTTACATCCAATTGCTAAGATTACTCACGAGCGTTCCCGTATGCTTACTTCATCAATAGCCAGTGCGGCCAATATATCAACATCCTCAAATACGTCACAACAGGGCCACATTACTCAAAAAGTAGTAATGGCAGACAAATCAGTTGTTAATATAAACCTCCGTGTTGAATCCGTACCTGCAATTAATGGTATGGATATAGTAATGCGTCTATTTAATATGGAAGCAAGCAACTATACGCTGGATCGACTAGGCTTAAACTCAATTGAAAGATCAGTAGTAGATAATATCATTAAGAAACCTAACGGCCTGGTACTCGCTGTTGGTCCTACCGGCTCCGGTAAAACTACTACCCTTTATTCTATGCTAAATACCCTAAATATAGAGACCCGCAAAATAATCACTATTGAAGATCCTGTTGAATATCAATTCGATGGTATTACCCAGATCTCAGTAACCAGTGAAACAGGTGATGAAACGCATTTTGCGGATAAGTTGCGTGCAGTACTTCGTCTTGATCCAGATGTCGTGATGGTTGGAGAGATACGTGACAATGATACGGCAAAAACTGCCCTCCAGGCATCACTTACCGGACACCTAGTGCTATCTACTTTTCACGCGGGTTCTTCTGCCCAAGCGCTCACTAGAATGGTAGACATTATTGGACAAAACCCTTTATTTACTTCAGCTATAAGACTGATTATGGCCCAACGTTTAGTCCGTAAGCTAGATAATGATACGAAAATACCTTATGAACCAGATGAGGCTACCAAAAAACAAATCAGCGATATTATTCAGACTCTTCCTGCAATGTATATGAAACCTGACATATCAAACTTTAAATTGTATAAGCCAGGAAGCTCAAAAGAAAACCCTTTTGGCTATAAGGGTCAAATTGCGATTCGCGAACAAATGGTTATGAGCGATGCACTTAGAACACTGCTAAGTAAGCCGAGCGCTGAAATTACTAGCCAGCTGATCGAAAGCACAGCGGTTGAAGCTGGAATGCTTACTATGCTGCATAGTGCTGTATTTAAACTATTATCTGGTGAGACAACTTACGACGAAGTATTTCGTGTTCTCGGCTAAGGACTACACAATAACTTCAGCTATAGCTGGAACTAGTCGTTCATCAAGTGTGCTCGGTATGATATTAACCCTACTTGGATTTTCGACAAGTGAAGCTATGACATTTGCTGCATCAAGCTTGTGTTTTTCAGTTATCTCTTTAACGCGATTATCTAGAGCACCTCTAAAGATTCCTGGAAATGCGATTGAATTATTAACTTGGTTTGGAAAATCACTACGTCCAGTGGCCATTACTGCAACACCAGCTGCTTGAGCTTCATCAGGCATGATTTCAGGAATTGGATTAGCCATTGCAAATACTATAGGGTCAGTATTCATCGACTGGACCATTTCTTTAGTTAGTAGTCCTGCTTTTGAAACTCCAATAAAAATATCTGCACCACGTAATGCATCGGCAAGAGATCCAGATTCATTATTAGGATTAGTTAATTTTAATAGTTCTTTCTTGTCATCATTAAGATCATTTCTATCGGAGCTAATAATACCCTTACTGTCTACCGCTAGAATGTTTGGATTTCCGTATGCTCGTATAAGCTTCATGATTGCTGTTCCTGCAGCACCAGCTCCAACGCATACGATCTTACAGTCATCAAGTGTCTTACCAGTTACCTTTAGAGCGTTAATGAGTCCAGCAAGCACCACGATAGCTGTACCATGCTGATCATCGTGAAAGACGGGAATAGATAATTTTGCCTTTAGTCTTTCTTCAACCTCAAAGCAAATTGGTGCTGCTATGTCTTCGAGATTAATGCCACCAAAGCTCGGTGCTATTGCACTAACTGCTGCAACAATTTCATCCGCTGTGTGTACATCAAGTACGATAGGAACTGCATCTATATTGGCAAAATGTTTGAAAAGCATAGATTTACCTTCCATTACTGGTAGCGCTCCAATTGGGCCAAGATTTCCAAGACCAAGCACAGCTGATCCGTCACTAACTACAGCAACAGAGTTATTGGTCCAGGTATAGTCACGTGCTTCTTCGGGATGTTCAGCAACATATGTACTTACTACAGCTACACCCGGGGTATAGTAGATACTCATTTTTTCAACGGAGTCGAGTGTATCTTTGAGTGCAATACCTATCTTGCCTTTAAGTTCTTTATGTCGATTGAGCGCTTTAGAGTTATTATCCATATGATTATTATACCTGATGAGCGTATAAAAATGCATGAAAGATGTATTTTACTTTTATTCTAAATAGACTTGACTCCACCCCTGGTAGTAGTGTAGAATTTAATGATTATGCCATCAATAACTAAACAAATCGAAGATAAATACAAGAAACACGCCGTAGTTGACGTCCGACCTGGTGATACTGTTAAAGTTCATCAAAAGATTAAAGAAGGCGCTAAAGAGCGTGTTCAGATCTTCGAAGGTCTCGTAATCCGTGTATCTAAAAAGGGAAGTCTTTCTTCTACTATTGTCGTAAGACGTGTAGCTGGCGGACTAGGCGTTGAGAAATCATACCTTCTACATTCACCTCTAGTAGTTAAGATCGAGGTTACTAAGCGTAGTAAAGTACGTCGTAACTATCTTACTTACATGCGTGCTCGTACTGGTAAAGCAGCTCGACTTACTGGCGTTGCATTTGATAGTGCAATCAACGATCTTCCTGAAGTGCCTAAAGTTGAAGCTCCTGTAGAGGAATCTGCTGAAACAGAAGAAAAAGCTCCAGAAGCATAAAAAAACAATATACTTTTGATTTATAAAATACCGCCTAAATATGGCGGTATTTTTGTTAGAATATAGTTATATGAAAACAATTGGTGTTGATGAGGTTGGTAGGGGCTGTCTTGCAGGGCCTGTTGCGGCGGCAGCAGTATTGCTCGACGATAGCTCTATTTCAACATTAGCTGGTCTGCATCTTACTGATTCAAAAGCGATGACTAAGCTACAGCGCGAAAAGGCCTATGCAGTTATCACGAAAACTGCGCTTGCTTATGGTGTCGGCTGGGTCTTTCCTGCAGAGATTGATAAGAACGGACTCACTGAAGCGGTACGTAGTGCAATGCAGCAAGCAGTAAGCGCAATCACAAAAGATTATGATGAAATTATTATTGATGGAAATTATAATTTTCTTAAAGATAATCCTAAAACAAGAACACTAATTAAAGCAGACCTTACTGAAATTTCGGTGAGCGCAGCAAGTGTAGTTGCTAAAGTTGAGCGTGACAGATATATGAAAGAACAATCTCTGATTCACGTAGGATATGGATTTGATGCGCACGTTGGATACGGCACCTTGGCACATATGAAAGCACTTCGGGAACTTGGACCCTGCATTTTACATAGAAGAAGTGTAAAACCTGTAGCTGCCCTAATCTAAGAGAAGTATTGCTGTAATGACTTAAGATCGCGTTTTTTCCATGCAGACTGCCATTCAATTGTCTCGATACCTTGGTTGTAGGAGCGTACAAAAGCAGGGGACAGGACGCCACTAAAGAACTTCTTATATTCTTTAAGGAATTCAATATCGCTTGTACTTCGTGCCGCAAACATAGGTAATCGATAGAAAGATAGATCATCTCCAATATTCTTTTCAAGCCAAGACCAGTTATCTTTCATCCATTCCCACGTTTCTTTACGAGAAAACCGATTACTGAAGCTATACACTAGCCAATAAGCTACGTCTTGAAGTCTTACATCGTCAGATGTGATCAGACTTAGGGCTTTCTTGTTTAAGGTTGGCTGCTTAAAGCTACATAGTGCAGCACAGATATTTAGTCTCTCTTCACTTGAAGTAGTCTTATTGTGCATCTTAAGTAGTTTGGTGAATTCAGCTTCGCCCCCATGGCGCGCAGCAGTTACGTACACAAGACCTCGAATATCGGGACTGATGTTTTCGGATTGATTAGAAAGAGTGCATTTACGGAAAAGTTCTAACGAGTGATCAACGACACTCGGCTCTTCGCTAATTGCAGCCAATGAAAGTATTGTTGGACGCAAGAGGGAATCAAAATATGTCTCTTTGTCACGAGGCTCCCAGCCAAGACGTGTGAGTTCTTTGGCAATTAATTCTCTTACGTATGGTTTCATTCCTTCACGAATAGTTTCGTCGTCCATAACAGCCCGCATACCGCCTAGAAGGCCAGCTATTATATCCCATACAGCATTATTAGACTCATGAGCGTAATTTTTAAGAAATGTTAATACATCCGTAGTGGGCATGTAGGAAGCTTTAGACGCTTCAGTTAGATCAGCTAATATTGATAGTCTATCTAGCGGCTTGAGTGACCCTTTAGATATCGCTGTGCCTAAGACGTCTAATACTTTTGCGTCGTATATGGTGCGATAAAAACCACTGCCTCCAACGTTTAACCTTATGTCAGAATCTGAATTAACTGAAAAAGTATCAAGTGCCTTTGTCATGGAATCAGGCATTTCCTTGTTGGTCGTAAGGAGCGGAACGGGCCAGGTAGACGTATCTTTTTTAATATTAGCGTGGTTCATGAAAAAACGATTCTGAGTAATTGTAAGACCATTATCTCCATCAGTTACTTTAAGTATTGGATATCCACTTTGGCTTGTCCAGGTGTCCATGAATGCCTTAACTGGTTTACTAGAAGCTTTTTCAAGTGAGTTCCATAGATCACGAGTTCGCGTATTTTTGTAGGAGTGATCTTTTAAGTAGGATCGCAGCCCTTTTTGGAAGTCCTTCTCTCCTAAGTAGTGATAGAGCATATGAATTACACTTGCGCCCTTACTGTAGCTAATAGCATCGAAGATAGTCCGTATTTCATCCGGATGCTTTACGGTAACTTCAACGGGATGAGTATGTTCGAGAGCATCTAATTTTAGTGCTTGTTGTTGTTCGTCAACAGAGAATTGGGTCCACATATCCCATTCCGGAAATAGTTTATCGACAGCTAGGTACTCAAACCAGGACGCAAATCCTTCGTTAAGCCAAAGGTCAGTCCACCACTCCATGGTTACTAGGTTGCCGAACCATTGGTGAGTTAACTCATGGGCAACGACCATTGCTACATATTGTTTTGTAGGTAGGCTAGTATTTTTAGGATCAACCAATAGAGCTTGTTCACGGTAGGTTATACATCCCCAATTCTCCATGGCTCCAGACGCAAAATCCGGTAGTGCTACCATGTCGCACTTAGCTAGAGGATAGTCAATATCAAAGTATTCTGAATAATAGTCTAGGCACTTTACGGCCACATCAAGTGCAAATTTTGTATATTGAACATTATCGGGTGTGGCATATGTCCTGACAACGACACCTCGTTTAGTTTTCGATTCAAGGTAACCCATGTCGCCGTATACGAAAGCTAGTAGGTATGTACTCATTATTGGAGTCTGATCAAAGGTTGAACGAATATGTCCATCGATCTCTAGTTCAGAAACTACTGGTGTATTCGCAATTACTACTTCGCCTCTAGGAGTAGTCAGGCTTAAGTCAAATGTTGCTTTCGCTTCAGGTTCATCTATACAAGGAAATACTTCTCTTGCATGATGACTTTCAAACTGTGTCGCTATTAGTTTCTTTTCACCTTCTTTATCCTTAAAGAAACATGGGTAGACACCGTTCATGGCTCGAGTAATTACACCGCTGAACTCAAGCCTAACCTCATAAATTCCTGCTTTCATCGGACCAGAAGAATGAAGGCGAACCTCATCATATGATTTTTGCAGATTCATTCGGTCTACTTCAACACTAGTTCGCTCGTTTTTATATATATGAGTGAGCGAATATGATTTTATTTTCAAACCTTTTTGATGCAGAGTAATTCTTTGTGAGGGAGGACCAGTTTTTTTACCAGTAATAACAACTGTTCCGGAAAATGTCATCAAATCTTTATTAGGTACAATATCTAAAATGTAATTGCTGGGTCTAAATTGTTTATAAAGTCTTATTACCTTAGCCATAGTACATAATTTTATCACAGGTCACTTGTTTAACGGGCCAATTTGATCCTCGTTGCTTTCTTTAGCCAGTTATCGTATACTAATAGGCATACATCCGGCCGGCAGGTCGGATTTTTTCATAACATAAGTAAAAGGAGAACATACTATGGAACTAGATATGAAAGGACTTGCAATAGCAGTCAAAACTATTGCAGAAGAAAAAAACTTACCTACTGAAACAGTACAAGAGATTGTTGAACAAGCTCTAGCTGCAGCTTACCGACGCGACTACGGAGACCGCGAACAAGAAGTACGAGTAACTATGAATCTTAATTCAGGTGACGTAGACGCTTATATCAGCAAAGAAGTCGTTGAGCTAGTTGGAGACGAACGCTATGAAATTAGTCTTACTGAAGCTCAGGCAATTCGAAAGAATGTTACGATCGGTGAAACTGTAGAGATTCATCAAAAGGTTGAAGACTTCGGACGTGTTGCTGCACAGACTGCTAAACAAGTGATTCTACAAAGATTACGCGAAGCAGAACGAGAAATCGTAATGGCTGAATACGATGACAAAATCGGCACTATTATTAACGGTCTTGTATCACGTGTTGAGGGTATGATTGTACGCGTTGATCTTGGTAAGGCTCAAGGTATAATGCCAAAGAGTGAACAGATTGTTGGAGAGCGATACTATCCAGGACAAAGACTCAAAGTATATCTTAAAGATGTAGAACGTAGTTTTAGGGGCCCGCAGCTTATTGTTAGCCGTGGAAACTCAGCCTTCGTAGAATATCTTTTCCGTAACGAGGTTCCTGAAATGGAAGCTGGATCTGTTGAAATTAAGGCTATCGCCCGCGAAGCAGGTATTCGTAGTAAGATCGCTGTTGCCAGTAATACTCCAGGAGTTGATCCCGTAGGTACATTTGTCGGTGGTCATGGAACACGCGTTAATGCTGTTATGAGCGAAATTGGTGAACAAGAAAAAATCGATATTATCGTATGGAGTAATGATCCTAAAGAATTCATCATGAATGCAATGAGCCCTACTAAAATAACAAAAGTAGAAATTATGGAATCAGAAAAGAAAGCAGTAGTTATTGTCCCAGAAGATCAGCTTAGTATCGCTATCGGTAAAAGTGGACAAAACGTACGACTTGCAAGCAAACTAACTGGCTATGATATAGACATAACTCCTGATGAGCCAAAACAAGAAGCAAAAGAAGTAGTAAAAGAAGCAGCACCAGTTGTTACAGAAATAAGCAAGAAACCACGACTAAAGCGAAAAGATCAGCTCGAAAGTAGTCTACTAGACGCTATTGAAGAACACGGCGAATAGTAGGTATTAGCAGTCTTGCTTGCCGAGTGCTAGTTTGATATTATTGTTATAGCATATAATACGAGTATGAGGATAACATGCAAGATACACCCGATTTTCAAGAATTTCTAAGCCACCTTACAGATAATGCTCTCCAAAGCTTAAAACATTCTGATGCTATTGCACGTAGTTTTGGTAGTGCATACATCGGCACCGAGCACCTACTACTTGGCGTACTTGCACAAGAAAATAGCATGGGGGCAAAAATACTTGAAGACGCTGGAATTACATTAAACAGAGCACAGTTGGCTCTTAACCTTGCTCCAAAACCAATAACAATCCATATGGGTGCTAAAGGCCTTAGCGAGACAGCTAAGCTAACACTCCGTATGGCTTATGATATCGCAAAAGATTTCGCACAAGATTACTGCGGTACCGAACATATTATTTACAGTATATTAAGTCAAAAGAATGCACGGGCTACTCTTTTACTACGTGATATGAACGTTAATCCCGACATTCTAAGTAACGATGTACTTGCTACCATTAATACTAATGGTCAAGGCGAAGGAATTGCTTCAACTGGTACTCAAAGGACAGGTAAAAAAGCTCGTAAAACTGCTTTAGACTTTTTCGGAACTGACATGACTGCAAGGGCAAGAGAGCAAAAGCTTGACCCAGTTATTGGGCGAGAACAACAAATTCAACGCGTTATTACTATACTTAATCGACGCACAAAAAATAACCCAGTTCTAATTGGTGAGCCTGGCGTAGGTAAAACTGCAATCGTTGAAGGTCTCGCACAGAAGATCGTAAAAGAAGACGTACCTGACAGCCTAATCGATAAAAGAATAATTTTACTAGATTTAGCTGGTATGATTGCTGGTACTAAGTACCGTGGTGAATTTGAAGAACGATTAAAAAAGGTCATGGCTGAACTTGAAGATGACAAGAATACGATTGTATTTATCGACGAGCTTCACCTAATAGTTGGGGCCGGTGCAGCTGAGGGTGCAATGGATGCCGGCAATATACTTAAGCCAGCATTGGCTCGAGGTAAGGTGCAGATGATTGGCGCAACAACAACTTCTGAATATACGAAGCATATTGAAAAAGATGCAGCACTAGAACGTCGCTTTCAACCCGTTCAAGTACCAGAAACTTCTAACGCCGAAACGCTCGCTATATTAAAGGGTCTTCGTAAACACTATGAGCTATTTCACGGAGTATCTATTAGCGATGAGGTCCTAGAAGATGCAGTCTATTTTGCCGATAGATATATAAACGATAGATTCATGCCAGATAAAGCGATCGATCTAATTGACGAAACAGGAGCACATTTACGTGTAGGACTCGGTAAAACGCCTCCTGAAGTACGTAAGCTTGCAAATGAACTAAAGCTCATCCAAGTTAGGATTGATGAAGCAGTTGAGTCTGAAGATTATGAGCGAGCCGCCCGCGAGAAAACACGTAGCAGCCAAATACAAGAAGAATTAAAGGCACTTCGTAGTAGCGATAAGGTAGATAGTAAGACTCCAATGAAGTCAGAAGATCTTGCTGAAGTCATTGCACGTATTACTGGCGTCCCTGCCCAACGGGTAGTGCGCTCTGAGGCCAAGAACTTACTAAAACTTGAAAAGATGTTATCTAAACACGTCATTGGACAAAAAGAGGCAGTTGCTGCTGTATCACAAGCTATTCGCAGAAGTCGCTCTGGAATATCTAGTGAAAAACGTCCCGTTGGATCATTTATATTCTTAGGCCCTACTGGAGTTGGTAAAACTGAACTCGCTCGCGTTCTTGCTGAAAGATATTTTGGCACCACTCAATCACTGATCAAGATCGATATGAGTGAGTTTAGCGAGCGTCACAATACGTCACGTTTAGTAGGAGCACCTGCAGGCTACGTTGGGTATGATGAAGGTGGACAGCTTACCGACAAGATTAGACGTCAGCCTTATAGTTTAGTGCTCTTTGACGAAATTGAGAAAGCACATCCAGATGTGTTTAACATGCTACTTCAAATACTTGAAGACGGTGTACTGACAGACGCTAAAGGTAGGAAGATAGACTTCACCAACACAATTATTATCATGACTAGTAATATTGGTGCAGACAAGCTACAAAAAGAAGCTAGCCTTGGTTTTCAGGCAGATAGTACGCGAGATAAAAAAGATCTAGAGTCACTTCATGAACGTAATAGTCAAAAGGTTCATGAAGAACTTAAGAAAATGATGCGCCCCGAGCTTTTAAACCGTATCGACAAAGTTGTTGTGTTCCATGCACTTACCAAAAAAGAGGCTTTAGATATCCTTGATCTACAAATTGACGAGCTAAGACGGCGACTAATTAAACATGGACTTGGTCTTAATGTTAATAACGCAGCAAAAAAACACTTACTAGAAAAAGGATACGATGCATCTAATGGTGTAAGGCCAATGCGTAGACTCCTCCAAGATACTATTGAAGATGCCATTGCTCACGGAATACTAAAAGGGTCCTACAATAAGGGTGACATTATTCAAGTCTCATTTGAAAAGAAAAAACTACAATATTCAGCATCAAGCGAATAGCAATAGCATTGTAGCTACAAAACTTAATACACAGTATAATAATAGACATGGCTCTCAGTAGAAAAACAAAAATATTTCAGACTACACTATCCGGTATTTTCATAACCATTGCTGCACTAGCAATTTTTCAAAGACAAAATATCCAAGACTGGTGGGTTCTTCGTAGCTACCAGCCATCTGCATCGATATCACAACTAGCCCAAGATACGACCATGACCGATAAAAGTAAAAGAGCATTCTATCTTAACGATCCGAAGGTTCAAGAAAAGGCTGCCTTCTATGAAAGCTGTAAATTCGGTGAGAATACAATTGTACTGGGTTGTTACATTAAAAACGAAGGCATATACCTACTTAAAGTTAATGATCCCCGATTAGCCGGTGTTGAGCAAGTAACAGCAGCTCACGAAATGCTTCACGCAGCGTACGACCGTCTTGGAACAAGCGAAAAAGTAGATGTCGATAATCAGCTAAATGATTTCTACAATAATTTAAAAGATGCAGAGATACGATCCAAGATAGAATTATATAGAAAAAATGGAGCCGATATTACCAATGAACTGCATTCTATACTCGGCACAGAAGTCGAGACGCTATCTCCAGCCTTAGAAAAATACTATTCTAAGTACTTTACACAGCGAAAGAAAGTGGTCGCGTACGCTTTGCAATATGAAGCAGAATTTATATCACGCAAGAATAAACTAATTGAATTAGATGCTAACCTTAAATCAATCGAAAAGCAGATTGTAGCAAACAATATTGAACTAGAGCAATTACAAAAGAGTATTAATGCTGAAAGTGATAGGCTGGATAGGCTACGCCGTTCAGGGCAGATCGAAGAATTTAATAACGCTGTTCCAGCATATAATAGTCGCATCCCAGGATTCAGAGCACTCTATGCACAGACTGAAAACCTTGTGGCACAATATAAACAAGTACTTGATGAACGTAATAAAATAGCGATTGAAGCTCAAGAACTTAATAAAGCATTAGACAGTAGTATTCAGCCAAGCACTGATCCAATTCAGAATCTTTAATGATACACTAGACGTAATGGGATCTAGAAAAAGTGTACAGTACGAGTGTAGTAGTTGTGGGGACATTTCATCTTCTTGGTCAGGAAAGTGTATGTCCTGTGGGGAATGGAATACCATAAGCGAACAACTGCTAGTTGAGAATATTGGCCAAGCTATTAAGCATGGTAAGCCAATTAAAACTACTCAACTTAAAAAAGCTAATAAAATTAAAAATGAACCACGTGTTACATCTTCTATCCCTGAAGTTGACGTGGTTCTTGGTGGAGGTTTTGTCGCAGGTAGCGTTACTCTAATTGCTGGCCAACCCGGCATTGGGAAAAGCACACTACTTTTACAGATCGCTAGCGCAGTTGGCGACAGCGTTCCAGTTTTATATGTTAGTGGTGAAGAATCTGTACATCAGCTTGCCTCACGTTCAGATAGATTAAAAACCCGCGGTACATTTCTTGAAATTGCTTCTAGTGCAAGCGCTGACGACATCGCGTCTACTATTGCTAGCAAGAAATACAAACTTATAATCGTTGATTCAATTCAGACAATTTCAGTAGAAGGAGTTAGTTCTGCTCCTGGTTCTGTTAGCCAAATAACAAACAGTACTCATGTACTAAGTATAGTGGCTAAAAATACAAACACTGCATTAATAATTGTTGGTCATGTTACAAAAGAAGGATCAATTGCTGGACCTAAAGTATTAGAGCACCTTGTTGACGTCGTATTGCAAATAGAAGGCGATAGGTATGGAGGCTTCAAGGTACTGCGAGGAGTAAAGAATAGATATGGTTCAACTAATGAAGTAGGCATATTTGAAATGGTAGAATCTGGAATGCAACCAGTTAAGAATCCTTCCGCAGCATTGCTTGCTGAAAGACAAATAAGTGACGGCTCAGTAGTTCTGGCTACAATGGAAGGCTCCAGACCTCTTCTTGTAGAAGTTCAGGCCTTAGTAAATAAATCAAGCTATGGATACCCTAAGCGGGCCGCTAGTGGGATTGATTTAAACAGAGTTAACTTGCTCATTGCAATGCTCGAGCGTCGTACGAAATTAAATCTCGCTGAGCACGATATATATATTAATATTGTCGGAGGCATGAAGGTGAGTGAGCCTGCTGCAGATCTTGCCGTATGTATGGCGATTGCCAGCGCGAGTAAAGGTCTTAAGCTCAAGAAAAATGCAGTAGTTTTCGGAGAACTAGGACTAAGCGGCGAAGTGCGTCACGTGCCATTCGTCGAAAAGCGTGTTCAAGAAGCAACTAAGCTGGGATTCGATGGCGCAATAGGCCCTAAAATTAGAACTGGCAAGAAGCCATCAGGTCTGCACGAAGTAATTGATATACGTTCGGCCCTTAATGGCTTCTTGGAATCCTAAAGACTAACAGAATTAGACTGAGTGCCGTTATTTGCTTGAATATATGCAGTCTTACCTGTTCCAGTAAAGCTAGGAATTGGATAACTAAGTGAAGTTATATTACCAGTACAGGTTAGGGTGACTGTAGAGCTACTGTAGCAAAGCTTATATGGAGAACCACCTGAAATGCTATTCCAGGTAAAGTTACCACCAGAGGCACTTAGCGTAATCAGATTACTAGCAGAACTAAACGCAATGCTTGCTGTCCCTTCGTAAAGAACGCTGTCTATTACTTGAGCCGTTAGTGTTCCGCTACCAGTTAGCGCAGATGCTGGAAGGGTTACACTCTGACCATTAGAGGTTACTTCAAACGATCTAATTATTTGACCATTTACAATGAAGTTCACGACTCCCTTAAACTTTTCACTACTAATCGGGTATATACCTTGTGATACGGTAGCCGTATATCCATCGCCTGAAGGGCTCAGGGATATGCTTGGCGGTGTATCACCACACTTATGAACATCATCCTTTTCACCGTTAGCGTTAGCTCCTGCAAGGCCGCCAGGGACAAACTTATCTGCAGAGAATTGATTTGCTGATGCATTATTTACAGTTTCTTTAGCACGTTCCGGAGTACATTCAGTAGCAAGCTTCCCAGAAACCTTATCAATAACTTGTGCAGCTCCAGTGTTCTTAGAATTAGCTTTGTACCAAGATGGGAACAAATCATTTGCTGGACTTGGTTCGACAGATCCTAAACCTACTTTAGAACGAATTATGTAAGCTGGTTGCGTTTGTACTCCACTAGGCTTCTGACGTTCAACAGCTGGAATATCTGCATGCGCTGCGTTCATCCAGCCTTGCCAAATCGGTTGAGTCATACTCTCCATAGTTCCACTCAAAACTTTTTGCCCAGTATGAAACCCGACCCATACACCTGCTGAATATTTGGTAGAGAAGCCCATCATCCAACCATCTTTGTTGTCGTTTGTGGTTCCTGTCTTCATTCCAAACTTCCAGTCCTTATAGCGATGTGGTTTACGTCCTGCAGGGAAGTAACTGGCATTAGGATCACTCATCATGTCTGCAATAATGTATGCTGAATCAGCACGTACGGGTTGAGTACCTTTACTTGGCTTCCATTCTTCTAGTACTTTTCCTCCTGAATTCTTAATCTGTAGTATGTACGTCTGAGGAATCACATTTCCATTACGCGAAATACTTCCATATGCATGCACATGTTCATCTAGATGCAAGAAGGCGCCATCGCCAATTGCACTTGATGCATAACAAGGACCTTCTTTAGTATTTGCTTCATCTTCGTAACACTTATAACCGCTTGTAAGTCCTAGTTTTTCTGCAGTTTGAATTGTCTTATCAATTCCAACTGTAAGCATCGCCTTGACGGCCGGAACGTTACGAGAGCCACCAAGTGCGTAACGAAGTGTTACTGGGCCAGGGTACCTAAAGTCGTAATCCCAAAGGCAGTTAGCTTTTTTATCTGTTTTAGGGTTGTTTTTATTGGTACAAGGGTAGCCGTCTATAGGACCTTGTGTATCGTAAAGCACTGTTCCTGCTCCAACATTTGTACTGTTTTCAATAAGCGCTAAATAGTCGTATGGTTTGAAGCTTGAGCCTGGAGGTAAGGGCCTGTTAGCGTAATTAAACTGCCCGAATTCTGGGTTATTAAAGTCAACTCCTCCGACAAGAGATACCATTTGCCCATTAGTCACGTCCTCGGCTGCAAAAGCTGCAACATCGCCACCCTGTCGTTTAATTTGTGGAAGAGCTTTGGCTACCTGTTGTTCAGCAATATCCTGAAGTCTAAGATCAAGAGTTGTAATAACTGACCAGCCACCGATCTTAGCAGTTTCTCTACTTGTCTCCAGTTGCTTCTTTGCAGCTAAAACAAACCAAGGAGCTCTTATCCCTGCATATTTTGGTTGCGGTTCTTTAACTTTAGCTAGAGTATCTACCTTAAGGGCATCCTGACGCTGCTGCTCATTTATATAGCCTTGTTCAGCCATTAGTTTAAGAACGTACTGTTGGCGGCCTATAAGGGCTTCACGTGATTCCTGAGGGTTAGTTTTAAAGTACGCTCCATAAGGTGAGTAGAAGGAAGGAGCTTTTGGTATTGCTGCTAGGAAGGCTGCTTCATCTAGAGTTAGGTCTTTAGCTGCTTTTTGGAAATAGTCGCGGGATGCGGCTTCAACTCCGTACTGGACGTTTCCGTATGGCGCAGTATTTAAGTACCCAGTAAGAATTTCCTGCTTTGAATAGCTACGTTCAAGCTCGACAGAAAGAATAAGCTCCTTAAACTTACGAGTATAGCTTCTATCTTTAGACCAGTTCTGCGTAAGCTTCACGAGTTGTTGAGTAATTGTTGAGCCACCCTGTTGGCTGCTTCCTCCAGTAATGTTGTTGACTCCAGCACGCGTAATACCGCGGACATCAAAACCACCATGCTTGAAGAAATCCTTATCTTCAACGGCAACAGTCGCATTACGTACGAATGTTCCAGTCTCAGCTTCAGTAACCGGAATTCGTTTGACGGCATCGTAATCTTCCCAAAGGAGAGTTTTTCCTGTGCGATCATAGTAACGTATGCTGCCACCTATGTTGTTACCACTAATATCTCTAAGGTTAGGCAGATCTTTTCTGAAGTAGGCAAAAAGAGCTATAAGAATTAGGAAACCTGTAATTAACCCGATACCAATGATTTTAAGTGCCATGATAGCGCCATCACGACTAAACCAATATTTAAACATTCTACGGGGCTGGAAATGTGCAAAAAATCGTTTAAGGCGGTTTTTAGGTAGTCCGGCTTGTCTCATTGCAGAGCGTGCAGACTTTGCAGCTTTACTCGTTTTAATTTTATTACCAAATCCTTTGTTGATTTTAATAATGTTGCCACTACGAGTAGTGTACTTGTTCGAGCCTGTAGGCTTTCTGCCTCTAGCTTTGGATGGCTTGTTCATTAGAATGTAATTCGCTCCTTATGTAGTATTTATTATACCAAATTTTTCTAATTTCATAGGATAAAAATCGTTAGCATTATATTTGTATATAAACATTCATCTTACTACCAACGACAATGGCTATAAGGTATACTTTTTGTATGGTACAAGAATCACTCACGCAAGAGCTAATACGACGAGGCTTCGTTAATCAAACAACCTTCAAGTCAATGAAAGATCTCGACTCAACTAAGCGCACATTCTACTTCGGTGTAGATCCAAGCGCGGCTTCAATGACTATCGGCAACTTGGCAGGCATTATGATGGTTAGAACATTCATTCGACATGGACACAAGGCCATTCTATTGATTGGCGGAGCTACTGGTATGATTGGCGATCCTGACGGTAAAAACGAAGAAAGAGAGCTGAAGCCTCTAGAAGAAATAGAACAGAACAAAAAAAATATTGTAGATCAATATAAGATAATACTAGATGGCCTTGATTTCGAAGTTGTTGATAATTATTCCTGGTTCAAGGATATGAATTACCTAGATTTTTTGCGGGACATAGGTAAAAAGGTGCCTATGAGACAAATGCTTGGACGCGATTTTGTGAACAAGCGTTTAAGTGCAGACGGTATGGGAATTAGCTACGCTGAATTTTCATATGTCTTAGTGCAGGCCTATGATTTTCTTCATTTACATAAAGAAAAGGATGCAACTCTACAGATTTGTGGATCTGATCAGTGGGGAAATGCAATTGCTGGCGTTGATCTAATTAGACGAGTGACGGGTAACGAGACTCATGTTTGGTCAATACCGCTTGTAGTCAATAAATCCACGGGCGTTAAATTCGGTAAGAGTGAAGCTGGAGCTGTTTGGCTAAATCCTGACATGACAACACCATACCAGTTCTATCAATTCTGGCTTAATCTTGATGACGCCGGTGTTGATGACTACTTAAGAATCTATACTGAAATTAGTGAAGAAGACATAAGTGCGACAATGTCTGATTTTGAGAAAAATAAATCACAAAGAGCCGCACAGAAGAAACTTGCATATGAAGCAACAAAATTAATTCATGGACTAAACACTGCAAATTCAGTACGCAAGATCAGCGAAGCCTTATTCGGGAATACGTCTTTTAATTCTCTTGCTACCCAAGACTTTGTCCAGCTATCAAAAGAGTTAGGCTCTACAAAGGTTTCAAAAGACGATTCCCTAATTGATATCCTCGTTGCTTCCCATCTCGCTTCATCTAAAGGTGATGCACGTCGTTTCATTGAAGCTAAGGCCGTTTATATCAATGGAACTCAGATAGGGCCCGAAAACACGACTCTCGATCCAGACACATTTATTGAGGGCTATATGTTGCTGAGAAGAGGAAAAAATAACCAAACTGTAATCTGCCTGCAATAATACTGTATACTTCGCTGTGTAGAAAAAATAATAACAAGAACTAAACAAAGGTACATATGCCAACATCAAAGAAAAAAGCCGATCAATATAACGACCCTAAACATAACTACCTAGACTATTGGAATGGCCGAGACTACGAAAATAAGTCAGAAATTATAGCTCTCAAAAGGTTCTTAAAAGGCAAACATTTCAAAAACGCTGCTGATATTGGCGGAGGCTTTGGAAGGCTTTGCATTTTCCTTAAGGAATACGCAGACAAAGTTACATTAGCAGAACCTAGTCAGCAACAACTTGACATCGGTAAGGACTACCTTAAAGATCAACCAGATATAAAAATGGTACTAACTCAAGCTGATGATCTTAAATTTAAAGATAATTCACTTGATCTTATTACTATGATTCGCGTTATGCACCATCTTCCAGATCCGACTAAAGAATTTTCTGAAATAAAGCGTGTTCTTACAGATGACGGTGTATTCATTTTAGAAATTGCCAATAACATTCACGCGCGAAACCGCATGAAGTACTTAATTAAAGGCGAAAAACTACCAACAAAACCCGTCGACATAAGATCAGATGCTAATCGCAACGACGAAGAAATTGCTTTTGTGAACCATAATCCAAAAACAGTCATCAAACAACTAGCTCACGAAGGATTAAAAGTTGAAAAAGTATTATCTGTTTCAAATCTTCGTAGTCAATCTCTTAAGAAAGTCTTACCTGAAAGTGCAATGTTAGCAATAGAAAATGTAATGCAACCAACACTTGCAAAAGCATATTTTGGTCCAAGTACCTTCCTTCTTATACGAAAAGCTGTATAGGACTCGACCATACATCGTTCTCCAGGTAGTATTGGTAGCATGAACGGATCTGATACTATTGGAATAATAAAGGGCATTGGGCCGGCAACTGAGCCATTATTTCATAAAATTGGTATTGCCACACTTCAGGATCTAGTTGATTACTACCCAAGAAGCTATACTGACTTTTCTCATATTACTAATATTCGAGATATCGAACCCGGCTTAGTAACTATTAAGGCTAAAATAATAAAAGTTACTGGACGGTATGTCCGGCGAGGCATGCATATTACCGAAGCAGTAGCTGAAGATTCCACAGGCTCTATTCGTATGGTGTGGTTCAATCAGCCCTACAGAGCTACTTCAATTGGAAGTGAGGCTGACTACTTTATTTCCGGAATGTTTGAACTTAGTCGACAAAAGATGGTTCTAATGAACCCTACCATTGAAAAGGTTTCCGATCTTCCTATAAGTACTGCCCGAATAGTTCCTCGCTATAAGGAAACTAAGGGTTTGAAATCAAATCAAATCCGTAAGTCAATTAGAGAAATACTGTCGTATATCAAGAGCGCTCCAGAAACTTTGCCTGAGTGGGTTTTGAATGAACAAGATCTGATCCCCAGGCACGAAGCTTTGCTTGCCATGCACTTTCCTGAAAGTTCAGAGCATCTCGACGAAGCAAAAAAAAGACTTGGCTTTGAAGAAGTATTTGAGCTAGCTCTCGCCTCACTACTTAATAAGGACGAACACGATCAAGAGCATGCGCTCAATATAGTTTTTAATCAGAAACTAGCAAAGGATTTTGTTGGTCATCTCCCGTTTGAACTTACTCCTGACCAGAAAAGGGTTACTTGGCAGATTTATCAAGACATGGCATCTGCTAACTGCATGAATAGACTAATTGAAGGCGATGTTGGTTCTGGAAAAACGGTTGTTGCAACTATGGCTGCGTTGATGGTCTTAGCGCAGGAGCTTCAGGTTGCCTTTATGGCACCAACTGAGCTACTGGCTCGTCAGCATGCAGATACGATCCATTCGCTACTTAAACCTATTGGACTTGAGGGTTCTGTTGGCCTGCTTGTTGGTGGTATGTCGATGTCTCAGAAAAAAGTAATGCATGAAAGAATAGATTCAGGCGATGTACGCTTCATCATTGGAACACATGCCCTCATTCAAGATAAAGTTAATATGAAGAACCTGGGACTAGTTATAATCGACGAGCAACATCGTTTCGGAGTCTCACAGCGTAAACAGCTACAAAAAAAGGCTGGACACATGCCTCATGTTCTATCCATGACCGCAACTCCTATTCCTAGAACACTCGCTCTGACTCTTTACGGAGAACTAGATATCTCGATTATTTCATCAAAACCAAAAGGTAGAAAAGCAATTGAAACTAATATCATTTCACCCAACTCTACAAAAACAATCCATGCATACATAGATTTAGAAATAGATAAAGGTAGACAAGTTTTTGTTGTATGCCCACTAATATCGGAATCAGAAGTATTACAAACAGTCCATTCAGTTGGTAAGGTCCACAAGGAGCTTGCCGAGGGACCATTTAAACATCGTCGAGTAGGTCTGTTACATGGAAAATTACCAGCGGATGAGAAAAATGCCATAATGCAGGACTTTATTGATAAAAAAATCGATATATTAGTGTCAACAACTGTAATTGAGGTAGGTGTCGATGTCCCTAACGCTACTGTGATGCTAATTCAAAGTGCAGATCGTTTTGGACTAGCTCAACTACACCAATTGAGGGGACGTGTCGGACGTAGTGAACATCAAGGGTATTGTTACCTTGTGCTTAGTGACTCAAAAGCCCCTAGTAAAAGATTGCAAATATTTGAAAGAAACAATGATGGATTCAAGCTGGCTGAGCTAGATTTAGAGCTAAGAGGCCCGGGCGCCATCTACGGAACCTTCCAACACGGCCAACTTGACCTGAGGGTCGCTAAATTAACAGACGTGAAGCTCATTGAAGCAGCGCGACAATCGGCTCGTAGATTTATTAAAAAAGATGAAAAAATGGTATACTATAAGCATCTTGCAGACAGAGTGAATACGCTGAGATCTGTGACTAATCTAAATTAATAAAATCTGAATGTATTCAAAAAAAGAAAGTTAATAACGGTATTTAGAAATGTACTCAGGTACAACTTTTACAAATAAATCAGGCAGCATCATGGGTGCTCACCAAAAGATTGACCGCGTTGCTCGTAATAATATAGCTAAATTACTTGATGACGATTCTTTATTCCCTGATTCTAAGAACATTATCCATTTCGAGGGGCGTAACGGGCCAGACGGAATAAAAGGCAAGAGTCCTGCAGTCAACGAACCTTGGCATTTTTATAATCCCTTCGATGACGAGGATATTCTTTTAATCGATATTATTAGAGAACATTATGAAAAGCTGGTTACTGTTCTAGCTTCTCATAACCGGGAACGCGTAGCATTTGAGGCTGCGTGGCTTGCGCACGCTCTAGTAGACGGCCTAACACCAGCCCATCATTATCCATATGAAGAAAAACTACTCGAACTTAGAGGTGAAGGTCTGGAGACCCGTACTACTATCAAGGAAAAGATGGTCATTCCTGGCAGTACAAAAACTGAGATGGTAAAAAACAACTGGAAAATGTGGGGACCGAAGGGACTTATGAGTACTCACGCACTTTTTGAGCTTGGAGTCGCAGCTATTATTGCACCGCTTTCACTTTCTAGCAGTATGCCCAAGGAAGATGATATAAAACGAATGCAAGAAATTGGTGTTACTGAATACTTTAAACAAACTGCCAGAGAGATAGCCGTCCAAGACCTCTACATGCGTTTTTATAAAAGAGGATGGACTACTAAATTAACTCTAGATATACGTAAAAAGCTAGTTCCAACAATTACTAAAACTGTAACCCTGGCTTGGTACTGCGCAATTCAGGATTCTAAAATACTTACAAAAAAATGAGAATAATATCCGGAACTCTTAAAGGGCATACTTTTGATTCACCTAAGGGTTTTCAGACGCATCCAATGGGAGATAAGATACGAACAGCACTCTTTAACACGCTTGGAGATATTAAGGGACTGACTGTTCTTGATGCATTTTCAGGTAGCGGAGCACTAAGTTTTGAGGCATTGAGCCGAGGCGCAGAATCTGCAGTAGCGCTGGAACTAGATAAGGAAGCATACAAGGTTATTCGTGCAAACGCCGAAAAACTTGCAGTGGGAGACCGTATGAAGCTATTTCATATTAATGCTCGTAGCTGGACATACCGAAATAATACAGAACGATTCGATCTTATATTTTGTGATCCACCATATAATCACATACAGGAAACGGTAATAGAAAAACTCGCTAAACATACTAAAGTAGGGGGGCTTTTCATCTGTTCCTTGCCTACATACGGAGATATCCGACTACCAGAAGAGATGTATGAAAAGGTAGTTTCTAAGTCATATGGTGACGCAATGCTAGTATTTTATCGAAAAATACTGTGACCAGACTTACAAACTAACCCTTCAATTTAAGCGAGATTAGCTTTTTCTAGAATTTCTTCACGTGTCATAACTGCTAGGTCTTGAATTTTAAGGCCACCATTAGTAAGCGCTTCATCCACAATAAACGCCCCGACACGATACAGAATCCAGTGTCGGTCTGTTTCTGGGTCGTAAAACTTCCACTTATTCCAGTCTGTTTGTTCATCTACGACTGTATTCTTTAGCTCATCTACGCGTTCAAGCATTGTCTCTCTGTCCTGGTACTTTCCCCACCAAGGCTCAGATCCAACTGTTATCATCTCAAACTTTGTAGCCGATCCTTCTTCAATGGCAGTGTCGAGCAAGGATAAACCTTTTGAATCTTGGTGATTGTAGCCTCGTGCTACATGGAAGTGCTCATGAAAAAAAGTAGCTTTAATAAGCTCATTGTAGCCCGGTGTATCTATTTTCGAAGGGTCAATCTGCAGTTTGATTCGACTAGCTGTAACAGTAGATCCTCCAACACCCATGTGTGAATTATCTTCTGTTGAATCTGGCATACCTGCGATATTTAAGTCTAAAACAAATTCAGTTGTGATATCTTGCGGTAGTGTTGGTAATAGTTCTCCAAGCTCAGCCCGCCATTCACCCATTGAAATTTCTAAATCCTTCGAAACATCTGTCTCAATATTTGGCGGATATATTGCTTCACTCATAACGATATAATAGCATGGGCAACTACACTTGTATCAAAAGATAGAATTATGCTAGAATTACATCTGTTAGTAGATATTTAATACCAAGTATTTACTTAATAATATAAGCGGATGTGGTGGAATTGGTAGACACGCTAGCCTTAGGAGCTAGTGCCGCAAGGCGTGAAGGTTCAAGTCCTTTCATCCGCACCAATATACGATTACAAATTTATAATTTATTAGACATCACACTATAAGTATTTTTTAATCAGCTTCAACATTGACAAACATACTTTACTTTGGTAAACTGTATTTATGACGCAAGAATATAGTAAAGTTTGGAAAGATAAAAATGCACAGCAGCTCGTTGAGGCTTTGCTTTCTATTTCCGATAAACTTACTATGCAAAACTTTCTCCGAGACGTAATGACTGAAAAAGAGATCGTTGAAATAAGTGCAAGACTAGAAGCAGCTCGTATGCTTATGGACGGAAAGAAATACACAGAGATAGTAGATAAAACTAAACTTAGCAGCCGAACAGTTGCTCGTATTAGCGAATGGCTTAAAAACGGTTGTAATGGTTATGAAGCCGCATTAAAGTCTGTTCATCATAAACATATGTCGCCAGCTCGTTCTGACTAGATAGTTATCGCATAAGATATAAATAGCCAGCACGACGCTGGCTATTTTTGTTTTAAATTAATAAATTTTAAAAGGAATAAAATGAATAACAATAATTTCTACACACCACAAGAAATACTGCCTCTCTACAATGAGATAGTCCCCGCATATCAAGAAGCCTTTGCATCTGCCCCTTGGAGTGAAGTTAGTAAATGTGAGGATGAAAAGATGCGCTGTGAAGGCGGCTTCTCAGCTACGGCTATTGGAAGCCTTTGTAGTACATGCGGATTATGCCCAGAGCTTCCTGCATACGAATCAGACGAGCTAACTAATCGTTTTGACGCCCTAGGTCTGTCACGGCCTACAGCTTGGTACACAGAGCAGAACGAACAAGGATTAACTATGGCAGCAGTAGCATGGCAAGCAAAACCGATCGATATAGCCAATGAAAAGTATAGTGACGGTACTGAAATGGGCATCTGGATGAGCGACATGCTTGGCGATGAACCAGTTATGTGGCTGGATGAGGTATTTGCAAATAAACACTTAAAGCCTACAGGCAATCTACAGAACTTTGGAAGTTTTGTAATAGGATTAGCTGCTAGGCTTGATTGCGATACGATTGCATATAGGACAATAGAACCCCGTATGACGGCAGCAGCTAAAAGGGATTTAGGTGAAGATGCAATTGTATCTATACGTAATGAGCAAGTTCCGGATTGGCGAGACTTCGTGATAATTAGCAACTTAAAGGAAGCTATATGAAAGTTCTAGTTATTGGCGGAATGCACGGTAATGAAACACTAGGTCTAAATGTCGTAAAACTTTTTAATGATAATAAAGTTATCAATGTTGATACGCTTTTAGCAAATGAGCAGGCAATAGAAGCTGATTGCCGTTTTGTAGGTCAGGATTTAAATCGATCGTTTCCAGGCAATATAAACAGTAAGGACTATGAGCCTAAACGTGCTGCTCAAATACTAAAGCTTACAAAAAAATATGATTTAGTTTTAGACTTTCATAATACATTCTGTCCAAATAACGATTGTAGCTTTATCGGAGAAAATGCAAACCAGGAGCTAAGTGATATATCTTGGGTACTTGGATTAGATAAGATCATTGTCGCTGACTACGATTGCATAAATAAGGCCGCCAGTAACTGTCTCTCAATTGAAGTCAGCATGAGCAGTCCTCTTAATAATGCCGAGCTATGGTATGACCGTATCTTGACACTATCACGGGCAGAAAGCTTTACGATAAGATCTGACGTTAAGAAGTTTCGTTTTGTGTATCGTATGACGCTTAAAGATAAGGACAGGCTTGAACTCGACAAAAGGGATCTCAAAGCATTCCAACCCATGGACGTAAAGATAGCTAAAGCTATGGGATTAAGCTCGCCAGCCTACCCCATATTTATTGGGGACAGCTTCACTCCATATAATTACGGGGGTGTCTTAAATGAACTATAAACAACTAAAATGTAAGAATAGAATAAAAAATATATTAAGTTTTCGTAATAATTTAGACAAGTAGGGACTGCCTTACAAGTGGTCCTTATTTGATTCATAAGCTACAATAGAACATATGCCATTATCAACACAGCCCTATAAAGGTGCCCGAGATTTTTACCCTGAAGACAAGCGTATACAAAAGTATATGTTTTCTAAAATGCGTGCAGCCGTTGAGCGTTTTGGGTACGAAGAGTATGACGCGCCAATAATTGAAAACCTCGAAATATATAAAGCTAAATCAGGTGAAGAGATTGTAAATGATCAAACGTATACATTCACCGACCGTGGTGGTCGTGAAGTGGCTATTCGTCCAGAGATGACCCCAACAGTAAGTCGTATGGTTGCTGCTCGACGCCAAGAGCTCGGTTATCCACTACGACTCTATAGTATCCCTAATCTCTGGCGTTACGAACGACCTCAACGCGGTAGATTACGAGAACACTGGCAGCTAAACGTCGATCTTTTCGGGGATAGTGCAATAAGCGCAGAACATGAAACCATTCTTGTAGCTGATGCAATGCTTAAAGAATTTGGTGCAACGCGCAGTATGTATACGATTAATATTAATAGTCGTAAGCTTATGGATTTCATTATGATAGATTTCTTAGGTCTTAATTTAGATCAGGTTCATACGCTCTCTAAGCTTATTGACCGCATGCATAAGATGGATAAATCCCTTTTTGTATCCCAAGTCCATGATGTACTCACAACCGACCAAAAAGATGCAGGGCTCAGCCATAAGATTATAGATGTACTTGCCGTTACATCACTTAATGACTTACCTGATCATGTTAAAGAATCTGAAGCTGCTAAAACGTTAATAGAACTAATGGAAATTCTTGCTGATAGCGGTGTATCTAACGCAAAATTCGATATTACGATCATGCGCGGCTTTGATTACTATACAGACGTCGTATTTGAAGTTTATGATACAGATCCTACAAACTCCCGATCAATGTTCGGAGGCGGACGCTACGACGGTCTTGTTGGCTTATTTGGCGTAGATCCAGTACCGACAATCGGCTTTGGGTGTGGCGACGTTACTCTTCAGAATTTTCTTGAGACACATAACCTGATTCCTGAAATCCAGCACGATATTGATATATACGCTATTTTAGTTGGTGAAGACTATAAGCGGTCTCAAAAACTACTCGCAACCTTGCGTAGCGAAGGACTTAATGTAGCAGTCGACAACTCTCAGCGTAAGCTAAGCTCACAGCTTAAGAACGCTACGAAAAAGGGAATCACATACGTACTTTTTATTGGTAGCAACGAAATAGAAGAAGGACGGTACAACCTTAAAAATCTTGTAACCGGAGAAGAGCAAACACTAAGTCCGGAACGCATTATCTCTTACGTACTAGATCAGCGTCACGCTGCATAGCGTTAGTGCTCGATTTTTAATCAATAATCTTGTATACTCATCTCTTATGCAACTAAAACTTACACAGAACACACCAACCAATATCACTCTATCGATTACTGCAGATGCAGAAAATCTAAAAAAAATTAAAGAAAAAACAGTAAAACAATTCAATACTACGAGCCTTAAGATACCTGGCTTTCGTCCCGGTAAAGCTCCTCTTGAAGTAGTTGAAAAGAATGTAAACCAACAAGAGTTACAATCTGCTTTTATTGATGCTGTATTAAACTTTTACTACGTTCAGGCAATGACAAAAGAAAATATTCGCGTTGTTAGCGAACCGACAGTTGACCTTAAGAAGTTCGTACCTTTCGACACTTTTGAATTTACAATTACAGTAGATGTACTTGGCGACGTAACACTTGCTGACTACACAAAGATTAAGAAGACAAAAAAGACTCCAACAATTACTGAAAAACAAGTCAATGAAGTCATTGAATCACTACGTGCCCGCGTTAGC
Organism: uncultured Candidatus Saccharimonas sp.; assembly: GCA_943354005.1. GTDB lineage: Bacteria > Patescibacteriota > Saccharimonadia > Saccharimonadales > AWTP1-31 > CAJAXB01. Next base: position 73,781 of record CALRBE010000004.1, read on the forward strand.
GATAAGAAGGCAGTTGAACGTCCTGCTAAAGACGGTGATGAAGCAGTCATTGATTTCACCGGTGTAGACGATAAAGGTAAAGCAGTACAAGGAGCGGAAGGTAAGGCATATCCACTAGCTCTTGGTAGCAAGGCATTTATTCCAGGCTTTGAAGAAAATATCATCGGCGTAAAGATTGGTGAAGAAAAAACCTTTACAATACCATTTCCAAAAGATTACTCAGTAGCTGCATTACAAAGCAAAAAAGTTACCTTTACTATTACCCTTAAAGAACTAAGTGAACTCTCTCTACCTAAAGTAGACGATGAATTTGCGGCTAAAGTAGGACCTTTTAAATCTCTTGCAGATCTTAAGGTAGATATTAAGAAACAGCTTGGCTTAGAAAAACAGAACGAAATTGACCGTGAATTCGAAACTGAATTACTTCGTGACATTGCATCAAAATCTAAAGTTGCTATTCCTGAATCAGTTATAGATAATCAGGTTCTTCGCGCCGAAGAAGAAGAAAAGCAAAATATCGTATATCGCGGTCAGACATGGCAAGAGCACCTCGACGCTGAGGGAGTTACAGAAGAAGAGCATCGCAAGAAGAACCGTAAGGATGCCGAAGAACAAGTTAAAATTGGTATCATCATTGGTGCTATCGGTGACAAGGAAGATATTAAAGTTGATCCAGAAGAACTTGAACTACGCATTCAACTACTCAAAGGACAATACCCAGATCCAGCAATGCAAGCTGAGCTAGATAAGCCAGAAGGCCGACAAGACATCGCCTCACGTTTGCGTAGTGAAAAAATTATTCAAAAGATTACTGAATACACTTCGAAGTAGTCTTTTAGCAGTCTTGACATGTGAGTGCTAGCATTCTACACTTTATTCTATGAATACAACAAAAGCATCAACACTTATTCCTACAGTAATTGAAAGTGACGGAAGAATTGAGCGTGCCTACGACATATATAGTCGTTTATTAAAAGATCGCATCATCTTTTTAGGCGATGCCGTTAATGAGCACACCGCTAATTTAGTCGTAGCTCAACTTCTATTCCTCCATTCCGAAGATCCAAAAAAAGATATCAGTTTATATATTAATAGCCCTGGTGGAAGTGTCTATGACGCCCTAGCTATCTACGATACTATGCAATACATCTCTAATGACATACAGACACTAGGTATTGGCATCCAAGCCTCTGCGGCAGCCTTTCTATTAAGCTCAGGAACTAAGGGTAAAAGAGTAATCCTACCAAACGCGACTGTTATGGTACACCAGCCAAGTAGTGGCACAAGAGGTAAGGTTACGGACATGGAGATTGATCTTAAAGAATCACTTCGAATCAAGCTTCGATTAAATGAGATTATGGCTAAAAATACTGGTCAAACGCTAAAGCGCATCCAAGAAGATATGGAACGAGACTATTGGATGACTGCTGAAGACGCTAAAAAATACGGTCTTGTTGACAGCATCATTAAAACTCTTAAATAAATAAAACAAAAAAAATAGTATTGCTATATTTTGTAATATTCTTTATTATGTTTCTAAGAAGTAGAGTAAGTCGGGCACTGCTGTGGTATCAAAATAATATTTACTGTAATGCATCACCTTAGATAATCTTCGCGCGAAACAATAAAAATAAATACAAAACGTACAATTTATATTATTTTAGGCGGAGTATTTTAACGTATGGCAAAAGCTGCACCAACGTCCCAGGACAATAAACGTGTTTATTATACAAAAACTAACGACATTCTTGATCTACCGAATCTAGTAGATCATCAGAATAAGTCATGGCAATGGCTTGTCGAAGAAGGCCTTGGTGAATTGCTCGCCGAAGTGAGTCCAATTGACGACTACACTGGCACAAAGCTTTCACTAGCATTCAAAGACTACCGCTTTGAAGAACCAAAAATAACTGAAGTTGAAGCGCGCGAAAACAACGTCAGTTTTGATGCCCCTCTTAAAGCAACTGTAGAACTTACTAATAAAGTAACTGGTGAAGTTAAGGAACAAGAAATCTATCTTGGTGACTACCCATGGATGACTAGCCGAGGTACATTCGTTATAAATGGTGCAGAACGAGTCGTTGTTAGCCAGCTAATACGTTCCAATGGAGTCTTCTTTACATCCGACAACAGTGGTGCAACTAAAAAGTATGGTGCCAAAGTAATCCCAGGCCGTGGTGCTTGGCTCGAGTTCGAAACAGCTAGTAACGGTGCTCTTTACGTAAAGATTGATCGAAAGCGAAAAATTGCTGTAACTACTCTTCTACGTGCACTAGGCATGACTGAAGCTGATATTAAAAATGCATTTGCCCACGTTGATACAGGTAAAGTTAACCATATCCAAGTAACACTGGATAAAGATCCATCTCGCGGAACAAACGATGCTCTAATTGAAGTGTATCGCCGTCTTCGACCTGGAGATCTTGCTACAGTAGACAACGCACGAAGTCTTCTTGAAAACATGTTCTATAACTTTAAGCGATTCGACTTTTCACGAGTTGGTCGTTACAAGATCAATAAGCGTCTTGCTATTGATATTCCAAACATCACTGAAAACCGTGTTATGCGACTTGAAGATCTTAAGGCTATCATTGCTGAGATTATTCGACTTACTAATACTGGCGAACCAGCTGATGATATCGACAGTCTTGCAAACCGACGCGTTAAACTCGTTGGTGAGCTTGTACAGCGACAATTCCGTATTGGTCTTCTTCGAATGGAACGAAATACAAAAGACCGTATGAGCATGAGCGAAATTGAAACAGTTACTCCAAGTCAGCTTGTTAACGCTCGTCCAATCGTTGCTGCAGTTAGAGAATTCTTTGCAAGTTCTCAGCTTAGCCAGTTTATGGATCAGATTAACCCACTAAGTGAACTAGCTCATAAGCGACGTCTTAGCTCAATGGGTCCTGGTGGACTTTCACGCGAACGTGCTGGATTTGAAGTTCGTGACGCACATGCGACTCACTACGGACGTATTTGTGCAGTTGAAACTCCAGAAGGTGCAAACATTGGTCTAGTACTTAACCTAGCTACATACGCTAGAATTAATGACTATGGCTTCATTGAGACTCCTTACCTTAAGGTAATTAACGCACTTCCAGCTTCAAAAATTGCTGGAAACATTGCTAGCGTTGATCTTGAAGACGAAAAAGGCAAAGTAATCGTAAAAGCTGGTTCAAAAGTATCAGAAGCTGACGCTAAAAAACTTGCTAGTATTAAATCAAAAGCTACGTGGCCTGTTCGTGCATACGTCACAAAAGAAGTTCAGTATCTAGATGCTGCACAAGAAGATGCCGCAGTAATTGCTAGCTCTGCTGAAGTTATCGACGAAAATGGTTTCTTCGTAAAAGAACGCGTTAGTGTACGTAATCGTCTGGTAGCAGGTGAAGTCGAATCACATGAAGTAACACATATGGATGCTTCTCGTCGTCAGATTATTGGTTCAAGCGCAGCGCTAATTCCTTTCATTGAAAAGAACTACGTTTATCGTTCTCTTATGGGTAGTAACCAGCAAAGACAAGCTGTACCACTTATCCAACCATCATCTCCAATTGTTGGAACAGGTATGGAAGGCGCAGCTGCTCGTAACTCTGGACAGATAATTCTTGCAGAAGCTGACGGTGAAATCACAAAAGCTGAAGCTGACACAGTTGTCGTTAAGTATAAAGAAGGTTCTAAGACATATGAGCCACTACACTTTGTTCGCAGTAACGAAGGCACAAGCATTAACCAAAAGGTTGTTGTAACTTCAGGAACTAAAGTTAAAAAGGGCGATGTACTTATTGAAGGTATGTCAGTCTCTGACGGTGAGCTAGCTCTTGGAAAAGACTTGCTTGCAGCATTTATGCCATGGAATGGATACAACTTTGAAGACGCTATCATTCTAAGCCGACGTCTTGTTGAAGACGACACGCTTACAAGTGTTCACATTGTTGATTACATGACAGAAGTTCGTGAAACTAAGTTAGGCCCTGAGATTGTTACTCAAGATATTCCTAACGTTTCAGAAGAAGCTCTAAGGCATCTTGATGAAGACGGAATAGTACGAATTGGTGCTGAAGTCCATCCTGGTGATATCCTTGTTGGAAAAATTACTCCAAAAGGCGAGCAAGAACTTTCAAGCGAAGAACGACTATTACGAGCTATCTTCGGTGAAAAAGCTAAAGAAGTACGTGATACATCACAGCGTATGAGCAATGGTAAGCACGGTAAAGTTGTTGGCGTTAAAGTATTCAGCCGTGAAAACGGTCATGAACTAAAAGCTGGCGTTATTATGCAGATCCAAATCTTTGTAGCTCAAATGCGTAAGATTAGCGTTGGAGATAAGCTTGGTGGACGACATGGTAACAAGGGTGTTATTGCGCGTATTCTTCCAGTTGAAGATATGCCATTCACTGAAGACGGTACTCCTGTAGACATTGTTCTAAACCCATTAGGTGTTCCAAGTCGTATGAACATCGGTCAGTTATTTGAAACTCACTTTGGTATGGCTGCACGAGCACTTGGCATTAAAGTTGCTACTCCATCCTTTGACGGTGTATCTACTGAAAAGATCCAGTCCCTACTAAAAGAAGCTGGATTACCAGAAGACGGTAAACAACAACTATTTGATGGTCGCACAGGTGAAGCCTTTAAAGAGCGAACTACAGTTGGTAGCATGTATATTATTAAGCTAAACCACATGATCGCAGATAAGATTCACGCTCGTTCTACTGGACCATATACAATGGTTACTCAGCAGCCTCTAGGTGGTAAAGCTCAGAATGGTGGACAAAGATTCGGAGAGATGGAAGTTTGGGCACTTGAAGCATATGGCGCAAGCAATACGCTACAAGAAATGCTTACAATTAAGTCAGATGATGTCTATGGACGTTCTAAGGCTTACGAGTCAATCATTAAGGGAACTGAGATCGTGGGTCCAAAGGTTCCAGAAAGCTTTAACGTGCTTGTTAAGGAACTACAAGGCTTAAGCCTTAAGGTTGATCTAGTTAGCTCTGACAAAATAATTGATGCAGAAGAAGTTTTAGCTGAAAGCATTAAGCAAGACGGTGAACATAGTTCAACAGTTGACGTTCCTGAACCAGAGTTCTCTGACGTTGATGTCACAATAGACGCTGTTGCAGATGAATTCCGAATTATGGAACTAGACGATCAGATTACGGAAAGCCAAGAAAATATTACAGAGAATGAAGCTGCAAAGGAGGCAAAATAATGAGACGCTATTCAGTAGAAACCGATATTGCAGATTTTGATGCTGTACGTTTAGCCGTCGCAAGTCCAACCGATATCCTCGAGTGGTCTCACGGTGAAGTAACAAAGCCAGAAACTATTAACTACCGAACTCAGAAACCTGAGCGAGACGGTCTTTTCTGTGAGCGAATTTTTGGTCCTGTCAAAGACATTAGTCCTCACGACGCAAAGTTTAAGGGTGTACGATCTCGAGAAGCTGCCGTTGATAAAAATGGTGAAGTAGTTACTAAATCAATTGTACGACGTGAGCGAATGGCACACATTAACCTAGCAACTCCTGTTGCACATATCTGGTTCCTACGTGGTACACCAAGTGCAATTGGTCTTGTATTAGGCCTTACAGTTAAGAGCCTAGAGCGCGTTGCATATTTCGCAAACTATATAATTAAAACTGTTAACGTTGAAAAGCGTGATCAAATTATTGCCGATAAAGAAGCAGAGTTTAACGCCGCAAAAGAAGCGATTCGTCTTCGTTACGAAAACGATGCTACTGCTGAAGATGCAGATGTTAAGTCACTTGCTGAAATGCAGACTAAGGAACTTGAAGAGCTTAGTGAAGAGTATGAACTACTTAAGACTCAGCTTACTTCTCTAGTTAAACTAGGTCTTATCAGTGAAAATGATTTCCGTGCACTTTCAAGTGATCATCGTAAACTAGTTACTGTTGGTATGGGTGGAGCTGCACTTAAAGATCTTCTAGATGCTGTTGAGCTTCCTGATCTTATCGCAGAACTATCAAAAGAAGCTGATGATGCTAAGGGTATGCGCAAGAAGAAGCTTATGAAGCGCCTTCGATTGCTTGAGAGCATGGACCGTGCTGGAATTAAGCCTGGTAGCCTATGCGTAAGCGTGCTTCCTGTGATTCCTCCGGATCTTCGACCTATGGTGCAACTAACCGGTGGACGATTTGCTACAAGTGACCTTAACGATCTTTATCGACGAGTTATTAACCGTAACAACCGTCTTAAGAAGCTCATGGATCTTAACGCTCCTGAAGTTATTCGACGTAACGAACAACGAATGCTTCAAGAAGCAGTAGATGCTCTTATTGATAATAACAACGCACGCTCAGGACGAGCTGTTGCAGCAACTGGACAACGACGCCGACTCAAGTCACTTAGTGACATGCTTAAGGGTAAGCAAGGACGTTTCCGACAGAACCTTCTTGGAAAACGTGTGGACTATTCAGGACGTTCAGTTATTGTTGCTGGACCTGAACTAAAGATTCACCAATGTGGTCTTCCTAAAATGATGGCTCTCGAACTATTCAAGCCTTTTGTTATCGGTAACTTAATTGCCAACGAACATGCTCATAACATTCGATCCGCTACACGCATGATTGAATCAGGTGAAGTTACAGTATGGGATGCTCTTGATGAAGTCATCAAGGGTAAGTACGTACTACTAAACCGTGCGCCTTCTCTTCACCGTTTGAGTATTCAAGCTTTCCAACCTGTACTTATTGAAGGAAAGGCTATTCAGCTTCACCCTCTCGTTTGTAAGGGCTTTAACGCTGACTTTGATGGTGACCAAATGGCGGTTCACCTTCCACTAAGCGATGCTGCACAAGATGAAGCTAAAAATATTATGGCTGCAAACATGAACCTTCTAAAACCTGCCGACGGTTCACCAATCCTACATATCGAACAAGATATTGTACTTGGTTGTTACTACCTAACATACGAACGTCCTGGTTCTAAAAAAGAAGCTCAAAGCTACATGAATGTCAATGAAGCTATCATGGCATTTGATGCAGGTAAGCTAGAACTACAAGACAAGGTTCGCATTCCATTCCGTGGTGAAATTCGTGACACTACACTTGGACGAGTTCTCTTTAATGAAATCTTCCCAGAAGACTTCCCATTCCAAAATACACCAATGACTAAAAAGAAATTAGCTAATGCAATGAGCATGGCATACCACAAGTATGGCCAGGTTCTTACTGCTATCATCGCTGACCAACTTAAGGACACTGGATTTGAGTATGCAACTCGATCAGGTATTTCAATGGGTATGGATGACTTCCGTGAAATTCAAGGCCTTAAGACTAAGCTAGATAATGGTGAAACTCGAGCAATTGAAATTAGCGACCAGTATGACCAGGGATTCATTAACAACGAAGAACGATACCGACTAACTATCGACAACTGGCAAGACGTTGTATCAAGCGTTCAATCAGAGTTAAGTGAACAGTTCGAAAACGAAGACAGTTCTATGTCAATCGCTGTTGTATCTGGTGCCCGTGGTAACATCGGACAGGTTATGACCGCCGTTGGTATGCTTGGTATTACTACTGACGCAACTGGACGAGCAATCGAGCTTCCAATTAGGTCTAACTATAAGGGTGGTCTTAACCCACTAGAGTACTTTACTGCTACACGTGGTGCTCGTAAGGGTATGATCGATACAGCACTTAAGACTGCTGACTCTGGTTACCTTACACGTCGTCTTGTTGACGTGAGCCAAGATGTGTTCACTATCTCAGAAGATGCCAACGACCCAGGTTTCGGAATCTTCCGTAGCGACGCTGATGAAATCGGTGTTGCATACGCTAGCCGATTATTCGGACGATTCGCTGCAGAAACTGTAGGCAAATTCGTTAAAAAAGGTCAGCTCATTACAAAAGAGATCTCAGAAGCAATCGAAGCAGATACATCTGTTGATGGTGTAAAGATCATGAGCGCCCTCAGCTGTACTGATGTACGTGGCGTAGGTCAAAAATCTTACGGTCTAGATCCTGCTACAGGTGTCATTGTCTCAAATCACCACCCAATTGGTGTTATTGCAGCACAGAGTATCGGTGAGCCAGGAACACAGCTTACACTCCGAACCTTCCACTCCGGTGGTGTTGTTGGAGAAGATATCACGACTGGTCTTCCACGTGTCGAGGAACTATTTGAAGTTCGAACACCAAAGGGACAAGCATTCCTAGCTGAAATTGACGGTGTTGTTAACACATGGGAAGATGGCGACAAGTACGTCGTACAAGTTACTGCTGATGAAGGTAGTAAAGTTGAACTAGCATTAAAGGGACGAAATCCTCAAATTGCCAGCGGTTCAGATGTTGCAATCGGTGACGTTATAGCTTCAGGCGATGAAGGTGCAGATCCTGTTATCTCACCAATTGCTGGAAAAGCTGAGATATCTAAGACTAAGATCATAATCACTCCAGCCAAGCAAAGTGTTGTTAAGTACGAAATTCCAGGTTACAAACAAGTTGTTGTTAAAGATGGCGACAAGGTAGTAGCAGGAGATCGACTAACAAACGGATCAATTAACCTTCATGAGCTTATTGAGCTCCAAGGTGTTGAATCTACACAGCGCTACATCATGAACGAAATCCTTCGAATATTCGCCAGCCAAGGTCAGAATATTGCTGACAAGCACCTTGAAATCATCGTTAGACAAATGTTTAGTCGAGTTCAAATTGAAGACGCAGCTGACAGTGAATTCGTTACTGGTGACGTTGTAAGTAAACTTGCAGTCGTTGAAGCTAACGAGCAACTAATCAAGAACAAGAAGAAGCCTGCTAAATATAATCAGCTACTTCTTGGAATCACAAAGGCATCATTGTCTACTGACTCATTCTTGAGTGCAGCAAGCTTCCAAGATACAACTCGTGTACTTATTGCAGCAGCAACAAGCGGAAAAGTAGATAAGCTATACGGTCTTAAAGAAAATGTTATTCTTGGACGACGCATCCCAGTAGGTACTGGATACGTTGAAGAGTCTACAGACGAAAAAGACTAGCGAAATGAGGTGTCTTGCTAATAAGCAATACATCTGTTAAAATAGTGAAAGAGTTTCATATACTAAGTAGATAACTGAGCATAGGGATACATAAATGGTTCGTGCTGAATCAAATATGACCATCTCTATGCCACTATCTGCATCACATCAATAAGGATTTTGAGCATACATGCCAACAATTAATCAACTAGTACGAAAACCACGTGTCAAAGTCGTTACGAAGACCAAGTCACCAAGCTTGCATCGAGTCGTTAACAACCTTAAAACACGTAACTATGAAAAACCTGCTCCATTTAAGCGTGGAGTTTGCGTTAAAGTAACAACTAAAACACCTAAGAAACCTAACTCAGCACTACGTAAGGTAGCACGTGTACGATTGTCTAATGGACAAGAAGTATGGGCATACATTGGCGGTGAAGGACATAACCTACAGGAACACGCCGTAGTGCTTGTTCGTGGTGGACGTGTTAAGGACCTTCCTGGTGTCCGTTATCATATTGTTCGTGGTAGCTTTGACCTTCAGGGTGTCGCAAACCGTAAGCGTGGCCGATCTAAGTACGGCACGAAGAAGGAGAAATAAACCATGCCACGAAAAAAGACTAAAGCTCTAGTTCGACCAATTAACCCTGATCGTTTATACGACAGCGTATTGGTACAAAAAGTTATTAACCGTGTAATGGTTGATGGTAAGAAGCAAACAGCAGAACGACTTGTATACAATGGTATGCAAAAAGCTGCTAAGAAGCTTAAGGTAGAAAACCCTCTTGATGTTTTTGACCAAGCTTTAAAGAATGTTCAGCCTCATGTTGAAACACGTTCTCGACGTGTCGGTGGCGCTAACTACCAGATTCCTTTTGAAGTTAAGGGACAACGACAAACACACCTAACTATTATGTGGTTTGTTGCAGCAGCACGTGCTCGCCGTGGTATTGGCATGGGTGATCGTATCGCAGCTGAACTTGTTGACGCCTACAATAGCGGTGGTAATGCAGTTAAGAAGCGTGAAGATACGCACAAGATGGCAGAAGCTAACAGAGCTTTTGCACACTTCGCACGGTTCTAGCTATGAAAATTGAAGGCTACTGCGAAGGCTGTCCTATTATTACGTGTTTTGAAAGTGCAATTCGCACTGATAATCCCGAATTTACACCTGAACTTATAGAAGTCCAGACAGAAGAAATGGTTCGAAATTTCGGACAACATCTACTAGTACTTTGCGAAGCAAAGAACGGATACGGTATTATAGACATCAGAGACGATAAAGCCTGTAAAAGAATAACTAATAAAGATGGGAACAAGGTATAGAAATGGCAGCGAAGAAGTATCCACTGGATAAAATTCGAAATATTGGTATTATCGCGCATATTGACGCAGGTAAAACTACAACTACAGAAGGTATACTATTCCGAACTGGACTTAAGCACAAAATTGGTGCAGTTCATGAAGGTGGAACGACTACTGACTGGATGGCTCAAGAACGCGAACGTGGTATTACTATTGTTTCTGCTGCTGTATCTTGCTACTGGAAAGACAACCAGGTCAACATTATCGATACACCAGGACACATCGACTTTACTGTTGAAGTAGAGCGATCACTTCGTGTACTTGACGGTGCCGTTGTTGTTTTTGACGGTAAAATGGGTGTTGAAAGCCAATCTGAAACTGTATGGCGCCAAGCTGATAAATACCATGTTCCTCGCTTTTGTTTTATTAACAAGATCAACCAAACAGGTGGTGATTTCTATAGATCTCTAGATACTATCCATGCTCGTCTTAGTAAGCGTGCCTTTCCGATTCACTTGCCTATTGGTTTTGAACAAGAAATTAATGGCCTAGTAGACCTAATCTCAATGAAGGCATATACATACAAGGATTTTACAGATAAGGCTCTCGTTGAAACTGAAATTCCTGAAGACATGATGGAAAAGGTTAAACGATACCGTAGCCTACTTATTGAAAACGCAGTAGCTGAAGACGAAGTAATACTAGAGAAATACTTTGAAGTTGGCGAAGAAGGCCTTAGTGAAGACGAAATTCGTGCAGCTGTTCGCTCTGCAACCTTAGCTGGAAATTTCTACCCTGTAACTGGTGGAGATGGTCGTGGCGTTATTGTTGAGAAGGTACTCGATCTAGTCGTAGAGCTACTACCTAGTCCTATTGACCGTGGTTCTACTTGGGGTACTAACCCAAAGACTGGCGACGAAATAGAACGAAAGCCAAATACTGAAGAACCATTTTCTGGCCTAGCTTTTAAAATTGCTACGGATCCTTTTGTAGGTAAGCTAGCTTACTTCCGTGTATATTCTGGAAAACTACAATCTGGAAGCTATATTCTAAACAGCTCTACTGGTGAAAGAGAACGAGTAGGGAGAATTGTTCGTATGCAGGCTGACAAGCGTGAAGACGTTACAGAAGTGGACGCTGGTGATATCGCAGCTATTGTTGGACTTAAAGGTACTACTACAGGTCAAACTCTCTGCGAACAAGCTAGCCCAATCGTTCTTGAAAGTATTACTTTTCCTGAGCCACCAGTTAGTATTGCAATTGAACCTAAGACAAAAGCTGATCAAGAAAAGATGAGTACTGCATTACAGCGTCTTGCAGAAGAAGACCCTACTTTCCGAGTAAATGTAGACGACGAAACAGGACAGACTATTATTCGAGGAATGGGTGAGCTTCACTTGGAAATCCTTGTTGATCGCATGAAGCGAGAGTTTAGTGTCGAAGCAAACATTGGACAACCACAAGTTGCTTACCGAGAAACAATCCGTAAAGACGGTGTTGAAATTGAAGGTAAATTCGTTCGACAATCTGGTGGTAAGGGTCAATACGGTCACGTTTGGCTCCGACTTAGTCAAAACGAAGCTGGAAAAGGTTTTGAGTTCATCAATGCAATTAAAGGTGGAGTAATCCCATCCGAGTACATTAAGCCTGTATCTCAGGGTATCCAGGAAGCTATGAATAATGGTGTTCTAGCTGGCTACCCAGTTGTAGACATTAAAGCTGAACTTTATGACGGAAGCTATCACGATGTTGACTCAAACGAAATGGCATTCAAGATTGCTGGCTCAATGGCTCTTCAAGCAGGAGTTAAGTCTGCTAGCCCAGTCCTAATGGAACCTGTCATGAAAGTAGTCGTCGTAACACCAGAAGAGTTCATGGGTGACGTAATTGGTGATTTGAACAGCAAGCGTGGACGTATCGAATCCATGGAAGATCTAAGTTCAGGAATTAAAGAAATAACTTCTTTCGTACCACTTGGAGAAATGTTCGGATATACCACTACTCTACGAAGCTCTACACAGGGACGAGCGAGCTCTAGCATGGAGCTAGCGCACTATGCTGACGTTCCAAATCACGTTGCTGAAGCAATCATTGCTAAAAACGCAAAATAAGCTGATAACTGTACTGTTTCAATAGACTTTACAAACATCGGTAGTTCAACTATAATTAGTGATAATTGTTGTGAGGTAGATATCTCATGCAAATAAAATATGTAAATAGGAGTCCATAGTAATGGCAGAAAATTTTGACCGAAGTAAACCACATGTAAACGTAGGAACTATGGGACACGTTGACCATGGTAAAACTACACTAACCGCTGCTATCACTGCAGTACTTGCTAAAAAATTGCCTAGCGCAGTTAACAAGCCAGTTGCTTATGATCAAATTGATAACGCACCTGAAGAACGCGCACGTGGTATTACCATTGCAACTTCTCACCAGGAATACGAAAGCGCAAAACGACACTACGCTCACGTTGATATGCCAGGACACGCTGACTATGTTAAGAACATGATCACCGGTGCTGCTCAAATTGACGGTGCTATTCTTGTTGTTGGTGCTAACGACGGTCCACTACCACAAACTCGAGAGCACGTTCTACTTGCTCGACAGGTTGGTGTTCCAAGCATTCTTGTATTTATGAACAAGATGGACCTTGCAGATCCAGAACTAGTTGAACTTGTTGAAATGGATATTCGTGAACTTCTAGCTAAGAATGGCTTTGATGAGAACGCTCCAATCATTAAGGGTTCTGCTACTAAAGCTCTTGCTGGATCAAAAGAAGACGAAGACGCTATTATGGAACTAGTTGAAGCTATGGATAGCTTCATTCCAGAACCAAAACGCGAACTAGACAAGCCTTTCCTAATGCCTATCGAAGACGTATTTAGTATTAAAGGTCGCGGTACTGTTGCGACTGGACGTATTGAACAGGGAATCGTTAAGGTTGGTGAAGAAATTGAAATCGTTGGTATCCGAGATACTCGTAAATCAACTGTAACTGGCGTTGAAATGTTCAAGAAGAATCTTGATCAAGGACAAGCTGGTGACAACGTTGGTATTCTACTTCGAGGAGTAGAACGCGATGATATCGAGCGTGGTCAAGTTCTTTCTAAGCCAGGAACTGTAAACCCTCATACTGAATTTGAATCAGAAGTTTATATCCTTACAAAAGAAGAAGGCGGACGTCATACTCCATTCTTCAAGGGTTATAAGCCTCAGTTCTACTTCCGTACTACTGACGTTACAGGTGAAGTTGAACTTCCAGCTGACAAAGAAATGGTTATGCCTGGTGATACTATTACCTTTAAAGTTAAACTACTTGCTCCTATTGCTATGGAACAAGGTCTACGCTTCGCTATTCGTGAAGGTGGACGTACAGTCGGTGCTGGTGTTGTTACTAAAATTAACAAATAAAACAGCCCAAACTTTTTGAAAAGAGCCTCATTGCGGGGCTCTTTTCATTTATGGACGAAAATATTAAATTAGTGTATGATATAAAAGTAAATTAATCGTGATGACTAAAAGTTTATATGTCTTCTCTACATAGAATCATATAAATGTTACATCACCAGAGGAGTTATAAAATGGCTGAAGCTAAAAAAGCAACAGATAACAAACAACGGATTCGTATCCGTCTTAAAGCTTATGATCATAAAGTTATTGATCAAGCTGCAAAACAAATCATTGATACAGCACTACGTACAGGAGCTGTAATTGCAGGACCAATTCCTCTTCCAACACGTCGAACTACATATACAGTGGTCAAGAGCCCTCATGTGTTCAAAAAAGGCCGTGAGCAGTTCGAAATGCGTGTACACAAGCGTCTTATCGACGTTATGGACCCAACACCTAAGACTATCGACAGTCTTATGAACATCAGCTTGCCAGCTGGATGTGACGCTGAAATCAAAATGTAATTCAGACCTCCAAGGAGGTATATGAGTAAAATCAAGCCTGCAAAAGAACATGTAGACCTTAAAAGAGGTGTAGATTATATTGGCGTGACTGTAAACTTTCTAGTGCATGATGGGAATGGACGAATTTTGCTTCAAAAACGTAGCAAGCAATGTCGAGATGAGCAAGGACGTTGGGATATTGGGGGTGGTGCGGTTGAATTTGGAGAAAGCCTAGACGAAGCTGTACTTCGTGAGCTGCGAGAAGAACTCAATGTTGACCCTGTTTCTTATGAGTTCGTTCAGCACTACGATGCACATCGTATTAATGATGGGCTTCCAACACACTGGATAGCAATTACATACGCCGTGCAAGTTGATCCTAATAAGGTTTCAATTGGTGAACCTCATAAGATTGACGAAATAGGCTGGTTTAATCAAGATACTCTTCCGGAACCTAGACATAGCATGTTTCATAAGGCCCATGAAATAGCCTTGAAAAAGAATATTCTTAAATAAGGTAATACGTATCACGCTAATGCTATACTGTATTTGTGTTTGTAATCAAAAAATTATCTTCTAAAAAGGCTCGTAGCAACTCACTTGATTTTATGTTCATTCTTAAAATCACGGTTTATCTAGTACTTAGCACACAGTGGCTATATCTACAGAAAACGTTCGGAACCTACCAGATACCAATTCCTGTCGGAGCCCTTATCGCACTATTCTTATCCTTCAGAGAAAGATTTCGTATTGATAGAAAAATTGAATACGTCGTTATTATCCTAGCTATGTTTATAGGATTCTTGCTTCCCATTGGATTTACGTTCAATTATTAGTAGTATGTAGTATTAACAACATATTGACAGAGGTATGAGTAATCTGGTAATCTGTATTGGTATATTAAAACCTGTTCTTGATATGTTAGAAGGTTCACGGGACGTTAATTATTGATTAACAGATGTGAAAACCACCAACTATCAAGCATTTCTTATTTGTAAATATCACTTAAGAACTAATACAGCTAACAACGAGGAAATATGAAAGCATTTGTTACCCGCAAAATTGGTATGACAAGTATCGTATCTGAGGATGGTTCAGTTATAGCCGTCACTCTGCTTTCCGCTACCCCAAATACTGTTACCCAGGTTAAAACTGTCGAAACTGATGGCTATAATGCTATTCAAGTTGGTGCAGAAACGTCAAAGAAAATTGGCAAGACTATGGCAGGACATCTTAAGGCAGCAAAAGCATCAAGCAAACTCATTCGTGAGTTTAGAGTAAAAGAAATAGAAGAAGACCTTAGCGTCGGAGCAGAGCTCAACGCAGAGGTCTTTTCAGTTGGCGACATAGTTAAAGTCACTGGAACAAGCAAAGGTAAGGGTTGGGCCGGTACTATTAAGCGACATAACTTCCATCGCGGTCGTAAGACTCACGGTGGCGGAAGCTATCGCCGACCTGGTTCTATTGGTTCTATGTATCCTCAGAAAATCTTTAAAGGAAAAAAGATGGCTGGACAAATGGGTCATGAACAAGTGAGCGTTAAGAATCTTAAAATTGCACTTGTTGATACTGAACTTAACGTTATTGGCGTTAAGGGTGCAGTACCTGGTCCACGTAAAGGCATCGTACTTATCCAAGGAGCAGCATCATGAGCGTAGCAACATTTACTAAAGCTGGAGCTAAGGCTACAACAGCTGCAAAGCTTGATACTAATATCTTCGGTATCACTGTCGAGAATCATGATCTTATCAAGCAAGCTTACGTAGCGTATCTTGCAAATGGTCGTGAAAACCTTGCTGTAACAAAGACTCGTGGTCTTGTACGCGGTGGTGGTAAGAAGCCATGGAAGCAAAAGGGAACGGGTCGTGCTCGTTTCGGTTCATCTCGTGTACCAATTTGGCGCGGTGGTGGTATTACTTTTGGTCCTACAGGTCTTGAGAACTATTCTCACAAGATTCATGTTAAGGCTAAGCGACAAGCAATACGACAAGCTCTTTCAATGGCTCTAACAGAAGAACGCATTAAAGTTATCGAAACTTTTGACTGCAAAGATGGCCTTACTAAGCCAACAGCTGCACTTCTAGCTAAAATCGGTGCGACTCGACGTGTACTCGTTGTTGTTGCTAAGAAAGATGAGAACATTGAACGTGCTACTCATAACCTCAAGCAGGTTAAAGCAGTCCATGCACAGTACCTAAACGTTTATGACGTTGTGAATGCTCACAGTATCGTTATCACTAAGGAAGCTCTTGAACTTATTGGCTCATGGCTCGGATCTGAAACAAAAGCGAAAGCTGAGGCAAAATAATGAATAAAATAATGACACTCAAGCCTCGTCTTAGCGAAAAGGCATACGAGCAAAGTAAGACTAATAACGTCTATATCTTTGCAGTACCTATTACAGCTAACAAGTTCTCTATTGCTGAAGCAGTTGCATCACAATTTGAAGTATCTGTAACTAAAGTTCGTATTGTCGTACAAAAAGGTAAAGCTGTACCAGCCCGTCGTCGTCGTGCACGACCTGGTGTTGGTTATCGTGCTGACATGAAGAAAGCATATGTAACACTTAAAGAAGGTGACCAGATTGCTATCTTTGATACAGAAGATAAAGCGGCTGATAAAAAAGCAGCTAAGAAGGCTAAGAAGGAAACGAAATAATGGCTATTAAGACTTTTAATCCTACTACTCCTGGTCAACGCGGTATGACCACTCAAGATATGAGTGAGATTACAGCTAAGAAGCCAATTAAATCACTACTAGTTATTAAAAAGCGGGTTAGTGGACGTAACAACCAGGGACGTATTACTACACGTCACCGTGGTGGTGGAGCAAAGCAGTTCTACCGACTTGTAAACTTTAAGCTTGCAGCTGGTAAAACTGCAGTTATTGAAGCGATTGAATACGACCCTAACCGAAGCGCACGTATTGCACGAATCAAAGAACATGACGGAACTTACCACTACATCATTGCCGCTAAGGGAATGAAAGTTAAGCAAGTTATTGCAAGTGGTGAAGACGCTCCAATTGAAGTCGGTAACCGTCTTCAGCTTCAGCACATTCCTGTTGGTAGCCTTATCTATGGTATTGAGCTCCAACCTGGCCGTGGTGCACAAATGGTTCGTAGCGCAGGTGTTAGCGCTCAGCTTATGGCTAAAGAAGGTGATTACACCCAAGTCCGTATGCCTAGTGGCGAAGTACGGCTTATCCTCCAAACTTGCATGGCAAGTATCGGACGAGTTGGTAACGAACAGCACCAGAACATTAAGATCGGTAAAGCGGGTCGTAACAGACTTCGTGGTATCCGACCATCTGTTCGTGGTGTAGTTATGAACGCTGCAGATCACCCTCACGGTGGTGGAGATGGTGGACGTCACGGAACTGGTAAAGATCCTCGTACTCCATGGGGTCAAAAGACTCTTGGATACAAGACACGCCGTCGTAAGAGCACTAATAAATTTATCGTAAGAAGCCGACATTCGGCGAAGAGGAAATAAGGAAGCACTATGAGTCGATCACTTAAAAAAGGACCATTCATCGATCCAAAGCTTGCTAAAAAAGTAAGTGCTTTGAAAGATGATGACCGTACCATTATCAAAACATGGGCACGTGCATGTACGATTTCACCTGATTTCGTAGGTCGCACAATAGCTGTCCATAACGGTAAGGTACATGTTCCTGTATTTATCACTGAAAACATGGTTGGACACAAGCTTGGTGAATTTTCTCCAACTCGTAAATTCCGTTCACACGGCGGTAAGCTTGCGAAAGGTAAGAAATAATGAACGTTCTAGCTGTAGCTAAGGGTGTAAACATGAGCCCACGTAAAGTTGGAGTTGTTGCTGCACTTATACGTGGAAGATCCGTTCAAGATGCACTTACTATTCTTGCGCATGTTCCTCGTGCTTCTGCTATTCCAGTTCGTAAGGCTGTAGAGAGCGCTCGAGCTAATGCTGAGCACAACCACAACCTTAAGCCCGATACACTTATGATTACTGAAATTAGCGTCTCACCTGGTACTCCTATGAAACGAATGCGACCTGCAGCACAAGGACGAGGACTTCCTTTCTTGCGTCGCACATGCCACATTCGTGTTGTAGTAGATGGTGAAACTCGAGTAGTGAAAAAGGCAGCTAAGCCTGCAACCGTAAAGAAAGAGGCAAAATAATATGGGACAAAAAGTAAATCCTATCAGCATGCGTCTTCAGGTCAACAAGGACTGGCGAAGCAAATGGTTCGCTACAAAGCGTGACTATGCGACATACCTTGCTAAAGACTTAAGCGTGCGAAGACTTATACATACTAAGCTTGGTAGCCGTGCTGCTATTAACAAAGTAGATATTGAGCGCTCACCAAACCTAGTGACAGTAACTATTTATACTGCAAAAGCAGGTGTTGTTATTGGACGAGGCGGAACTGGTGCTCAAGAACTTAAAGCTGCTATTGAAAAAATCTACGGTGCACAAACTCGAGTTAACATTGAAGAAATTAAAAAACCTGAACTGCATGCAAAACTAGTTGCAGAAAACATAGCTCATCAGATTGAACGACGTATCTCTTTCCGTCGTGCAATCAAATCTACTGCTGCTGCAACAATGCGTGCAAACGCTAAAGGTATTCGTGTTGAAGTTTCAGGTCGTCTTAACGGTGCTGAAATGTCACGACGCGAAAAAGAAGTTCAAGGTAGCGTACCACTTCATACAATCCGTGCTGATATTGATTATTCTGCTGCACGAGCTCAAACTCCAGCTGGCGTTATCGGCGTAAAGGTATGGATTTACAAGGGAGAGGCTAACTAATATGTTAATGCCTAAACGAACTAAGTACCGAAAGGTACGAAAAGGCCGAATCAAAGGTGTTGCAACATCAGGCAACTACATTGCTTTCGGTGATTACGCACTTAAGACTCTTGAATCAGAGAGAATTACTTCTCGACAGATTGAAGCAGCACGTCAAGCAATGACACGTTACATCAAGCGTGGTGGAAAGATCTGGATACGTATCTTTCCTCACACTCCAGTTACCCGTAAGCCCCAAGACGTAAAAATGGGTAGCGGAAAAGGTAACCCTGAATTCTTCGTTGCAAAAGTACGACCAGGAACAATCTTGTTTGAAATGCAAGGTGTACCAGAAGAAATTGCACGGGAAGCTATGCGACTTGCAAGTCACAAACTACCTGTTAAAACCAAATTCTTGGTCAAGGACGAGGCATAAATTATGAAAACTATCGATATAAGAAAATATACAACCGCTGAGCTGGCAACAGAAAGCACTAAACTACGTGAAGAAATCGCCGAATTGCGTCGCCGTGTACATATGGGCGAGCAGCAAAACACTCGGATAATTCGAAGTAAGCGTAAAGATCTAGCTCGAATGCTAACAGTACTTAGCGAGCAGCTAGCAAAGGAGAACGCGTAATGGCTAAAACACTTACTGGAATCGTGGTCTCTAATAAGACCGACAAAACAATCGTAGTTTCTGTAAAGACTCACAAAAACCACCCACTTTATCGCAAGGCTTATACATCAAGCAAGCGATTCATGGCTCATGATGAAAAGAATGAAGCTAAGCAGGGTGACACAGTGATTATTAGTGAAACACGTCCGCTCAGCGCACGTAAACGACATACTCTTGATAAGGTTGTCGAACGAGCTACAATTACAAAAGAAGAATCAGTAGAGGCAGTAACTGCCGCACCTATTGAGGAGACGAAATAATGATCCAACAAGAATCTAGACTAGGCGTATGCGACAACAGCGGTGCTAAGGAAATCCTTTGCATTCGTGTGCTTGGCGGTACTCGTCGTCGTTATGCTCGAGTTGGTGACGTTATTGTCGCTACAGTAAAGCAAGCAAACCCACAGGGTAACGTTAAAAAGAAATCAGTTGTTCGTGCCGTCATCGTTCGTACTAAGTACGTAATTAAGCGAAAAGATGGTTCAACTATCCGATTTGATGATAACGCTGCTGTAATAATTGGAGACGATAAGCTTCCAAAAGCTACACGTATCTTTGGTCCAGTTCCTCGTGAACTACGTGACCTAGGTTATGCTAAGATTATCTCTCTCGCACCGGAGGTCCTATAATGACTGCAACTAAAACTATCTATAAAATTCGTATCAAAAAGGGTGACGAAGTGATTGTACGATCTGGCAAATACAAAGGCCAGACTGGAAAAGTTGTTTCAACTCACCCAACACTTAACAAAGTTACTGTTGAAGGTATCAATATTGTTAAGAAGCACACTAAACCAAACAAGCAATACCCACAAGGTGGAATTATTCCAATAACTAAGCCTATTGATGTTTCTAAGGTTGGTATCATTGATCCAGCTACTAAGAAAGCTAGCCGTATTGGATACACAATCGATAAAGATGGTGCAAAGACTCGCGTATTTAAGAAATCTGGAAAGGAGATCAAGTAATGGCTACTAAAACTGTAAAGACTACGCCGTATGTTGCTCGCCTTAAAGATCTCTATAACAAGCAGTACGCAGCTGAACTTCAAAAAGAACTTGAGCTGACTAACCCTCATCAAGTTCCACGACTTGAAAAGATCGTTGTAAACGTTGGTCTAGGCCGTGCTAAGGATGATAAAAAGATCATTGAAACTGCATCTAATACTATCCGTAAGATTACTGCCCAAGAACCAATTGATACACTCGCAAAGAACTCTATTGCAGGATTTAAACTCCGTGAAGGAAACAAGATCGGCATTAAAGTAACTCTACGCGGTAACCAAATGTATGAATTTGCTGACCGTCTCATTAATATCGTGCTACCTCGACTACGTGACTTTCATGGTGTTAAGTTGAGCGCATTCGACAAGTCTGGAAACTATAGCATCGGCTTTACTGACCAGTCTGTATTTCCTGAATTGACTTTCGAAGAGACAACAACCGCGCATGGACTACAAGTAGTATTTGTTGTTAAGGCACATGATGTAAACGCATCTAAGGCACTCCTTACTAAATTGGGAATGCCATTTGAGAAAAAGGAGAGCAAATAAAATGGCCCGTAAATCAAATATCGCACGAGATCTTAAGCGTCAGAAGATGATTAAGAAATATGAAGCTAAGCGCATTGAGCTTAAGAAAATCGGAGACTTAGACGGACTTCACCTGCTTCCACGCAACTCTTCACCAACTCGTTGGAAAAACCGTTGTATTGAAACAGGACGACCGCGCAGTTATATGCGAACATTCGGTCTATCCCGTCTATCATTCCGTGAACATGCCTCAAAGGGTGAAATCCCAGGCGTAACAAAGGCAAGCTGGTAAAGGAACATTATGTCTACTACATCAACAGATCCAATCGCAGATATGCTCTCACGAATACGTAACGCTATTGCAGTACGTAAGACTGAGGTTGTCATGCCACATTCAAAAGTTAAAGAAGCCGTTGCACAGCTATTACAAGCTAATAACTTTGTTAACGCAATCACAGTAAGTGATGCAACGATTGGAAAATCATTGCACGTTACTATCAACAACCCTGATCATAATGCCCGTATTACTGAGATCAAACGACTAAGCACACCTGGGCGCCGCTATTATGTAGCTGCTAAAGACATTCCAGTTGTAAAAAGTGGACGTGGTCTAGTCATTGTTTCTACAAGCAAGGGTATGATGACAGGAAAAGAAGCTAAAGCTGCCGGTATCGGTGGTGAATTAATTTGTAAGGTATATTAAATATGAGTCGCGTAGGTAAATCACCAATCACAGTTCCAACAGGAGTTTCAGTTACAATTACAGATGATGTAATTACTGTTTCCGGCTCAAAAGGCACACTTAGCCAATTTACAATGCCTGAAATTACTGTTGTACAACAGGAAAATCAAATCATTGTGACACGAGCTAACAATGAGCCAAAAGTTCGCGCTAAGCATGGTCTTATGCGGGCACTTATCAATAACATGGTCGTCGGTGTAACCGATGGCTTTAGTAAGCAACTAGAAATCAACGGTGTTGGTTATCGTGTTGCTGCTCAAGGTACAAACCTTAAGTTCAACCTTGGATTTTCGCATGACGTTATATATGCACTTCCAGCAGGTATTACAGCAACACTTGATAACAACTTAGTTACTATCAGTGGATCTAGCCGACAGCAAGTTGGTCAGGTTGCAGCAGAAATTCGTGCACTAAAGAAGCCTGAACCGTATAAGGGCAAGGGAATAAAGTATGTTGACGAACGAATTATCCGTAAGTCGGGTAAGTCAGGTAAGGATAAATAATCATGAATCGACTAGCACAAAAATTACACAATCTATCACAACGTAAAAAGCGCGTACGATCTACCGTTATCGGTACTACAGAACGTCCACGACTTTCAGTATTTGTTAGTAACCGGCACATTGTTGCTCAGATTATTGATGACTCAAAAAAGATTACTCTAGTACACGTTAGTACAAACGGTAAGACTACTACAGGAACACTAACTGAAAAAGCTGCAGTTATTGGAGCAGAAGTTGCTAAAAAGGCTAAAGCTGCAAAGATTACTAAAGTAGTATTTGACCGCAATGGTAAACTCTACCATGGTCGTGTACAAGCACTAGCTGATGCAGCTCGTAAGAATGGACTGGAGTTCTAATATGCAAAATAATCAAAATTCAGGCCGACCACAAAAAGATCAGCCACAAGAAGAAAAGCAATTTGATGAGAGAATTCTTAACATTGACCGTGTTGCACGTGTTGTAAAGGGCGGACGCCGCTTCCGTTTCCGAGCGCTTGCTGTTGCAGGAGATCGAAAGCATAAAATTGGAATCGGTTCGGCTAAAGGTGCTGACGTCACAACTGCTGTAGCTAAAGCTATGGAAGTTGCTAAAAAGAACATGGTAACAATTCACCTATATAAGGAAACGTTGCCTCACGAAGCAACTGCTAAAGTTAGTGGTGCTCACATCCTAATCAAGCCTGCAAGCCCAGGTACTGGTCTTATTGCTGGTGGTGTTGTTCGAACAGTCCTAGAAGTAGCTGGTGTACGAAATGCACTTAGCAAGTCACTTGGATCAACTAACAAGACAAACACTGCGTACGCGACTCTTGAAGCATTGCAAAGTATGGTTCCTGCTAAAGAATGGGTCACTACAAAGCATGAAGCTAAGTCAGCTACAAAGAAAACAGTAGCAGCTAAAGTTGCCGCTCCTAAGAAAAGTGCAGGAGAAAAATAATGGGTTATAACAATCTCGAACTAACAGGCAAGAAGTCTACTAAACGAGTAGGTCGTGGTATTGCAGCCGGACAAGGTAAAACTGCTGGACGTGGTACTAAAGGTCAAAAATCTCGTACAGGTTTCAGCCGTCGACCAGGTTTTGAAGGTGGTCAAACACCTCTTGCTCAAAGATTCCCTAAACTTAGAGGATTTAAATCACACCGAACACCAGCAGAAGTTGTTTACACAGGCGACCTTGATTCACTTGGTGTCAAAATCGACAACAAGGTTCTTGCTGAAGCACATCTAGTTAGCTCTGCTCATACTCGCGTTAAGCTTGTAGTAAAGGGTGAAGTGTCTAAAAAGCATACTGTGTCACTACAATCTTCTAGCAAAACAGCAATTGAAGCCGTAGTTAAAGCTGGTGGAACTTTCGAAAAGATTGAACAGGTCAAACGACCTACAACAAAAATCGCTAAATAAATATCACATCGTTTAATACGTGAATCCCGCTTCAGTCCTGATATACTGAATGGGTACAAATTGGGGAGAAAGAACAATGAGTTGGAAGGTAATACTTAGTTCGCTTAAGAACAGCGATATGCGGAAACGTTTTCTTGCCGTACTTGGCATGATCTTTGTTTTTCGTGTTTACGCGCATATTCCCGTACCTCTCAGCGATCCTCAGACTTTAAAGCAAATCCTTGATAACGTTTTTAACTCTCAAAATACACCTCAGTTGTTTAGTTTCATAAACGTATTATCTGGCGGTGCATTAGCTAATTTTTCAATCATGCTTGTGGGATTAGGTGCGTATATTAATGCATCTATCATAATGCAGCTACTCACTAAAGCCATACCTCAATTAGAAGCTATGAATAAAGAAGGTGAGTATGGCCGTAAGAAGATAAATCAGTATACTCGTATGCTAACTCTGCCTCTTGCTATCATGCAATCTATCGGTGCTATATTTCTTGTACGACAATCAGCCTCTAGCATTGGTGGACTAGGCGATATTACAGCCAATACCTCTCCAATCCAATGGGTACTCATGGTAGCGTCACTTACGGGTGGAGCAATGATACTTATGTGGCTTGGTGAGCTCATAACTGAAAAGGGTATCGGAAATGGTATATCACTCATTATTACTGTAGGTATTGTCAGCACGCTACCGCAAACTGCAGTTAAATTATTTAATGGCCTGATCGACCAAACTAACAAAATGACTATCTTTGGAGTACAGTTACCGATTAACCGTACATCTCTTTTTTATACGACAATACTGTTATCTTCAGTAGTGATACTTACTGTCTTTATTGTGAAGCTTAATGAAGCTGCCCGTAGGCTCACAATTAATTACGCAAAACGCGTTCAAGGTAATAGGACATATGGCGGAGTAACGACCATGATGCCAGTCAAGCTAATAACGGCAGGAGTTGTCCCAATTATCTTTGCCGTAGCCTTCTTGAGTATGCCAAGCTTTGCCGGCCAGCTAATGACTGGCTCCAGTAGTGCCCGTCTTCAGTCTATTGGAGCAACCTTAGTTCAACTCTTCCAGACACCATCAGCTCAATCATTCCAACAACCCGGCTGGCAACCGTTCTTCTATCCTGTTGTCTATTTTGTTCTAGTAGTTATGTTTACCTTTTTCTATACAAGCATCGCATTTAACTCTACGGAAATAGCTGAGAACTTACAAAAACAAGGTGGCTTCATAGAAGGTGTTCGGGCAGGAAAACAAACAGAGAAATACCTCGGCTACGTTGTTAACCGACTTACACTTTTTGGAGCGTTTGCCTTAGGTTTCTTAGCAATAGTTCCAATAATTGGGCAGATATTCTTGTCTGAAGATATTGCCTTTGAAGGAACCAGCATCCTTATCCTTGTCTCGGTGTCCCTTGAAACACTACGTCAGATCGAATCAAGGGCACTAATGGTCACGTATGACCAATACCAGCAACCTGACTTTTTCTATGACACAGACGTACCTCTAGATGCAGCTACTGGAGCCCGAAGACTGCGCTTTATTCCAGGCCGCTCAAAAAAGGATAAATAAGGCTTTGCATATCATCATTTCATCTGTTATAATAGAGACTTAGTTATATTTATGTCAAAAAACAAGGAAGTTATCGAACTAGCAGGAACCATAGTGGAGACTCTACCGGGTACTCAATTTCGAGTCGAACTTGAAAACGGACATAAAATTATAGCTCACGTTGCCGGAAAGATGCGTAAACATTATATTCGTATCGTTCCAGGTGATAGCGTTACGGTTGAGTTGACCCCTTACGATCTTACTAAGGGAAGAATCACCTATCGCAAATCCTGATCCACATAACCTCAGGAGTTCATTTTTACAATATTAAGCAGTGTGTTATGCATTCTAGGAAGGAGCATGATCCGCATGAAAGTGCGTGCTAGCGTCAAAAAAATCAGTCCGGACGATAAGATTGTTCGCCGTAAGGGGAGAATCTACGTTATAAACAAATTAAAGCCTAAACATAAGCAGAGGCAGGGATAAACTATGGCTCGTATTTCAGGCGTTACAATTCCAGCAGAAAAGCAGGTTCAGATTGCATTGACATATGTCTTTGGCATTGGACCTAAAACAGCTGTCGATGTTCTTACGGCAGCTAAGGTAGATCCTACTGTTCGTGTTAAGAACCTAACTGATGCAGAAATTTCTCGCATTCAGGAAGTTATTAACGAAACACTAACTGTAGAAGGTGAACTACAGCGTATTGTCAGTACTAACATTAAGCGACTAAAGGATATCAACTCATATCGTGGCCTTCGTCACAAAATGAGTCTTCCAAGCCGTGGACAACGTACTAAGACAAATGCTCGTACTCGTCGTGGTAAAAAGATTACTGTTGGTGGAACAGCTAAGAAAGTAGCGGCAAAGACATAATGAATACTCTACTTACTAACCACTACGGTCTATCAACTCGAAAGGATGCAATCTAATGGCAGATGCAACTACAACTAGAAAAAAGAAGTCGAAACGAATAGTTGCTTCAGGGCAAGTTCATATTTTCGCAAGTTTTAATAACACTATCATCACTTTTTCAGATGCACAGGGCGGAGCTCTTACAGCTTCAAGCGCTGGTGCCTGTGGTTTTAGAGGATCTAAAAAAGGTACTGCATATGCTGCTCAGGTTGCATGTGAAAAGGCTGGTCAGGCTGCAGTACAGCAATATAGCTTTGCTAAAGCTGATGTTTACGTAAAAGGTGTCGGCCTTGGTCGCGATGCTGCTGTTCGTACATTGAATACTCTTGGTATCGCTATCGAAGGTATTCGTGACGTAACTGGTGTCGCTCATGGTGGCGTTCGACCTAAGAAAGCTCGAAGGATTTAATCATGGCACGAGATACACAATCTATTGTAAAAATGAGTCGACGTGAAGGCTATGCTCTTCACCCTAAAGCTCATAAGGCACTTGCTAAGCGAACTACAATGCCAGGACAGGCTGCAAACAGCCGTGGTATGCGTAATAAGCCTAGCCAGTACAGTCTTCAGTTACGAGAGAAGCAGAAAGTTAAGCGATTATACGGCTTACTAGAAAAGCAATTTTCTAACCTAATGGCAGAAGCTTCACGTAAACAAGGTCAGAGTGGTGAAAACCTTCTACAATTACTTGAACGACGTATGGACAACGCTGTATACCGTAGCGGACTAGCTGTTAGTCGTCGTGCTGCACGTCAGCTCGTTACACACGGCCATTTCCATCTTAACGGCCGAAGAGTTGATATACCATCAATTCGAATGAAGGAAGGCGATGTACTTGTACTTCGTGATGGCAGCAAGAAGAATGAATATTTCAAACATATTGATGACGTCAGCCCAGCATCACCAGATACTGTTCCAACCTGGATGAAAATTAATCGCAAGAAATTTGAAATAACCATTACGGGGATTCCAGCACGTGATGACGCAGAACCAGAAATCAATGAGCAACTAATTGTAGAATACTACTCACGCTAGGGAGGCGAAATAACTATGTCAAAAATGATTCACACACCAGGACTCGTAAAAATCGATGATCACAGTAGCAGTTCTGCTACATTCGTGATCGAACCACTACATACCGGATACGGCATGACTTTAGGTAACTCACTACGAAGAGTATTACTATCTAGTATTGCAGGTGCAGCTATCACTGCATTTAAAGTTGAAGGTGCAACACACGAGTTTACTACTATCAAGGGCGTTAAAGAAGACGTTGTTGATATCATGCTAAACCTACGTGGTGTTCGCTTCAAAGTATTTAGTGACGAACCACAGACTCTAAGACTTACGGCTACAGGCAAAGGCCCAGTTACTGCAAAGAACATTACAACTAATGCAGACGTTGAAGTTGTTAACAAGAAGCACGTTATTGCAACTCTTGACGACGACAAAGCAAAGTTTATTCTTGATATCGTAGTTGAAACAGGTCGTGGCTACCGCACAATTGAAGAAGGTACTGCACGCAAGCAAAGTGACATGATCGCTCTTGACGCTGTATTTAGCCCAGTTGTACGAGTACGCTATAAAGTTGAAAACACACGTGTTGGTCAGATTACAGATCTTGATCGACTACTACTTACTGTTGATACTGATGAAACAATCACTCCACGTGATGCTTTTGAAGAAGCAGCAGCTATCCTTGTAAACCAGTACACAGCACTAGCTGGACAAACTCGTGTTGAAGTTAGCGCTCCAATCACTGCAGCTGCACCAGCTAGCGAAGGTGGAGAAGGATCTAGCGACGAACCATCTGAACTCATGACTTCTATTGAAGACTTGAATCTATCAGCACGAACAACGAACGCTCTCATTAATAATGAGATTAATACGCTAAAAGATCTATTTGACCTAAGTGACGCAGAACTACGAGACCTAAAAGGTTTTGGTAGCAAAGCACTCGATGAAGTTAAAGATAAAATGAGCGAGTTGGAGCTATAAGATGCATCGTCACGGATATAAAGGTCGTAAATTTGGACGCGAGACAGATCAGAGACGAGCTCTCATTAAAGGTCTAGCAGAGTCTCTCGTACGCGACGAATCAATTAAAACTACGCTTCCAAAGGCGAAGGAACTCGTTCCTTACATTGAAAAGCTCATCACAAAAGCTAAGAAAGGTGATCTACATAGTCGTCGTCAGGTTATATCTGGACTTCAGACTATTGAGAGCGCTCATAAGCTTGTTGATGACCTTGCACCAAAAATGGGCGGTCGCACAAGTGGTCACGTACGAATTGAAAAACTAGAAAATCGACGCGGTGATAACGCAGAGATAGCTAAAGTAACATTTGTTGATGATCTTAAAGAAGCACCAGTTGCAAAGCCAGTTAAAAAAGCTGAAGCTAAAACTGAAGCTAAGCCAGTAGTTGCTAAAAAGGCAGCAGTAAAGAAACCAGCTGTTAAAAAAGCAGCTGCAGCTAAGGAGACTAAATAATGAAAACCTATAGCGCAAAACCTACAGAAGTTACACGAGAATGGTATGTTATCGATGCCTCAAAAGCACCTATGGGTCGTCTTGCAACAGAAGCTGCAGCACTTCTCATCGGAAAAGGTAAGCCAATGGTAACAAGTCACATCGACTGTGGCGATTATGTAATCGTCATAAACGCCGCTCAACTTGTTGCTACTGGAAACAAGCTTGAAGGCAAGAAGTACTACCAACACAGTCAATACCCTGGTGGTCTAAAAACTGCAACACTAAAAGAGATGATGGCTAAAGACCCTACTAAAGTAATCTTTAAAGCAGTACGTGGAATGTTACCAGTTAACAAACTTCGTTCTGGCCGTCTACTACGACTTAAGATTTACGCAGGTAGTGAGCATAATCATAGCCCACAGATGCCTAAGGAATATGTACTTAAGTCTACTCGCAAAGCAGAAAAGGAAGTTAAATAATGGCTACAGCTACTAAAGGTTACTTTTACGCTCTAGGTCGACGCAAGAGTGTTACAGCTCGTGCTCGAGTCATGAACGGTAAAGGATCTATAACTATTAATGGAAAAACAGCGGAAGATTACTTTTCAAACAGTAAGTCTCTTCTAAATGAAATACAAAAACCATTTACAGTTCTCGAACTTAATAACAAATACGACGTAACAATTGTTGTATCTGGTGGTGGTATGAGCGGACAAGCCGGAGCTATTCGCCTCGCAATCGCCAAAGCCCTTGTTGTTATGAACGAAGACTATAAGTCTGCACTTAAGCGTGCAGAACTCCTTGGACGTGATCCACGTGAGAAAGAGCGCAAGAAGTTTGGCCTTAAGGGTGCTCGTAAGCAACGACAGTTCACAAAGCGTTAATATTCTTATTACACTTTTTAAAAAGACCCCCGGCTTTCTTACCGGGGCTTTTTAATATAAGTTATAGTTTAAAGTAATTATGGAAAATTTAATTCATTCTGGAGATTATTGGGTCCTACTCATTTCTATCATGAGTATAGGCTTATTAATGTTGCCCAAAACACGATTTTTAGGCTTTGTTGGCGCCATAATAACGACAATCTACATAGATCGAAATTATAACTCTTATAGAGCAATTTTACATGTTGCGTTGACGTTTTTGTGCGTATATATCCTGCGCGTAGCTTTGCAAAAGTATGCATTATCTACAGTAGACAATAAAAAAGATAATTTGCAAGAGTAATATATATAGTGTAGTATGTCTTCTATGAGTAAAATTAACACTTATACAAACTGGTTTAGCCGACAACTCTGGACGGTTTATTAAGTATTAATAAAATTTTATAGCATAAAACCGTCCACTAGGGCGGTTTTTTTAATTTGAAAAATGGAGAAGAAATAATGGAATTAACTCATTCTGAAGCAAGAGAAATACTAAAAAATAACAATATTGAAATCGCGATTGAAGACCCTCGAACAATCGAAGAAATTGCCATACAGCTAATAGAAATAGGCGATGTTGCATTATCTGGGTTCAATCAAGAAAATACATAAATAACAACTATCACTAAGAAGGTGCCATATGTCACCAAAGTAACGTATAATAGGAGATATTATGAAAAAACCAGTAATACTAACAGGATTAAGATCAAATAATGATCTTCACATTGGAAACTACCTTGGCGCACTGATGCCATTAATTAACATGCAGGTTCAGCATGCAAAGGATTATGATATTCATTTATTTGTTCCTGACCTTCATAGTTTCACCACGCCCATAGACCATAGCAAACTATATGAACAAACGATTAATAACCTTCGAATCTATTCTGCAGCAGGATTAGACCTAGATAGTCCAAATACACACATATATAGACAAAGTTATGTATCGGCTCATTCAGAGCTCACGGTCATATTAAACTGCTTTAGTCATATGGGTGAGCTTAGTCGTATGACTCAATACAAGGAAAAAGCTGAGAACAAACCAAATATTAGCGTTGGTCTTTTCGATTATCCAATTCTAATGGCCAGCGACATTCTTTTATACGATGCTCAATATGTTCCTGTAGGCGCTGACCAGTCTCAACATATTGAATTAGCTCGCGATATAGCGATCCGTATGAATAATAAGTTTGGGGACTTATTCACACTTCCTGAGCCGGAGGCTAAACAAGCCGAGTTCATGAGCCAAACGGGACGTATGCGTATTCGCGACCTAATTACTCCAGAGAAAAAGATGAGTAAGTCAGATGAAACCGGAAAAGGTGTAATTTTTCTTACCGACACTCCTGAAGCAGCTGCAAAGAAAATAATGGGAGCAACAACTGACAGCTTTGGAGAAGTTCATTATGACAAAAAA
>CALRBE010000005.1 GCA_943354005.1 uncultured Candidatus Saccharimonas sp.
ACATGAAGTCATTCAAAAAACTAGCATACGAACTCTTACCGACAGATAACAGTGCAATCATAGAGTTCGACGATTTGCTAAAGTAATAGAACTTATAAAGTATAAATAACTCCTCTAAAGCAGAGGAGTTATTTTTTTATTGCATATTATCAAGCAGGCGAGAGTTGATCTTTTCACCTAGTATTTGAACTGTATGAGTAGCAAGAGAATCATAACTAACTCCAGCGTCTAATTGTATATCTGAATTATGAAGATGTTCGCTATTTTCTGGATCTTCGCCGTATTCAGAAAGAGCTAACTCCCAGGTATTCTCTCTAGCGGCAATCCTGTAGTCATTCCATGTATTTTCAGATGCATAAGGATTTCTTATCTGTTCTCTTACATAGTTGTTAGAATGCTTGTCATCATTGTTGTCGAGCATAAATCTTTCCTTTGCGACATCTATTGGAACAATAAGGCCAATAGAAAGGGCGCCGAGCTTTTTCCTCATATATCGTGCGTCATCTGAATTACGGATAGCATCAACAATAAATATTCCATTCTCTAGCTTTTGTAGCTGATCAAGTATTGCGGGACCATTGCCGGCTTCACGTTCTTTACGATGGTAATTCTGCATGCCTTCTACAGTACTACTTCCTTTGTAGCCGTGTTGAGACAATAGCCAACGCATAGGGATTGTTCTTACTGACCTATAAAGGGCAGAGAAAGAGGGATCCATCTCGCCGGGTCTTATACTATCTAGATATTGTGCGAGAGTCGTCTTGCCGCTTCCAGGAAGTCCCGATAAAGTTATGAAAAATCTATTTGATGTATTTTCAGGGCTCATACGGTTATGATACCCTGAAACAACATTATTTAAAAATCTATTTAACTATTGTCAACTATGCGTACTTCGCTTGCTCACTGAGACAGTAACCGCCACGCGGTACTTGAGTCTTGGCATGCTCACAACTCGTATGTGATGTAGGAACGTATACTTAACATTTGGATCTTCTGCGCGCAAAGGCTTCTTATGTGACCTATAGTCAAGGTATAGATAAGAAGTAATAGCAATAATAACTCCAACTAGTAGTGTAGAGCTAATACCAATTGCACCTGTTTCAGCTAGCTTCTGGGCTACAGTTGAGCTAGTGGCTGTAGTAGCTCCCAAGACGAAGGCAACTTGAATTGAAGTTTCGGCAGCCTCAGTTGGGCTTGTTGCAATTATACCGGGGAAGCCAGCAGTTGGTACCGTGGCCTCTACCGTGTAGGTATTAGGATCAATTACATCTATACTCTGCGTATCAAAGGATTCCCCAACGGTTGATGCATATATTTTTTGGAAGTCGGAAGTCTCGATATAAGCAATGGTTCCAGCTGTTAACTGGATTGTTGACAGTACAGAACCGTCGTCCGTACTTAGCACTTTAATTTTATCTGCATCGCCAGCTCCAAAAGCACCAGCAAGAAATATCTTTTTGTTATCAAGTGAAATAATAGCATTTGACGTAGTAATACCAGTGTTCCAGGTTTCCACAAGACTCGTGTCGCTCAATTTATACTTCAATACCTGTGGACCATCGTTACATGGTACGAAGAAGTAAGGATATGCATCTTGAGAAAAGGTGACTGTTGGAGCTGCACCACAGCCTAGGACTACAGTATTAACAATCGATAGAGTATCTGGATCTATAATTTTTAGGTTTCCTGACTGTGTTGGGACGTATAAAAGTCCAGAAGGAGCTTTTGTAACCGTAAAGAATGTCTCTCCAATACTAATATCTTGCTGGAAAGTGTTGGTCGCAGTATCTATAACTGAAACAGAATTTAGAGCTATATTGGGCGCGAAATATAGGGAACCAGAATTATTGAAGGCCCCCTTACTGGCTTGAGGGTCAGCTGGGTATGAACCGCTGACTGTAACGGGCGCACTAGCGCTTGATGAGTCAAACTTAGCGGGCAACACCGCACTTGCTAAAGGGTTTCCTGAGAAAAACGTACTGTTGACAGGAGAAGGAACGAGGATAAAAGGGTTTGATCCAGCAGAATCTATAGGCCAGCCACCACCACCAGGATTAACTACATTATCACTTATCCGTAAGCGGTTAACCGAAAAAGTAGAAAAGTCTGTTGTTGCAAAATACCCATACTCTGGGTTTTCTATAGCCTTTGCAGTAAGACTAATATTTCCTGCCGGTAATGACGTAGCAACACTCCAATTTCCAGAACCATCTGAAATAGTCTGAGCAAATCCAACACCACCACTAGACAACACAACAGTTGTATTTGGTGTAGCTGTTCCAGCTGCAGTAAAGTTAGTCCCTGAAATGGATTGACCTTCTGTAGGACTAGTAATAGTTACTGTTGGAGCAGCTGGGGCTTTTTTGGGTCTTAATACTGCAAGTGGAGCAGTTACTCCACCCAGAAGGACGAAGATAGATAGTGTTGCTAGTAGAGTTTTCTTGAAATGTGATTTTTTGTATTGTTTCATAAGTATAAACTTTAAAGCATTACAGTTTCAGGCACAAGTATAAACGGTCTATTTATATGTAGTTCGCTTACTAATCGAAAAAGTAACTGCCACTCTATATTTTAGCCTTGGCATACTCACAACTCGTATGTGATGTAGGAACGTATACTTAACATTAGGATCTTCAGCCCGTAATGGCTTCTTATGGGCTCTATAGTCAAGATATAGATATGATGTAATAGCTATAATGATTCCTATGAGTAATATAGAACTAATTCCAATTGCTCCAGTTTCGGCGAGTTTTTGGGTTGCGGTAGAGGCGGCTGATGCACCGAGTACAAATCCAACTTGCGCCGATGCCGTTGTAGCCTCTGCTCCATTATAGGCGACCATAAGAGGGACATCATTTGTGGCTATATTACTAACTACCGTATCACTCTGCACGTCCACGACATCTATATTCTGCGTTGGAGTTGGACCAAGGTTAGGGGTTGCAACGAATATTTTTTGGGAGTCCGGCGTTATGTTCAGCGTCAGGATACCGCCAGTTAAATTGATTGGTGTTTTAACTGTATTGGTATCGTTATCAATGATGTGAAGTTTATTTTCTTGCCCGAAACCAATAATTCCCGATACGTATAGTTTCTTATTATCAAGAGTTATTGCCCCTGTAGTATTTGGAGTGCCAATATCGATAGTGGCCACTGTACTATTATTGGATCGCAACAACTTATATACATTGTTTTCTGAAGTACAAGTAATGAAATAATACGGGTAGTTAGCATCTTTAGAAAATATGGTACTTGGTGAGCTACATGGTACGTCCAAAACCTCAGCTACTGAAAGTAATGCTGGATCAATAACATAAATTTTAGAATCTACAGAAGCGTATAGTTTGTTATCCGGAGATCTGTTAACTGTATTAACACCAACGGTTCCATCCCCAATTGCTATATCTTGCTGCCAAGCATTAGTAGCAGTGTTAATCACTGAAACGTTATTTGTAGCATCTCTGTTAGCAGAGAAATACAGTGAGCCGTCGGCGCTAAAGTCTCCCTTGCCTGTTGTAGCCGAAGGGTATGCTCCGGTGGCGTTATTAAAGGTAACTGCTGAAGTATCTACTTGTCCCGCTATTGTTGTTCCTCCGAAAGGATTAGCACTATAAAAAATATTGCTTAGTGTGGAGGGGATGATTATATTATTAGGAACTCCTGATATTGGCCATCCTCCTCCAGGATTAATAGCATTGTCGCTCAAACGTAGTTGATTTATTGAAAATGATTCAAAATCAGTCGTTGAAGTAAAATACCCATACTCTGGGTTTTCTATAGCTTTTGCAGTAAGACTAATATTTCCTGCAGGAAGAGAAGTAGCAACACTCCAATTTCCAGAACCATCTGAAATAGTCTGAGCAAATCCAACCCCACCACTCGACAATACAACAGTTGTATTTGGTGTAGCTGTTCCAGCTGCAGTAAAGTTAGTCCCTGAAATGGATTGACCTTCCGTAGGACTAGTAATAGTCACTGTTGGGGCAGCGGACGCTTTTTTGGGTTTAATTGGCATTAGTACTAGTGAAAGAACTAATGGCGTCAGTAATAATGCGGAGATAAGTCGTTTGTTTATTATATTCATACTTTTACAAGTATAAAACATAAGCGTAAACAAGGGAATAGTAATATGAATCAGTAAAATGGTGCCGGTGAGTGGATTTGAACCACTGACCCCAGGCTTATGAGTCCTGTGCTCTAACCAACTGAGCTACACCGGCAGGGTCAGCATTGAATATACCATATTTACATCTGTTAATCCAGGCCAGTTTCGCTCCTTCATTGGCCGACTGTATACTAGTACCCAAAGATGCAAATAACTGACTATACATACCAACTGCCTGAATCGGCAATCGCAATTCATCCTCCCAAGCTTAGGGGCAATACTAAGCTTTTGGTAATGAATAAAGAATCAGGTTTAATTCAAGACTCTTCATATAAAGAACTTGACTCTTTTCTGTTGCCTGGTGACGTGCTTGTCATGAACAACACCAAAGTCATTCCTGCACGCTTGCTGGTGAAGACTGAAAGCGGCGCCGAACGAGAACTATTACTTCTAGAACAGCATGGTAAACAGAAAGACCATCATACGTCTCTAATTATGTATCGAAGAAAGATTCGTGTCGGGCAAGAGTTATTTGCTGGAGATGTGAGTATTACTGTAGACAAAGTATTTCCAAACGGAACGGCTCGCATTCATAGCGCTACAGACCTATGGGAATTAGCAGAATCATTCGGTAGTGTTCCCCTGCCGCCTTATATGCACCGCGAAGAGGAAAAAGAAGATCGTGAAAGATATCAAACCGTTTTTGCAAAAGAAAAGGGTTCTGTCGCTGCACCAACAGCCAGTCTAAATATGACTCCTGAATTACTCAGCAGTATAAAGAATAAGGGTATAGAGATATGCGAATTAACACTACATGTGGGCCTTGGTACTTTTATGCCAATTCGTGTCGAAGATGTCACAAAGCACAAAATGCATCAGGAATATTTTGAGATTCCCAACGAAACCGCACAATTAATTAAAAAAGCGAAAGAGCAGGGAAGAAGGGTAATAGCTGTTGGAACTACAGTTACTCGTACACTTGAGTACGCAGCAAACAAGATACTAGACGGCGAATCAGATATCTCCGGCGAAGCAGATATCTTTATCTACCCAGGCTATAACTTTCAAATTGTAGATGGCCTCTTAACGAACTTTCACGCCCCGCAATCAACAGTTCTCATGATGGCAGCTGCATTTGCTGGCTGGGAGAACCTACTTAATGCGTATCAACAGGCTTTAAAAAATAAATACATGTTTTTAAGCTACGGCGATAGCATGCTCATAATATAACAAGTAGCCCTATCCATATATAATAAAATATTATATAATTATACTAACTTATTATGAAAGATTACGCTTTTACCGTTACTCATTCCATGCCTGGTACACTCGCACGTGCAGGAGTTATCCATACGCCCCATGGAGATATTAAAACTCCTGTCTTTACGGTTGGCGGTACAAAAGCAACTGTAAAAACCCTGACGCCCGAGATGGTTAAGGAAATGGGCGGTCAAGCAGTACTTGCAAATACCTACCACCTAATGCTTAGGCCGGGTGCCGATATAGTAGAGAAGGCTGGTGGACTCGCAAAATTCATGCACTGGGATGGACCAACATTTACAGATAGTGGTGGCTTCCAGGTATTCTCGCTTGGTGTTGCTTATAAAAAAGGTATCGACGCTGTCGCCCATACAGAAAAGGGAACATCAGCCAACGCGAAAAGTACATCGAAGCAACTTGCAAAAGTAGATGACAAAGGAGTCACATTCCGCTCACATTTAGATGGTCAAACGTTACGCATGACTCCAGAAAGCAGCATGCAGTTGCAGTGGCAAATAGGTGCAGATATACACATGGCTTTTGACGAGTGCGCCTCACCACTTGCCTCACCTAAATACTTACGGGAATCTTTGGATAGAACTCATGCCTGGGCGAAGAGATGCGTCGTCGAACACGAACGACTCTGGAAGGAGCATGAAAAATTAGATAAACCTTACCAAGCTCTATGGGGAGTTGTGCAAGGCGCTCGAAACGAGAAACTGCGTCGTGAATCTGCGCGCTACCTAGCATCACTCGATCTAGACGGTTATGGAATAGGCGGGGTGTTTCAACCTGAAGAAATTCCCGAAACAGTTAGATGGGTCGCAGAAGAGCTGCCTGAAGATAAGCCACGACATTTACTTGGTATGGGTAATCAGGTTAGTGATTTATTCTTAGGTGTTGAGTATGGCATTGATACTTTTGATTGTATTGCTTTCACTCGTCAGGCACGCAATGGAGGAATATACACTTCAACTGGACGGATTAACATTACAAATGCAAAATTTAGAGAAGACTTTACTCCGATCGATGCAGACTGTGATTGTTATACCTGCAAAAATTATACTCGGGCCTACATTAATCATTTGTTTAGGGCTAACGAGATGCTTGCCTACACGCTGGCATCTATACATAACGAATATTTTGTAGTGCATCTAGTAGACACAATCCGTGAATCTATTATTGATGGAACTTTCCTAAAGTATAAAGCAACATATCTAGAAAAGTATTTCGGAAAACCTTTTACGATTTAGGCTTCATAATCCGGGAAGAACTTTTGCATGGCCTTTTGCTCTCTGTGACGAGTGCGCAAAAGCCGGTCATACCAGTAATCGTTTCCGCGTGGCTCAACGAGTACTGTCAGCATACCCGCCTTATTACCACCGAATACATCCCCTTTTAGTTTGTCGCCTATCATGACGCATGAATCTGCCGGGGCCTTTAATGACTCAAGAATACGCTGATAAAATAGATTGCTCGGTTTCCTTATGAGTTTAAATCCCGAAACATAGGGTTGATATATGCTAGCGTCTAGCGGTCTCGCGTATCTACCTAAAGGAGTCATGTTGTTGCTTGCAATATTTAAAGATTCAAAATTATTGTCTTCCATTGCCTGCAATAAATAGTTTTTAATTTCAGGATCGAGGCTATAGACTCGTTTTTTACGCAAAGTTAAGTCTAGGTCAATTAGTATGTGCTTGACACCCTTTTCTTTAAGCCTTTTAAAATCAATATCTAGTATGCCTGTGGCCGTAAAATCAGGAATTAGACTATCCTTATTTGAACTTCTTGTGACGTCATGGCGGTAGGCTTTCATTACACTTTAAGTATACGGTAGGATACCGGTATAAAGAAGTAAATAGTCGCTAATTATGTTATAATTGAAGCATGAATAAAGTTAAAAAAATGACGCTTAATCAAAGCATTGGATATATCCTGGCGATCTGTGGAATTATTGGATTTTTCGCAGCATTCATATTGACTGTCGAAAAAATTGAGCTCATTAAGAATCCTAGCTATGTTCCGTCATGTAGTATAAGTCCCTTATTAAGCTGCGGGTCAGTCATGAAAACTCCTGAAGCCTCAGTATTTGGTTTTGCCAACTCACTGATCGGAGTAATGGGCTTCACGGTTGTTGCGACAATTGGTATGGCAATTATCGCAGGCGCTAAGTTCAAACGATGGTTTTGGCTTGGTCTACAGGTAGGTACCATTTTTGGAATCGGTTTTGTTCACTGGCTAATATACCAAAGCGTATTTGATATAGGTAAACTATGCCCGTATTGCATAGTCGTATGGAGCGTAATGATTCCAATATTTGTCTACACTACACTTTATAATCTGAGATTTGGGAATATTACAGTTCCAGCAAAATTAAAATCAGTTAATGCCTTCGCACAGAGGCATCATGGTGACATTGTTATTGTCTGGTACTTAATTATTATTGGTATCATCCTGAACCACTTCTGGTTTTATTGGAAGACTTTGCTGTAGTCACGGTGACTCTTTTACTGATAAGATTATAAACATATGCTCTATGACGTCTTACAACCGGGTACTTATGTAGTTGCTGTCTCAGGCGGTATTGATTCTATGGTGCTACTTGATCTGCTGGCTAAACAACCAGATATAAAGCTGATTGTTGCGCACTATGATCATGGTATTCGTAGTGACTCAAAATTAGACCGCGAGCTTGTCGCCAGTTCTGCGAAAAAATATAAAATTCCTTTCGTTTATGAATCAGGTAATTTAGGTCCAGGAACAAGTGAGAACCAGGCACGTATAGCTCGATATAACTTTTTACGAAAAGTTCAGAAAGAATCAAAGGCGGAAGCTATCGTTACTGCGCATCACCAAGATGATGCGCTTGAAACTGCTATTTTAAATATCATTAGAGGCACTGGCAGGAAGGGACTTAGCTCATTAGGAGATAGTCGTGAATTACGCCGCCCGCTTTTAAAGAATGCAAAATCAGAGCTTAAGAACTATGCAAAGGAGCAGGGCATAGTCTGGCATGAAGATAGTACCAATACTGACACGACTATTACCCGCAATTACGTACGCCATATATTGTTACCAAGAATAGGTTCAGACGGTCGCAAGAAGCTACGAGATATCATTACTCATATTGCAATCTTAAATAAGGCGATTGATAGTGATATACATATGTATCTCCACGTACAGCCATCCAGACAATCACTGGACCGCCATAGTTTTATCTTACTGTCACATAAGCTAGCTCTAGAAATATTGGCTGAATGGCTAAGGACACATGGAATCACGCAATTCGATAGACCCCTTCTAGAGTCAATAGTTATTCAGGCAAAAACCTTAGCACCTGGTAAAAAAATAGATATCAATGCGCAGTATTGCATTTTAGTGGGCAGAGAAACGCTCGTCCTAACAAAGAGATAAATACTACAATTTAAGGTAGCGTTCTCTAGTAACTTGCGTATAATAGATTACTATATGGATAAAAAATCATTGAAAACGAGCAAAAATGTGGGTGGCAGTAAAGGGTCTGGACTTAAGAACGCGGGTTTTATTGCCCTGATTCTACTTTTCGGTCTCATAATTTTCTCAGCAGTCAGTAAACCGGCAGAATTAAAGTCTGTTGCTTTTTCTGATGTTATCAACCGGGCCAATAAGGGTGAGATAAAAGAAATCAACATTAAGAACAACGGCTTAGAAATTACTAAAAAAGATGAAGATAAGGCCAGTGAAAAATCTAATAAAGAAGCTGGATCCTCAATCTACGAACAGGGACTTACGAATCGTGATGTTGAAGTATACGTCCAGCCTGAATCTAACGGTAATGGTTTTTGGCTAAACCTTGCCAGTGGTCTTATCCCAGTTATCTTAATCAGTGCAGTACTCTTCTTCATGCTGCGTAGTGCACAAGGTCAAGGAAATCAAGCTATGAGCTTTGGAAAGAGTAAAGCTCGTTTGTACGGCAACGAAAAAGAAAAAGTATCATTCAAAGACGTTGCAGGTAGCGAAGAAGCCAAGATTGACCTTCAAGAAGTTGTAGAGTTCTTAAAGTATCCTAAGAAGTTTGAGTCAGTAGGTGCAAAAATACCTAAAGGTGTCCTTCTAGTAGGTCCTCCTGGAACAGGTAAGACAATGCTAGCTCGTGCTGTTGCTGGTGAAGCAAATACTCCGTTCTTTAGCATCTCAGGTTCTGAATTTGTTGAAATGTTCGTTGGAGTTGGTGCGTCTCGAGTACGTGACCTATTCGCCAAGGCTAAGAAAAATGCACCATGCATTATCTTTATTGACGAAATTGATGCTGTAGGACGAAAACGGGGCAGCGGTATGGGCGGTGGACATGACGAAAGAGAACAGACGCTTAACCAGATTCTTGTTGAGATGGATGGTTTTGAGCAGGGAACAAATGTTATTGTCCTGGCAGCTACAAATAGGTCCGATGTTCTCGATTCAGCGTTGCAGCGACCGGGTCGTTTTGACCGACGTGTAAATATTGAACTACCTGATCGAAAAGATCGTGAAGCAATTTTGAAAATCCATTTTGAAAAGAAGCCACTTGCTAAAAATGTAGATCTTGACTCGCTTGCTGCTAAATCTGCCGGATCTTCAGGTGCTGATCTTGCCAATATTGCTAACGAGGCTGCGATTATA
Source organism: uncultured Candidatus Saccharimonas sp. (assembly GCA_943354005.1). Lineage (GTDB taxonomy): Bacteria > Patescibacteriota > Saccharimonadia > Saccharimonadales > AWTP1-31 > CAJAXB01. The sequence continues at coordinate 10,004 of CALRBE010000005.1, forward strand.
GCTGCACGTAATAATCGCAAGGAAATAATTGAGGCTGACGTAACTGGGGCATTTGAAAAAGTTGCTATTGGACCAGAACGTAAGAGCAAGGTCATGAGTGAAAAAGAAAAAGAAATGACTGCGTATCATGAAGCTGGTCACGCAATTGTTGGCCATGTATTACCAGAAAGCGATATGGTCCATAAAGTTACAATTATTCCACGAGGCGGTACCGGCGGAGTGACATGGTTTATCCCACCTGAAGATAAAAGCTATCACTCGATCCTTGAATATAAAGACATTCTGGCCCGCATGCTTGGCGGTCGTATTGCAGAAGAAGTCGTTTACGGCAAAGACCGTGTGACGACAGGAGCTGGCAACGATCTTCAAAAGGCTGCAGAGTTAGCACGTGACATGGTAATTAATCAGGGTATGGGAAATAAACTCCGTAACCAAGTGTTTCATGTTGATGAAGGTATGATGATGGAGCGTCTGGTACACGAACGACAATATTCAGATGAAACTGCGAAAGTCATTGATGATGAAGTTGAAAGCCTAATTACCGAAGCCGCAACTAGGGCTCGTGAGGTCATTAAGGCAAACAGGAACAAGCTTGAGGATCTAAAAGATCGTCTTATTGACAAGGAAACGGTTGAAGCCAAAGAAGTACTGGAAGTACTTAAAGGGTCTAAACTCCCACAATCTGTGGCCGCATCCGAAAAGTAGTTACATAATATTTAATATTCGGCTAGCTAGTCAGCTGTAGTCTGCTTATAATAGAGTCAGATGAAAAGAATACTAAAACGTGCTTCAAAAAAAATGACACTCAGCAACGCTGCTGTACTTCTTGTCGCTACTTCTCTGGTTGGTCAGCTACTCGGCTTCTTACGCGTTAAGCTTATTAATGCTAACTTTTCAGCCTTTGGGGGCCAAAGTACTGACTCATTCTTTGCAGCATTTAAGATTCCTGACTTTTTCTTCTTTACTATTGCAGCTGGAGCCCTTGGTGTAGCCTTCATGCCTATTCTTGCCGATCACTTGCAGAATAAAGATAAGAAGGGTGTTTGGGACCTATCTTCAAGCCTTTTAAACTTCCTTGCAATAATTATGCTTTTCGTTGGGTTAATAATCTTTATTTTTGCGAAACCCCTAATAAGTAATATCGTTGCTCCAGATCTTAATCCCGAACAGCTTAACAACGCAGTATTAATAATGCGGCTGATTGCTTTTAATCCACTTCTGTTTACGATTTCAGGAATACTTACTAGCGTTCAGCAAACTTTTGGGCGCTTCTTCTTTTATGCAATGGCTCCGTTGATATACAACACTTCTATCATCATAAGTATCTTTATCTTTAGAGATAATATTGGTCTAGTTGGTCTTGGTATTGGTGCTTTGGCCGGTGCGCTTCTGCAACTATTTATTGCTTTCTTAGGACTTTATGGAATGGACTTCAAGTACCGACAGATTATTAGTTTCAAGAGCCCCGATTTTCGTAAGATATTAACTTTGCTGCCTCCACGTTCAATTGATCTCGGTATAACATCAATAAATAGTATTGTCGCGACTAATTATGCACGGCGCCTCGGAGCAGGGTATATAAGCTTTTATGAGAATGCATATACGCTTCATACTGCCCCTACCCTTTTGATCGGTACAGCTATTTCAACTGCCGCTTTTCCCAGGTTTAATAATGCCTTAGCTCGTGGTCGAAAAGATCAGTTTAGAGCAGAATTCCTCAAGGTTCTTAGAATTATAATTTGGATCATTACTCCAATAATAGTCGTCTGTTTCTTTGGTCGAGGGTACTTGGCGCGCATGATTTTTAGTCGTAATGCTCCTGAAATTGCAGCAATATTCGGTTTTTTGACCGGGGCAATATTCTTTAGAACAATTTATACAATTGTTTCAAGATATTTTTATGCACAGAAAGACACCTGGACCCCATTGTTTGATTCGATACTCGCAATTATTTTAAATATTGTGCTTGTCATGCATTTCGCTAAAGCTACAAGCTACGGCGTGACTGGAATTGCACTGGCTGAATCAATTGTTGCCGGAGCCCAGCTTACAGTGCTATTAATAATAATGCTGATTCGAGACCCTAAGCTATTCGATAAAAAATTCTTTGTAGGTCTTGTTAAAATATTCTCAATCACTGGATTTAGCATCATGGCAACATTTATCATGGTGAGCTTACTGCCTCTAAAATTTAACGATGTAGGATTCTTTACTCTAGGAATTAAGCTGAGTGCAATTACGCTAGTGACATTGTTAGTTCACCTCACTTTGTCTTCATTATTCGGCCTAGAAGAAGCAGAACCAGTAATTAGAAAACTACGGGCAATTAAGCGAACTATTTTGCGACCAGTTCCAATAGACGTCTAGGTCTATCTATATACTTCCACCTCTGTTATAATATCCCGATAATGCTAGGAATACATACATATGCAATCTTCAATTCGTAACTTCTGTATTATTGCGCACATTGATCACGGTAAATCGACGCTAGCCGATAGACTCCTTGAGATTACTGGCACAGTACAAAAGCGAGATATGAAATCCCAGCTTTTAGATAAGATGGATATCGAGCGTGAGCGCGGTATTACTATAAAGCTTGCCCCAGTTCGCATGAAATATAAGGATATCGAATTAAACCTTATTGATACTCCTGGGCATGTTGATTTTAGCTATGAAGTAAGTCGTAGTTTGGAAGCATGCGAAGGTGCTATTCTTATCGTTGATGCAAGTCAGGGAATTCAAGCCCAAACTCTCGCAAATGTCTATTTAGCTATGGCTGCTGATCTTGTGGTCATTCCGGTATTGAACAAAATAGATCTTCCTGCAGCTGATGTTGAAAAGGTAAGCGCCGAAGTTATTGCATTACTTGGTTGCAAGAAAGAAGACATCCTACATATTAGCGCTAAAACAGGACAAGGCGTGGAAGCTGTCCTACAAAAGGTTATCAGCGATATTCCAGCACCAAGCGGATCTGTAGATACAGATACGAGGGCCTTAATATTCGACAGTTACTACGATGATTACCGCGGAGTTGTACTCTATGTAAGAATTTTCGATGGTGCAATTTCAAAAGGCGCAGATATCCAGATGGTTGCCACAGGAGCTAAGGGTATTGCACTTGAAGTAGGATCGCTTAATCCCGCGATGGATCCTGCCAGTGAGCTTAAAAGCGGAGAGATTGGCTACGTTGTTACAAACCTTAGGAGCACTAGAGAAGCCAAAGTAGGTGACACAGTTACCTTAGTTAGCAATCCAGCTATTAAAGCGCTTCCAGGCTATAAGGATGTTAAGCCTTTTGTGTATGCAGGATTCTTCCCAGATAGTAATGAAAACTACCAGCTCCTAAAAGATGCTATTGAAAAACTTTCGCTGAGCGATTCAGCACTACAGTACACACCCGAAAACTCATCTGTCTTAGGATTTGGGGTACGTATCGGTTTCTTAGGTTTATTACATATGGATATTGTCAGAGAGCGATTAGAGCGTGAATATTCACTTGACCTTGTTATTACAAACCCATCTACGGATTACCAGCTAACTCTTAGCACTGGCGAAGAAGTTACCATAAAAAGTGCCAGTGAATTACCTGACCCAGCAAAAATAGTAGAAATTCGCGAACCATGGATAAAGGGCGAAGTAGTTGTTCCAAAAGAATATGTTGGGGCTGTAATTCAGCTAGTTTCCAGTAAACGGGGAATTCAAAAGAATTTAAGTTACGTTGACGCTCAGCTAGCATTAGTTTCATTCGAGGCTCCGTTAGCTAATCTGCTTACTGATTTTTATGATCAACTAAAGAGTGTTACAAGTGGTTATGGAAGCTTTAACTATGAACTAGATGATTACCGAGCCGAGGACCTAGTAAAAGTCGATTTCTATGTAGCAGGAGAAATAGTCGAAGCTCTAAGCGTCATGGTTCACAGAAGTGAATCTCAAAGACTAGGCCGTGAAATAGTCACAAAACTTAAAGAAGTGATACCTCGTCAGAACTTCCAGGTAGCGCTACAGGCCGGAATTGGTGGAAAATTTATTGCCCGTGAAGATATTTCGGCATTCCGCAAGGACGTTACAACAGGCCTTTACGGCGGTGACGTATCTCGAAAGAAAAAAGTACTAGCAAAACAGGCAAAAGGTAAGAAGCGTATGAAACGTTTTGGAAAAGTAGATATTCCTGCCGAAGCTTTTACGGTTATGCTAAAGCGCGACTAACTAAGATCTTACAATAATTCGAGCGGCTACGGGGTTATCTTTTTTAGTAGCTTTTGCAGTAAATACTGTTACGTTCGCATCCTTTTTAATATCTGCTGCAGAAAGTGTTTTAGTTTGTTGGGTTATAAGAGTGCTGTCATCGATAGTAATTGTTTCTGACTTTCCATTTATGAGTCTTACAGTTATTGACTTAGAATTTATATTGCTTACCTTACCAACAACTGAGTTAGGGAATAATGGGTTTGTCGCTAGGGCGTTAAGGGGATTTAGGAATTCACCGATCTTAGTGTTTATTGCCTTAGACGCCTCTCTTTTACCGATCTGGATGCCTGAGTAGAAAGCGATACCAGTACTTAATACTAAAGAAAGCACTACTACACCAATTAGTGTTAATTGCTTCTTGTTCTTTAAGATGTTTTTACCATTCTCTGTTGGGACAGTTTGGTTAGTTGGTTGCTCCTTCACTCGAATCTCCTCGCACTACTTTTATAAAAACTTAGCTTTAGCATAACCGATATATTTGCTATTGTATAGAGGGTAATATATCTTATTTCATGAAATCGCAAACGCTAAAACAGTTATTCGGGGGTTCAACTAAAAGAATTAGAATTTTAGGGTTATCTTTTTTTGCTTTTCTAGCCGTGTTTGGTGTCATGTACTACATGACAGTAGTTAGTCCAAATGTCGCCGGTGCTTTTAGCGGTAGTGGGGCAGGGACTCTAGACGATCCATATCGCATATCTTCATGTGACCAACTTCAAGAGATGAGATTATCAAGCTCGAGTGACTATGTGCTTACGCAAGATATAGACTGTAACGATACTATAAATTGGAACGATGGTTCAGGATTTGAACCGGTTAGTTTTTCAGGTAGTTTTGACGGACGCAATTATAGTATTGAAGGACTATACATTAATAGGCCCAATGAGTATGCAGTTGGACTTTTTAGTATTAAAAATAATAATTTTATTATTAATTTCAAGCTTATAAACGGTGAATCTACTGTCGGACAGGTAGCTATTAATGGTGGATCGAATGTCGGCGCAGTAGTCGGTGAGCTTAAAGAAGGTGTGCAACTCAGTAACGTACATAGTGAATTAAATGTACAGGGTAATGATCAAGTTTCTACCGTCGGAGGATTGGTCGGCTATAGCTATGGCGCTATTTCAAAAGTTTCATCATCGGGAATGGTAAGTGTCACTCAATCGGAAGAAACAAGTAGGAGTGCTGTTATAGGAGGCATTGTTGGGGCTGCTAGTGGCCAAAGTAGTGCTGTGAGCAGTCTAGAAGATAGCTTTTCGACAGGGGCTACTACTATTGGCAGCAATAACCCAAATAACTTCACATCGCTAATATGCGGCGGCGCTGTTGGCGACATTAACCAAAATACAGTAATTAATAAGGTATATGCTACCGGCCAGGTTTCATGCTCAGGCGACACGGCTTCACGTGGTGGACTTATCGGAATTGTTAGTAATTCCAGCGGTGATGTAAGTAATAACCCAAATATTACAGACAGTTTTGCTACCGGCTTATTAGAGGGCACTACTGGCGCTCTAGGTGGGCTTATCGGCAACCTACAGATTATCGGGCTTGACCTTTCTAGCGATTACTTTAATTCAGTAACTACAGCCCAAACAGGATGTAGTGGAATAAATACATCAACCTGCCAGATAATAAATGACAGTACGCTAAATTACTTTTACGACGATAACCAGTCTATTTATACAAATTGGAATAGTGAAATTTGGCAGTTTGATGGTTCTTCATTGCCTACTCTTAAGACTGTTGGAGTTAGAGCAGATCCACCAACTGATTTGCAAGCGATCCGTGACGGGTCAAACTTTAATCTATCATGGACAGCGCCAGTTGCAGTAGATGGGCGTTCGGAAGGTATCACTGACTACCAAATTTATTATCGAGATAAGAATGGAGACGGTTCCTGGATTTATTATGACGATGGAATAAGTACGGCCAATAGCGCGGTCATATCAGGTCTTACTATCCCAGGTAATTACGACTTTAAAATAAAAGCGATGAGTGACAACGGCAGCGGACTATACTCAGAAGATTATAACTTTGCTACAGGAATGCCCGATATTGCCCCACAGAATATTCAAAATACTCCAGGCGCAAAAACATTCACATTCAACTGGGATGCAGTAGACGCGGCTACGAGTTACCAGTTACGCTACAGAAAAACTGGTGATACAGAATGGATCACTAACGGCATTGTTGAATATAGTAATCTCCAGGCAATAGTGCGTGTACTGGAAGAGCAAACATCATACGAGTTTCAAATAAGTGCAGTTAATGCAGCAGGAAATGGTCCATGGTCTGACACTATTAGTGCAGCAACTACAGCCGTTAATTTATATACTATTTCTAACTGTGAAGAACTACAGGCGATGCGTGATGATCTCGACGGTACATATGTCCTATCTAACGACATTGATTGTGCCAACCTCACTGAAAACGGCAGTCCTGTAAACTTTCAGCCTGTAGGAAACGGAAAACTTTTCTTTGCGGGATCATTAGATGGTAAGAACTTCAAGATATCAAATATGACGGTGGATGTGTCTACTACAAACGACGGAACCTCGTATATAGGAGCTGGCTTATTCGGTGTTGTCGCAGGAGCAACTCTTAAAAACATTCGTATAGACAATAGCTCAGTAACTGGCGTTGCAGTCTTGGCTCCAGAAATAGACGTTGACGGAAATGGGCTACCGGATGCTCCTTCCCTTCCTATAGATCCAGCAAATCCCCAGATACCAACGGTTGGTGAGGCGATTACGTCAGGACAGGAAGCTGGTCAACAAACGGTTTCTGGCACCCAAACTCTAAGCCGATGGGCGCTTGGTACTGTCGCAGGAGTCGTAGGTGGTTCGGGCACATACTCTAATATATCTGTAAATAACACTGCCGTAAGCGGTGCATTGAGCGGAGGAGTATTCGGTATAGTAGTTCCCCTCTACTCATTTACTGAGGCTAACGGCGCCATAATTGATCTTTCTGAGGATGCTACATCTTTGACTCTCAATAATATATCTTCAAGCGGAGCAGTTTACGGATTTATATCTGGAGGTCTTATTGGAATGGCGTCGGCAAAGCCAAGCCTCAGTACAGTTGAGCCTGGTACTCTCACTCTGGAGAATAGTTTTTCAACTGCTAGCGTTGAAGCGAATATCGGTGGTGGTCTAGTGGGCTTCGGTACTTCATTATCTGCTCTAGCTTTAATTGGTACTCAAAATAATACTCCCGAGGTCGTAACTAATGCTATATCTTCGCAAAATGTTATCATTAAAAACTCATATGCAACTGGCCAGATTAGCGCCTGTCAAGCACCTAGTGAAATTAGAATTGCAGCACTCGGGGGAGTTATTGGGGCAGGTAGCGGAGTAAGTATTGAATCTTCATACGCAACTGGATCAGTGAGTACATGTTCTGCAAACAACTTAACTGAAGCAACATTCGGAAACACTTACGGCGGGGCCCTCGGAGGATTAAGTGGTGCTTTAATACTTTCTACCATTAAAGACAGTCATGCGACAGGAAATGTTCAGGCCATAAATACATTGCCTGCCGATACTGACAAGTTCCCTGTATATATTGGAATAGCTGGAGGATTATCCGGTTTTATATTTAACTCCGGAGATCAGAATGGTAATTACGCGATATCAAATAGTTACGCTACAGGTAACGTTTCAGCTGAAAGCCCAACCGGACTTGTTTCAATCAACGGCGGGCTCGTAGGGGTATACGGAGGTAGTGGTACGATTCAATCATCCCATGCAACCGGCCAGGTAAAGAATATTATGCAAGAAGAATCTCAGGGTGGCGCGTCGATATCAGGAGGACTTGTAGGAGTTGGAATAGGAATTGATGTGCCGTATACGTTAGGTTTGTTACTACAAAGTCCTACAGATCCAACCTACGGTCTTGTTATAAATAACTCGTATGCCACAGGAGAAGTGCGCAACACAAAAATAGGTCCTGGAATTGGGCTCAGTATTTCCGGAGGAGCAACAGGCGCATTGCTTGGAAAAGTAACGCTTTCTAACTCCCATGCAACAGGAAATGTCGTCAATGATGCAAGGAATAATCTAGTAATTGATTCTGGAGTAGACAATGAGTCAGTTGCCAATTCTTTAGCTCTAAACGATAGCTCTATATCAATTGCAGGTGGCCTAAGCGGTGTCGCTATTGGATCCGATATCGTAACAACAGTATCGCCTGATCTAATAGACCCAGCTACTGCTCCAGCGGCGATTCGTATAGACTCCACATTTGCTAGCGGATCGGTTAATGGACTCATTGCCGGCGGCCTAATAGGCTCAGGAGAGCTTTCACTAAGTATCAATAAATCATACGCTAAAGGTGCTGTGCAGGGTTCTCTAGCTGGTGGTATCGCCGGACAACTAGGCAGTACATCGGTTATTGGAGGTGGACTACTAGGCTTCTTTAATATAGCAAACGGTAATAGCGAGATTCCTTTACTAGGATTTAATGCAGCCACATATATCGATAATTCCCATACAATCGATGTTACCAATACATACGCAACAGGAGACGTTACGGGAGTACGCAATTTACTGCAGTTAAATCCTGAAAAGAGAAATGACGGAGCTGTTTTAGTTAATGATGTAAGCACCTACACCCCTAGTGCTATTGGTGGTCTAGTTGGTGTTTTTGCTGCACCAGGAGGACTACTTGAAAATTCCTATGCTAGTGGAAAACTTACTATGCCGAACGTAACATTTCCACAAGGCCGTGAACCCGATCAACTGAAGGTTGGGGAGATACCAGCTGTAGCAGGAGGAGTAATAGGAGTAAACTTTGCAATTCCTAGACCCAACCTTACATTGATTAGCTCAGAAGATGCGGCAAATGTCACTGACCTTAACGAGTTTGTTACCAAACCGCAAACAATACGTAACGTCTTCTCGGCATCACAATTGAGTTTTTCAGAAGGCACCATAACGGCTGGATTTTCTGGACTAACTATCTCTCCAGTTGGTGCAATTACTGGAGATAACGTCAGTGAGTCTAATATTTTCAGTACGACTAATAATTATTTTGACCGATCTACAATTACTGTTAACGACTGCGTAGGTCCTGCTGGTACGCCATATGACACTGTTAACGGAGTCTATGACACCTTCTATTTTCCAGATGCGTCAGATAACAATACTCTAGATGGTGATCTACCTAATGACTGGGCTAGTACATATATTGATCCTGTAGTAAAACGTCCAGATTGCAACATTGTCAACGTAGATAATTCTCAGCCTAAGTACTTTATTAATAATAAGGCAAATGCTCCATTAGCTAGCTGGGACTTCAATGGGCTTTGGTTTACGCAAGAAAAAGATTATCCGAAATTTGTCGCTGGCGCAGTTACTCCTGAAAATCCTGGTCCTGGGCCGGGCGCTCCAACACCACCCCCACCACCAACAATAATCACACCACCGACTGAAATAACGAGTAATTTCACAAATCCAACAACTGTAGGTTTTGTAAGAAATCTTGCGAATAAACTAGGGAAGGTTAACGCCGATCCTCAGCGCGTCAAGGGACTCAAAGTATTAATTGCAAGTGTTCCGCCATTCATAGCCCAAAGCCTCCCTTACTTATTCATTCTGCTCTTACTACTGCTTGCTGCGCTCTATTCATGGCAGGCGCTAAGACAGTACAGTGAACTTTCCATGTATCGAAGAAGCCTTGCAAAAGTTATTGCTACAAAAGAATCTGTAGATAATTTCTTGGCTATTACGACTCACTATCTTAATACTCCAGTAGCTATTATGGGTGGAGCTGTTGAACTTCTAGTTTCATTAAAGAAGATTAGCAAAGAAAAAGCTGACATGCTCACCGTCGCCATAAAGAAGAATGCCGATGATGCAGCACAACTACTCGTAGCAAACCAGGTTTCTGGCGCAAAAGCCACTAGTGATATTAAGCAGATAGGCGACAAGCAGACTAATCCCCTATTTAAACGTGAAGTATGGGTTCCTGCATTAATCTCTCTATCCTTGATTTTACTCGCAAATATCATGTTCATTTACGCGGAAGTGTTTAGCCGTTCCCGCATACGTATAGGTATTGAAGTGCTGCTCTTTATACTTAGCCTTGGGCTAGTTGTCCTAGCCTACAGATATAGAGATATGTTAGAGGATACTAAACGTATTGCAAGAGAGCAGTTACGTATCGAAAAAGAGCTTTATGAAAAACGCAGTACCTTTATACCTAAAGCAGCAGCAGCCGTAGGATCCAATGTGACTGCAATTCGTAATGCAAGTGCAGGACTACGGACCATTCCTCAATCAGCACTATTCTTCAACGGTTTTGCTAAGCTTGAGGAAGTAGGAGTAGCTCTAAATAACCTTACTATTTTTGCGAATGTTTCTGACCATCCGCCGCTATTTGACATAACAACGTATGTAAACCGTGTTATCCGAGAGATGTCAGTTAAGGCAAAAGAAAGAAACATTACAATTACATCGGACATTGATCTAGGAGTCGTTTCACGGATTCAGCCTGCTGAAATTAAAGAAATCGTAACATCAATAGTAGATAATGCAGTTAAGTTTAGTAAAGATGGTGGCGCAGTTCAGGTGAGTCTACATCGTCGATTTAATAGAATTGTTATGACCGTTAAGGACCAGGGTATTGGTATATCACCTGAGAAGCTTCCTAGTCTACTACGACCGTTTACCCGTGGCACTGACTCAATGCAGTATAACTACGAGGGCATCGGCCTTGATCTATACTCAGATAAGGTCATAGTCGATAAACTTGGTGGTAAGATCAGCATAACTAGCCAGCTCAACAAAGGAACAACAGTAAATGTATCAATCCCAATAAATCGTTCTAAGGCGCAAGGTTCATCGGCTGCAGTACTTAAAGCGGTAAGCTGATAATTACTTAAGAAAGATGATCGGCAGGTTGCCATCTGTTTTGATACGGTCTCCGCCCCCATTTCGATGATGGTAGCCAGAAGAGAAATGCTCAATTAATTTAGTACGAACCTTTGGTACATGTTTCCGAATACTAGTTACTACATAGTCACGCTCGACGTCAGTATCTTCAGCTATCTTATGAGTTATTTGTAATGTGAATAAAGAGAAGCCAACGTTAGTGTCATATGTAGCTGCTCCAAGCCAATCTACGGCCTCTCCGCCGGGAAGGTACCAGCCATGTGGAACCTTCCAGAAACGCACGTGGTGACGCTTAGAGGGGTTACCTTGCACTTCTTGTTCAAAGGCTAGGTCTTGTTTATTACCGAATAAAAAAAGTGGGCTGACCGGAGCAGTTGGATAGCTTTTACGACGTATTGTAGCTTCAGCGATTTTCCATGATGACTTAAGAGTGACTTCGTCAGCCCGATGCCAACCTGACCGCCTCATGGCCTTAATAAATTCAGCTTTCGTCCCAACGACTCCAAGATTCACGGGGTCACCTAGTAACCCGTCTACAGTACGCACGCGACCTATAAAATAATCTGGTAGGTATATTTTAGAAAGCTTACGATGAATGCGCGGTAATAAAAAGTAGGCAGTCAGTACCCATAGTACTAAACTGCCTACAATATACTGTCCATCCAGCACTATGCCTGTAATAACAAGCCTATATACCATCAGCCATAGTACGACTACAATTATTGATAGGAGTAGCCGTTTAACTAAAAGTGCAAAACGATACAGATAGTGCATGTATAACTATAGAACTCTTTATTTCTTGAATCCGTCTCGGGCTTCAAGTGCAAAGGCGATCATTATCGGACCAGTTATGATAGCGTATACTCCGATAACCCATACAAATGCGAGCGTTCCTTGAACAGGGTATCGCCATACAAGTGTTGCTGCTAAAACAGAAGCAATAGCTGCAATGATTTGCCATGTACGAAAAGTTGCTGGGTACTTAGAATCGAGGGCTTCAATAAAATGAATAACACCGCGAATTAGTAGAGCAAGAGCTACAAACACGACAAATGTCTTCAGAACAAGTAGTGGCCTCTGTAAGAGGTAAATACCAATTCCAGCTTCTAGAGCACCAAGCACAATGTTAACAAACCAGAGTTTCTTCTGTTTGCTAGAGACAAGACTTATGATTATTTCAAGGACACCTCTAATTAGTAGGTATAGCCCAAAGAAAAATGAAAGACTTAGTAGGGTCTGTCCAGGGTTAATTATTGTTACGATTCCGAATAGAAGCGTTACGATGCCTCCAATAAGAAACATCCACCAGTTATTTTTATAGATTTCAATCTCAGCCTTCATGGCATCTCCTTATAAGTTAGTACTAATTTGAATTATATAACAATATTCTAATTTATCAATATATTGAGAATAATTTAAGACTAGAGTACTCTAGAAAGAGAGTATAAAATATCAAAAAGAAATGAGAATTAATGGATAATTATAAAATATTTGGATACGCAATAGTAGCACTTGGAGCTGTCATCTTTTTCGACGCAGTAAAAAATCTCTTCGGTTACGATGTTATCAGTGCCCTATGGCCATTCGCTTTCGTAATAGCTGGTATTTCTACAGCGCCAAAGCATGCGACGGCAGGACTTCTTTTGCTTTTAGCTGGTGTAGCTGCACTAATCAGTAGATTTAATCTTGGAGGCACGAATCTTGGCCAGGCATTCCAAGCTCTAGTTGTAATAGCCGTAGGATTCATAATAATTTCAAGTTATGGAAAAAGTAAAAATGAATCAAAGTAAGACAACTCGAACTCGTAATGAAAAAGCATTGAGATGGTTTAGTGCGGGTTCATCAGTACTTATCGTTATTCTCTTACTCGTTCTACATTCAGCGTATTGGATGAACCAGAACTTTCTCAATAACCAGAATTTTTCGCAAAAGGTTAGTTCAGTCCTAGCACAAGATAGCAGCCGGGAAGCTATAGGACAAGAAGTTTCAGACCAAGTATTTAAAGATAAGCCAGTACTTGGGCGGGTAGCAGGGGATAAGCTTTCTTCTATAGTTACTTCTATCTTAGGTACAGACATTGCCAATAAAGTAGTAACAAGAGTCTCCAGCGATACTGTTTTATACCTTACATCTGCAAAACAAAAGCCTATAGAGATTAGTCTTTCTGAAATTAAACCTGTAATTGTTACATTAAGTACTGTATTAAATTCAGTAGATAAAACTAGTAATGTTTCTATCGATGCGTCTACCATTCCAGACAAAGTAGTTTTACTTGAGCCAGGAACAATCCCATCTTTATATCGTTACAGCGTGATTCTTTCCTGGATGGTACCATTCTCCGCGATTATAGTTCTAGGTTTATTCGCTCTAATTGTAAGATTACGTAAGTTAAGTATCCGTCAAGGAATTAAACGCGCAGGCATCTTACTGCTATCTTCTTCAGTAATTGGCATGATTGTTGGTCCTATTTTCAAACCTCCTGCCGTCTCAATGCTTCAATCTGCAAGTTTACGAACGCTGACATCTAATCTCTACGATGCATTCTGGAGCCCGTTCTTTACTCAAATGACTTACATGTTTATTCTAGGATTCATACTTATCGCAGTATCATTCATACCTCTGACTAGGCCGAGTTTTATGAAGAAATCTAAGTAGTAGCTTCTACTTCATTAGGTAATTCATCTTGTCCCGACTTTAGGTATACCTGTATTGTAGTTACGATTATGATCATTACTACTGGACCAATAATGATGCCAATAAAACCGAACATACCTATACCTGCAAAAACAGATAGGATAGTGAGTGCTGAGTTAAGCTTGGCCTCTTTTGGAACCATTTTAGGACGGAGTACATTATCGACATTAGTTGTAATAAGGAAGTGACTTAATAGTAGTGTAAGACCCTGCCAATAGTTTCCGATAAGTAGATTGATTATTCCGAATGGAATTATAAGAATCCCACCACCAAGTGGAATAACGGAAAGAGCAGTAAGAATCAGCCAGAAAAATGCAAAATAATGAACACCGCACACATAAAGAAAGAATGCGCCAACAAAACCTTGGAGCACTGCGATTATAAACTGCCCACGAACCATTGCTCCCGTCATTAGGCCTGCACGCTTAAGATATAGCTCGGTCACATCGCTACCCATTGGATTTAGTTTTTTAAGCATAGCAACTAGAGTATCTTTATGTAGTAGGATAGAGACAAAAACGTAAATGTATATAATAAATTGAGTAATTATTCTTGGGATACTGCCGAGCGATGACTGTAACGCACTCAGTATAGTGTTAGCAATAGTGGACAAGTTATTTTGGAGTGATTTAGTTACATTCTCTGCTGACAGAGTTATGCCACCACCTGGTAATTGATCAAGTAGCCTATTGATCTGATAGATAAAATCATTAAAGTACTGATTAAAATCTGTTGAGCTTGAAATCTTAGATATATCTTTAATGATTTGGCTAAGCTGGACTATGGTTACGGCGCTGATTAGGAATACCGGAATAATAAAAACTAGCAGGCTAATAAGAAATGTTACGTTGGCTGCTATATTTTTACGCTTTGTTTTCCTAAGAATGTAATCGTATACAGGATAGAATATGAATGATACTATTGCGGCTACCGCCAAAAGACCTACATAATTTCTTAAGAATAGTGCACCAACAACTAGGGCAATAATAACGGCTATAGATAGAGCTTTTTGCTGAGGCTTAGTGAAGACTATTTTTACGTGATGCATTATTTTTCCTCGTACTTTTTAATCCGACGGCGAGCAATTGTTCCCTTCAATAGGATATTAACTAGAGATGCAATAATTGCTACTCCAACTAATAGGTAAAGACACGTGAATAGCTTTCCGAAAGTAGTTTTTGGTGCAATATCTCCATAGCCTACGGTCGTAAGGCTAACTACGCAAAAGTAGAATGAATCAACCCAAGACCATTTTTCAATTGCATGGTAGGCCCATGTACCAAATAGTAGGGTGAAAATTGCAACTGCAGAAATAAGTCTGAACCGTTTTACTGTTAATTTAGCTTCGTCAAGATTAAATGTTGGATCCATACCTGTAAGTATACAGCAATAATGCTCTTCTCTTTTTACTACTTTTTAGCTAATTCTTTAAGATCTTTAATAATTTGAGCGGCGTGTGTCACAGGATTGACTCCGAGGTACTCCTTGGCGATAAATCCATCAGGGCTAATTAGATATGTATTCCTACTAATACTTCCTTTGGTCATTCCTAGAATGGTTGTCTCCTTCCATGATCCATAAGCTTCTATTGTGGTATGCTCGGTATCGCTGAGTATCGTGAAATTAATATTATGCTTTTTCGCAAAATTTGCATGACTTGCTACTGAATCTTTGTTAACTCCTACAACAACTGCATTTCCATATTCGGCAATTGCATCTCTTTCGTCCCTAAAGTTACAAGCTTCTTTTGTGCATCCTGGAGTATTATCTTTAGGATAAAAATAAAGAACTATCCAGCGCCCGGCAAATTCTTTAAGTGTTCTTATCTTCCCCTCTTGATCTGGTAGTGAAAATTCTGGTGCTTTTTTCATATCTTTCTCCATTATATTTTATCTTTCTGCTATAAATATACTATGAATACACTACAACATGCAGATGATTTTAAAAAAATACTCTCAAGTTATGAAATGTCTACTGAATCGAAAGGGCTACTTGCTCAAACAAAGTTTGTAATGCTTTCTGCTATTAGTGCTTCCGGACGCAACACTATAATCGAAGAACTACTTAAGACGGATCAGTTTTATCCAGTAGTATCAGATACAACCAGAGAAAAACGTATAAATGATGGTATTGAAGAAGAAAGCGGTAAGCAATATTGGTTCAGGAGTGAAGAAGAAGTTTTGGAGCGATTGAATCAAGGTAAATACATCGAAGCAGCTTTAATACATGACCAGCAAGTATCAGGCCTCAGTATTGAAGAATTCGAAAAAGCAGCTCAAGCAGGGAAAATTGCTATCAGCGACCTTGAAGTGCAAGGAGTTGACGTTATTATGAAAGCCAGTCCAACCAGCATTCCTATTTTTGTCGTTCCTCCTAGTTATGATGAGTGGATGAAGCGCTGGGCCAAGCGCGGTGTAATTACTGAGACTGAAAAGCAGCATCGAATAGAAAGTGCTCAAAAAGAGTTATACACAGCGCTGCATACAGATTATTACCATTTTGTAATTAACGATGCTTTACCAGAAGTCGTACAAGATATTATAGACATTTCTCTAAATAAAAGTGTTAAGGATAAAGAAATAGCTGCTCGTAGCGTAGCAGAGAGAATACTGGATAGGCTCCAGTAAGGGCAATTTGGCAGTCATTGACGTTAAGTGCTAAAATATAGCCATGTTAAGCGATAGACAACAACGAGTTCTTCAAGCAATTGTTGAGCAATACGCCGAAGTAGCAAGCCCCGTAGGCTCTACACTTATGGCAAAATTATTTTCCGTGTCCTCTGCCACAATTCGTTCTGAAATGTCCATCCTGGAGCATCAGGGATACATCATGCAGCCTCATACTAGTGCTGGTAGAATACCTACCGATAAAGGTTACCGCTTCTACGTAAATAACTTGAGCATTGACCAGCCTGAAACTGTTGCTGAACGCAGGGCCGAGAAGGCTCTAGCGACACGTGTCGTAAATGGCGGCATGAGCGACCAGATCATCAAGAATGCAGTAGATACGCTAGTGGATCTTACGCACAATCTTGGATTAGCAACAATTGGCGACCAGTTATATATGAGTGGTCTATCTAATCTTTTTGGGCAACCAGAATTTATAAACAATGAACAGGTACGTGAAGTAGCTCGTCTGCTAGATAATCTAGAGCCATGGCTTTATGAAGCTGCCCCAAACGAACCTTTAAGTGTCTACATTGGACAAGAGAATCCCGTTGGACGAAGTGCAGGATGCTCACTTATCGTTAGCCGTTTTCGTAGCAACTACAGTGACAGCAGCTACATAGGCGTCCTTGGGCCTACTAGGCAAAGCTATAGAGACGTTATGATGTTAGTTCGTAGAACAGGTGAAGCATTAGAGGAGGCATTATATGGCTAAAGAACAAGTAAAACCAACACCATTACCAAAAGAACCAAAAGTAGACCACACGGCTTTACTACGTGAAGAGGTTGAAATGCTCACTGAAGCAATTCAGCGAGAACGCGCTGATGCTATGAATATGCGTCGCCGTCATGATGAACAAATCATGAATCTTAAATCAACTCTAAAGGCAGACGTAGTTAATGACCTACTACCTGTTATCGATAACTTTGAACGAGCATTGAAGCATGTTCCGGAAGAGCTTAAGGAAAATGACTACGTTAAAGGCGTACAGGGCGTTGTAGCGCAATTCGATAAAACACTAGCCGACATGGGAGTTAAACGTATACAAACAATAGGCCAGGACTTTAATCCGCATTTTCATGAAGCTGTTGGCATTGAAGAAGGGGAGGGCGATAAAGAAATTGTTTCTGAAGAGCTTCAAGCTGGATACCAGATTGGCGACACAGTTATTCGCCACGCAATGGTAAAAGTCACCAAACAGTAAGTAGTAATTTGGCACTCTTGACACTAGACTGCCAAATTTATTATGGTACAATTGTATTAGCACTCAATAAGCTAGTCTGCTAGCCTACTGCGTACTACCTAAATTGATAATAGATAATAAATAATTGGAGAATATAAAATGGGTAAGATTATTGGTATCGATCTCGGTACAACTAACAGTGCAATGGCCGTAATGCAGTCAGGTAAGCCTGAGATTATTGCAAATAGCGAAGGAGCACGTACTACTCCTAGCGTTGTAGCTTTCAATAAAAATGGTGAGCGTCTTGTTGGCCAGGTAGCACGTCGCCAGATGGTAACGAACCCGTCTAACACAATCTACGAAGTTAAGCGTCTAATTGGTCGAAGCTGGGAAGACAAAGAAGTACAGCGTGATATCAAACTCATGGGCTACGAAATGGTTAAGAGTGGTAAGAGCGTTAAGGTAAAGATGGGTGACAAAGAATATAGCCCTGAAGAGATGAGCGCTATGATTCTTAGCAAGCTCAAGGCTGATGCAGAAAGCTTTACAGGTGGCCCTGTCACAGAAGCCGTTATCACAGTTCCGGCATATTTTGACGACTCTCAACGTCAAGCAACTAAAGATGCTGGTAAAATTGCTGGTCTTGAAGTAAAAAGAATTATTAACGAGCCAACTGCTGCTGCACTTGCTTACGGGCTTGATAAGGGAAGCAATAAAGATGAAAAGATTGCCGTCTTTGACCTTGGTGGTGGTACATTTGACGTTTCAATCCTTGAGCTAGGAGACGGTGTCTTTGAGGTAAAGAGTACTAACGGCGACACTCATCTCGGTGGTGCTGACTTTGACCGTGTAATTGTTAACTATCTAGTTGAAGAGTTTAAAAAAGACAGTGGCGTAAATGTTATTAATGACAAAGCTGCCATGCAACGACTTCGTGATGAAGCAGAGAAAGCTAAAATTGAGCTCTCTACAACTAACGAGGTTGATATTAACCTACCGTTCTTAACTGCTGATTCAGACGGACCTAAGCATTTCGAACATAAGCTAACTCGAGCAAATCTTGAGAAGCTTGTTGGTGACCTAATCGATAAGACTGCTATTCCTTGCGAAAAAGCTCTTAAGGATGCCAAGTTAAAAGCTAGTGACATTGACGCTGTAGTCCTTGTCGGTGGAATGACTCGTATGCCATCAGTGGTTGAAAAGGTTAAGAAAATATTTGGTAAAGATCCAATGCAGGGTGTAAACCCTGACGAAGTAGTAGCTATCGGTGCAGCTATTCAGGGTGGAGTCTTACAGGGAGATGTTAAGGATGTTTTACTACTCGATGTAACTCCTTTGTCCCTCGGTATTGAAACACTCGGTGGTGTCGCTACGAAGCTTATCGAACGAAACACTACGATTCCTAGTAGTAAGAGTGAAGTATTTAGTACTGCCGCAGATAACCAAAATCAAGTTGAAATTCATGTTGTTCAAGGAGAACGTGAATTTGTTGCAGACAATAAGAGTCTAGGACGATTCGTACTAGATGGTATCCCAGCTGCTCCTCGGGGAGTGCCTCAAATTGAAGTTACATTTAATCTAGATGCAAATGGTATCCTTAACGTTTCAGCAAAAGATAAAGGAACAAGTAAAGAGCAATCTATCACTATCCAGGGCAGCAGCGGTCTTTCTAAAGAAGAAGTTGAGAAGATGGCTAAAGAAGCAGAAGCACATGCCGAAGAAGACAAAAAGAAGCGAGAATCAATTGATGCACGTAACCAATTAGACAGTTCTATGTATCAGGCTGAAAAGATGAAGTCAGATAATAAAGAAAAGATTTCAGAAGAAGATGCAAAAGCTATTGATGCAGCAGTTGAAACAGCCAAAAAAGTAGCTGAAGACAAAGATGCTGACAAGGATACGCTAGAGAAGGCTGCAAAAGAATTATCTGATGCAATTATGCCTATCGGTGCAAAAATGTACGAAGCTGCAGCCAAAGAAGAGTCAGAAAAGAACTCTGACGAAGACTCAAAAGACAAAGACGAACCTGTAGAGGGTGAAGTTGTCGAAGACGATAAAGACGAAAAAGACGAGAAATAAAACTTCATTAAGGCTAGCACCTAAACCCATGCAAGTGCTAAGATAAACATCAATGAGCAAGCGCGACTATTATGACGTGCTGGGAGTCGGCAAGACTGCCAGTGACGATGAAATTAAAAAAGCCTTTAGAAAAAAAGCTATTGAGCACCACCCAGATAAAGCGGGTGGTGATGAGTCTAAGTTTAAGGAATTGAACGAGGCCTACGAAGTTCTAAAGGATGATCGTAAGCGACAACGATACGATCAGTTTGGTCATGCAGGCGTCGGTAGTAGTGCAGCAAGTGATGGTGGTAATCCATACGCCGGATTCGGCGGTGGACAAAATGGTAATTTCGATTTTGGCGATCTAGGATTAGGAGATATTTTTGGCAGTTTCTTCGGAGGCGGTCAGCAGCGCCAACAGCAGTCTCGTGGTCGCGATGTAGAAACTTCAGTCGACCTGACTTTTGAAGAAGGTATTTTTGGTAAGGAACAAAAGATAAAGATTGCTATTGATGACGTCTGTGAACATTGTAAGGGCACAACAGCTGAACCTGGACACGATCTCAAGACATGTGACACTTGTAAGGGCAGTGGCCAGGTTATGCGGGTAACTCGAACGGTATTTGGAGATATTCAGCAAGCAACAGTCTGTAATTCATGTAAGGGTTCTGGAAAAATACCAGAGAAAGAATGTACTGTCTGTCATGGCAAAGGTACTGCCCGTAAGGATCAGACTATTAATCTGAAAATACCGGCTGGTATTGATGACGGTGCAACTATTCGTTTGAGAGAGCAGGGTGAGGCTATCGCACGAGGCTCTAAGGGAGATCTCTATGTACATATACGCGTTAAGCCGCATAAACACTTTACAAGGGAAGGCGACTTGATTCTAAGTGAAGTGAATGTCCCAATGGTAGACGCCGCTCTTGGCACCGAAATCGAAGTAGCAACTGTAGATGGCCCAATACGTATGAAGGTGCCAGCTGGAACCCAGAGCGGTACTGACTTTAAACTTTCAAGCCATGGTGTTCCTCACATGAGAGGAAGTGGTAGAGGAGCGCATATCGTAACAGTTACCGTGGTGACTCCAACAAAACTAAGTAAGCATCAGCAAGAATTACTAAAAGAATTTAAATCTAAATCAAACAAGCGAAGTTTTTTTAACTAACGAAGTAAACGGGTAATCAGAAAAGCAATTCCGACAAGTGCGATGACTGCAATGAGTGCTAGAGCACGCTTCTTAGGCATTGATCCCGAGTTATCTTCCATCCCAGGGGTGTTCTCCTGTATTTGCTGACCTGCTGGTACTCCTGGAGTAGCAGGCATTTGTGGCGCCATTGGCGTTTGGTCTACGGGCTGCTCTGATTTTTGTTGAGGTGCTGGTTGGTCTTGATCCATAGTGAGTCCTATTTAGTTACTTCGCTTAAGCATAAACATTTATTACCAATCATGCAATACCTACTATATTCTGTAGGCACCCTTATTCTCAAAGTGTTGCTGCTTTTTGTTATGCAACATTTGTTTATCTGCTTCGCCTATAACGTCATGGTAGGACGAATGTATATTTGGATCGAAAATTGCATAACCTCCTGAGATACCTATGTTATCGATACTACCGAATTCATCACGATTATACTCGTAGATTAAACTACTTGTTCTATCTATGACATTTTGAGCAATAATATGTTTTTCTTCGGTTGCTTCTGCAGTATTAAGAAGGACTATAAATTCGTCGCCACCAATCCGGGCCACTAAATCATTTTTCTTAGTGTTCTTTGCGATCATTTCTCCAACGCTCTGCAAGTAAACATTGCCGATCTCATGACCGCAAGTATCGTTTACCTTTTTAAAATTCAAAAGGTCAAAAAATATTGCAACAAAAGGCTTATCTTTTTCAACCCACTGATTTCCAATAGTTTCCACAGCATTACTATTAAGCAGTTTTGTAGTGTGATCTATATTCGCTTCTTCTGTTTTTAGTCTTAATTCTTCTTCAAGTTGTACTACCCGGCAGACAAGTGCACCCGTAATTTTTGCCATATCGTAGGACATTGCATAAAGACGTTGTTCTTCTGGTGATTCAAAATAGTTTTGCTCTGATTCCATAGAATTACCTTAAGCAAAACCCAAGGTATAAATGTAATGCAATACAGTGGGTTCGCTATTAGCTCCGTATACCCCAAGCGACCAAATATAAGGTATACATCATTACTTACGTTACATTCGTAACTAAGCTAATTTTATACCCAATTAAATTAATTTAAAAGTACTTTTATAGGTCATGTAAGACAGTTATTCGTGCACCAAGGCTGTTAAGGCGTTCTGCAATATCTTCATATCCACGATTTATGGTATAGACATTTCGTAGCATCGAAGTACCTTTAGCGGCTAGCATTCCAATTAGTAGCAAGCTCGCTGGTCTAAGTGCCGGCGGACATACAACGTCGGCTTTAGTGAATCGAGTTGGACCGTTAATGTATATTCGGTGAGGATCCACTAGCTCAAGGTTAGCACCAATTTTTGTTAGTTCAGTGTAATATATCGCGCGATTTTCAAACATCCAGTCGTGAATTAGTGTTCTGCCCTTAGCTACTGCAGTAATAGGTACAAAATAGGGAATACTATCCGGATTTATGCCTGGCCAAAGGTTAGGATGCAGTTTGTCTTTTGGCGCCGTAAGCCCGCCATTGTGCTTTTCGATAGTAAGATCAACAAGATCTGTAATGTTGTTTGTTGCTTTATATCGTTCGGATATTTTATAGCGGAGCCCCATAACTTTAAGTTTATATAGTTCTAAACCTATCCAATCTATTGGAACCCGCTTAATCGTAATTTTAGAGTTCGTCGTAATTGCTGCTGAGATAAAGAACATAGC
Source organism: uncultured Candidatus Saccharimonas sp. (assembly GCA_943354005.1). Lineage (GTDB taxonomy): Bacteria > Patescibacteriota > Saccharimonadia > Saccharimonadales > AWTP1-31 > CAJAXB01. Next base: position 32,631 of record CALRBE010000005.1, read on the forward strand.
TTCGATAGGGTCTTCACTCGGTGCAAAAGTCACATTCTTTTTTATATTGGGAACTCCTGTGACTGTCAAAACAGATGATCCAATACCTGAAATCTTAACCCCCAATTTTTGAAGGAAAAAGCACAAGTCCTGGACCATATAGTCAGCACTCGCGTTTTGAATTATGGTTGTACCATTTGTACCTGAAGCTGCAAGAAGAGCATTATTGGTAACTGTGTTGCCTGCTTCGTATAGCATTATGCGATCTGCTGTAATTCTTTTTTTAACTTTAACTTCGTAATGCCCAGTTAATGTTCGGACGCTTACCCCAAAGTTTTCAAGCACGAGTAAGTGAGGTTCTATTGTGCGCGTACCAAGCTTACACCCACCAGCATATGGAATATTGAAATGGTTATAGTCATGCATAAGGGAACCGATCAGCATTAACACACTACGTGTTTTTCGTGCTGAAGTGCTATTAATATCCTTAAGATTTAGCTGGGCTGGTCGTCGAATTTCGAGATCATTACCAGGCAGCCATTTTACCTTTACTCCAATACTCTCAAGTACTTCGATAATACGATTGACCTCTTCAATACGTGGGAATGCCTTGTAACGCGTTACTCCATGGTTCAATAGGCTAGCGCAAAGCAGAGCTACGGCTGCATTCTTACTAGTCTTAAGCTCAATGCTTCCGCGCAATTCATGGCCGCCCTCTATTCGTAGGTTGATACCACCCTCCCCTATCTGAATTAATGACTTATTAAGCACATCACTGATACGGCCTAATGTTTCAACACTTAAGTTTTGTTTACCATGTTCAATACGATTAACTGCAGATTGGCTTGTCTGAAGTTGTTTTGCAAAAGCAGCCTGTGTTAGGCCCCGTTCTTGCCGTATCTGGTAAATTAGACGACCAATTTTTTCATTTGCAGATGACATATTCAAGTAATATATACCTTATAAGGTATCTATGCAAGCTTACTATGAAACTGAAAGCCTATAATGAGAACAACAAATACTAGCCTATTAGCCTGCTACCTTGTACTCTATATAGAGCAACGGAGGACATTATGAAAGATATTAAAATAGCCAAACTAATAGAAGCCGAAGAAAAGCGACAGCGCGAAGGCCTTGAACTTATCCCAAGCGAAAATTATGTTAGCAGAGACGTACTTACGGCGCTAGGCAGCGTTTACACCAATAAGTACTCTGAAGGGTACCCAGGAAAGCGCTACTATGGAGGCCAAGAAAATACTGACATCGTAGAAGCACTAGCAATTGATAGAGCTAAGGAACTGTTCAATGGAGATCATGCAAATGTACAGCCGCACTCTGGTGCCCCTGCAAATATTGCGGTGTATCAGTCATGGCTCAATCTAGGAGATACAATTATGGCTATGAGGCTTGATCATGGCGGTCATTTGACTCATGGTCACCCAGTTACTTCAGTATCAAAGGCTTATAACTTTGTGCGTTATGGAATGAAAGACGTTGAAACAGGCGAGATTGACTATGATGAAATGCGGGCGATTGCACTTAAGGAAAAGCCTAAAATAATTATTGCAGGCTTCAGTGGATATACTCGCTCACTAAATTACGATAAATTCGCTGCAATAGGTGAAGAATGCGGCGCACTTCTTATGGCCGATATGGCACATGTTGCGGGACTGATTGCAGGCAAGGCTTTACCGAATCCTTTGGATCACGGATTCCAGGTACTAACCAGTACGACGCATAAGACTTTGCGGGGACCACGCGGCGGACTCATAATCAGTAAAGGGATAGTAGGTAATTCCTTAAAAGCTCCTGAAAAGATAATTGAAAATCTACCGACTCTTATAGACCGGGAAGTATTCCCAGGATATCAGGGTGGGCCACACATGAATAATATAGCCGCTAAAGCAGTGGCATTCAGGGAGGCCTTACAGCCCGATTTTGGGGTCTATGCAAAGCAGGTGATATCTAATGCTCAGACACTAGCAAAAGCTCTTCAAGGCAAGGGATTTAAGCTAGTAACGAACGGTACTGACAACCACATGGTACTTATTGACATGCCTAAAAGTTTTAATGGAGTCAATGGTAGAGAAGCGCAAGAAATTTTAGATATGATTGGTCTGAATGCGAACTGTAATGCAATTCCTGACGACCCACTTCCACCTTACCGTCCTAGTGGTCTACGTTTAGGCACGCCTGCAATTACTACACGTGGGCTAAACGAGGAACACATGGGCTTAATAGCTGCTTGGATGCATGAAGCAATTACCAAGCGTAATGATCAAAATGCATTAGCCCAAATTAGAGCTGCTGTAACTGAATTTTCACTACAGTTCCCACTTCCTAGCGACCGTTAATATTGAGATGCTTCTACTAGCTCTGGTTCTTGTTCTAGTTCAACTCCAAACTTTGTATGAACCTCTTTAATGATCCTGTTTCTGAAATGCAGTAGATCTGATGTAGATTCTGCTTTTTCATTAACTAAGACCAAAGGCTGCTTATGCCACGTAGCCATACCTGTCTTTACATCATGAAAGTTTTTGAAGCCGGCATGTTCAAGGAGCCAGGCAGCAGAAAGTTTTATTTTACCATCTTTTAGTTTCCAATGGGGGATGTGCGGATATTTTTTATGTAGGGCATTAAACTTTGTATTACTAATAATTGGGTTGGCAAAGAAGGATCCATTGTTGGCAACCGTTTTAGGATCTGGCAGTTTGCTGGAGCGAACTGCAATGACTATTTCCCGAATGATTCGGGGAGTAAATTTTTTGATATTCATGGTGTCTATATAAGTCTGCAGGGAAGGGTAAAAAGGGGGCTCGGGATTCTTATGATACAGCCTGAAGCAGAGTGCAGTGATATAGAATCGTCCTTTGTCCGTTGTTTTGAAGCGACTTGTTCGGTAGCCAAATCCACATTGATCTGCTGGAATAACAACAAATTTCTTTGAATGAGAATCGTATGCTTCGACACTAATAAGAGTATCGGCAATCTCTTGTCCGTAAGCACCAACATTCTGAACGGGAGTAGCACCTGTTGTTCCGGGAATTAAAGACAAAGCTTCGATACCATGCAGTTTATTGGCAACGGTTTTTGCTACGGCCTTATCCCAATCTTCTCCTGAGCCGATGGTAACATAGCTATGTTCGTGATCTTCTTTCTCGACTTTATATCCAATAATCTTATTGACGATTACAAGTCCATCGAAGCCTTTGTCGCTCCATATAAGGTTACTGCCCCCACCAATCATAATTACCGGAAGCTTTCGCTCATTGGCCCAGTCTAATACGTGTGGAATATCAGATTTATCCTTAATGTTTGTGAGGTATTTAGCTTCACCGCCGAGACGCATTGTAGAATAACGCGCCAGTGAAACATTTTTTCGAATATACATAAGCTTATAGTACTCGAGATTAGTCATGTTCGTATAGTCTTAATGGAAATATTCTGAAAAAAATAACAGATAGAGTACCTTGCTCTTAACGGAGGTAAAGCGTAAAATAGTAGTATGAGCAAAGAAGAAGGTGTAAAAAAACCGTTTAGTGAACTTGGAGAAAAATTAAAGCTGTACAGAGAACGCCGTAAGCGTTCGCTAGCTGAAGCTTCTGGGGCTGTTGAAATTGAAGCAGCTTCTTTAGAATCTATCGAAAAAGGTGAGCGTCGTCCTGACGAAGAGATCTTATCTCTGCTTATAAGCTATTTCGAAATAGAAGAAGAGTACGCCTCTAAACTATATAGATTAGCGGGCTACAACGACTCCCTAATAGGAGGTGTTGACCAGGCGGCTTTTGATATTTCTCAGCCTATTGCAATGCTTATGCCAGTAGACCTAAGAATTGTCTACACTGACACGGCTCACGTAATGGTTAATAACTTTGGTGTTGTTATGAATTTCATGCAAACTAACGGTAATGGCGGTCAACCGCTGGCAGTATCTAGGATAGGAATGAGTAAAGAGCATGCCCAATCTCTAATTAAAATGCTCCAACAATCCCTAAAGCAGGCAGAAAATCAAGAAGCCCCAAAGAAGCCTAGGATTAAAAAGAATACACAAGACAACAAAAAAACTGATGCATAGTTTAGTAAGTTTGCTTAATTTGTAATTAAAGCGTATAATCACCCCTGTTATTACGATTACTTTGTCGTAATAATCTGCACCCGTAGCTCAGCGGATTAGAGCATCTGTCTTCGGAACAGAGGGTCGGCGGTTCGAATCCGTCCGGGTGCACCATTAATCATGATATTTAAAGCCCCACCATTTTTAGGGGACTTTTTTATTTAGATAAATGTGGTTCCCATAATTGAGCAAACGATAACGAAGTTGATTAGAAAAAGCAGATCGATCACTTCATTAGTTTTATAAACCATCTTTTTACTTTTTGGCTTAGATGGCTTACTATTAAATAGTTACGCTAAAGTAAAAATTGATTGTTATTTCGAGAGTAAAATTTACCTACTATAAGTGTAATTAAGTAAAAATATAGGAATAAAAATATGAAAATTGCTGTGTCTAAAACCCGCGAAAAGTATCCTTTGAGTCCTAAAAAAGTTATTAAAAAGACGCTGACTCATACATTATGGTGGTTTATTCTGGTTGGAATCGGAGCAGTGATAGCTATCATAGCGGCTTTTGGAAGCAGTAATCCAGGCGTGGCATTAATTGTGATAGTTGTAGCTGCCATTCTTGACCTGATAGTCTTTGGGCTCACCTACTGGTATCAAATGTGGTACTTCGCTGTATATTTCTATGAAATTGATGATGACTACGTCAGTATTCGCAAAGGGCCTATAACACCTAATGAAATAACTGTCCCCTTTGAACGTATACAGGATGTTTATGTTGACCAAGACTTGCTAGACAGAATATTTGGTTTGTACGATGTCCATATTTCTAGCGCAACTATTAGCTCTGGCGCTGCAGCACATATTGACGGCGTGGCTAAAGAATCAGCTGATGGACTCAAATCACTCCTTTTACAAACTGTTAGCGCCAAGATGAAGCGAGGCGCAATGAATCAAACACCAAATCAAGCTACCCCCGCGCAACAACAATGAACCCTAGTGAACCAACCCAACAGTCTACTACCGCAGCTGCTGCTAATACAGCGGCTAGACCAAGCATTACAGAGAAAAACTATCCCATCAGTATACGTTGGGTGTGGGCAAATGTAGCCATTAGTTTAGCTGCTTTCCCTCTTTATTTTTTATACCTTATTACTGAAGTGGGTTTTGTATTTTCATTAATAACCTCGCTGTTGGTAGTAACCATTAATATAACTGTGGTAATTATGCAGCGTAAATATTATCATTTCGAATTTGGCGACCAATATATAACCATTCGACAGGGTGTTATTAAAAGACAGGAACGACACTTACCGTATGGTGTTATTCAAAACGTCATGATAAAGAGAAGCCTGAGCGACCGCCTATTTGGATTAGCCACAATTAACGTACAAAATGCCGTGCAGCAAGGGAAACTGGGCTACAGAGAATCGGCAGACACAACAATAGGCTCGAGCGGAACTGACTTTAACTTACCTGGCCAGACACCCAAAAACGCAGAGGTATTACGAAAGATTGTTCTAGAAAAAATGAAAGAAAACCCTGACTGGGGAATACACGCTGGTTTATAAAAAATATCAAAACTGTATAGGTAGATAAGGTAGTTGATGGTTTATGCAGCTGTTGAACAATTATAAGCAAGGAACATGGACCTAACCTTATCGGGTAAATATCTGTCAGGAGCAGGTATTTAATAAAATAAAGACTTATTCTGACTAATTCTAAGAATATATTTAATAAATTCAAATGACCTCTGCTACTATTGATAAATGGATTTATTACTTGATAAAGATATATATACTAACCAAATAGAATACTTCTTCTCACTACATGGTCCTCGTTTTGATTACATGAATAACTCCATGGCCAAGTCTTTATCTAAAAGATTCGGTAAAGAGTTTAGGCCGATACGAATATTGAACGCATGGCCTAGCAAAGAGTATGATAATGGAAATTATGTTATCTTGAACAAAAAGAGCTATACGCTTCGTAAAGATCTTGGTAAGCCGGTCGTGTATCTACCAGATTATGAAGATGTGAATATAGAATTTATGCAGAACAAGACTATTCAGGATATTGCGAATCAGTTACTTGAAAAACAAAAAACAGTCTATGTTTATCCGTTTACTACTTCGTTCCTTGATTTGCCGCCAGATATTTTCACAGTTCTCGGACCTGATAGTAAGTTAGTGAAAAAATATGATGATAAAGTTTGTCAGACAGAATTGTTTGAATCGCTTGATTTACCTCGTAATAAAGTACGGGTTTTTAAGGATGAGGCGGCACTTTTGGCAAACGAATCGGATATCATTCCATGTTACTTGAGTGCTGCATACACATCAGGTGGTAATGAGAGTGGTTTGATTAACGATTCCGAAATGCTTCATGAGTTTTTAGCCCGACTAAGACCCGTAAATAAGAGGAGTCATTTCTTAGTTGCTGACATTTTTGAAGATCTGGTACTTGCACCGAATGTTAACGCCTTAATAACAGCACAAGGTAAAACGTATGTCCTTGTAGTCGCAGACCAGATACTGCAGGGCAACCGTTACCTCGGCAATCTCTACCCGTCTATTGTCGATAAAAAGCACTTGAAACTAATTTACGACACGACAAAAAAACTTGGAGACTGCTTGGCTAAAGAAGGCTACAGAGGTTTATTTGGTTGTGACTTCCTGATAAATCAAAAAGGAGATCTAGTAATCGTAGACTTAAACCCTCGTCATCAAGGAGGATACGCCTGTAATGGATTAGCTTTGAAACAAAAAAGTATAAACCTAGCTGATATTGAATTAGCCACTTATGAGGGTGATGAAGTCAGAATTTCGCAGAAAGAGCTCGATGAAGAATTAGACTTTGCGTGGTCGCACAGCAAGCTAGTACCCGCCAAAAAAGGTCAGATTATCCATAATGAATACATTCTTAATGATATTGAAAAACCCTTTCAAACAATAGGCGAATCTTTTGCGGCCGAATTCTACAAGAAGGGGTCTGTATTTATTGAGGGGTATATAGGCTATCAAGTGCAGACTGCAAAAGCTCGTAGTGAGCTAGAATTAAAGATGCTGCACATCAAAGAACAATACGATTCCCAAGTTATGAGACACTAGAAAGTACGGAATATTAGTATTCTCGACTATGCTATAACAAAGTATTACGAATAAAACTTACTTCACCTTGTAGTATTATTACCACATTATATCTTTACCAGCCACCACTTGAACCTCCGCCGCCAAAGCCACCGCCGCCAAAGCCACCAAAGCCACCTCCATCACCACCTATGCCTCCACCACCTGCCCACCAGCTAGGCGATCTATGTTGTGCCTTTCTTTGTGCATAATTTAGTGAAACTGCTCTATCCAGGAATAGACCCAATGCTACCAATACTCCAGTTGCTATAAGTCCTGTAATAATTAATCCCGAAATGATACCAATAACGACACCTGTCACTCCTCCTATAGCTCCACCTGCCCACCAACTTTTTGAGCGTGCTAAGATCGATGAAAGCCAAATGCCTCCGACGAACACTATAATGTAAAAAAACACAAAGTAATCATATATTGACCCTGATGAATTCTGTTTACCTAATGCTGCATCGTACTCATTGTCTATAGCAAGCTGAATTGAATTTAAACCAGCACTTATTCCTTCAAAGTACTTTTCATTTCTGAACTCTGGAGATATGACGTTGCGAATAATTTGACTTGAACGAGCATCAGTTAAAGCTCCCTCAAGCCCGTAACCAACCTCAATACGAATCTTTCTATCGTCTTTGGCGATAAGAAGCAGTACACCATTGTTTTTCTCTTTTGTACCAATGCCCCAATCACGAGCTACACGAATGCTATAGTCTTCTAGAGAATCATTACCAATAGTTGGGATCATGAGTATGGCAATTTCATTGGAGCTTTTTACCCGTGAGGCTGAGATTGATTCTGCAAGTTTATTTTTCTGATCCGGTGTTAACGTTCCGGTCGTATCAACTATTGGAATATCTGTAGGAGCAGGGGGTACATCAAGAGCAGAGACGGATGATGACAAGCCTGCGAAAACAACCGCAAAAAGGAATACAGATATTATAATCCTAGTCTTGGTGAATATATTACCAATAGTCATAGCTTATATTTAGAAAGTTACGTCTGGGGCTTTTTCGCTGCCTGGATCGGCTTCAAAATAAGTGAACTTATCAAAGTTAAATACCCCAGCAGTTACATTAGATGGGAATCGCTGAACTTTTGCATTATATATAGCGGCCGAATCATTAAAGTCTTTTCGAGCAACTGCTATGCGGTTTTCTGTACCTTCTAACTGAGCCTGAAGGTCACGGAACGCTTCTACTGCTTTAATCTGCGGGTAACTTTCAACTGTCACTAGGAGTCGACTTAGGGCAGAACCAAGTTCACCTTGAGCAGCTTGGTATTGCTTGAGCTGCGCATCTGTTACTTTTGTTGGGTCTATTTGAATGCTTGTTGCTTTTGTTCGGGCTTCAACAACTTGAAGTAGTGTGGTCTGTTCAAAATTAGCTGCACCCTTAACGGTACTCACTAGATTAGGTACTAGATCCGATCGTCGCTGATATTGAGTCTGGACATTACCAAAAGATTTACGTACATCTTCTCGATTATTTACAAGACCGTTATAACTGCCAGTAATTAAAATTAGTACTAAAGCAATTACTCCGGCAATAATGCCCGGTATTAACCACTTATTTGTTTTAGCTTTTTTCATAATATCCTCCTTTAGTATATTAACATAAGAGAAAATATTATATATAGCCATGGGCTGTTTATAATTTCACGCTGACAAACATAACCGTTATAATGAGTGGATATGACTCAATCACCTAATCCTGAAATTAATCCACGCATTATTGTTGCTTCAATCGCCGGGATGAGTCTACTTTTGGTATTTAATTTTCTAACTAACCAAACTTTCAGCGATAACCCTTTTCTTGTTCTCGGTACTGCTTTTGCTATTCTGCTCTTTGCTGGAGTGCACCTACTTCCTAGCGTCCGTCCCCACGTTTCTAAAGCAGCTTCACTTTACGCTTATCATTGGATACTATGCTTCGTCCTGATTTTTATCGTTCCTACATTATCATATTTCCTTTATATCTGGGTCCTACTGATATATCTAACGTATTTTAGTTATAAGGCAAAAGGTGTTGTCTACAGCGCCATTGCGTTATGGGCAGCACTAGTCATGGGTGTTCAATACCAAGATAATGGCCTTACAGTTAGCTCATTTAGCAAGATTGTTCCACAGTATATCCTGCTGCTTATAGTTAGTCTTGTTTTGACACAGCTGGTTTTCTCCAATGTACGAAAAAGAAATGATATGGAAACTAAGGTGGATCAGGTCGAGCGTGAGCGCAAGCGATTGCTCGGTCTAATAAACACAATGTATGACCCGGTCATTACTACGGATGGTAAAGGATTCATTCTAGCCTACAACGCAGCCGCACTTAATTTGTTGGATACCCATATGACGTTAACCGGTAAGCATATTCGAAATATACTGAAGCTTAAAGATGCGAAGGGCAATAATGTAGATATACTTCATGAACTTGAAGGCACTATGAATATTCAGAGACGTAAAGATCTAGTATTGCCTGTTGGCCCGGCGGATCACATATCACTAGATCTAAGTATCAGCACAATAATGGGAGCATCACTTTTCTCTAAGAAAGAGGGCTACACATTATTACTAAGAGATATTACTAAAGAGAAGTCTCTCGATGAAGAAAAAGATTTGTTTATATCTGAAGTTAGTCACGAGCTTAGAACTCCAATTACGATCGCAGAAGGTGAATTATCCATGGGTATGTTACTAGTAGACAAGCCAAAACCTGCAATGGATGAAATCAAGGAGTCAGTCACAAAGGCTCATAGTCAGGTCGTTTTCCTAGCAGACATGGTTAATGATCTGACTGCATTATCTAGAGCAGAGCGTAGTGATAAAAAGATGGAAATTCAGACTTTTAAGGTTAGCGACATCATCAAAGATGTAGAGCAGCTTTATACTGCTCAAGCTGCAAAGAAGGGGCTTTATTTTAAAACTAGTGTCGATCCAAAAATAGATACAATTTCAACCAATAAACTATATTTTAAAGAAATTATGCAGAACTTCGTAACAAACGCGATCAAGTATACGCAGCAAGGCGGCATTACTGTAGCTGTAAGGACTGAGGGTCCAGATGACATCGTGGTAGCTGTAACTGATACAGGTAACGGAATTGCAAAGAGCGAACAATCTAAAGTATTTGATAAATTCTGGCGCTCAGAAGATTCACTTACAAGATCTACTAATGGTACTGGACTTGGTCTATTTATTACTGCAAAGCTAGCACGTCATATCCATGGCGAGCTAAGCCTAGATTCAGAGCTTAAAAAAGGATCTACCTTCTCGCTAAAAGTTCCAAAAATACTACAAAACGAAGACTTAAAATAATTGCACAAACAGAGGTAACATGTTACTATTTACAACGTCTCAACTTAAACAATGAGACTTAAGGGCCAGTAGCTCAGCTGGTTAGAGCACCTGCCTCTTAAGCAGGGTGTCGAGGGTTCGAGTCCCTCCTGGCCCTCCAATACGCTTATGTTAATTTAGTATATGGTTTCCTATAATTCAAATTATGACAAAGAAAAAAGAAAATAAATCTGCAAGTATTAAAACAATTGATGTAATCGGATTTTTGACCGCATTAATATATATGCAGTCAGTGCTTACCGTAGCTCATCACACAAGTATGTGGGTACACGATGGTTCAACTCACACAGTAGGACCACCGGCAATACCTGCGCTTGTTACTGGACTACTGATTGTTGCTTACTCTACTTATAAGAATAAATTGTCATTCACGACATTGAATGTGATAACGCTTACTATTATTGCAACTGCAAGTTTATTCTGGCTTTCAGGATTACGAACTAACTTTTATTTCTAAACTTTCGCTACTAGATATAATAGTTGCAATAGCGTCTACTATGGCCCTCCATACCGCTTATGCATAAAACAGAGGTAATTTGCCTCTGTTTTTGATATACTGTTGCACATGGACGAAGACAAAAGACATAATAGTGAACAAAAAAAAACGACTCAAGAACTAGTAGAGCAATTTGGTGTTGATTATCCGATTGAAGACATAGATAGCCCGGAAAATCCTCGGCTCGGCGAGGTTGCTGCTCTCGATGCCGAACTTAATGGAAGCCACCAATCATTAAGCGAAGAAGAGTTTAGAGAAATAGTTGAAAACGGTGGTGTAATTATTAGTCATGTAGGACCTGGTAATAAACTGATAAGTGAAGCGAGCTTAATGTTAACTAGCGTCGAAGGGGGCTCTAGTCCGCTACAGAGAGGCTTGCCAGAATGGCTGGCTTACTGTGATGGATCCGCTGTTTCTAAGGATTACAGGGGCAAGGGTCTCCAGAAGCAACTATTGAATGCCAGAGAAGCAGTGGCAAAGGAGGAAGGTAAATTAGCAATTGCGGCGTCCGTGAGGCAAAGAAATGTCACAAGTATCAAATCAATGATTAAATGTGGTTATATAATGATAGCAGATTCACCTCATTATTATGGCGATGAAGTAAAAGATGCGCGTGTAGTGATGCTCAAGGACTTTGAGTTAGGTAATCCATTCAAAGATCTAGACAGCGATCACGAGATGCTAGAAGATAGCTTGCGTGGAATCGTCGAGCCTAGTGGTATACAAGAAAAGCTAGCTAGCGGTTCAGATGTTATTTCAATAGCAGTTCAGCAGAGCGACGAAGTAGACGAAGTCTACAATCAAGCGGTAGCAACATTGTTAAGGAATGGCTATATAGGAGTAGCTTGTAATGATATAGACATCGGCGATAGTGATAGCGAAAGATCCGATGCGATGACATTCGTAAAACTGGAATCGTTACCACTAGACGTTGCTGAAGCGATCAAGCTTAGGCAGGAAGAGATCCAATCTATTGTTGGATAACCGGTTCAGTTGTAACAGCTTTTTCTATGGTTTCCCATGATAGCATAGCTGTAGACTAAAATATGCGTACAAAATTTAAGGTATAAAAAATATGCCGATAGTCTCACCGGGCTCTCTAAGCATGAGAATTTTAATTCAAAGTTTATCGATACGCTAGTCTGTGCATTTAAATATACCAGCCTTAGGTTGGTAACCGTGACTCATTCAATTGTTAAAGTAACTTCCTTGATCATCAGGACTTGGATGCTTGTATTTATAATAGGTGAATTATTACTATAAAACGGTAGTTTTATCTGTTATGCTGAAAGAGTAAATCAAAAATAAATCATGCCAGAACAAAAAAAACACTATTCCTTTAATCATTATTTGCTTCGTAGAAAAAGTAGACATATCGTTGATATGTTGGCCTATGCAGTCGGTGTAGGCGGCAATATAGCCGTCATTCCACAAATAATCAAGGCATGGGAAAGTGATGCACCCGGTTTAGCTATACTAACTTGGGTACTATTTATTGCCATAGGTTTTATATGGCTGGCTTACGCAATCCAGCACAAACAGAAGCCACTCATTGTGGCCCAGATAGTTAGTATTTCATGCAACATGCTGGTGGTTGGCGGTTGGATATTTAACAATATAATACGCTAATCCTTTCATGATAGCATCTACAATGGCCCTCTAAACTTGAATTTAGAGACATAGTATTGTATTATAATCATATGTTCATAATACCCATAGTTCATAACACCAAGAAGAGCCTAAAGCCCCAGCCGTAGCGCTCTGATTTTTCATGCAACTCAGCCCCATCGCTACGGCGAAGGGGCTTTTTTAATTTAACCTAATTACGAGGAATATATGGAAAATACATTTAATCAAACGAGCTCAATTGGAGCGGCTTGGCCCCCTGCCTTAGCGACTAATGAACGGCTTCGAGGCTTTTACACAGATGGAATAATCACAAGTCAACAAGAGGCTGATATCATAACAGAGCACGTAGAGAGTGCAATTGATGACATGCTGTGTTCGGACCAGACAAGTCGAATTAGTATACGAGTTGTGTCAGAAATTGGCTCACTCGCACGGCTTGCATTCGATCGAGCCAACATCGAAGCAGCATTACCTATAAATAACACTGATTTGGTCATTGCATATATTGGTGCAAACCAAGATAACAGACAGATGAGTACGAATCGTTTAACTGCCCATCAAGCGCTTCTACATAGTCTTAGGCTGCGTAATCACGTTAGCCATAATACTGACTTAGATATTAGAATAGTTGACAATCAAAACACGACGCAGCTGGTGCCGGCTTTTACGCAACTATACAGAAGCTTTGGCTATGACCGAATTGAAACAGAGCAAATACTTAGCGACAGTAGCAATTTAATTATGTATCATCAAGATGGTGATGTAGTTGCCTCAACGGCAATGGCCGAGAAAGCTACCATAGAGATAAATGGCCTTGGTAAACTAACGCTTGTGGAGATTACCGAAGCTAGTACCCACCCTGATTACAGAGAGCGCGGGCTTTATCGGGCAGTATCAAGTTATTTGATACGTCATCTTATGTCACTGCATAGAGACGGAGGTATTAACATGGATGCTCTCTATGGCGAGAGTAATTTAACTATGCCAGGTGTGGTAATAGCTGCACATCAGAACGGACGTCGTTTTAGTTATTTTGATCGTGACGATCTAGGATCTCATAATGTGAGTTTCGGTATATTGCCACAGAATTTTGCGGTTGCCGATGGCAGTGAAACACGAGACTATAATGATTTTGCGGTATCATATGTGCCGCTGCAAACAAGGAGAGATCAAAATGCTGTCTGAACCATTGGCAGGTCTTTTTGACCGTTCAAAGCTTATAGCTTTGGATTTTGCCAAAATTACTAAGAATATTCCGCCTGAACTAGATATTCAGCAATACTTCGAAAACCTCAATAATCACGGGGATAATCCTCGCCTGCCAGAAAATCGTCAAAAGTTTAATAATCGTGCGCTTGATTTCTGTGCTAGTAGATATTTGGTGGGAGCCTACGGTGAAGACCGGATTGCCATGTTAAGCGACACGCCAGCGGGCGAAGAAGGCAGGACTATACATATGGCTATAGATATATTCTCAAAAGAACTCGAACCAGTATACGCTCCTTGTGACGGAGAAATAATTGTAAGCAACTATGAGGAAGGATTTGGTGAGTACGGCAACTACCTGATCATAAGGCCTTATGCGGCTGATTACTACATCTTTTTAGGTCACCTTGGATCGAACCGAATGGGAGTCGGGCCAGTTAAGAACGGCCAAAAAGTAGCACATTTAGGCGATCACGCTAATTGTGAAAATGGTGGATGGTCACGGCACCTCCATCTGCAAATACTCAAAGTATTGCCCCCTAAAAAGTTAACCCCGCAAGGCTACTCAACAAAAGAGGATTTTGCAGCTAACTCCAGGCTGTACCCTAACCCTCTCGATTACTTTCCTGGATGGCGGTTGCAATAGCATCTACGATAGCCCTCCAATATTCCTATGCTTAAACTACTCCAAATGAGGAGCTTAATATTTGTTATAATTCTAAATATGAAATATTCACTACCTTTTCTTGGACAAGACGTCAAAGTGGAGATTGACCGTCAACTTGGAAGTAAGCATCCAAAGTATGACTTTGTTTACCCTATCAACTATGGCTTTGTACCCGGAACAGAGGCACCTGATGGTGAAGAGATTGATGCCTATGTGCTAGGTGTAGATGAGCCAATAAAAGAGTTTGCCGGACATTGCATTGCAATTATCCATCGCACTAACGACGACGATGACAAGTTAGTGGTCTGTGAGCCAAAAGTAAACTTTACCGACGATGAGATACGTGAAGCTACTAAGTTTCAAGAAGAATGGTTTGAGTCCGAGATCGTTCGCCCAAAATAGTTGAGATAGCCAAGACAATAGCCCTCCATACGAATTAAATATGATTAATAATAATCAATAAGCATATGCATAAACAAATTACTTTTGTTTTAAGCATATCTGTATGATTTTAAATCCTTGCATCTAACATAAACAACACCCAACGCTCATGCTCAAAAGATAATTGTTGTAGTTTAATACTACATTGTTAAACCTAACTGCATTGTTATACACTAATATTATTAATAAGGAGTGAATAGTATGAGTACGAATAAACTAGGTCGTTTTGTTTCGTTAATTGCAATCGTAACAGTATTAAGTTTTGGTTTGTTCCCCGTTACAGTAGATGCATACTCCACATCTAGATGCGAAATCGTAACTAAAACATCGAACACAAATCCTGGTTCGGCTGATGTTTCTTTGACGATTACCAATAATTCAAATAAAGAATTAACAACTAAATCTTCAGTGGTTAAGACACAGACTTTCAAGGGGAGTGGCCTGAGTGTGCAGTCCTCTAGCGATATTTCTTACCTGTTCTACGAACCATTATTGCCTGGCCAAGCACGTACTATGTCACTAGGATCTCAAGCAATACCCGAACCATATAAAAGAGTCCGACTTGCCGTTAAAAGCATTTCACCTAAGTTTACATGTTCAACAGTTGTTAAGGGTCTTTAATCTGAATCGCTTATAACTCCAGATTATGAATGGAATATTAAACCTGGCGATCCTGGTTGTGTCAATAATAATTGCGATACCGAAAACCCACGCAGCGCAGTAGCACTAAGTGCAGATAGGAAAGTTATGTGGATGGTTATGGTAGAGGGTCGCCAGACTAATTTATCTGGCTTGAGTCTGTATGATCTTACAAAAGTACTAAAAAATTTAGGCGCTTCATGGGCTATTAATCTTGATGGCGGCGGTAGTGCTGGAATGGTATTAAACAATAATCTAGTAAACGCCAGGCCAACAGGTGATCCAAACGAAAGAAGAGTAGGCAACGTATTCGGCTTTGTTGAATTGCCTCCCCCTGCACCTCAAAAATAGTTGCGACAGCCAAGACAATATCCCTTCAATACGCTTATGCCTAAAACAGAGGTTATTAGCCCCTGTTTTTTGTTATAATGAATTAATGCAACTGTTAAAAGAAATAACTTCGGATGAGATGATTGGAGAGTTTCTCAAAGCCGAACTTCATTCATCACGTTTCCGCCGAGGCAGCTTGAGGGCTCTCAAAATGCTAGGGTATACCGAAAGCCTACTCGAGAATCCAAATTATGGCGACGCTACCCAGAATGAAAAACGAGCTAAAGTTTTAGGTTTATGTAGGGGTTGGCCTGACGCAGAGCTTTTCACAAATTTTCCCAGCGATACACATTGGTACAGGATCAATTTTTCGATAAATGAGCTTAAGCGAGTATATCGTCTAAAGAGTAGTTCAGATATGGCAGATAGTGAACGATCGCTCCTTGCTACGGCAAGACTTGTTATGAAGGGTCAAGCCGTACATAACATTAACAACGAACTCATCTACGAGATTCGCAAAAAAATTGAAGCAAAAGAACAGCTTCCTCCAATAATTATAGTAGCGGCTAAACAAGAAGGTAGGAAGGTATTGGTTGAGGGACACTCTCGAGGTGTCGCCTACTGCTCTTTCGAAAGTCTATACTATGATATACCTGCAATTATGGGCATATCAAATGATATGAATGACTGGGCTTACTTTTAGAATAGTTACAGCGACAATGCATACATCACTCCATTCACAAACACGTTTAAGCTCCTCTTACTATGGAGTTTCTTCTATTTACTGATACACTTAAAACTATAAACTAAACGTAAGGATTATTATTAAAAATCAAAAAGGGTTTACTGTTGTCGTTGTCTTGATTGTTGTAGTCGTGATTTTCCTAACTTTAGGGATTGGAATATTCGCGTTTGGGCGCATAAGTGCTGGCAGTAAAGTTAATGCCGATTCAACCACTGTCGAAAATTTAGAAAAGGCTCGTCTACAGCTTGCAGCAGCTGTTACCGAGTCAAAAACAATTCCCGATTCAGTAACTACCGCAGAGGGAGTCAGCTATGAACGAAAGGATAATCAAACCGCCGAACTTTGTGCATCCTTTGGTGTTCCCCGGGGTGGTAAGAATGATAATTTCGTAAGTCCTGTTGACGCGTTCAAGATGCTATTTTCCGCCAAGACCACAACTTCAAAGGTATATCGAGATGATGTAGACTTTGCTAAGCACTCTAAGGGTCGCAACTGTTTCGAGATTAGCTATGCTCCAATCAATGATGCTTACCAGGAGCAGTACAGAAATACCAAGAAGAACTGGACCGTATGTGATTCACTCAGACAATATGTTGCCAAGTTTACTGGTCAAACCATTAAAGGTTTTACTATCGGTGGACCGTTGACAACCAACCCTGGTATGGGTGGAGGTAATGGTGTCCTTGGTCAAGATGTTGATGCATACGACGCATCCTGCAAAAAGATTCCTGTGTCTTCACTTAAGGTTGGCGACAAAGTTGAAATATATTTTGAAGATGGACCAAAGAATGGCAGCGAGCAAGTGTACTTTGTAAAAGCGCTTAAAAAAGAATATTAGCAATCCTGCTTTTCTGCTGAAACTAAAAATATAGTTGCTATAAGCTCCACGGTTTAACTCCAAAGGTGCCAAAACAGAGACCAGTTAGTTCTAATGGCAACAGCTCTGTGCCACTAACACTAATTCGTATCTTTTATTTAGTTCTAGTCTTTTTTGGTATAGTAAGGATATGGTTACTTCATACGGAATAATTCCAATACACAAGTCAGAGGCAGGAACAAAGTTGTATCTTCTGCTTCGAAACCATGGTGGTTTCTGGAGTTTCCCAAAAGGGCACCCAGAAGGTAAAGAAACGCCTAAAGAAGCAGCAGTTCGAGAAGCTTTCGAAGAAACAGGAATTGTATTAAGCGAGTCTGAACTTGGGGAATCAGTGCAGTACGAATACGAACAACCTATAAAAGGCATTATGCAGACCAAGCGAATTGTTCTTTTTCCAGCGATAATAAAATCAAAAAATGTAAATATGCAGGCTCTAGAAATCACACATCACGATTGGGTACCTTTTGATAAAGCTATTTCGCTTATAGGTTTAGACTCTGTCATTGAACCACTATCTAAAATTGAAGACAGCTCAATTTATTAACAATAAGCCATACAATGATCCTCCAAATTAGTTCATAAATAAACTTATCAAATATGAGGAGTTTTTTGCTGATATAGTATAGTTATGTCAGATAAACGATCTTCTGTAATGGTATTGCCCGTCGTTGGTGATAAAGTATTGCTTCAGTGGTTTGAAAGTAACGGTCAGACTATGTGGGATGGCTTCGGGAGTTTTTACCCAAATGGTAATGATTCAAAAGTGATTGCTCAGAAAGTCTTTGCTAATACTTTCAAGGAAAGCATAAGCCCCGAAAATTTAGTTGAACGTGCTAAATTAAAATACTACATCAGTAAACCATCGGGTCTAGTCGATCTTGACATAACTATTTACTTTGCAAATCTTTCAACTACGTCTTTGAGCGGTAAAAATACTAAATGGTTTGATGAAACAAACGTACCTTACAACCAAATGCATGTTGCAACTGGAAAATGGCTACCCATACTACTGAAAAAGCCAGAGTTACTTAAGGCAATTCTACGAGTTGATCAGCCTGGTGATCATACAAAGGGAGTTGTTATTGAATTCACGACACAGTGAAGACAGTAATGTGCTACTACTTGATGGTGTTAAAAAATAGATAACTGTTAGTTACTGTTATGCATTATATTTTTAGTTCAATTAATGTATAGTTCTTTTAATGAATACAGAAACAAAATTAACACATAAAGACTTACCAATTTATTCCTTTGAGAATGAAGCAGATTTCTGGAATTGGTTGTCAAAAAATTATCAACAAACGACGAGCTTTTGGCTTCGTTTTTACAAGAAAGAATCAAAAGTACCATCCATTCATTACGATGAATCGGTAGATGTAGCGCTTTGCTTTGGTTGGATTGACGGACTCGCAAATAAATACGATGAAGAATCTTACCTAGTTAGGTATACACCACGAAGACCAAAAAGTGTATGGTCCAAGATCAATGTAGCCAAGGTCAATAAACTAATTGATCAGAAAAGAATGCAGCCCAGTGGACTAGCGAAAGTTGATGCGGCTAAAGAAGATGGTAGATGGAAAGATGCTTATTAATTTTAAAAACCTTAATAAGACTATTTATTATTAATGTAATATTTACTAAACATTAGCAATACACTTTCCGTCTGCTACACTTTACTCATGAACAAAGACCCAGCAATAACTAATGCAGATAAGTATAAAGTAATATTTGAAAACGATAGAATACGAGTCTTAGAATATAAAGACAAGCCTGGAGATAAAACTACACCCCATCATCACCCAGATACCTTCACATTTACTTTAAGCGCTTTTGAAAGAAAACTTTACGTGGACGGTAGCGAAAAAATTGTTAAAAAGAAATCTCATGAAGCAGGCTGGCAGCCCGAACAAGATCATGTTGGCGAGAATATAGGAGATTCCGATACACATACACTACTCGTAGAGCTTAAGGAGCCTCGACCAGTCGAAAAATAGATATAATTGACCTCTTTGGTACAATAGAGCTGATGTCTCATATTGATAATCCACTATCCGACAGTATCATAAAAAAGTTACTTAGTATAAGAATATCAGAATTAAAAAAAGGAGACCAAGAATGAGCCAGCAAACAAGAGAACACTATATGCTAGAAGCTATTAAGGCTGCTAAGGAAGCCGAGCTTGAGGGCGGGGTAGCAATTGGGGCCATTATTGTCGAAGAATCAACTGGTAAGGTTATTGCACACGGCGGCAGTACTGCAAATCATACAAATGATCCTACTGCCCATGCAGAGGTTAATTGTATTAGAGAGGCAGCACAAAAGCTAAAAACCAATAATCTACAAGACTTCACTATTTATACGACCCTTGAATCATGTCATATGTGTTTAAGCGCTGCTGCATGGGCACGTATACCACGCATTTTTTTTGGAGCCTACCATAAAGATGTCGACTCATCATTGATAGATGTTAAAGGAAAATTTCTTGACGAAGAAGAAGCTAAACGCATGAACCTACGCGATGATACTAGTATGGTTGCCAAGGGCGGCATTTTAGAAAAGGAATGCTTACAGTTACTTGCATCCTACAATAAACAACATAAAACAAAATCTTAGGAATTCTTTATATGCAGAGAATGATTATCGATGTTCGTGAACCAGAAGAATTTACAAAAGGCCACGTTCAGGGTGCAATTAACGTGCCTCCAATTGATATCATGCAAGGAGCTGCAGCGCTTAAAGACGTTCCAAAAGACACAGAGATTATTTTGTACTGCGTTTCGGGTAGCAGGTCTAATGTTTCAAAACAAATTCTTGAAACACAGGGTTTCACGAAAGTTAGTAATGGTATTAATAAAGACCAAGTACAGTCCAAATACAGATCTTAGGTATTTCGAACGCTTAGTCCTAAGCCCTTGAACTCATTACTTATGAATGTTGGCTCATGCTCAGTGCTTAAACTATCATCATATACATAGCCTAATTCACTAAACTTTTTCAGTTGAGATGGTTTTTGAATCTTATTTAAAATAGCCCAGCGAGCGAAAGTTCCCCGTGCAATTTTAGAGTGCACTGCTATATTCTTGGTCGTTCCTGCTTTTTTGTCCCTTGTTAAGAAGCGTGGGCTGTAAATTAACTCTGGGTTAATATATTTTGTTAGAACCTTACTATATTCAATAGAACTAAGATTAAGAATTATTTCATTATCGAGTAGGTCTGCAATACGCGATCCCCAATAGTTATACAAAGATGGTACAGAATATCCAATAAGTTTGTATCCCATTTCAAGTCTGTATGGCATGATGCCGTCCAAGGGCCTAATAATGCCATATAGTCCAGACAGAAACACTAAGTGTTTGTCTGCATACGAACGCTCATCTTCGGTCATGGTTGAGGCTTGAAGTCCACTGAATATGTCTCCACGAAAGCTATCAATCGCAATGGACTGCTTAGATGTTTCGATACTCCACTTTGTAATCTGATTCTTTATTTGTAGTGCAAGAGGTTCCGATACATGCATAATTTCTTGTAGTAGCTTAGTATTAAGTGTACGCATGTAGCCTTGCAATACTTCTGAATCACTAATAAATATTGGACTTCGAAGACTGGAACTGGCTATAGGCTTTGACTGCATTGTCTTTGATGAATGAAGGACGTATATCATGGATATAGTATACCAACTAGAGTGAGTGAAAAAGTAGTAAATCACGGTATACTGATTTATATGAATGAATATAGTTCCATAACAATTATTTATAATCATGTTAGTACTGGGGCGAGCGAAACGAATGCACGTGCATTCGCTAAGAAGCTTGAAAACACTAAGTACAAAGGTAAAATATCACTAATCGCTACTGAACATGCTAACCATGCCTTTAAAATTGCCAAAGATATCACGAGCCGTGAAGCCAATCCATTAATTATTTCATCTAGCGGTGACGGTGGGTACAACGAAGTGATCAACGGGGCGCTTGAGGCATCCTCAAGTAGTAATCATCCAGTAACAGGCCTGTTGCCTTCAGGTAACGCGAACGATCATTATAACCAGCTACATAAACCATATGTAATCAAGCACATAGTAAACGGCACAACGCAGTGCATCGATGTTTTAAAAATAGAAGCACGGATAGGCGGTAAGCCTTGGCATCGCTACGCCCATTCCTATATTGGGTTTGGCTTATCTTCTGAAGTAGGGAAGGCCCTAAATGAAGTTGACCTAAATTCAACTAACGAACTACTCATATTTCTAAAAACATTCGTAAAGAACAAACCTTTTACAATTATTGTCGGAGATCATGCACTTGAATACCAGAGCATAATCCTCAGTAACGTAGGAAAAATGTCAAAGGTCCTATCTTTGTCTAAAACGGCTCAAGTAGATGACGGACTATTCGAAATATTCACCTCAGATGCTAACGTCGTTAAACTGATGAGTTCTCTTGTTAAATCAGTTGCAGGGATTATGGCACATGAAGCGCGAACTAAAACGTATTCATGTATAACGACTAATCCGCTCAATATTCAATTAGATGGTGAAATATTTACTATAGATGCAGATAGTGAAATACAGATCAAATCATGTCATAAAGCTCTCTACTGCGTTATCTAGATTTGTGTTTATATAAGGGCAGCATTACAATAGCAAATAACGCTAAACTACGGCGTAAAAAGGTATTGCTTAAAATACAAAAGTATGTTAAAATATGCTCTAGTAAAAATGATTAAACGATAAGGGCAGGGAAGTTATTGTAATGGTTTCAAAAAAGGTCTCAGAGAAAGAAATTATTGGAAGAGCTGAATCAATGGACTTTGTTGATTTGGGCATTCTTGGCGTACCTGCAAAGACCGATACTGGGGCTTTTAGATCCTCTGTGCACGCCTCAAGCATTAAACTTAATGACGACAATACCCTTAGCTTCAACCTATTAAAAGGCCATCCAGCCTGCAATTACGAAGTAGAGCGTATAACTACAAAGAGATTTTCTCAAATTGAAGTAACTAATTCATTTGGAAACCGAGAAAAACGTTATGAAGTAAAGTTACGTGTCCGCCTCGGTACTAAAACACTCCTCGCCAGCTTTAGTCTTGCGGATCGTAAGAATAATGTATACCCTATCCTCATAGGGCGTAAATTATTGAATAATGATTTTATTGTTGATCCAGCGATCACTGGCATTAACCGTAAAGAGCTTAAAAAGCAATTAGGAATTGACCTACCTCACGATGAGGAAGAAAGTAGTTAAATATGAACATTGCAATCTTATCCCGAGGAGCAGGAAACTACTCTACAAAAAGACTAAAGGAAATAGCTATTGAACGCGGACATAATGTTCGTGTAATTAACCATGCTGAATGTTATGTTACTGTTGAAAAAAGTCGTCCAGTTGTTCGCTATCGTGGAGAGGATCTTACTGATATTGACGCAATCATTCCTCGAATCGGCCAAAGTATTACTAAGTATGGTACGGCTATTGTGCGGCAATTTGAAATGCAGGGTGTATATACGACCGCTAGTTCTATAGCTATCAATCGATCTCGAGACAAGCTTCGTTCTATGCAAATACTCGCACGTGCAGACGTTGGAATTCCAAAGACTGTGTTCGCTAGAGAGACAACTGATCTAGATGACGTTGTAGAGCAAGCCGGTGGCGCACCACTTATAATTAAAGTTGCACGTGGAACACATGGCAACGGCGTCGTGTTAGCTGAAACAAAGAAAGCTGCTCAGGCGGTAATGCAAGCCTTCTATGTAGAAGGAGTAAACTTTTTAGTACAGGAATTCGTTCAAGAATCTGCTGGTACGGATATTCGTGCTTTTGTTGTTGGCGGCCGAGTAGTGGCAAGCATGAAACGACAGAGTCTTGATGATGACTTTAGATCTAATCTTCACCAAGGTGGTGAGGGTACTATCGTCAAGCTTACTGACGAAGAACGAAAAACTGCTCTTCGTGCTGCAAAAGCTATGGGTCTTTCAATCTGTGGTGTTGACATGATGCGATCCGAAAGAGGACCACTTGTCCTTGAAGTTAATCCAAGCCCTGGTTTTGGTATCGAAAAGGTTACAGGACGTAACGTGGCTGAAAAAATAATCGAATATATCGAACAAAACGCAAAAGCAAAACGCCGCAAAGACCGCATCGGCGCCTAATAACACACACTATACCTTGTAGACCATGCTAGAATAGTGGTATGAATCCGCTTATTCTTATTGCCTTAATTGCTATAGTACCTATTGCCTTGATGCTTTTATTCCGCACTAAGGCAGCACTTGTTTTTATGGCACTTTGTGCAGGCAGTATCCTGGCAACTTTTTCCAGTAAGGCAGTCCTTGACCTTACTCAGATGTTCTATTCAAACTATAGCTACGTAGCAGAATCTTTCGTACTTATTACGCTACTTTTACTCCCTGCTCTACTAACGATTGTACTTTTGCGACGAACTGTAACTGGCCCAACATTTATAATTAATATTGTTCCCACTATTTTGACGGGAGTGACAGCTTTATTACTAGTGGTTCCGCTATTGCCTCCTGGTGTCCGATTTTCAATCTTCAAGACAGAAATTTGGGGCCAATTGGTGCAATATCAGGGCGTAATTGTAGGTGCGGCAGTATTCATGAGTTGTTTACAGCTTTGGTCTAGCAGCAAAGGCCTTAAGCATAAGAAGCGGCATAAGTAATCAGTAAGACATTATCCAATCACGATTTCAATGTATGAGCAATCTGTAATAAAAGGATAACAATGGTAGAAATTTCTTTTAATCAAGATAAGCTCATTATAAATGTAAAGGGAATAACAAAAATATTCTCACTGAGGAGCGAATTGACCGTAAATATTAAAAATGTAATTAGCGTAAAGGCAACTTTGGGCGCAATGAAGATGCCAAAAGGATTAAGAGCTCCAGGAACAGCAATTCCAGGTATATTTTATGCTGGAACCTTTTATGACGGGGGCGATATAGTATTTTGGGACGTACGGCACGCCGATAAGGCAATTGTAATTGAGCTTAAAAACGAAGACTTTAAACGCCTTGTCGTCGAAGTTGAAAATCCATCCGATACAGTAGCAATGATACAAAATAAAATTTAAGACTATTGTCACTTATTGGTGCAGTCAGCTATTCACTAGGAAGAACGTCCGCCTCAATTTGACTCCACACAGTCTCTATTAGCTGAAGCTGTCCTGCATCTTTTGGTGCAGTACTAGAATGGCTATTGCCATCAAATGTGTCAATGTAAAGACCGCCAGAGGAAATAACATTTGAACTAATATACGACCTATCCGGTAAGGTTTCAGTAAATGAAGCTAACTGGCTTGAACCCGAACCGCTATATCCAGCTAATGGACCCGATACCATTAGTTCTTGTGGGCTATCGATAATTTCAGTAACTTTTCTTACTTCATCTATTATCACAAGTGTACGATCGCCTGTTTTTTCATCAATATGGAAATAAACACCAGGAGGTCTGATTTTCTCAGTTAACATATTAAACTTTGCATCAGCTGACGGATCATCTATGACGCTCCTACTTATCCCAGGCTCATCTATAATTACGGAACCGTTAATAGTTTCATTTCTGGACTGCAATTCCGCGACCGTGTCCAACAGGCTACCTATAGAGTTCACTAAGTTATCTCTTGTATACTTGTACTCCTGCGTTCTATCTTGCTCGCCCTGTTTGCGCATACCGTTACTAGGGATATCTTTTCCATCATGATCATTCATATGCCTAGTATAGCAAACAAAATAAACTTCACTTCGTGACACGTCGACTATATTTTTTTAGATTTCGAAAAAAGGAAATAAATTATATATTTTGGTGATCAAATTGATAACAGGTCAGAGCAACACCAGTACAATATCCGCATCCGAAAGAATCTATGTTCTCTTAGTCTTTATGCTATACTCAGCCCACAGAGACCTTTTGGAATATCTAGAATAAAAATTTAATAACTTAGCGAAACAACAAGGAAATAACTAATGCTCTATCGTAATTTAAAAAATCAAGCACAACAATTCTTAGGAAATTATAAATCCAAAAATCCAGCAACATTCGCCGCAGCTCAACAAGCAATTGGCGGACTGCTAATACTGGACGGCTTTATTGGCATAGACAATCCATTCGGGGGTAAAAAACGCAGTGGTATTTTTGGCTCGCTGATTGGTATTTTCATAGGAGTGGTATTTATTGCTGGATCAGGCTTTATAGGAAGCGTAATGGGCATTAATAAGCTAACTGCGACTTCTACGGCTACGGTGGTTAGCGTAAGCCAGCCTTCTTATACAAGCACAGACAATACTAACAGCTCTAACAGTGGCTCATGTACTGTCCAAGCGAAGTATTCAGTTAGTGGTAAGGAATATTCACAGACGGCTAAAAGTGGGTCTAGTAGCGCTTGCTCATTAGCTCAGGGACAAACAATCAACATTAACTACGACCCGAACAGTCCCGGGGCATTCGCATACGATCTTGATTCAGCCAAAACTGCCCTCAAAATATTACCTATCATTGGATTATTAGTAGTAGTTTCTAGCTTAGTAACCTTTGCTATTCGCTTATTCAGCATCATATTTGGGTGGAAGCTACTTAAAAGCGGTCGTGCACTTGCTAAGACATTACCGGCTGGGACTAACATATCCACTATAAAGGGCGAAATAAGTCAAAACTTTGCTAAATCAGTATTTGGTATGGGGGACAACGATAATCACTCTGCTACGCCAAAACCACATTCTATGAAGAAACAACAAAAATAGTTAACTAATTAGTTTAATCCGCCAATTACTAATTTATCAATATACCAAGTACTACAAGGCCTTGAGAGGTGACCCATAGTGCACCTGATAGAATTAGGGGCTTATCCTTTTGTATTATTCCGTACGCAAACCAAATTATTGAAGTCATGGTGTAAAAAGCCCAGGTTATAAGAGAAACCCCTTGTGAACCTGACGAATTCCATACGGCAATAATTTGAGGAATTGTAGCAATAGGCTCAACTGTAGCAAATACAAGCATGAACTTTTCGAAACTATTTTTTTTCATATATACATCGTAACAAAAACAGAGGCAATTTGCCTCTGTTTTAACAATATGCATTTTGGAGGGCCCAGTGAGACTCGAACTCACGACACCCTGCTTAAAAGGCAGGTGCTCTAACCAGCTGAGCTATGGGCCCGTTTTAGTAAATAACTCCTTATATTATCGATATTTTTCGCAAATTGTCAATGGCTTGAGTTACCACTGTAATAAAAAAATATGGGGCAACAATAAATGCTGTCCCATATTTAATTTATGCATCTTTGTTATTTTTTGTTGACTACGTAGTTGTAAAGTACTGCAAATGCTGCTGAGTACATAACTGTGAAATAGATAGCAAAAGGAATACCAATGATTGTAATGGCAAGTAGTGTCATGGCGAGTGTCAATCCGAAAATTCCATATACTTTACTAACATGACCTTTTGACATATTCCAACTAGCTTGTACTGCATCTACTCCACCCATATTCTTATCGATTACAAGGTAAGGTGCAAACACTAGTCTAGGTATTACGAAGAATGCCGGGATTAGAAAGAGTAGAATGCTAGCAAAAGCTGCTAATCCAATAATAAAGATTGCAATGAAATAATTGACTATATATTTGCTGATACTTTTTAATGATTCAGAAACACTAATTTTTTTATTATTAACTCCTGCTAAATAAACCACAGTAGTAGCTATTGAAATTACGATTAATAGTAAATTACTCAATAGGGAGGCTAATAAGTATGGCACTGCGTTCGGATTAGAGGCTCGTAAAAAGCCTGGGATGTTAAGAATAATTGATGCAAGGTACAATACAACAAATGTATTGATGTTGCACATAATCGCTGCCTTAGAATATTTATAGATTTCCCAAGCGCCAGGCCAATCTGTAATTTTTGGCAGTTGTGCGACTGCAGGCGATGTATTATTTGGCGGCTGCGCGGCTGCAGGCACTGTATTATTTGTTGTTTGTTGAGTTGTTTGTTCAGCCATGTATAACCTACATAATTTACGTATTATTACACTAAGATTAGTCCTGCTGCTTATCTAAGTCAACAATAACCCGAAACCTGTCTTTCTGTATGTGGAGTGTGCAAGGGGTAGTCAAAACATACTACCGATGTTAAAATAATTAATATACCAACAGATTGGAGAGTAGACATGTCAGGACATTCTAAGTGGTCAACGATTAAGCGACAAAAGGGAGCAAAAGATGCTGCCCGGGGAGCAATATTTACACGTCTCGGCAGTGCTATCGCTATTGCTGCCCGCACTGGAACGGATCCAGACATGAACTTCTCTCTACGTCTGTCCATTGATAAGGCTAAAGCTGCCAATATGCCTTTGGCAAACATTCAACGATCAATTGATCGCGGAAGTGGAAAGCTTGGCGGTGAACAGATCCAGGAAATCATGTACGAAGGTTATGGCCCCGGGGGAGTAGCAATTTTAGTAGAATGTGCCACAGACAATATTAATCGCACCTATCCAGAAGTAAGGCTAGCTTTTAATAAACATGGCGGCAATATCGCAGAAAAAGGTGCTGTTGCTTTTCAATTCGATCGAAAGGGCATGATTCGCATTCAGGGTGGTGGTGACGACGTTATGCTACAAGCCTTAGATGCTGGCGCTGAGGATATGGTTGAAGAGGGTGACGAAAGCGTTGTTTATACCGATCCAAAAGAACTTGCAAAAGTACGCGATAGTTTGAAAAAAATAGGAATTGAAATAACAGAAGCAGAGCTAACATATATCCCTAATACAACTATTGAAATTACTGAAGATAGTACTGCTGGCAAGATCATGAGACTCATGGACGCGCTTGAGGCTCAAGACGATGTTACGAATACCTACGTTAACTTTGATATAGCCGACGACGTTACCATCGACTAGCTGATAGCACTGTCGCGAGCTATAATGACAGCATAATGGTAAGTAGACAATGAGAATATTGGGAATTGATCCAGGAACTGGTATCTTGGGTTTTGGCGTTATTGATGTTGATAAATCTTCCAAGATGAAGCTTGTCGATGCTGGAGTAATAAGAACTCCAGTTCACGAAGATGACTCTGTTCGACTGCTTACAATATATAATGAACTAAAATCAATTATTCTCGAATTTAAGCCTGAAGTAATGTCTGTCGAAAAACTTTTTTTTGCACGTAACGTAACTACGGCTATGACTGTTTCACAGGCCCGGGGAGTAGTGTTGCTGCTAGGGATGCAGCACGAGCTAGAGCTACACGAATTTACTCCTATGCAAATAAAACAAGCAGTGACAGGCTATGGCGGGGCTGATAAAAAACAGATTCAAGAAATGGTTCGCGTACTACTGCAGCTTAAAGAAATACCTAAGCCCGATGACGCAGCAGATGCATTAGCGGCCGCAATATGCTGCAGTATGACTTTACGAATCTCTTAATATAGATTTACTGTACAATACAATAAACCAAGTAGGGGAGTAGATATGATCGCATCATTAACAGGAATAGTTACAGAACATGCTGATAAAATGATAATCCTGGATGTTCATGGCGTAGGCTATGGAGTATTAGTCACGTCTACCGATCAGGGGGTGTTGTCAGCTGGAAAAGAAGCAAAGTTGTATATTTATGAAAATATCAAAGAAGATACCTACGACCTTATTGGCTTTAGGCTTAAAACTACTAAACATCTTTTCGAACAGCTTCTTCAGGTTAAGAATGTTGGGCCTAAAGTAGCGCTCTCAATCCTAGATATTGGCTCGGACGAACGAGTAAAAGAATCAATAGCCAATGGGGATGTTAAATTTCTTCAGACTGCAAAAGGTGTCGGTAGACGTGCTGCAGAACAGGTTGTTGTGGAACTGCGCGATAAAGTTGGTGTTAGTGTTGGTGCTGCTGCGGACAACATAGTGCACCGCGGAGGAATCGAAACGCAGGATGAAGCTATTCAAGCGCTCGTAGCTCTTGGCTACAGTGATGCCGATGCACACACAACTCTAACTGGTATACCGAAAGATCTTCCGCTCGAAGAACGTATCCGACAAGCACTTAAAAAGTAATTTAAATTGTACCGAGTTCAATCGGTTCTAGTAAAACTCCCCCGATTTTTGTCAGAAAAGAATTAAGAATGAGCTCACGTCTTCGAGTCATCTCTTCGGTTTCCGTAGCTAGATCAAGCCAGCCAAATATTATATTCTGGGGAGTATCTTGAAATTTAGTTGCTCCAAGCATCTTAGCTGTACGCTTAAATTCAGTAGGTAAAAATTGATCTTCTTTAATCGTTCTGAGTTCTAATGATAATCCGCGAATACCTCGATATTCACCTTTTCTTTTGTTGAAGCCTTGAGATCTTGCCTCTAATTCAATTGGAGTGCGAGATTTACCAAGACGCTCACCAATAGGTAGAAATTTTATATCATAAGGCACTGCTGCAATCTGCTTGTCTGCAGGTGATTGGCTTAGCATCTCTTCTATGGTGACGTGCTCAGGATCATTCTTTACCCTATCCATAACAGCAACACTAGATTCAACACTCATAACACGAAACCTTCTTATAGGGCCTAATTCGAGCGGCCTAATATAACTCTCAGAATCACTTAAATCATGAATCACTTCGTTGAGCTGGTCTATATAGGCAATGTCTAAAGGACGGTAAAAATCGGGTTTATGAATCATAATAAGTATATTGTACCATAATCTATGAATAATTACAATAAGCTTGAAAGGTAAGTTTATTCGACGCTCTTCTTGTAATAACGTAAAATAATAGGTATGGCAATTGAAAGAATAGTAAGTGCAATGGCGGTTGATGAGGTTGAAGTTGATCAAGAGCTTGACCAGACTCTTAGACCGAAGGATTTTGATAATTACATAGGCCAAAAACGACTGAAACAAAATCTGAAGCTTGCCATTGATGCTGCAAAAAAAAGAGGTGAGCAATTAGACCATATTCTTCTGTACGGTCCTCCTGGGTTAGGCAAGACTACAATGGCTAGTGTTATCGCTCACGAGATGGGAGCCCAGATAAGAATTACAAGTGGCCCGGCGATTGAACGTGCCGGTGACCTTGCAAGCCTACTGACTAATTTGCAAGAAGGCGACATTTTATTTATTGATGAGGTCCACAGACTTCACAGGACTGTAGAAGAAATTCTCTACAGCGCAATGGAGGACTTTAAACTGGACATAATGTTAGGTAAAGGACCGAGCGCCAAAAGTCTACGGCTTGATATACCTAAATTTACTCTTATTGGAGCAACAACCCGAACCGGAGCTCTTGCTGCACCATTACGTGATCGCTTCGGTATGATTCACAGGCTAGAATTTTATTCAGACGAAGAGGTCTCACAGATTATTCGAAGGGCGGCTCAGATTTTACAGATCTCTATTACTCCCGATGCTTCTGAACAACTTGCTTTACGATCACGATTAACCCCTCGAATTGCAAACCGACTGCTAAAGCGTGTTCGCGACTATGCTGATATAAATGGCGACGGCATCATTGACGCCAGTATTAGTCAGAAGGCGCTAGAACTACTTGAGGTTGATGAGTTAGGACTAGATCCCGGAGATAGAATGTTGCTTCTGGCAATAATTGATAACTACAATGGTGGTCCTGTTGGTGTTGAGACATTAGCCGCTTTAACCGCTGAGGAACGAAGTACTATTGAAGACTTTTACGAGCCGTACCTTATGCAAATAGGTCTAATAGAACGAACCTCACGCGGACGAAAGGTCACCCCTAAAGCCTATCGTCATCTTGGTAAAAAACAGGGCCAATAATATAGCTGGTAATGCTATAATGTGCGTAATATGGAACATCAATCATCTAAGCAAGATTTTAGTATTACTCTAAATAAAATAAATCCAAATGAAAAAGTAGTCGCTGTTATCAAAAGACATCCTTTTGGCATCATTAAACTATATATATCTGCTGTCCTCGGACTGATATTGGCCGGTGGATTACTGCTATTCGTAATGAGCGATCTTGTTCCTAGAGAAGATAACCCAGATATTTATGCGATAATAGGAGCTTTAACGGTTGTTGTCGTGGGCTTCATGATCGTCATCATGCTAATAGCTACAATAATCTATTACAAGAGTAGTTTTGTGATAACTGACCAGTCAATAAAACAGACGTTACAGATTAGTCTGTTCAACAAAAAAATATCCCAGCTTAACGTTGCCGAAATTCATGATGTTACTGTAGAAAAAAAAGGTGTTCTACCTACTTTCTTTAACTATGGAAGGCTACTAGTGGAAACTGCTGGAGAGCAAGAGAACTTTCACTTTGACTATTGTCCAAACCCAGATCATTACGCAAAGATAATCCTTGATGGCCGACAACTTTATATTTCTGGACACGAGTTAAAAATGCAGGCGCCTCATCCTCAGCAACCCCAAGCTCCACAACAACAATATGCACAACCTCAGTACGAAGCTCCTCAGCAACCCCAAGCTCCAAATCAATACCAGTAGAACTAGTTGGTATTGTTCCTAGTGAATGTACCAGATCCTTCTAGGGTCGCAGTTAATACATACTGTGTACAATCTTTTGCTGTATTGTCGCAAGGAGTATTGTCTGCTGATTTTACGTCATAAGCATAGATATTTTTAGTAGGCTTATCCACCAACTCTTCATTACTTCCTTGAGGATCCTTAAGCCAGTCATTCTCCATTGATTTTAGCGCTGTCTTACGCCATGCGGCGTCATTCATATTTGCAAGTGTTGGGTACTTAGCATTTTGCGCAAAGTAGCTCTCAAGTTGCAAATAGATTGCTTTTATGTCATTTTGACGTTCATTGTTACGTTCTTTCTGCTTAAAGCTACTCGATGTAGAGAGCAATAAGAATGAAAGAAAACCAATAATTAGGATAACCACCATTAGTTCAATGATCGTAAATCCTCTTTCTTCTTTGCGTAATTTCATGTTTAACCTTTCGTGAGTATATTGAATGTTCTATTGTTCATTATAAACGTAAGAAATTCATGGTCAATATGCGGATTGTTGAGACCGCTCTATTTCATCAAGTGTTGTTAGTCCACGAAAAACTTTAATAAGACCATCAATTGCAAAAGGTATCATCCCTTCTTCAATAGCGCGAGCTGTAATATCTTTAGTGTCTGTACCCTTTACAATGGACGCTTTAAGGGTTGTGGACATTTGCATTACTTCAAAGATACCAATGAGTCCTGTAAATCCGGTTTCATTACAGCTGTCGCAACCTTCAGGGTTAGGCTCCCATATCGACTGTATTTTATTATTTGTAGTTACGAGGCTATCGCTACCCCCGATGCCCGAAGAAGCGGCTGCTTTTTCAATCAAGTGAATATCTTCAAAAGAATAGAGAGGGAATTGCTCTATAATAGCTTGGACTCTTTTGACAGTCGTTTCATCGGCAGGTACTTTGATCCTGCAGTTCTGACATAAGGAACGAACAAGTCGCTGCCCAATGATACAACGGAGGACGTGTGCGATATCATGATTTTGTATAGATAAACTCCTGAGCTTAGAAACAGCCGCTGGAGCTGAAGAAGCCACTATACCACTACAGATTAGTTGACGATCTTCAGAAGCTGCAATGGCATATTTTGCAGTTTGAGAATCCTGTAGCCTCTGAAGAAGAATTATGTCCGGATCTTGTTTTACGCTGGCTGCAAATGCTGTACTCCAGGACATGCCATTTTTCTTTCCCACCGTAACATGTGAAATGTAAGGCTCCGAAAATGATAACTCATCTTCTATAGCTATCATCGAGACGTGCGTTGAGTGCATTGTACGAAGGAATGAATGAAGCGTTGATGTTTTACCTGATTTACCAGGTCCAGCTACTAAAATGAGCCCATTGTTGTGCGAGAGAATACTCTTAGTTCTTGTCAGCGCTGGCCCCCAGAGACCAAGCGATTCAAGACTTGGGATAGAAGAAGTTCTAGCTTGCATGTGCAAATAGATTTTTTGTCCATCTAGTACTGGTAGGACTGACACATCAATCTGAAATTCGGTATCTTCGTGCATGTACTGAAAAAAACCTTCTTTTGGTTTCGTTCTATTATCTTTACTTAAGTTTGCTAAGTCATTCATTAGAAAATCCGACAGAGCACCGTACTGGCCTGAAGATAACGGATGAAAACCTTGCAATCTACCATCTATACGAAATCTTATTTGCGCATGATTATCATAAGGCTCAATATGAATATCTGTAGCGCTTAGATTAAGGGCTTGTTTCAGAAGCTCATTTATTAATTCTTCACCTGAGCCTGAGTTTTTTCCGATAATAGGCATTTTTTTTATTTTAACTATTGGCCCTATTTGACTATCGAGACTTCGATATTGATTAAGCCATCTTTCAATGCCGGCTTGAGTAGCTAGATTTACCTGAATTGATTTTTTAGTGTACTTCTCAATTATTCTTATAATATTGTCATCTAGCTTTTCAGCGCATGCCACGTTGAAACTTCCATCAGTATTGATACTAAATACGACTGCACTATACCTTCGAGCAATACGTTCAGGTATTTTCTTGAGAAGTTCAAGATTTATCGATAGCAAATCCAAGTCGATGTACGGCATCTTGATGTGACGCGCGTATAACTTAACCAAATCCGCCTCACTGACGAGACCAGACATTGTTACGATATCCTGCATAGGCCTATTAGTAGCCTTCTCTTGAGCGCGCAAATCCGCAACCTGATCCTCAGAGAGTTTACGGGTTGTTGCAACTAATTGTAGGACTAACGTATCGGATATTCGCATAACTATTATCTAGTATAAGCCATAACTCTTTTGCTATGAAAATAACCATAAGCAATTAACATTGCAATAGAGCTTGCTATACTATTTAGTACACAACGTAGTGATGCGATGTGAAAACGAAAAAACATAGGTTTTATAAGTAGGAGGGTAGAAAAATGGCAGATAAAAAAGTTAAACAAGAAAAA
Source organism: uncultured Candidatus Saccharimonas sp. (assembly GCA_943354005.1). GTDB lineage: Bacteria > Patescibacteriota > Saccharimonadia > Saccharimonadales > AWTP1-31 > CAJAXB01. The sequence goes on from CALRBE010000005.1 coordinate 67,129, forward strand.
GTCGCAAAGACTGAACCAGCGGAAACTGGAAAAGCTAAGGCCCTTGGCCTGGCTCTTGAAGTAATTGAAAAACAGTTCGGTAAAGGCTCCATTATGAAAATGGGGGATGCGCATAAGCAAAAAGTCGAGTGTATCCCAACCGGTAGCCTCTCTCTAGACATTGCACTAGGCGGTGGTATTCCTAAAGGCCGAGTTGTTGAGATATATGGACCTGAATCAAGTGGTAAAACGACATTAACACTTCATGCAATCGCTGAAGTTCAACGTATGGGTGGCACAGCGGCATTTATCGATGCTGAGCATGCACTTGATCCTGCGTATGCCAAGCGTATTGGCGTAGACGTTGAGAATCTACTTCTCAGCCAACCGGACAATGGGGAGCAAGCTCTCGAGATTGTTGAGACACTAGTCCGCAGTAATGCAGTTGACCTTATTGTCGTCGACTCAGTCGCGGCTCTTGTGCCTCGAGCTGAAATTGAGGGAGATATGGGAGATAGTCATATGGGACTACAGGCTCGACTTATGAGCCAAGCACTCCGTAAGCTAACAGGAGTCATTAGCCGATCAAAAGCTACGGTTATATTTATTAATCAGATTCGTATGAAAATCGGAGTTATGTTTGGAAACCCTGAAACTACAACAGGTGGAAATGCACTTAAATTCTACGCATCAGTTCGAGTAGATATTCGACGCATTGCACAGATTAAACAGGGCGAAGCTATTATAGGTAACAGAACGCGAGTGAAGGTTGTAAAGAATAAGATTGCTCCGCCATTTAGGCAGGCTGAATTCGACATTATGTACAATCAAGGTATTTCACGTAGTGGCGATGTATTAGATCTTGCTGTGACCCATAATATTGTCGAAAAGTCAGGAGCTTGGTTTGCTTATAATGACGCCAAAATTGGTCAAGGACGTGAAGCAACAAAGAAATATCTTGAAGAGAACCCTAAAGTTCTAGATGAATTAGCTAAAAAAGTTACTGAAGCCGTAACAAAAGAAGCATAGTCACACTTCACTACAAGGAGATACGGTATGAGATGCGACCAACGCGAGTTAGAGCAAAAAACTGAAACTCAGGTAATCGCCGAAGAAGCCACTATAATCCTTGGCGAAAACTAGTATCTAAATGCGTATTACAGCTATTAAGCAACAGGTCAAAGACCATAGCCGCTATTCGGTATTTGTTGACGATGTGTTTTCATTCGGCCTTAGTGAATCCGCGCTAATAGATAGTGGCATCAAAAAAGGTCAAGATATTACAGAACAAGAACTCGTAGCCTACAAGGACACCTCAGTCCTCGATATTGGATACAATAAGGCGCTTGGTCTAATCTCCAGAAGATTGCGAAGCGAATGGGAGATACGAGAATATCTAAAAACAAAAGCATATGATCCTGAACAAATCGATCAGATAGTTGAACGCTTGACTAAGCGCAACTGGCTTGACGATAGTAAATTCGCAACTATGTGGGCTGAAAATAGACGTCAGCTCAAATCTGCCAGTCATCGTCGAATTACCCAGGAGCTTAAGATAAAACGTGTCTCAGAAGATATTATTCGTTCTGTTCTTGAAGCCGATGATCATGATGATATTTCAATGTTAGGCGAACTAGTAGTTCGTAAGCGTCGCCAAACCCGTTACCAAGATGACCAAAAGCTACTTGCCTACCTTATACGCCAAGGCTATAACTATCAGGATGTAAAACAGGCCCTAGATATTTAACTAGCAGGTTGGGTGTTAAAAATTGGGACTGTTTCCTCAGCTTTTTCTACCGCATCCTGGACAATGATCTCTTTATTGGTTATCTCAATTACTTGGTTGCGATCAATGCTGAGCGTTCCACCCATGAAGTGTTTGACAAGTGACTGACTCGAATAGATTTTCTTAATCATCATTGATTCTGGATCTACGGCATAATCCACTACCTTGCCTAGGCGTTTCTTGCTTTGGGTCCTAACCCTTTTACCAATGATCTCAAAATGGAGGTCAATAATCTTCTTAAGTCGAACTAGATCTTCGGGCTCTGCAAGGTCAGCGTGGTCATCAATAATAAGACCGGCAGTAAGCACGTCACGAATATCTTTATGGAGAAGGACAAGCTGCTTACTTCGTTCTAATGAATCAGCGCAAAAAAATCCTTCAATGCGCAGATTGTTTGGATTAATAATAGCTTGCGTGGCAGTAGCAACCTGGCTGCTGGTACGTAAGCTCATAACTGGTCGTTGTAAGATCATTTTACTAAGCACTAACATAACAAGGTTTAGTATACATCTAGCCTGCAATTCATGCACTACCCTATTGCGATAACAGAGAACAACAGGTAATATTCATGCTATATGACAACTGATATTCACAGACTCATAAATACTCAAAGCGCTCTTGAAACCGAAGCTGTAGGTAAAAAAATTGGCTCGCATTTTAAAGGTGGTGAAGTTATTGAGCTGATAAGCGACTTAGGTGGCGGTAAGACTGCGTTGACTCGAGGACTGGCCGAAGGTCTTGGTAGCACTGACCGAGTTATGAGCCCTACATTTACGATAAGCCGAGTGTACTCATCGGGCGCATTGCAAATGGTGCATTATGACTTTTATCGCCTTGACGATCCAGGACTTTTGCGTCACGAGCTCGTAGAATCTCTAACCGATGACAGAACTATTACAGTTATTGAGTGGGCACATGTCGTGAAGGATGTATTACCTAAAGAGCGGGTTACTATTAATATTAGAAAGACTGGAGAAGAGGCGAGGGAATTTAGTATTCATTATCCAGAAAGTTTAAGCTATCTCATGAAAGGCCTAGAAACTTAACTATGATCATTCTTGCACTTAGAACAGATAAACCAGAAGCTGAAATTGCACTATACGACGACTCAAAACTAATTGATAGCGTAAGTTGGGAAGCACACCGACAATTGGCAGAAACGATCCATCATAAGATTAAGGATCTATTAAGCTCACAGGGTAGTGATTGGTCCAATATCGAGGGCATCATTATATATAGAGGACCAGGTAGCTTTACGGGGCTTAGGATTGGTATGAGCGTGGCTAATGCACTAGCAAGTAGTCTGCAAATCCCTATTATTAGCGAATCAGGAGAAGCATGGCTGGAAGAATCTTTGCAAAAAATTATAAATGGAAGTGACCAAAAGGTTGTTGTACCGGAGTACGGCAGCGAGCCACACATTACGAAGCAGAGAAAATAAAGAAGCTTTATAAATCCTTTTGACAGAGAGACTGTGCTATTCTATAGGTAGGTTTTTATTAAAATCTGCGAATTTTTACTATAATTATAATTTTTGACAAGACAGTTACCCGTACGACTAAAGAAGTGATAGTGATGTCATTACGGTGCTAACAGATAGAAAGGACTAATAAATGGACCCAATTACCATTGGACTAGCAGTGGCTGGGCTTGCTGTTGGATTTGGAGCAAGCACTACATTAAGCAAGAGAAAAGTCAGCACAGCACAAGATGCAGCTGAAAAAGAACTTAAAAAAGCTCAGAAAGAGGCCGACAAGAAGCTAGAAGAAGCTCGAGAAGAGGCCCAACGTGTAGCAGAGCAGTCTCGCAAGGATGAGCAATCTCGTCGTCGAGAAATTAAAGATATTGAACAGCGTCTTTTAGAACGCCAAGAATCTCTTGATAAGAAGCTCGATCAGCTCGATAAACGAAATGAGGCTTTACGCAAAGGCGAAGATGAAGTAGAAGATCTTAAGAACGAGATTCGTGAAATTCGTCGCAAGCAACAAGAGAAGCTAGAAAAAGTTGCAAAACTAACTAAAGAAGATGCAGCTGAAAAGCTTATTAAAATGACTGAACGAGATATAAAAAATGATCTCACAGGACTTGTTATCAAACTTCAAAATGAAGCAAAAGAAACAGCAGATGAAAAAGCCGCTGTTATCATTACGACTGCCATGGAACGAATGGCAAGCGAAGTGACTGCAGAGAGAACAGTAACTGCAGTTAAGCTTGAAGATGAAGAAATGAAGGGCCGCATAATCGGGAAAGAGGGCCGTAATATTCAGTCACTTCAGCGTGCAACTGGCGTTGACATTATGGTTGATGATACTCCGGGTATGATCATATTAAGCTCTTTCGATCCTGTACGACGCGAAGTTGCTCGTCAAGCTCTAGAGATGCTCTTAAAGGACGGACGAGTTCATCCTGGACGAATTGAAGAGATTGTTGAGAAAGCCCAAAAGAACGTACAGAAAGACGTTATACGGGCAGGTGAAGATGCAGCACGCGAAGTTGGAGTTATAGGTATACCTAAAGACATACTTCAGCTCCTTGGTGAACTAAAGTATCGAACTAGCTACGGCCAAAACGTACTTAAGCATTCAACTGAAATGGCACATATCGCTGGTGTTATAGCTGAAGAAGTTGGAGCAGATGTGCGCATTACAAAGTATGCAGCATTAGTACATGACCTTGGTAAGGCTCTTACTCACAAGGTTGAAGGCAAGCATCACCACATTAGTGGCGAAGTATTACGTAAGTACGGTGCCCCAGAACAAGTTGCACAAGCCGCTGAGCAGCATCATGACGATGTGGAGGCTACAAGTGTCGAAGCAATCATTATCCGTGTTGTTGACGCAATTAGCGCATCACGACCTGGAGCACGAAACATTAGTGCTGAAAACTTTGGTGAGCGTATGAAGGAACTTGAGAACATTGCAAACGGATTCGAAGGCATTGATAAGTCATATGCGATTAGTGCAGGTCGTGAAGTGCGTGTCTTTGTCCGTCCTCAAAATGTCGACGATCTTTCTGCAATTCGCCTCGCTCGAGACATTGCTAACAAAATTGAGAGTACAATGCAGTACCCAGGTACTATCAAGGTCAATGTTATTCGTGAAACCCGTGCTATAGAGTTTGCAAAATAATATATATTTGGCTCGCATATCACCCATTTGATATAGTGTAAGCATATGCGAGATATACTATTATTAAAGATTCGATTAAGCTGGTACTTCGTTATATTATTCCTACTCTTTGTCGGATTGGCATTGATATTGCCAAGGCAAAATTTTGCAGGTGGAGCCCTGACTCTATTTTCCGTAAACTCATTCCTATACGGGTTTTATATATCCCCAATATTAAGTGAGCAGAAGAGTCGTATTAATGAGTTACATAGATTAGTTAGATCTGAATCCAACGCCATCTTTGCTATGGTTCTAAGCACTAAAGAGTATCCAGAAAAACTAGGTTCAGATATCAGGAATATGTTTACAAACTATGTAAAAAGTAATACTCGTAATCATCGAAAAGTTGCAGAAGTTGCGTATGAACGTATTATTACTTATTGCGTAGAATACAAGGGAAAGAATGAAAAAGAAGTAGAAGCATTGTTAGATAAACTCGTTGCTAATCAGCAAAATCGTACAATGCTTACAATGCAGCTAGAGGATAAGGTATACAGCAATGAATGGATGATTATCCTGATGCTTTTTTCAATTACTCTCTCTTTCGTCCTTCTTTTGGATACGGGTACAAGCTTCATCTTGCGGATTGTTACTGCATTACTATGCACAGGACTTACGATGCTTCTAATTATTCTTCTGAAGCTCAGTACTTTGACTCATAAGAAAGCCCGCCAAATCTGGAAGCCCATGGAAAAGCTTATTGACAGTAACTACTACAGGACTGATTAATTTTTGTACTGTACGTACCGCTGTTAACAGGTTATAATAGTGCAGTTACACGTGGCATCGGGGTGTGGCGCAGTTGGCTAGCGCGCGCGGTTTGGGACCGCGAGGTCGAAGGTTCGAGTCCTTTCACCCCGACCAGAAGAAACTTTACTTAAATCCACCATTTATTCAAATGGTGGATTTAGTTTTTCTAGCTCTGTTAAATGCTGTCGTAATATTATTGTTTCTGAGTTCTTTGTCTTGCAGTTAGAATAGTGGCACTCATAAGAATGTTTACTAGCATTATGTAGACTGGGTATGAAAGATTAGTCCAGCTATAGGACTCAAAGGCGAACAATGCTATTAGTGCCCCGAAACCCGACCAAGCGAACGTGGTCCATGTTTCTTCAAAGGGTTTTTGCCAAGAATGCTTAAACGTTGGTAAAGCACCTATTAGATCTATGGTTAATGCTGCGTAAACTGCTATAAGAGGCGTGTTAAAAATTTGCCATAGAATGAGTCCAACCACTGCTGCAAGCTGGCACATTACATCGAATTTAGTGTACTTAACATACCCATGCCTCAGCCCAAGTATTACGACTAATGCTGTCGCTATCCCTGCGGCACCAGTAAAGAAAGCGGCACGATATTCGTTAGCTGAGATAAGAGCTGCCGTTGCTAGCCCAGTGAGCAATGTCCAAGTTAACCAAGACACGATGTTAGGCTTTGTTTTGCCCTTAAGAATGTCACGAATATAAGGAATTACTGCACTAATAGTAATAACAGCCGATAACAAGAGTAGAATGTCTTTCATCTCTATAATATCGCACATATATACTAAGTTTTCAATCTGAACCATCATTGTTTTTGAACTACAAGCTTTTCTAAGATCATCTAGGATACTTTTAGCTTCGTCTGAGTATTCTACTAACAGATGGTTCAATAGTTCGTATAGGGTATGTTCGACCCGACCAGAAGAAACTTTACATAAATCCACCAGCAAATTGTATGGTGGATTTTTATATACATAATCTTAATTACCACTGTATATAAGAAATACAGCATTTATTGAATTTAAGCACTACAATTAACTGTATAATACAAGAGTGGTGAGAGCTATAAACAGGAAATATGTAGTCTTATGCGGTTTATTGGTCGCTGTTTTATTTTTTGTCTCTTACATTGATACGATGCAAAGATTTATTTTTGCTGATAGTGATGATGAGCCATACTCGATATTTATTATTGCTGGTCAATCTAACGCTGAGGGAACTAACTCATTCAGAAGTCAGCTCCCAGCCGGTACAGGATTCGATAAGCAAGATCATCCTGCAGATGTGGACACCAAATTTTGGTGGGCTGGAGCAGATGGAAAAGGACCAAGCAGCGCTGTCGATTGGCTGACTATTTTTAACGGTGAGAGTGTCGCTGGATGGATTGACTCTGGTTCGGGTGTAACGCTTAATAAGTTAAAAAATTTGAACAGTACTCAGCGCGGGGGACTTTTTGGTTCTGAACTGGGTGCCGGCCGAACGTTATACGACAAGGGACGACGTAAAGTTATTATCCTTAAAGTTACCTACGGCTTTCAGTCTCTTGCACAATCTACGAGCCAGTTTATTCCATATGATTGGAACTCAGCCGATGCACAAACAAGACAGAAGAGTTACTATAGATTGAAAACAGAGTATGATCAGCTTACTGAGCAGTTACGATCTCAAGGTAAGAAATACACCATTGACGGATTCCTATGGATGCAGGGCGAAACCGACACACTACAAACTGAGTATGCAGCTGCTTACAAACAAAACTTACTTAGTCTGACACAGGCAATCCGCAATGATTTCAAGCTACATCCCGCGGCGCATATTGTACTAGGAAAAATATCATTAAAGCAGTGCATCGAGGAGTCTTACCCTGTAACAGGCAACTACTGTGGCGCGCCGTGGGCTGGAAGTCTTGACCCTCTTGCTTTTTCAGTTACTGAATCTCAACAAGCAGTGTATGCTGACAGACATAGACAAGTACGAGATGCAATGCAATTTGTCGCCGATAACGACCAGGCATATAAGCAAAAGGTAGACGTCGTAGAAACAGGAGACTTAAAGCGAGGTTATGACAGTATACACTTAACCGAATCAAGCCAGCTTGAACTTGGCAAAAGGTTCGTCAACATGTATTCACTACCAAAGCGCTATAACTCAGACGATCCGATTCCTGGTAGAAATTTAGATTATGACCGAGATGGTGTCCTAAACTCAGCAGAAGATACTGGCCGGGGCCAGGGTTGTCCATTGAGTTATAACGCGGTAAATAACGGAAATTTAGGTGACGATGATTCGGACTGCGATGGCTTTCCTAACTACCTAGATAAGATTAATGGCATAGGTAGCGGACTATGAAAATAAAAGATATAGTCCTTCGTCAATGCAACAAGCTCCGCAAGTCCATAAAACAAATAAATAATAAAAAAATGCGCATTGGACTAATCATTGCTGGAGGTTTTTTTATATTGTTGTCGGTAATTATCTATGCTGTTCAACATAATAAAAAACCAGCAAAGATTAAGAATGACATTATTATTGTTTCTGATGCAAAGACGGAAACGAGTAACGTTAATGCGAGTCCCGGCGAAAAAGTCACGTGGCAAAAAAGCCTAAAATTAAATTATCCATCCGATGCAGTAGACGGAAGTATTATTGAAGAAATAGATGAGAACCAGGAGTTCAATGGTCAATTAAATTTGCCAAAAGGTTGGACAGCGGAGTATTCGATTGATTCTAGGTCTACGGCTGCCGATAGTCGCGTCTATAGCTCAACATTACCAAATGATCCAACTACCGTAACGTTTATTAAAATTAAGACTGGTACTACTGACGATTTAAACCCTGTCTCTCAAAAGGCTCTAATTCAGCCTCTTGATGAAAGACAATTAATAACCAACGGCAATGTACCCTCATCCCCGATTATTTATAACGATAAGGTATTTATAATTTATAAAGCAGTGCGGGCAACTACCTCCTCTGTCTCTATGGACTGTTTTGATTTAAAAACGTACGCAAGCTGTAGCGACGTCACATTTCCAACTTATTTATCCGCAGATGGAACTAATGAAGTGCCCACTGCTCTAGGTACTGGAACCAGGAACATCAGCACTCCTAAAGATCTACAGCACGTCTTAGACTCTGATACGGGTAAGTTGTACATACCAGGTCAAAGCGGCAATAACTATGGGGTTACTTGTATTAACTTATCCTTATTTCAAAATTGTGGATTCACAATATTAGGTTCGAGCACTGCTCCTACGGGTTCTAATCCCGCTCTAATATCAGGCTTTGTTCAATTGGGTACTAAACTGTATGGACACGCCAATGATGCCGATCGAACTTATCAAACGGTTGTTTGTTTTGATCTTGAGACCAATGCTTCATGTTCTGGTTACAGCGCGACGTCTAATGCTGCAACCCTAACATATAAATTGTCTGAACATGCAGGTTCGTATGAGACTACTGGAAAACACGTTGTGAGCGGCGATAAAATGTACTGGCTTGTAAACTATCGAACTGGCAACACAAGTATCCCAGAATTTTTTGCCCCGACTGGGACTCAGCGTGATCAAGGTACTCGTCTAGCTTGCTATGACGTTGTATTAAATCAGGTATGCACAGGGTGGCCTCTTAATGGCGGTCCGGCTCGGTATTTTACTGGACTTGGTACTGAACGGCCGTATGGACTATTCACATGGAAAAATCCTGGGGGGACCGATAAGGGGATATGCTTGTCGGCAGGCCTCGCAGGTTTTTATTCAGCGTTCGATCCAGGCATCAGTTGTTTCGACCTTTCTACAGGAGCAGCATTAAGCGATCCCAGCTCACCTACGCTGTTTCCATCGCAATGGCTATATTTTCCATGGACGATGTCTTCGGATATTACAAATATAACGAATGAAGCGGACGGGCATCAACGATCTTACTTCGCTTTATATAAAACTGCTGACGGTGCACTTACATCGGCTCGCACAGGAGGTGCAACAATATGTTACGACTGGGATAAGCCAGGATTATGTGATGATTTCCCAAAAATAAAATATTGGAACGAGATTAACGACGGTAATAGTGGTGACGTGGGATATGCTGCAGACGGTTCATGTATGTGGGGTATTGGGGCATCTGGATATGTGTGGACATACAATAAGACCACTGCTGAATCTCCTTGCAGAACAACGAAAACTACGCAAACCGTCAGTCTTAATGCAGACGATTTTTACTGTGACGGCAATACCCATTCGTTTAATTGGAAGCGCGCTAAGTTATCGAACGCCAGCATGTATGATTTCCAAAACTACTACGTGACAGTTAAAAATAGCGCCGGCCAAATATTAATACAAAAACAGGACATAAAAGAACTAGGTTATCTTGATTTATCGTCGATACCGTATGTAGGAAATGAACAATTGATCATCGATGTTGAGTCAACGGTATACAATACTAGTCCTTGGGCAAATGGTAACCTTCCGTATGCGACAGTTGTAGCTGATGCGGATGAAGCTCAGTATTGTTACGAAACAAATACTAAAAGTTATTGTGATATTGCTGGCATAGCGTCATTATCTAGTGCAGTAGTAAATATTCCAGACGATAGTTTAATAGATAATACGATAACGGAAGTTGTAGTAGATCAACCTGCTCAAACCCAATGTTTTAAAGATGTAAAACTCTCAATCACCAAAGATCGAACAAGTATAACTAGAGGGGATAACATAACGTATAGTCTTAATATACAGAATAAGGCAAATATTGATCCTGAGGGGAGGGGGAATATAACTGGTGCGACCGTTGAGGCCACAATACCAAGTGGTTTGGCCTATGTCAGTTCGTCAGCTGGTGGTTCCGTTGAAGGAAGTAAGGTAGTTTGGAATAACCAGACTTTCGTGGCGGCTTCAAGCTATGAAAAAACAGTAACGTTTAAGGTCCCCGCCACAGGTCTTGTGCCGCAAGAAAAGCCCAAAAAAGGAGTGGTATATGCTGCTACTTCACAGCAGAATATAGCTTTTAATGCAAACATCATATTTGATGGTGATACGTATCAAGCGGACAATAGCTCAGGCGATACAGGTGTCGTTCTTTCTATTACAACCCCAGAAACTACAGCCCCAACAACCCCAGAAACTACAGCCCCAACCACCCCAGAAACTCCAGAAACTACAGCCCCAACAACCCCAGAAACTCCAGAAACTCCAACCCCTCCTGAGACGACTGCAAACATAAGGACGGGACCAACTCCGTATACGCCGCTTGTATTACAACGGTTTATTCCTTCAGTCCTAGAAAAGCCGGTAGAATTTATATTCAGGACATTTAATCTAGGTGCTTCTGCGGTTCCAGTAGCCATAGCAAAAGCATCACCGTTCTTGCTTATCAGCATCTTGATAATACTGGCAATCTTCTATGGCATACAGGCTCTCATACAAAAGAAAGTGCGTCTAGAGTTTGCGGCCTTAAAAGAGCGCTTTAAACAGACTGAAACTCAAAGAAAGAAATTCATCGATCTATCCACTCACTACCTAAATACACCGATTGTTACTATGAAGTCTACTGTAGAACTATTAGGCTTTGATAACGCGATATCTAAAGAGACTAGCTCTGCGATAAGCACTAGACTCAATAAGCTTTCCCAGGATGTGAGTACTATACTCGAAAATTCTCAAAAAACTGAGGTTTCGAACGGGCTCCAGGCTCAGACTTTAGAGGACACAAGTTTACTCAAATTTAGTTCAAAGCGTGCGGTAATCGTACCTTTAGTAAGCGTTCTTTTACTCGCAATATTTGTGAATGTACTTTTTGTATGGACTAAGAAGTTTACCATTAATCCAGCTGTTCTTTCGACGCAACTTATAGTGTATCTTGCTGGTGCGTTTGGCCTATTGCTAGCTTACAGGAATCTTTTCCAGCAAAGACTTGTCACCTCATACGCCAACCAAGAATTAAATCTTGAAAAAGAGGTGTTCAATGCTCAGACAAGTCTCATTCGTGAAGGTAGCGGTGTAATACAAGATGATATCCTAGAAATTGATCGCTATGCACAGCAAATTCAGGCAGTTCCAAGAGGAAAAACTTTCAGTAACGGGCTTTCATCAATTAAGTATATTGTTTCAAAAATGGCCTTTTTGAGTGCTATCGAAACTCAAACCTCAGCCATTGCTTTGGATACAACACAGTTTGAACATATTGTTTCTGAGGCTGTTGAAAAGTATCGTGAATTTGCACAATCAAAACAAATTCGATTCTCAACTATGATACAGCCAGATATCACTGCCCAAATTGATGAAGTGAGCTTAAGACATGTTCTATCTTCATTGATGGATAACGCAATTAAATTTTCAAAAGCCGGAGACAGTATTGATGTTGCAGTAAAAGGCGATAAGAAAGAAACACATATTACCGTATCTGATACAGGTGAAGGTATTGAGGCTCAAGCTAAAGAAAAGATATTTGCACCTTTTTCAAGGGCTACAGACACCCAGCAATTAAATTATGAAGGTCTAGGCCTTAGTCTTTATACAGATAAGATAATCACAGATAAATATAATGGATCGATTACATTATCAGAAAATCCTGGCGGAGGCACTATAGTCAAAGTTGCTCTGCCTTCCAAAATAGAATAATAAATAGGATCAATACTTTATTGGTAGTCTAATGTACAATAAAGGTTATGATAAAAATAATTCTTGCCTTAGGGCCGATACTACTGATGCTTGTAGTATCTGAATATTTTTGGCGTAAAAAACTAGTTCGCGGTGAGTCATCCAGAAAGCTACTGCACATTATAATCGGAGCATACGTTGCCACTTGGCCCGCTTTCTTATCCTTTAGTGCAATTCAAAATATAAGTGCTGCATTCCTTGTCGTTGTTCTACTATCTCAGCGATTTAACATTTTTAAGGCAATCAACGATGTAAAACGTAAGACATGGGGCGATGTGCTCTACGCATTAGGCATTGGTCTGGCTGCAACACTTACTCGTGATCCTTGGATTTTTGCAGTTGCGATTCTATTCATGAGCCTGTCTGACGGAATGGCTGGGCTTGTTGGGAGCCATTTCGGAAAAAACAGTCGCTATACTATTTTTGGCAACAAAAAAAGTATAGTTGGTACACTTGCATTCATCCTATGTTCATTTGCGATTCTTATAGGTGTTCAATCTGTCCACTCATTAGCTATAACGCCACTCATGTTCATTGTCTTGCCTTTTATGGCTGCAGCCTTAGAGAATCTTGGGGCACTAGGTAGCGATAATATTCTAATTCCTGTACTTGTTGTTTTAGCGCTAAGCTAAGTTAGCTTAAGATAACGTCGTCTTTGACGCTGCGCCATGGGCCATGTGCTCTTAACGCATATACGATTACGACTACATCAACTAGCTCTTGTATAGCAGCTCCATAGATAGGGAGGAACTTTCCAGTAGCGAATATGAACATTAGTATTGTACTGAGAGCAATACCAGTCATGATTGACTGCTTTGCGATACGAATCGTACGCTGTGCAATATCTACTCCAACTGCAACCTGACCAAGACTATCGAGCATAATAACAACGTCTGCCGATTCGCTGGCAGCAGTTGAACCCCGTGCTCCAAGTGCGATACCAACATCTGACGCCGTAAGAACAGGAGCATCATTAACTCCGTCTCCTACGAACCCAATTGGCTTGTATTGAGCTTTATCAATAGCCATGAGTTTGTCTGCAGGCATTGCATCTGAAATAACTGTCTCAATGCCTAATTTTTTAGCTATAGCCTGTGCAGTAGTCTTGTTGTCTCCAGTTATCATGAGTAATTCCTGGACGCCGAGTCTCTTAAGTCTTTCTAGAGTCTCTTTTGCATCATCACGTAAGGCATCTTCAAAAGTAATTATTCCAGCGAGCTTGCCATCTATAGCGACGTAAGCTGCTGTAGTATTAATACTTTTACTATTAAAGCTTTTGGGCATGACTACATTTTCATCTTCAAGAAGGCTTAGTCTTCCAACCAGAATATTTTTACCAGCAATTACAGACTTCAGGCCTCTTCCTGCGATTTCTTTTACGTGCTTAGGCTTCGTAAGGGCTATTTTACGGGACTTAGCCAGATCGACTATAGCACTTGCCAAAACGTGAGTTGAGACTTGCTCAAGCGTCCCTGCGAGCTTCAAGACTTCAGATTCGCTAAACGAGTTATATACAGTAATTTCTTTAACTTCAGGTATTCCGCGAGTCAACGTTCCAGTCTTATCAAATCCCATTGTTTTCATTCGAGCTAATTGCTCTAGAGCAGAACCATTCTTTACAATAATTCCGTGTTTCGCTGCTCGGCTCATTCCAGAGATTAGGGCAATTGGAGCACCAAGAATTAGAGGGCAGGGCGTTGCTACTACAAGTACCTGGAGAAAGCGTAGGCTATCGCCACTGAGCGCCCATGCTCCGAAGGCTATCGTAAATGCTAATAGCGTAAATGGTACAGCGTAACGATCGGCCATTCTTACAAAAGGTGATTTACCTGCTTGTGCTGCTTTGACTAGTTTAATTATTTGGCTAAACTGACTGTTCTCTGCAGTTCTTAGGGCTTTTGCAGTAATCGAACCATCGATGCTTACCGAACCACTTAGTAGATCTTGACCAACGATTTTACTAACAGGAAGACTTTCACCCGTAAGGCTTGATTCATCAAAATCTGATATTCCCTCAAGGACTATGGCATCAACAGGAACAACTTCACCGGGTTTAATAATTATCTTATCGCCAACAACTACCTGACCAACTGGAATATCAAGTTCTTTGCGTCCGCGAATAACGTGAGCCATCTGAGGCGCTCTATCAAGTAGTGCGGTCAATTCAGCTTGTGCACGTCTTTCAGCATAGTCCTCTAAGGCTGCTCCACCAGTCAGCATAAAGACAATTATAATTCCGGCCCAGTACTCCTTAAACAGGATTGAGCTCAGGATTGCAGTAACTGCCAAGATATCGACACCGTATGTTCCAACGCGTATATCCTGTACCATCCCCCATACAAGCGGCACAGTATTAAGTAGGGCGCTTGTTGCTAGAACTATGTAGGCTGCAGTCGTTTGTCCTAGGAGCTCCAGGATACCTGCTAAAAGTACAGTTACTATTACAAGGCCAAATTGTTTATATTCTTTAAAAAATGTAATAATTTTTTTCAATGTCTTCTCCTATTTACTCTAGTATAACAGGGATCATATGGTCGATACCATTGATTCCAAGAAACGTATGCATTAAAAATGGCCAGTATTACTGACCAGTTTTTTTGTGGGGCGAGCTATGGGGATCGAACCCACGGCCTCCGGAACCACAACCCGGCGCTCTAACCAACTGAGCTAAGCCCGCCATATCACAGTGAAGTATATCTGTTATTGAACAATTTGACAACAGCTTTGTAGCATACAATGACATATACTGTAACAATGACAAATAGCGAAAAACCACCTGTAGATGCCATGAATATTGCTGCAGTATATGATTTTTACAAAGATAATAAAATTAATCAGCCTATCGTAAAGTTCGCACACTTCGTATTAGGTACAGCTATGCGATCTGAAATTACTTATTGGGACGAAGATGGGCCCGAAGTTCTTGGTGATGCTATTGAACAGGGCAAGGGAATCATATTTGCTGCCAATCATAGAACGAATAACGATCAATACGTGCTCGCTGCCTTGCCAGCTCAAATAGATCAACTCGAATCAATGCAGGGTACAACTTTTATTCCATCAAAAACCGATCTCTTTAAAAGTAAGCCTTTGCGCTGGGCCGTTGAGCAACTAGGAGCCATCCCTGCATATAGGGCTAAAGATTTTACGGAAGAGCAGGCAATACTACGACGTTATGCCACTGATGATTTAATTGATGTATCAGTGCATAGACTTACTAACGGACAAAATATGGCTTTTTTTCCAGAAGGTACACGTAATACAGAAAAACCTAATGAAGTTCAAAAACTCCATCGCGGCATTGCCGACATAGTCTGCAGAGCACAGGTCGATCGAGACTTTCTTATTCTTCCGATTGGCATTGCATATGGAGAAGATAAACCTGAAGGGGCTTCGATAACCAAATCATTAAAGGCTCCTGCAGTTAAAATTCGTAACGCATGGGCACCTAGCGTACACATTGGGCAACCCTTAGAAACTCCTATATCAGGATCCGAAGAATTGAAAGCCAGTTTACAATTAGCACTACAAGAAAGTGTTAATGTAGCTATCGACAATCGATCAAAACGTTATGTGCGCTAATTTCCTAGGTTAGTCATCTTTGAAAAATCGCTAAAGTACTGGCTAGCAAGAGTCAGGTAATCTTTAGATTGCGACTTGTCTCCTGGAAAACACTCACCATCTGTAACTATAGAAGATGATGAATACCACCAGTCTCCAACCTTAACTTTTTTTACTTCGATTTTGTTTAGATTAAATGGAACCGAATAGTCTATTCCTGGATTCTCATCTTTGTGTCTGTATACGGCAGCAGCTACGAATGGTAGGGTACAACTATTTTCTTTCGGACTAAAACCATCGACGGATATATATCTTTGCTCAACACTTGCACCTGTAGATGGCACAATGAATGATGAATCTCCAACGACAGTGTCGAAGCTAGTATAAAAACTCCCAGACCTTGTTACAGGGAACTTAATCCCCCATTCACTATCTGAAATTATGGATTCGGTAGTATCAATCTGATTAGTATCATCTGTATTAGGTTTAGAATTTTGACGGCTGAAAAATATTAATATAAGTATAAAAATAAGCACAAAAACAATAGCACTAATAATAATTATTTTTCGTCGTCCTGAATTTTGTGGATCATTTTGCACGTTATACCACCTTCCGTGTAATGAGTAAATATTATGATAACAATATTGGTGCCCCGGGCAGGATTCGAACCTGCGACCTTGAGCTTAGAAGTCTCCTGCTCTATCCAGCTGAGCTACCAGGGCATATCAATATAATAAAGTACGGATAAGCCTTATAGCTTATAAGATTCGTAAATTTGGTGCGGGTGGAGAGAATCGAACTCTCGTCCTAAGTTTGGAAAACTTATATACTAGCCGTTGTACGACACCCGCAGTAGCACCATTATACCAATATCTTTATCTGTTAGCTAGTCCCTGAGATCTTACTTCTCGACGTAATCAAATCTACCAATACGGCGCCTTGTAATCATACTTGGTCTTGCATACGGGTTAGGAGGTAGCGGTTGAGGGTTTATTTTGTACCACTGATCTTTGTTTACTGGCAATAGTGAGCGGGCTTGCATATCGGTCATATGAGAGTCTTCTGTTTCAAATACTTGCATTGGAATGGCTGAATGTACGGCTTGTCGCTCCCCATTTGCCATTTCCATAGTGCGACTCCTTTGCTCCATAACCTTGTCTTGGATATGTGAAGTAAATTTTCGAAGTTCAATTTGTTTAAAGCTCTTAAACTTTAGATCCTTGCTAAAGCTACGTAAATGCATTGTCGCGCCAAGAAAGTAATGGGCGAAGTCTACTTCCGCAACCATGTCATAGCGTATATCTTCCACGGTTAGGAACATGGGTTTCTTATCCACTAAGAGCACGCGGTAGTTTGTCGCACATAATAACGCAGTACCACCTTCATACCTTCCAAAAACAATATCTTGGAGGATCTCACCCTCACGCATTATTTTTGGCAATTCCCGTAATTCTGGTTTATACCAGAAGGGAATAGAGCCCGCTAAGTTGTTAATTTGTCTCCTCACCACTTCAGTACTTACCATGATTCGCACCTCCGTTTACATCTATAATTATATTGATTAGATCCAATACAATAAGTGATAATAAACTTTTCTATATTGTGATAATAATCACTTTTTAATATTTTATGACATAATATAGCCATGTTGGCATCTGAGATACAGCGAGACAATCTTAAAAAGGTCTTTGAAAAGGGATCACGGTTAACCTATAAAAAAGGTGAATATATTATTAGGCCTGGAGAAACTCCAAGTTCTGTATACTTTATTGAATCCGGTGTTGCAAAAGCCTATGCGATTACAAAATATGCAGAAGAGAACGTTTTAATTTTACGAAAGAATAATGAAATTTTTCCTCTAATTTGGTCGCATACTGGGCAGGAAAGGGGCGTCATCTATGAAGCTATAACGCCTCTTGTAGCCTGGAAGCTACAGCGCTCTATATATGAAGAGCATCTATTGAGCGACTCTGATCTACTCTTGCCTATTCTAGATATGACAACTGAAATGTATCGTATTCATTCTGAGCGAATTATGACCCTCGAATATCGAACCGTACGAGAAAGGCTTATTTCTTTCCTACTCCAGTTAGCAAAAAGATTTAGTGAAAAAACAGAAGATGGGGTACTTATTACCGTACCGCTTCGTCAGGCAGATATTGCAAGTTCAGTTAATGCTTCCCGTGAGAGTGCCACAAGGGAGCTTAACGGCCTAGACCAAAAGGGACTTATAAAACTTCAGAAAACAGGCATTTTGCTTTGTGATATTCCAAAATTAAAATCTTTCCTAGAATAAAGACATCAGCACTATTAGACAATTGTCATACTAGTATAAAAATGGTTTAATTAAGTATTATGAAATTACTAAATGGGCTTGATGTTGCAAGCTATATTAAAAACCGCCAACTAGCTGATTCTCGTGCATTGATACAGGCCCACGGCGTCACGCCAAAGCTTGCTATAATTCGCACCAACCCAGATCCCGTAGTAGACAGTTACATGAAGCTGAAACAATCTTATGGTGAAGAGATTGCTGTTGATGTTGATGTACATACAATTAAGCAAGATGATGCAATCAAGACCATTGAAATGCTCAATAAGGATAAAGACGTTCATGGAATTATCGTCCAAATTCCCCTTCCCGACCCTTCTCAATCAGATGTTATTTTAAATACTGTGAAACCCACTAAGGATGTTGACGGCCTTTCAGATGATTCAGTATTTGATGCTCCAACTCCAATCGCGATTACATGGCTTCTTGCGGCTTACAACGTAGACCTTAAAGATAAAAAAATCTTAATAGTCGGCCACGGTAGACTCGTAGGTAAGCCGTTAGAGAAATTATGGAAGACTACAAACCTTGACGTTACGGTTGCAACCAAAGCCACTAAGACACTAGGAGACCTTACGGCTAATGCGGATGTCATTGTTAGTGCAACAGGAGTACCAGGACTTATAACCCGGTCAATGATAAAACCGGATGCCGTTATAGTAGACGCAGGCGTTGCGACAGATAAAAATGGCCTAATCGGTGACGTAGCGGATGACGTCCGTCTTATGACCGACATTAAAATTACTCCAGAAAAAGGTGGCGTCGGACCACTTACTATATGCGCACTCTTCGATAATGTATTACGTTCCGCACGCAATACAATTAGCGGTAAATAATAACTGGAGTCCCCATAGGGGCCCAGTTATAGAGCCATTCTGAATCGGCAGTCATTAATCCGACACACCCATGCGAGCTATTTATATTACCAAACCAGCTGGCAGGCCTCCAGTAGTTGCCGTGAATAGCGTATCCACCGTAGAAATAGTTGACATAAGGTACTCTAGGCTGAAAATAGCGACTGCCATCTACGTTCGCACCACTCATATCTTGACTTACGAGCTTTGAAGTAATTTTAAACTGTCCAGTTACAGTAGGGGTTGCCGGAGCTCCAGCTGACACCAAAAAAGTCCTAACAATGTCCGCATATTCGTGAGCATACATTCGTTTGGTCGTTATATTAATTTCAATCCATTTAGGATTATAGTCTGATGTAACGGTCTTAAAAGGTTGGTAGCTAACTGGCAGTTCAACACTAATGCCTTTGCCTTCCAATAGATCGTTAGAGATACGTGCCGAAATCTTCGACTTATCGAGCACATCTGAACCATTTAGTCCCGTGGTAACAATTTGCTCTGAACCATCTGATTTTTTGACTACTACCTGATTACGAGCCGGCCGTATCGAGCTGGCAGCTACTCTATTAATGTATTCCAGGACTTTGCCGCTATTTGCCGCAACATCAATTTTTTTTGTTGTCGCATTAGGTGAAATGTCGAGCCAGCTGGCAATATCGGAAGATGATGGTACGATTACTTTAGGGCCAATCTTGAACGATATTTTCTGATTAACGGTTGCATCGAGCTGTTCTTTATAAGGCTTTAATAGCTCACTTGTAAGTGTCGGACTAAGTGAAAGTTTTTGTAAGGTAATTGGTGTTGCATCGAGGTTTTCAATAGCAGCTAGAATTGTCTCATCGGGCTTGTCTATGCTGTATCTAAAGCCTTCTGCTGATTCAGTTAGTACTACTTGCCCATTTACTATGTTGAGGCTCGCTTCTACTGCCGGCTGTAATGCTATATCAATCTCTTTTGTGATGAAGGTACGCAGAGTATCTTTGTTAACATCATATTGCAAGTCAATTTCTTGTGGCTGCCACCAGACTAATCTGCTTTTGAGATTCTTCTGTTTTTTCTTGCTGACATCTATTGTTTTCTCGAGGTTAAGCTTTATGCCTAGTTCTTCTAATTTGTATTGTTTTACTTTACCCCCAGGAAAATTAACAGAAACACGATATTGCCCCACTTGATTATTAATAAGAGACCTTACTTTCTCGTTGTTAGCGAGTAGGGGCGTGGACTGTCCATTTATGGAGAGTCTTGAAAATGTTGTTGCAACTCCAAGCCAAAGTAAAATAAATACGACGACTAATGAAATTACTCCTGGAGGAGATCGAAAAAAATGTTTAGCATTAAATAATATATTGGAAATACCCAATTTTTTATTATTATTTGGCGAATTATGTTCGTCTATAGGTTTCTGATCCATTACCCTTGATCCAATATGCTCATGCTTACTTAGCTATATTGTACACGCTTTAAGGGTCTTGTACGAGGGATCTAAGGTACTAACTTAAATATTTCTGGGGGTATTGAATGAGAGGCCATATGCCTAAAATCATATCCTTCGGGGATAGTGAAACTATAGCGGGTGATATCCGCATATTTTTTGTATGCCAGATGCATTGCTTGTCGACTTTCCAGGATCTCTCCAACGCAATCAAGAGGTTTTTCTCCGCTAATACCAAGAAGATTCATATAGGTGGTCTCAAGAAGTTTTTCCTTAAGTAAGTCTTTGCCCCAAAGTTGCATCAGCTCATCCCTATCAATGAATGGAATAAATGCTAAATAGGTGAAGGCGCATTTTGAGCATGTTCCACACCAAGACATTGAATCATTCTTCAAAGTGAAAGCACGGTTGCACGAACTAAAGACTGTTTTATAAGTTTCAAAGCCCGTTTTAGCAAATAGCTCTGCAATACGAACTTCACTAAATGGTCTTAAGAACGAGTAATACCTGACTGAGTTACCCAAAGAATGACTTAAATGTTTCTGATAGTCTATTTCGTATTCTAATGACTTAGAGTACTGATGATTAATCTCGACACCTTTATAAGTTAGTGTCGGTTCGTTAGATGAATTCTCATTTGAAACTACTACATCTCGGTAGCCAGTTAGAATGGCTACGATTGTTCCAACGCAGCTCAAGATTGCCGATATAGGAATATGACCATTGAGTGCATCTTTTGTGTTTAGATCTAAAAGTAGGGGGTCTATAGTCCGATCAACCCAATAGTGCTGTAGTCCTATTTTATTTATTAATGGTTCAAGTTGTTTACGATGGCCGAGGCTCCAGGTTGCTACTTTAGGCTGGCTTCTTAGGTTCTCAACACTAAGTAGTGAATCTTTTCCTCCACCAATGCCTATTAGTAGTCCTTTATTAGGAGAGCTAGTATTATTTAATTGACCAATATTCTTGTGAGGAAAAACTATCTCTTTGCTAGGATCGAACTTATTTATGTAGAAGTACTCTCCGAGACCTTTGCGGTACGTCTTAGAGAAAAACTTACTTGATCGTTCATCAATTGCTATATTGTTGATCTGTATATTATCAACAGTGTAGGCTTTGTAATATGATATTCCTGCCATAAGAAATAGATCTTGAAGAGCAGTATCTAGCTGCTGGTGGTCGTAATTAGTAAAATCAAAATCAAATGAATAAGTTTCTGTAAATTTTAGGGTATCGTCAAAGCTATAATTCAGCTTTAGCGTCCTATTGTCTTTGTCGAAGGCATAGGAGTCAAAGACGAAACTTTTATATGTGCTCATAATTTATTGACTGATTCCTTAAATTTAAGGCCTCGATCTTCAAAATTAGCAAACATGTCAAAACTAGCAAAACCTGGCGAAAGTACGATCGCGTCACCCGGCTTAGCTAATCCAGAGGCCTTTCGGACTATCGTATCTATATCTTTTGAGTCTGTTAATTGATAATTTTTAAAGCCCTTATCATCGAAAGCTTTTGCTATTTGCGGACCCGTGGTTCCAATAAGTAATGTTTTAGCGACATTATTCTTGACGTCCTGGACAGCATCTACAAGTTGTTCAATAGGAAGGCCTCGATCATAACCTCCTAGTATCATGACTTTAGGATTATGAATCGCCTCCATAGCTGCAATAGATGAACCTACAGCAGAAGAAAAGGAGTCGTTATAAAAAGTAACTTCATTAATAGTACGTACAGGTTCCAATCTATGAGGCAAGCCTGTTAATGAATGTAGGGCACTTACTATTACAGCTGGATCATTATCGATTAGATCCCAAGTTGCTGCAATAGCGGCACAGACGTTCTGGAGGTTATGTCGCCCAAGTAGTTTTACGTCGGAAACACTACATACCTTGACGTCATCCATATAAATATCATCCCCCAGAACGTATGCTCCATTGCGCTCTACGGGTTGTGCGCCTATTTCGGGTACCTCATAGGAAAGTTTAAGAGCAGGGGATACTTCAACTACGCTGGCCGATAGATCACTACGTCGATTAAATATGGCAATATCCTGGGAACTTTGATGAATAAAGAGTTGTTGCTTGGCATTAATATATTCCGCAATATCAGTATGCCAATCAAGATGCTCAGGTTCCACCATTAGACAAACAGCTATTTTTGGAGAAATACGCAAGTCTATAAGCTGGAAGTTGGCTAACTCCAAAACTACCCAATCATCTGGTTTTATTCCGTCCTTAAGCATATCAAGGGGAGGTATGCCAATATTGCCACCTAAATGAACTTTATCTCCGGATGTTTCTATGATCTTGGCAATCAGTGTTGAAGTCGTACCCTTTCCTTTGGTACCCGTAACTCCAATAATTGGAGCCGGACAGGTACGAAAAAACTCTTCAGTCACTGTTGTAACTTTACGAAGTATTCTCTCAGAGTTTGCTGCAACTATATCTCTAGGATGAATTGCAGGGGATCGTACTATAAGATCGTACGAATCGAGATTAGCTAGATAGTTATCGCCACTAATAACATTAACTGCTGGTGGTACATCCTGTAATTCATTTTTATCACATACAGTTAGTTCGTTGCCTACTTGCCAATAATCTATTGCTGCACGACCCTGTTTTCCGTATCCTAATACCGCTATCTTCATAACTCTATAATACCTTATTTAATGATAAGAAATATAAATTGATGAATTAGGATCCGATAGTTTTCTTTACAAGAGCGGCAACTTGACTGGGCGTCATATCTGCTTTAAGTATGACGTCTTCCACATTATATTTTTTTACGACATCAGGTATTTCTTGTTCGCCCATATTAGTTAAAATTAGCACTTTAATTTTGACGCCCCATTCAGTCTGACGTAGCTTTTCAAGCATTTCTGGACCAGTCATCTCTGGCATCATTACGTCTAGGAGTATTATCTCGGGCTTCATTTTTTCACAGAGTTCAAGACCCTGTTTCCCATTTTCGGCCGTCTCGACCTCATAGCCATCTGTTTCGAATTTTATTCGATACATCTGACTAATTGCTAGGTCATCTTCGATAATTGCTATCTTTGTAGCCATGTAGCCATATTAGATTAAATAATGCTTAAAAACAATGTTACAAATATATAATAAATAGGTTTACTACAAGGCTATAAATTAAATAGCGTATTTCATTAAGGTAAGACTATGTATTTAATGAAGTTCAGGATATAAATATATAATGGATATCAAAACAGCAAAGCAAATTAAATTTCCACTATTGAGCCTAGAGCTTATTGATCTATACCAATTAGACCAAATTGAAATTAAAGATAATTTTAATCGCATAGCTAATATCAAGTCTAAAAGGCAAAGAGATGGCGAGTTTGCAAAAATAAAAATGCACACTATTGAGCGTGCGAAAAGAATGCTTGAGATATTAGACTATATTCATGAGCCCACTGTCGATAATATTGGAATTGAAGGCAGTGAAGCTTTGGCACTCATTGCGTTACACTCAAATTTTCAAATTATGCGTAAAGTATTAAAAAAATATAAAAACAGTTACGAGGTAGACCCTAAAAGTGTTTACGACGGCCTTATCCCGTCTCTAACCGATAGGCTCAGTATTTATGAGATACGAAAACAAGTATTTGGAACACATTGGTTAATGGATACAAAAGGTACTCCTTATTTTGTTGAGGTAACCAATTTTGAAAAAATGAATATAA
>CALRBE010000006.1 GCA_943354005.1 uncultured Candidatus Saccharimonas sp.
AGACTGCTTGCCGAAAAACAGCGCCTTTGCTGGTGTCGTCAAGATAATAACTGCCTTCGAATCCAAGCATTTTTACATTTGACGTTAACTGATCAACGGGCAAGAGAAGTACCTGTCTATCAGTAAGGTCCTCCGGTTTAATGCTTTTAGCTTCTAGTTTTTCTGGTTTTAGTTTGAGCTCTTCGGTTATTGCTTTTTGAATAATTGGATCTATGTCGTCAGGAACATATATCTGTAATTCATTTAGGTCTTTTTTACTTACTGATTGGCGCGCTGAATTGAAGCTTGTTACAGGGACATAGGCTTCTAATACGAGCTTAGGGTTATTTGAGGTAGTAACCGTTTCGACTTTGATTTTACCTTGAATGCGGTCGCTAAGATTTTTTTCAGCAGTTATGATAGCCTGTTGTTCGCCGCTGGTTAGACTGGAGTCGAAAGTCAGTTTGGCTGAGTTTCTGGTTACGGGGGAGTGTTTGAGGAGTAGATAGGCTATTGAGGCAATGATGGCCAGGGCAATAATAATTGCGGGAATAATCCAGCGTCGTGACTTATGTTTAGCTTTGTTTCTTTTGTAGTTTACAGACATGGCTGTGTTTATTATATGCTAAAAATACATTCAATATATCACGAAGATAATTCGAATGGCTAAATTCATCTACATGAGAAATGAAATAATTGATCAATGCATTTTAACATTATTAAACTGGATTGTGATATGCGTCTGCTATGATCGCTGCAATGTCTTTTGTTGGTAAATTTCCGTCAATAACTTTGTCAACCAGTCCTTTATCTTGTAGTTTCGTGAACGTATCTAGCTGCAGTTGAAGCCAGGAGGTTGCATCGGCATAATGTTCGATTGTCATACGTTCTTTGTTGCGTTTCAATAGCTCATCCAGTTCAACTTTTAAGAGTAGTACAATGAAATTCTGCGCTCGAGCATCTTTGAGTAAATCTTCCGGCACGTAACTTGCCAGGTATACAATATTACCTTCATTTAAAATATTCTTAACAATACGTGGTACAAGCACCTGGTCTTTATGGTCATTATCTTCAGGCCATGTATCATCATTCTCTTTCATGACCTCTTCGTCCATTTCGCGTACATTGAGATTAGTATGCTCGCGAAGATATCGCATGAGCGTTGATTTTCCTCCTGCTGATGGAGCTAAGACGATTATTTTAGGCATGTTTTCACTATACCAAAAGAAGGGCCTTATCAGGCTCTAATGTTTGAAAATGTAAAAGAATTTAGACTTAAACTATGTCTAAATAGCTTTACACTTATTGGGGAGTTGAATTAAAAACGTCTTCAAATTCTTTAAGGATTTGCTCAGATTTTACAAAATTTGTCGGGCGGTTTATTGTCGTCTTAGCTTTTGTTGGCTCAACCTCGAGCTTAGCAGAAATAATGTCTTTATCTTGTTTATTATTTGGATCGAATTTAGCATCAAATTTTACAGTCCGCGATTTATTGTCAATACTAAAATTTGCTGTAAGCTCTGATTGGGTCGGATCTGCTTGCGTACCACCATTACCATATTCTTTACTACTATTTTTTATAATACCAGTAATTTTATTTACTGATATGCTTGATATTTCAACGCTAAAGTTTGTAATACTGCTAAGTTTGTTATTAATTTTTGTTTCTGTATTTGTTGCATATTTAAGTGGAAGACCTGTATTCTTTTCGATCCAGATAATAGTTTTTGAAGATTCTGAAGGATTGTATGAACTGCTAGCATTCTGAATAGAAGCTGTGTTATCTTTAGCACTATTCAGACTGGTTTTCACTAAATTCTTTTTGTTTTCGCTCAGTGATGTCGAATCGATCGCTTTTACCATTTCCACGATCATAGCATTATAGTTGTTTTTACTGTATGTAATTTCGTAAGACCATGCCGCCTTTCCTGCAACTTTGTCAGATTTAGCGTTTTTAGATGTAAAAACAGCATTGTCTTTATCTAAACCTACATATCGATCATTAAAAATGGGGGCCAGTTTATTCGTTATGACTTTATAGTCATCTTTTGTAATGGATTCATTTTTAGATGCCGTATCATCACTTGCTGTATTAAATATATCAACTGATATCCACTTATTATCGTATTTTTTTAAAATATTAATATAGGGATCAATAGTTTCAGCTACCAATTCAGTATTGTCATTGTCTAATAAGGCTTTGTAGAACTGATCTATGCCCTCCCACTTTATAAACAGATCTAGAACGTTATTGCTATTAGTACTTAAAAGTGCCAGATTTAAATTTGCTTGTTTATAGGTAATGTCAGTTTTTAAATCCGTATTACCGTCTACAGAAAGGCCGTTCCCACTCAATCCTAATGGTACTTCCGAGTTCTCGGAATTAAACTCAAATTTATATGCCACATCATTAGTTAGTTCAATATCATTTGTGACGGTATTTGTAATAATTTTTGAAATTTGCTTTTGAAACCGCGCATATACTACGCTGCTTTTTGTCCAATACAGAAAATAAAATAGTATTCCTGCAGTAATCAGTACAAAGGTTATCACTGAAGCAATTAGTAAAACTTTTTTCTTACTAAGTTTACTTTTTAATGACGGGGCTTTGAAATCTCCTCCAGATATCACACTTCCTACTCTGGGGTGTGTAGGGTCCGTTTTAATAGTACTGTTATTTTGAGTTGAATCCTGGGATTGATTAGTATTAACAGTTCCTATTACGTTATTATTTTTTTTATCATCCATTCATAGGGCCCTTTTATATAGGGCATGATACCATAAGAGTAATCATTATTTAGAGAATAAGAAAATTTATCAAAAACTATATGCTTATATTAAGACTTAATTTAGAGCTTACCCTTTACGATTCCCTTACAGTTACTAGCCCCGCAATTACATTTCATTTCCCAATCCTTGGTTGAGAACTGGGCATAGTCGGCCGTAAGCTCTTCGCCAGCCGCAATGTCCCTAAATGCAACACGATTTTTGTCAGTGTTTGGGTCGCAACTATGGTTACCATAATTTCCTGGGTGCTTGTCTCTGTCAGAAATCGCAGCTGTGTGCGTGCCATCGCCATTGGCTACCGCATCCCACTCTTTACCATTTATAATGCACCATTCTGTAAACTTCTTAAATTCTTCGTCAGTATAAACTTTCTCGTCGTAAGGTTCTTCCCCCTTAGAAATCCAAATAACAGTACCTTTTTTAATAGGAACTTTAGTAAACAAACCCTTGCCTTCAATAGGCGAGTCTTTAATTTCAATATCTGGGTTAATTTCTAATGCCATAGCTAAACTATAACAAAAAGAGTCCGATAACTCAGACTCTTTATAACCATATGCGTATTGGTGCGAGATAGCTGACGCATTACAAACAGCAGCTATCGGTGCTACTAATGATTATAAACTAAAACATCTAACGGAGGTATTCAATTTATCAGGAACTTTGCTTGATGCAGCATAATATGCAGCTTTGGTTTTTTGATTTACAAATCGATTTATCGCTTCAACGATTGAAAAACTGAAAAATAATCAATCTGATTAACTGATTTACAAATCAGTTTTATAGGCAAAACCACTTCTAATGCCTCGTAAAGAACGAAATGGCGTAACCCTCTGGGTCGGCAATTCTAAACGAGGTATCACCCCAAGAGTTATCACGGATAGGGTGCAGGATATTATCGCCATTCTTCATCTGCTCCCAAAGTTCAGCTACGTCTGGAACCTCAAGTGAGAGGTCACTACCTGTAATGGGCTTGTAGCCGTCTTCTGGCGTAAGTAACTCAAGTATTGTACCACCAACGTTAAACATCACACCTTTGTCACTATCGCCTCTATCCCACTCGTTAACTACTGGGAACTGCAAATGTTCTTCGTAGAAGTTTCGCACCAATGCAAAATCTTTTGGGTAAAGTTTTAGTCTAAATTCTGTAACTTGTACAGGTTTACTCATGATTTATCCTTATAATGTTCAATCACACCTAGCAAAGTAGTGATGTCAGCAATTTTCTCATTCTTTATAAGCACGGGCTTCAACTGCGATATCACTTCTTGCACATCTTCGGACGTAAGACCGATATAAAACTTATGCTCGTCAGGGGTATTTTCACCTCGGTAAACAAGTACATAGCCCATTTCACAATCAGGCTGTGAACCCACGAATAAATCTAGTTCGTGTCCGTCTTCTGCTGTATATCCTGGTATATACCCATAGTCAACTGGGTAAGTCACGCCACTAAGTGGGTAGGTGCTGCCTGGTTCAAGTTCAAAATCATTGTATTGATTAGCTGGCACATCAACAACAAAGGATTTTAGGGGTTCTGGAAGTTGTTTTGCAATATTCATGGTCTACGATATTATTAGTTACCAACAAACGTAACAAGTTCATTCCATATTGCGTCATCAATCTCAATTTCGTTGCTATCAACAGCTTGCTTGGCAAGTATATCGCCATGCTCACCTGGTAGTATTACCTGCTTGCCAGGAAGCGGCTTTGCGGACTTGATTTGATTTACCAGTTCAGTTGCTCGTTCCTTTGCGATAGTTAATTCAGCTTTGAAATCATTCATTACTTGATTATAACAAAAAGAGGCCTAATGGCCTCTTTTTCAACATGCTTATGGTTGGTGCAATATGTGGGTAAGAAGTTATACCTTATATCTAATGGGGTCGTACGTTGGAGGATATTTATGGAGGTAGCGTATCTAGAGTATTTACTAAGTAGATAAGGGGCGGGAGTTACGCATCTATCTGACAATATTCTGCGGCTTCCCGTTAATGAATGCTTCTACATTGTCTATCATGATATCACTTCCTACCTGCAAACTTTTTGTTGCACTCCAAGAAATATGCGGAGTTGCAAGAACATTAGGATGAGAAAGCATCTTTTGATACAGTGGGTCCTCCGTGTCCCCAACAAGCACTCCACCACAGTCTGTTGCAACACCCGCCAAGATACCGCCATCAAGTGCTTTAAGCATTGCATCTTGATCTGTGACTTCGGCACGTGTAACGCTCACAAAGTAGCTGCCTTTCTTTAAGCTCTTGAAGAATTTGCTATCGAGAATTTTGTGCGTACTTGGGTTGCTACTTAAAGTGTCGACGATTACATCGGCTTCTTTCACACTGTCTAGTAAATTATCGCCTCGTTTGTAGTAATTGACCTTCATATCAAAAGCTTGGGCAAGTTTTCCAACCTGTCTACCTACGTTACCTGCTCCGAGGATTACTAGGTTTTTGTCAGCTAAACTTTCGTAAAGAGGTGGCAGGTTACCATCCTTACGATAGTTCTCTTCTCTATTCAGTGCAGTATTGAACTTACGGAAGAGGTTAAGCATTGACCAAATAATCCACTCTGAAACAGCATGGCGATTACATCCAGGAGCATTAGAAATAGTAACCCGGTTATTTTTCATGATTTCTGTATCAACAAAAGCTACACTGACAAAACCAACAGTTACGTAAACATCTTTAAGATCTGCATAGGCATCTTGCAACCCAGCAGTCCCCGAACAAATAATATCTGCACCCCTTACTATTTCAATGTATTCCCTGCCACTGCTAGGTAACTTATCGTGATATGTAACTTCCCCAAGACTATCCAGGCGTTTCTTTTGCGCCGGGGTGAAGTATTGGTTATTTGTAACTACTATTTTTGGCATGTCTTAATCATATCAAACAAAATAAAAAAAACTCATTTCACTGAGGTTATAATACTAATGGTTGGTGTAGCACTTGCATAAGAGTTTGCACCTTATAAGTGAGGAGCTGTTTCGTTGGAGAAAAATATTAGATGAGCCTTATCAAGAACACCTACTTACTAAGAAGAGGTGGGGTTTGCACTAACCAAGATTATCCTGAATCTCTTTTTTAATAGCAGACAATATGTCTTTTTCTACCTTAAGTCTCTGATCACGATTATAGTGACGCCCAAACTCAGGGTCGCTAAATTCTAAACCAGTAAACGCAACAGAATTACTGTATCTAGGACGAACATGCCAGTGTACATGAGGTGTTGCTGATTCTTCCTGGTAGGCATTGTTCATTAGACAGCTCCAATTAAAGAGATCAGCTCCAAAAGCTTGCTTGAGAGCCTTTTCGAGTTTTTTAACAGCAGTACTAAAATCTAGCCACTCAGCATCATTGATTTCTGACAAACTACTCTTATGCACCTTCAGAGTCACAAAGCATCTGCCTAGATAGCCTTGGTCTTGATTTAGTAGGATCTTCCAATGCTCGGTTTCGAATATAGGATCTAGTTTAGGTAGTAGCTCACAGAGATCGCATTGGTTTTCATTCATCCTTCAATTATATCAAAACCGACAAAAAAGACCCCATTTCACTGAGGTCATAATGCTTATGCTTGGTGCGAGTGACGGGACTCAAACCCGTGGCCTCTTCCTTGGCAAGGAAGCGCTCTATCAACTGAGCTACACTCGCTTAACAGATACAGATTATATACTAAAAATGCTCTTCATTCAACGTCTGATATACTAAATGTATACATAAGCGCCTTAAATATGACAAAAATACATAGATATAATAGACAAAAGAAACAACGCGTCCTATCGACTAATAAAAAAGCTAACTACAAGACTGTAGATAGACTCACCTACATCGTTGCAATTATTGAACCTATAATTACTATCCCTCAAATCATAGTTATATTTAGAGATCGCACGGCTGCAGGAATAGCGATTAGCTCACAGATTGGGTACCAAATATTTACTCTTGTTTGGCTTTGGTATGGCATTGTCCATAAAGAAAAAGTCATTATTATGTATCAGGTTTTTTGGCTAATACTTCAGACTCTTATTATTATCGGTGGACTAAAATACGGTGCTAAATGGTACTAGACTGATTAGTCTTCGTGCTGACGATATTTACTAGTTTTCTTTGCAATTGACTCTGGCTGAGGGACCCACTGTTCCCCTTCTGCCGTACCCTTGTTCTTAGCGCGAGATGTTGCTGATTTCTCACCAGGACTTAATGCTTCTCTCGCTTCTTTAGGTAAATAACGGCTATGCCCTGGTTCTCCAGTATAACCCCATTTTTCTTCAGTCCATTGATGCAGGCTATTATCTTTCTCTTTAGGGCCAACGTATTCACCGCCACGCTCTTTATATAGCTTAACGGCATATTGCATGGCTCGGGCTGAAAACTTTCCACCCATTTTTTCAATTGCTTCTATTTTACAATCTTCCCATAGGGGTTCGTCAGTTCGAATGGCAGTTTTTTTCTTATCTTTCATACTGCTAGTGTACCATCTTTTTGAAACGTAAAAACCCTATCAAAGATAGGGTCATTACCTGGTGGCTCCTCTCGGACTCGAACCGAGGACACAAGGCTCTTCAAGCCTCTGCTCTACCAACTGAGCTAAAGAGCCGTAATATATTCAAATGTAAATGGTGGGCGATGAGGGACTCGAACCCCCGACCCCCTCGGTGTAAACGAGGTGCTCTAGCCAGCTGAGCTAATCGCCCGATAATAACAGAGGTAATTATACCAATATTATAACCTATTGTCCAGAAGCACAGTATTGTGAACTGGTGCGCGAGAGAGGACTTGAACCTCCACGCCTTGCGGCACTAGTCCCTCAGACTAGCGTGTCTACCATTCCACCACTCGCGCGTTTGTACCGTAGATCTTCTAGACAATTCTATTATACTACTGTTTTATGCGTAAAAAATCAATATCTAGCCTCATGAACGAGGCAAGTGATGTCCAAGGTGTTCCATGCCATACTCATGACGTAGAAGAGGCTTGATATCGTCTATAGTGACGTCTATCTTGACGCCGGGGTTCATAGTTCCGTGCGGGTCAAAGATTAGTTTAACCTTTTCAAATACGCTGTATATATCTTCACCGTAAAGTCTTTTTAGGAATGGCGATCGTAGTCTGCCATCGTTATGCTCTCCACTAGTACTTCCGCCAAGACCAATAACCATTGTGTAATACTCTTCAAGAATCTTAAATACTTTTTGACGGTCTCCAACTTGGCTTAGATCCAAGAAAGGCTGCATATGGATATTTGCGTTACCGGCATGTCCCCATAGGGCAACTTTAAGATTATATTTTTCAAACATTTTATAGACGTTTGTTATGTATTTATTGAATTTATCGCTAGGTACAATACCATCTTCAATAATAGGTAGAGCCTTCATTTTACCCTCGCTATGCGAAACGACTGCTGCTGCACTATGTCTTATTTTCCATAGTTGTTCTTTTTCATATTCTTCTGTTTCAATTTGAAATGGTACTTCAAGCTTTTTAAGGATCTTTAGAGTTCTCTTACTCATTTTCTTTTGGGTTCGGTCGTTGGCATCATCAAATTCAATGAGAACGATAAGCTTATGGAAAGGCTTTTCTACAATCCCTTTTAGTTGATTTGGGTGATGTTCATCAATAAATTTAAGCAGATTATCATCAACAAGTTCCATGGCACTTGGGCCATCAGGTAGCTTCTTAATTTCCTCTATAGCATGCTCTGCTACATGTAAGTCTTCAAAGAATGCAGCTATGAGAGTAGTGTTTGGATTATATACTGCAGTAGCAAGTGTTGCTTCTGTGACAATACCGAGAGTTCCCTGTGAGCCAACGAATAATGGAGTGAGGTCGAATGATCCATCTTTACGTTTAATATCCATAAGGTCGTAGCCTGCGGAGTTCTTACTAACGTCAAGTTGCATACCTTTTATAGCTTCTTTATTATCTTCAACGAGTGCATCAAGAGCTCGATAGATTTCACCTTCAAAAGTTGTAAGCCCCATTTTCTTACTAAGCTCTCTCTTGCTTAAGCGCTTTGTTTCAATTACTTCGCCATTAGCGAGTACAACTCGAAGATTTTTTACAAAGTTTCTTGTATTACCATATTTGAAAGTTTTCTCACCTGAAGCATTATTAGCAATGGCACCGCCAACGCTACTGTAGTCAATGGAAGACGGGAAAGGTGGCAAGAATCGTTTGTGCATGTGCAAAGCTTGCTGGAGAGTACCATAGTTTATGCCTGGCTCAATAACAACGTTACCAGTCTTGTGATCGAATTCAAGAATACGTTTCATGTGTGCCGGAAATACCATCATAATTCCACTTCCTATTGCGCTACCGCCCTGACATGTACCCATACCTCTAGCGGTAATAGGAATAACTCGGCCACGCTCAGCTAACTGCCACGTAAAACGTGCGGTCTTACGAACATCGTCTTCGTCGCGTGGATATACAACAATTGAAGGAGTAACTTCAAAAACACTACCGTCGGTAGAAAAATACTTTCTTATTGCTGGCGAGAACATTACTTCACCGTTTAAATGTTCTTGTAGATAGTGGGCAACTTTACTCATGAATCCTCTATTAATTATTACGTGTAAGCATTAGTGTATACAACTATAATAGCATAGCATTCTGCCCGATTGAGCGTTCTGTAATACATAAATATTCTTGATTGGTTCAATTCAATAGATTACACTTTGGACATCATATACTTGCCTTGTTGCCGCGATGGCGAAATTGGTAGACGCGCTAGCTTCAGGAGTTAGTGGAGGCAACTCCGTGGAGGTTCAAGTCCTCTTCGCGGCACCAACGCAGTTATATGACAATTATTGTATCTGTTGTTTTGTTTCGCGAATCATCCACTGATTAACTTCATTGTAGCGATCTGTTCCAGTGTTCATACGTACTGGATTAAAGTTTGCAAGTGGTTCTCTTACAACGTATAGGAATCGTGGTTGATACAAAGCAACTGCTGGAGCCTCCTTAGACCAAGCATCAAGAAATGGTCGATATTTGATAGCTCTAGTTGCCGGGTCACTTCTGGTTCTACCAGCCTCTAGTGCTTTATCTGCAGCAGGGGACTTGAACTCCGAAAAGTTAAGATGGCTTGGAGACCTTAGATCTGCCTGTGAGCTATGCCAGTATGCAAAAACGTCAGGGTCAGGTCCAAGAGAAATTCCATATAGTAAAGAGTCATAGTCATGGACAGCTAATGCAGATTGGAGTTCATTGTCTTTCAATACTAAAATCTCAACATTAACACCAATTAAATCTAGTTGTTCCTTGATGTTTTTTGCAACGCTTTCGTAAGTTCGGTTACTTTGGGTCGTAATTGTAAGATTTAGTTCTTTACCATCCTTAACCCGAATACCTTTATCATTTAGTTTCCATCCTGCTTCATCGAGTAACTTTGCGGCTTGTTCCGGGCTACCTGTTTTTTGAGTTAATGTCTTGTCATAACCGAGCTGATTTGCAAGCAACGGACTATCGCTTGGGAGCACTGGTACATCCGCAGCCAGGCGAACAGCCCCGGTATTTAGCCCATATGAAATTGCCTGTCTTACTTTTTGGTCACTCAGCACAGGAGTTGTGGTTTTTAGGAACAGTAGTACTTGGCTATTTAGTGGAATATTGTATACGCGAACTGAGTTATCTTCGAGTAGATCGTCTGGTATCTTAGACAGTCCAACTACACCATTAAGTTCGCCTTTTTTAAATGCATTACGCATCTTAACCTCATTAACGAAAGAACGGATTACAAAACTATCTAGTTTAGGCTTACCATTGACGTAGTTATCATTTGGCTTAAGTGCAATGCGTTGCTCTCTGTCTTCATCTGCAGTACCAACTATCTCAATTGCGTCCCATTTAAACGGGCCTGAACCTATTGGATTATTGGTATTGAAAAGTACGGATCGCATCTGTTCTGGTGCTACTTTTCCAAGTACATGCTTTGGAATAATACCGTTCACCATTGAATACGGAAATGCACTTAAAATACTTGGCAGTGTAAAGGTCACAGTCTTTTTATCAATTGCCGCGACCTTAATTCCCTGCCAGCTACTAGCAAGTGGCGACTTAGTGTCAGGGTTCTGTATCGTATTATATGTAAAAACAACGTCTTCGGCTGTTAACGGCTTTCCGTCTTGCCACAGCAGATTATCTTTTAGTAAGACTGTATAGGTTGTACCTCTTGCATCAACGGTGTATGACTTAGCGAGTTCACCGACGAGCTGATTTTTATCATTAAACGTAAATAGGCCCGCAAAAACAAGACGGGAAACACTACTATCGACACTACCAGTAGCGTAGATCGGGTTAACATTTGTAAATGATCCAAGAATACCTTCATTATATATTCCACCTGGAGCTGGCTGATTAGTTAAATAGTAGCTCTGAAGTCTTCTAATTTGGATAAAGAGTCCGCCAAGTAAAAGAATAATAAGTGCGACCCAGATAGCAATAAACCTGCGCACTCTACCGAGTCTACTCATTCGTTTTATTAGGTGTTCTTCAAACCCTTGCTCTGCTTGGGAGCCAAGGTCTTCAACCTGATTTTTTCCGCTACGTATACGTCTTCGCCAACGCAGCTTAGTGACACGATCGATCATACGGCCACTCCCCTTATGCCAAAATACCTAATATCAAAGACAGTCCAAATATTAAGACTACGACAACTGTTATTTGATGTAATGATTTGTCGGAACCACGGCGTACAGTATTGACCTCGCCGCCACCACCCATACCAGCACCTAGTGATGCACCACGTGTTTGCAGAAGAATAAGTATGATAGCGATTACAGTAGATGCGATTGTTATGTAGTTAAATATGTTCATTTCTCTTCCAGTATAGTAGTGACTAAATAATTAACCAAGCCAATTATCATACCCGCGAGCATAGCAGCGCCAAAGTTAGTCACCTGAAGTGGTGTATAAAGCTTGCTAACGAGTAATACCATAAGTCCATTTATGACTATCATGAAAAGACCAAGGCTTAGAAGAATTGCAGGAAGTGACAGAATAATTACTATCGGCTTAATAATTGCATTC
Organism: uncultured Candidatus Saccharimonas sp.; assembly: GCA_943354005.1. Taxonomy (GTDB): domain Bacteria; phylum Patescibacteriota; class Saccharimonadia; order Saccharimonadales; family AWTP1-31; genus CAJAXB01. The sequence continues at coordinate 11,799 of CALRBE010000006.1, forward strand.
ATTACGGCCAAAACCAATCCAGCAATTACAACTGCCAAAAAGCGAGTAAATGAAATATCGTCACCAAGAATCAATGAGGCGACCCATAGGCCTAGACCACATACGAACCAACGAATTAGAAAACGCGAAAACGGCTTATTCATAGTTGTTAATAGTATACCATGCTGGGTACTATGTCGCTACTGGCTTTAGAGGTCTCTAGGGAGTTGCTCAGTTAGTATTTCAATGCCTGTCGTAGTAATTAATACGTCATCCTCAATTCGCACTCCAATACCTTCTTCAGGGATGTATATGCCTGGTTCTACCGTCATTACTACCCCAGCTTCTAGCGGGCGACTATAATCTCCAACATCATGAACGTCATAGCCTAAGAAATGCGAAGTAGCATGTGGAAAGTACTTACGAATCTCATCATCTTCAACATTTTTTATCAGTCCTAGACTTCGTAGTTTCTCGCCCATAAAGTGAGTAACCTGTTTCTCATACTCTGCAAGCATTACTCCTGGTTTCAAAAGTCCAAATGCATAATCTTGGACCTCAATAACTGCCTCATGAATTTGCTGCTGTCTCTTTGTTGGCTCACTGACGGCATAGGTCCTAGAAATATCTGCAGCGTATTGTGAAGATTCAGCACCCACGTCCAGTAGCACGAGAGCTTTCTTAGGGATCAGGCTCTGGTTATGTTCATAGTGAATAACGCAGGCGTTCTTACCTGATGCGACTATTGGATCAAATGCATGACCACGCGCTCCCTTATTTCTGAATCTGTGAGATAGTGTGGCTTCTATTTCGTACTCGTATTTATAGTCTTTAATATCTTTTCTTATATCTAATAAGGCTTCCGATGTAATTCTAATAGCATCTTTAATAGCGCTTATTTCTTCTGGCTGCTTTACAGTTCGCATTAAAGCAAACTGCTGTCGAAGATCAAGTAGCTCTATGCTAGGGTTAATATCCTTAATGGTTTGGTTAAGTACTGCTCGTGCAGGATTAGTATAGTATCCAAAAGTATCTAAGTAGGCAGCTGGTGGCGCGATTGTAGCTACATGTTTAACTCTCTCCAGGCGGTTAGTGAGCTGTTTCCAACCCCGCTTAGCATCTAGAATCGTTTCTATTCCCGATCTCTGGCTAAGTGCGCCACGGTCTATCGCTCCATAAAAATCTTGTTTTGCCTGTGATTCTTCGGGAAGTATCAGATACTCTTTGTCCTTATCCAAAACTAAAATGATATCTGGCAAATCAATACCCGTTAAGTACCAGAAGTTTCCGTCCTGCTTAAACCGATAGGTTGAATCTGTTGATTTTTGCAATTGGCCATTAGCCGTCAATACAATTGGTGCTGTCCCTTGGAAGAGTGCACGTAATCGTTTTCTATTATCCTGGAAAAAAGCCTCTGAGAAGTTGTCTTTCATAGCAGAATGATAGTATACCATTAATCAACGATGGCTGCGGTTACAGACTTTTTTTAATGCGGTTTTCTGCTCGGATATACTGCGTGAGTATCGTCGCCTGCTTCGGCCCTAATAATAATTCAAGTTCTTCATGACGAGCCTGCATTACCCCTCGCATACTACCAAACGTACGAATCAATTTTTTCCGGGTAGCCGGTCCAACGCCTGGGACATCATCAAGAATGCTAGAAGTTTGTCGTTTTACCTTTAGATTGCTGTGGTAACTCACTGCGAAACGATGTGACTCGTCACGTATGCGTTGAAGTAGTTTTACGGTATGGGACGTATTGGGTATATCAATAACACTAAAGTCTGGAGTCTCACGGATAAAAGCTCGGAGCTTTGTAGCCACTTCTGTATCAATGGAAACTGGTTTCCAGTCTTTTTTTACGACTACTTCTTCATACTTTTTCGCTAGACCAACTGCAGGAATTTGAAAATCTTTTTCAGATAATACACTTAGCGCAGCGCGGAGCTGACCCTTGCCGCCATCAATAAGTATAAAGTCTGGTTTTCCCCACTTTTTAACATTAATATCGCTAAACCTGCGTCTCATAACTTCTCGCATATGTTCAAAGTCATTATTGCCTGGAATACGTGACTTAAACTTTCGGTATTGTGACTTATCTGCAACTCCGTTAGTAAATACAACCATACTTGCGACCACATCTGTGCCACTCATATGGCTAATATCGTAACCTTCTATTCGTCGGGGAACTTTTGGTAACTGTAAAAGTTCACTCAGCTCTGTAAGGGCATGGTCTTTAGAAAGATCCATAAATTCCTTGTCGCTAAATAAAATACGTTTATCGAGTTCTTTTAATGAACGTATCTGGTCACGGTATTGTGCTGCCTGTTCAAAATCTTTACTGGAAGATGACTGTTTCATAGATTTTTCTAGCTCAGCAATTATTGTTGCTCGTTGTCCATTTAAAACTCTACCGAGTTTTTTTAGTGATCCAACGTAAGTTTTTGAATCTAATGTTCCAGTTTCTGGACCAGGACATAAATGCAAATGTACTAGCAGGCAGGCCCTTTGTGGCATAACGAGATGTGTAGAATACGGAAATATTTTTCGTAAATACTTCAAGGCTCTTTTTACTGCAAAGGAGCTTAAATATGGTCCGTAGTATGTAGCCCCATCGTCAAGTGGCTGCCTGGTCATTGTTACGCTTGGGTATTTACTCTTAAAATCTATACGTACAAAACTTTGGCTCTTATCATCACGCAATAGAATATTGTATTTAGGCATATAGCGGCTTACGAGTTCGGATTCGAGAAATAGCGCTTCGAACTCACTCTCAACAACTTGCCAGTCGGTATCTGCAATTTCTGATACTAATAGCTCAGTTTTAGGATCTCGGTTTCCTGACTTTTGAAAGTACTGTCGAACGCGATTCTTTAAAACTGCTGCCTTGCCAACATATATAATTTTTCCTTCAGCATCCTTATGAAAGTAAACACCAGGTGCATTGGGCAAAGTCTTTAATTTTTCAGAAAGCTGTTTGTTCATAGATTTCTTTCAGCAACACTAGGCTACTTTTAACGATACGCTACAGTCTTTACAATATGTTTGCTGTTGGCAGTCATCACATACGAGTACAAGGCGATTACAAGGCATGTCGGCACAGTTAATGTAGCGGCTGGTGTTTGATTCGCAGTGTACGCAAATGCCAATATCTTTAGACTTATCGCTAAATCGGTGACTCATTCGATCGTCAAAGATATGTAGCGAGCCCTCCCAAAGACCTTCGTCTCCATATGCTTCGCCATACTTTACGATACCTCCATCAATTTGATAGACCTCTTTGAAGCCCCTATTTTTCATAAGAACGCTTAGTGCTTCACAGCGAATGCCACCCGTACAATAAGTCACAACCGGCTTATCTTTGATGTCATCATACTTATCACTTTCAATCTCAGTAATAAAGTCGCGGGTTGTTTTTGTATCTGGCACTACAGCATTTTTAAACTTACCAACTTCAGCTTCATACGCATTTCGGCCGTCAAAGAATATTACGTCATCACCTTTTTCTTCTATAAGCTTATGTAGTGCTTCAGGTTTTAGATGTTTTCCGCCACCGATAACACCGCTCTTATCTACTTTGATTTCGTCAGGTGCCCCAAAAGAAACAAGCTCATCTCTTACTTTTACGCTCAAACGAGGAAAAGGTTCCGTCCCGGCATCACTCCACTTATACATAATGTCTTTGAAAACAACAGACCGATTCATTTCTCGCTTATACTCGCGTAAGTTTTCAATTTCACCTCCGAGGGTGCCATTAATTCCATGTACACTAAGAATAATCCTACCTTTTAGATTAAGGCGGCTACATAGTTCCTTTTGCCAGCGCATGGTCATTTCTGGGTCGCTCACAGGGACAAATTTGTAATATAGGATTACTTTTTGCATAAGCCTATTATATACTAACTACCCCTGTTGAGCAAAATCATTAAACTTATGATATAAACCACCAACTCCCTTTGTAGTTGGTATCCAGACCCCGTAATTGGAACCAAGTGCTATTTGCTGTGATTTGTATTTTTTTGATTATGTTTGTTATAGGGGTGCGCTTATGGTATAGTTGGCTTAACTAGCTAAATTAACGGAAAGGGTGAACAGCATAACTATGGCAACAAAGTCACAAAACGAAATCTTTTTACCCTATTCGGCCGCTCTTAACTTTAAAGGTGCCATGCGCCGATCAGTTACACTCGTATAAAACGTAAAAAACAAAAGTTCAATAGTAATATTAATCAATTAAAACGAGAGCACTAGGAGGCTCACGTTATGTCAAAACAATTAAACTCTAAGCGTGTAGTCAGTATCTATTGGGAACATTCAAAGCGCTATAAAAAGAAGCTATGGATAATATACCCATCGATGGTGCTTGCACAGGTGGTGGAAGATTTTATCCAACCATTGATCATTAGCTACATCCTTACTAGCCTTGCAACAAGAAATCTAGACCAATTAAAAAATAATAATTTAGTATTGATTCTGCTTGCTCTTGCGCTTACAGAAGCTTTTGGACTATTCATGTGGAATAGGCTTATTATTCCACTGTTTTGGCGAACCCAAGAAAAGATAATGCGTGACCTCAGTATGACATCCTTTGACCATCTCCAGCTAATGAGCGCTCGTTTTTTTGGTGATCGTTTCGCCGGCAGTTTAGTAAGCCAAGTTAATAAATTTGTTAACTCTTTTGAAAGACTGTCTGACGCTTTGACATGGAACGTCTTTAAACTCATTGTTTCTTTAGTTGCTACTACAATAATACTATTCCCTAAGGCGCCACAAATTTCGATTGCAATATTGGTAATTAGCGCAATCTATACTCCGCTCGTTTGGAGATACCGCAAGAAACAACTTCCAACTAATCAGGCTTGGGCTGCAGCCGAAACTGAACGTACCGGCCAATTAGCTGATGCAATATCGAATATTATGGCTGTGAAGTCTTTTGCAGGCGAGAAAGCTGAACATAAGCGAATGCAGAGTAAAGTTGATGCTGTATTTGATAGATCAATGGACACTTTGCGGATGAACACGCGGCATGAAAGCATAACTGGAAGTGTGCAGCGTAGCATAAATGTTTCTGTAATTGTTCTTTCTGTTCTTCTAGCTATTAATGGGAATATTGATATTGGGGTTATTTACCTAGCATTAACATTTGGGATCGCAATAATGCGTCGTCTTTGGGATCTTAATATGACATTCCGTACTGTGACACGTGTCTTCGGAGATGCTCATGACATGGCAGAGATTCTTGATACTAAGCCGGAGATTGTTGACATAGATAACCCACAAGAACTAGAGATTAAAGATGCTCACATTGATTTCAAAGATGTGACCTTTGCCCATGAAAAAGATGCCGAGCCACTATTTAAGAAACTGTCTATGCATATTGATAACGGAGAAAAAATCGGCCTAGTTGGACATAGTGGTGGCGGTAAAACTACTATTACCAAACTACTAATGCGCTTTATGGACATTCAGAACGGCGCTATAAGTATCGACGATCAAAATATTGCCAATGTAAAGCAGACTGATCTGCGCCGTCATATTGCCTATGTGCCTCAAGAGCCAATCCTGTTTCACCGTACTCTTTCCGAGAATATTGCATACGGACAGCCTAACGCAACACAAGAACAGATAGAACATGTCGCAAAGCTAGCTCATGCACATGAGTTCATCAAAGACCTACCACTTGGATATAAAACTCTTGTGGGTGAACGTGGAGTTAAACTCTCAGGCGGTCAACGACAGCGTATCGTAATAGCCCGAGCTATGATTAAAGATGCACATATACTAGTTCTAGATGAAGCCACAAGCGCACTAGATAGTGAGAGTGAAGTACTTATTCAAAAGGCGCTATGGACGCTTATGGAAGGTAAAACAGCTATTGTTATTGCCCACCGTTTAAGTACCATACAAAAAATGGACCGAATCATAGTTCTCAGTGAAGGTAAAATTATTGAGGAAGGCAGCCATACGCAGTTGCTTGCTAAAAAAGGTGCTTACGCAAACCTTTGGAAGCACCAATCTGGTGGTTTTATAGAAGATTAAATAACCCCGCTTTTGCGGGGCTATTTAAGAGCATAAAGAATTGACAGTTACTATTTAGCTGCTTCGCTTTTTTCGCCCTCTGCTGGTGCTTCACCACCATTTTCGGATGGTACATCACCTGCTTCGGCTGCGGCCTCGGCAGCTTCGTCTTCTTCGCTCATTTGAGCTTTGGTTTCTTCTACGACTGCGATAGGATGGTCGGCTGCTGTAATAATAGTTACGCCAGTCGGCACGCTAATATCTGCAACGGTGAGCTTATCTCCAATTTCTGCAAGTGAACTAGCGTCTAGAACGATCTCATCAATTAGATCTTTAGGTAGTGCTTCAATTTCGACAGCATCAAGTTGTCGTATGACAAGATAGCCTGCTTTTTCTGCTGGTATATCTTCGCTTAAGTGAATTGGTACTTCAGTTTGCTGTTTTTCTTTTGCAGAGATCGCATTAAATACAATGTGAGTTATGGTGTGCTTGCGTGGCTCAAAGGCTACGTCCTTAATAAGTGCCATAAACTTTTTAGTACCAAGCGTTAGATTAACAGGATGATGCTTGCCTGCTGATTGGTAGACTTTGTCTATAGCAGTAGAAGGAGCCATGATGTGATGTGATTCTTTTCCATGATCATGAATGACTGCTGGAGTCATGCCATCTCTACGTAGCTGCCTGACACCCTTACCGACAACGGTTCGTTCTTCAACTTTTAGTGAAATATCTGTTCCTGACATTATAGTACCCTCTCTTTTTCTGTGTAACTCAAGTATACCAAAGAAGTTGCGACTGTTCCGTTGTTATTTGTACGTGCATAAATAATGTTATAATTAAAGCATGTTTGATATTGATACTTTGATCGCAACTGGAGGCATAGCATTAATAGCCGCTATTGTATTTGCTGAGTCAGGACTATTGATCGGATTCTTCCTTCCCGGTGATACTTTACTGTTTGGAGCAGGGCTTGCAGCCTCACAAGGAAAGATATCGCTACCATGGCTACTAGTAGCAGTCATTATCGCAGCTATTGTTGGCGACAATGTTGGTTACAGTATAGGACGACGCGCAGGACCCCGCATTTTTAAGAGAAAAGATGGAATTTTATTTAGACAAGAGTACCTGACGAAGTCGGAGAGCTTCTATGAGAAGCATGGCGGTAAAACAATAATCCTTGCCCGTTTCACTCCAATAGTCAGAACTTTCGCTCCAGTAGTTGCAGGTGCTGGAAAGATGACTCGTAAAAGATTTATGTTGTTCAATGTTTTAGGTGCATTTTTGTGGGGAGGCCTACTGCCTATACTCGGATACAGTGTTGGTGGAAGAATACCTCATCTAGATAAGTACATTGAGATTGTAATTATTGGCGTGATGGTTGCCAGTATCGCGCTTGCCTTTGCGCACATCTTGAAAGATCCAAAGACAAGAGACATGATTATTACTTCGATTAAAAACCAGCTCAGTAAACTAGGTCTCAATAAGCACGTAAAGTAACTTACTGACGGAATGTAATTGTTTCGCCGAATGATTCGCGGAAATATTCCGGAATAAGTTTTGGAACTCTAACTGTCTGATATGAACCAGTAGCGTCATATAACACTTGATTAACAAGTAATGCAGAAGCGATAAAGAATGCTTCATTGCGTCCAATAGTCATTTTTATTTTATTTTTTTCAGCGTATATTCTATCCATACCCCAACTTACATGGTGTAAAAGCTCTGCTGGGTTTTCCGGGTCCTTGGGGTTATCTGGCGGTTTATTATCAATAAACCACTCTTTACGTAGCGCATCTAGATGTTCTTGCTGAGCGCCAGCAATATAAACTGCCTGAAGCTCCACTGCCTCGTTACATAGCTTAAATTCCTTGGATAATAGATTCGCCTGAGCGACGGAAGGTCTATCTTGATCTCTTTCCATAATAAGTATATTATAGCATATTTTTAAGATATTTACCAGTGTAGGAGGTAGACACCTTTGATACTGCTTCTGGAGTACCAGTTGCAACCACATAACCACCACCTGATCCACCTTCTGGGCCCATATCTATAAGGTGATCGGCAGACTTAATAACGTCAAGGTTATGCTCAATTACTATCATACTGTTTCCGGCATCAACCAGAGCGTTAAGAACATGCAATAGCTTATCGACGTCCGCAACATGAAGCCCTGTAGTTGGCTCATCCAGAATATAGAGAGTTCTTCCAGTAGGTCTCCGTGAAAGCTCAGTCGCCAGCTTAATACGCTGTGCTTCACCTCCACTTAGCGTTGTTGCAGATTGACCAAGAGCGATGTAGCCAAGGCCTACTTCAACAAGTGTCTGTAGTTTACGGGCGATACTTGGTAGATTACTAAAGAATTCTAAGGCCTGTTCACAGGTCATTTCAAGGATGTCACTAATTGTTTTGCCCTTGTAGTGAATCTCAAGTGCTTCTCGGTTATAGCGCTTGCCTTTACATACCTCACAAGGTACATAAACATTCGGTAAAAAGTGCATTTCGATTTTAATAATTCCGTCTCCAGCACAATTCTCACATCGGCCACCACGAACGTTAAAACTAAATCGCCCTGGTCCATAGCCACGAAGTTTTGCTTCGGGGACGCTAGCAAAGAGTTCCCTAATTGGAGTAAATAGCCCAGTGTATGTTGCAGGGTTAGATCGTGGTGTCCGACCAATAGCTGACTGATCGATATTTATAACTTTGTCTAAGTGTTCAATACCTTGTATTTCATCATGTTTACCTGGAACACTATTCGCACGCATTAATCGGGCTGCAAGTTCTTTTGCAAGAATATCATTTATTAGACTGGACTTACCAGAACCAGAAACACCACTTACAACGACAAGCTGTCCTAATGGCAACGAAACATTAATATTTTTAAGATTATTTTCTTGTGCACCTACGACTGTTAGCTCTTTGCCGTTACCACTACGTCGCTTCTTTGGAACTGCGATCTTTTTGGCACCACGTAAGTACTGTCCAGTTATACTTTCCTGCACTTTTGCCACTTCTTCAGGGGTTCCTTCAGCTACTACATGACCACCGTGAATACCTGCACCTGGACCAATATCAAGAAGATGGTCGGCAGTTCGGATAGTATCTTCATCATGTTCAACAACAATTACGCTGTTTCCAAGATCTCGCAAGTGTTTTAGTGTTTTAATAAGGCGCTCATTATCTCTTTGATGCAGTCCAATAGAAGGCTCATCGAGAACATACAAGACTCCTTGGAGACCAGATCCGATTTGAGTTGCCAATCGGATACGCTGAGCTTCACCACCGCTTAATGTTGCTGCGCTGCGTAAAAGATTTAGATAGTTTAAGCCTACATCCTGTAGAAATTGCAGTCGTGCTTTAATTTCTTTAAAAATCAAAGCAGCAATTTGCTCTTCTCTTGCATTAAGCTTAATGTCATTGAAAAAACTAATAGCGTCATCAATTGACAGCTCACAAATATCCATAATAGAATGCTTAGCTATTGTTACGGCTAATACTTCAGGCTTTAGTCTCTTGCCGTTACATGCATGACATGGCTTTTCTTGCATGAAGCGTTCTATGTCGCGACGAATAAAATCACTATCTGTTTCTTTGTGGCGTCGTTCAAGGTTATTGACGACTCCCTCATATGTAGAGTCGAACACTCGTCCTGAACCAAGGCTAACCTTATATTTCTGTTCACCAGTTCCGTACATCAATATTTTAATATGCGCATCGCTAAGCTCACCTGTCGGGACATGAAGACTAAAATCATATGCTTCTGCAACAGCTTGAATCTTTTTCATGTACCAAGCATCGACATTTATACGATTAAACGGCCGTATTGCGCCCTCAGCGATTGTTAATCTACCATTTGGTATAACTAGTTCTGGGTCTACTTCTAGTCGTGAGCCAAGCCCAGTACAGACACTACAGGCACCATGTGGACTATTGAAGCTGAAGGTTCGTGGCTCAAGCTCAGGAATTGTAACTTCTGGATGATCGATGCAAGCATACATTAGGCTATAGAGTTTCTCGTTTCCATTATCTGCATTTGAAATGATAACTTTGCCTTCACCGATTTCTAATGCCTGCTCGATAGATTGACTTAGCCGTCCACGGCTCTCTTCATTGTTAACGAGTCGATCAACAACAACGTCGATTGAGTGTTTGAGCTTTTTATCAAGAGTTGGGAATTCATCTAGAGCATAGACGACACCATCAATTCGGACACGAACAAAACCTAGTCGCTGGAACTGTTCTGGGATATGCTCAAAAGCACCTTTTTTATCTATAACTGCAGGAGCTAAAACTAAAAGACGAGCTTTTTGGTATTGAGCAATAACCTGGTCGACTATTGCCTGGGTTGTTTGGCGTGTAACTGGCTTACCACACTCCGGACAATGTGGCGTACCGATGCGTGCGTATAAAAGACGTAAATAATCATAAATTTCTGTAACAGTTGCGACAGTACTTCGTGGGTTTCGACTTGTAGATTTCTGATCGATACTTATAGCCGGGCTTAATCCATCTATCTGGTCGACGTCAGGCTTTTCCATGAGGCCTAAGAATTGACGAGCATAGCTACTAAGTGATTCAACGTATCGGCGTTGACCTTCAGCGTAAATTGTATCGAATGCGAGACTAGATTTACCGGAACCACTTAGGCCTGTAATTACGACAAGCTTATTACGCGGAATACGAACATCCACATTTTTTAGGTTGTGCTCACGTGCACCTTTTACGTCAATATACTCATTCATAAAGTCAATGTATTATACACTGAAATTACATTATTTTCTAGTCTATATTGACTGTCTGGACTTCTAGACTACCCAACGTGAGTTCACCGACCTGATGGATAACTAGTGCTGTATCAATGGCAGCTACGATTTCTTCTCTCTGTTCTCTGTCATATATTGGCTCAGCGAAAGTTGCAAGGTGCAGTAATGGCGCTCCAGCTCGCTTTATTTTTTTACCTCTAAAGCCTGAGAGTCCTTCTTCGCCTAAGATACCATAGATTGCTTGTCGTTCTTTGACGACTTCTGTACTTTGAACATAGGCACATAATAATCGATTACTACTTTTGTTCTTGCCAATAATTGATATTTTGCCAATCTGGCTCAATATCTCATCTTCATAATCTTGACTTTTAATTTTCTCCTTGGCACGGGAGAAACTGTAGCCAGATAAAAAGCCTTGACTGAAGTCTTTACGAACAATATGCGGGTCAAGGATATAGGCAAGGTGTGAGTGCGGAATTGTTTCAGTCCTAGGTATTGTATTATCTTCTTCTAGATTACGCACAACACCAGCAATCGTTAATGAGCTTTCTTGATCAACTGGTCGGAAAGCTTTGAGCATCCGAAGTCCGTTTTTTTCTTTATTTGCTTGTGGGTTATAGCGACCTGGCATACGAGTTCTTCGGGGCATAATAATTTCCTGTTTGTTGTTTATGTACCCACATTAGATTTTTTATTCTACTCTCTGCTTCAATAAAGTGCAATAAAGAGCCATCAACTAGCATTAGCGTAATGCAATATAATTGACTTATCATCAATAATATTTATAATTACAATTAATATATAAACGGGTGCGTGCAGATGTTAAATTTCATAGTCTCAGGTGTTGTTCCAGGTACTTCAATAGAGGTTACATTAAACTGGTTTCTAATTTTTTTGAGCATATTAATTGTCGCGGTTTACATAATACGAGGATTAAGACACCGTCAAGTAAAGCGAACTAGCGAACAAACAGAATCTATCAGTCAATTGGCATAAGACTTTGGCCGTAGAGTTGCAAGTCTTCAAGTAAGTGCTGCTGAGCTACAGTAAGGCCTGGTCGCGATGATATTTCTTGAAGTTTCATAAAGTATTTGGCTAATTGGCTATTATCTCCGCCTTCAAATAATTTTTTATTCTTATGCGCTTCCCATTGAGATCGTTCTTCGTCAGTCAATGTAAGTGGAAAATTTCGGGCCTTATACAGAGGGAGTAGCTGCTGTAATCTTTTATCTCGTAATTTGTCTAAGTAACTATCTAATTCCTTGGGTTGTGCGTTACGTACTTTAGTCATTGTAGTCTGGTCGTCATTACCTATAAAACCTGAATACAACTGGCCATCGGCATCTGTGCTCTTAGATTTGAAGTGTTGCAACTGCTGCTGCGTTCTCTTGCCATGAGCTGTGAGTACTCGGTTTATAAACTCGGTGGCTGAAGCTAATTTTTTCTTATTTTTTAATACTAGTTCTATGTCCAGATGGATTCTTTCCTGTGAGTCTTGATCAAGAGTAGCAAGAGGGGCGACTGCCGGGCATTGATTAAGTGCAATTTCAAATATCGGTAGCCTAATGTCATCCTCAGTTCTATCTTCAATCGCCTTCCATTGCCACGCCTCTAGAATCTGCTCCTCAGTCATATCAAAAAATGTTTCCGGATCAACGCGAAGGTCATATGCCAATACTGCACTTTTTTGTTGAACTTCTGCAATCGTCCTAACGACAGTTGTCTTTTCATTGTCAGATGAAACTCTTCCGGCTGTATATACATAAGGGTCATTAGAATGTAATAACTTACTAACTACTTTCTTGTCACGAATAGAAAGCAGGTAGTCGAATAGTTTTGGCTGCTTTTCACGAAGTAATCTTGCAAGCGAAATAGTTGCTTCAACATCGCTTAGTGCATCATGGGCCTTTGCGTGGTCAAGCCCATTCTCGATAGTCAAGAGTTCAAGACGATTTGTTGCTTTTCCAGTTTTATCAACTGGCCAATTGATTCCTTTTGGTCGCAGCGCACGAGTCATTCGAACTACATCAAGAAGATCCCATTTAGATCTATCATCTTTCCATTGCCAAGAGTAGGCGTCATAAAAGTTTCTATACCTCATGAAGCGCATGAAGACGTCATCGAATCTAATACTATTAAAGCCGACCATTATGGTTCCTGGAACTGCAATTTCATCTTCAAAGATTTTCATGAATTCTACTTCAGTTATACCTTCTTCGAGAGTTTGCTGGGGCGTAATACCCGTAATTAGAATAGCTTCTGGGTCCGGAAGAATGTCCTCATTTAAGGCAATAATAATGTTGTGGGGCTCACCAATAGCATTAAGGTCAAGATCGACTCTTTGGCCTGCGAATTGCATAACCCGAGCCTGCTTAGGGTCAATACCGCTTGTTTCAAGGTCATAAAAGTATAAGGAATTAGCCATTATGTTTTTCTATGTAGCTAGTGATGTTAAACTTGCGTTTTAACCCGTTGTAATTCATATAGCGTATTGAGCCGAATATCGGTCGTCCGAACCAAGCTCTATCATGCAAGCCAGCAATACTCCATAAAATTCCTACATAGCCATTAGGGTCACCACCGTCGATGCTATAGAAATCATTTAATGCAATGGCAACTTTGATAGCCCATTCTGCGCCACAAGACTTTGAAAGTTCATCATGAATAGGATTAAAGCAACTATCCTTACTGGCAGTCTTATCGTTGACTGGTTTAGCTGGTGACCATTCTAATATTTTCTTGGCCCAGTACATTCTCATATAGCCATGCATCTTTCCATGCTGTGTCAATTGATGCTGTGCTGCATTCCAGGCTTGATCTTCTGTAGTACCATCCTCTAGTTGCCGAAGCGTATAGTTATGCTCTCTTTTGTCGTCAGCATGAGATGCAAGAGTTTTTCTAGCCCAATCAGCTGCACCATCTAATGAATCGTAATGGTTATTGAAGTAACAATAATTATCACTCAAAGCACTCCGTACATTAAGTTCTTCAATGAAAGCATCGGCATCCTTACGGAGAGTATGATCATGCTGTGCTGCATGCTCAACGTCAATAAATGCGCGTAAACGTGATAGTTGTCCGAAGTGTAGATATGGACTAAGCTCACTTAGGTGTTCTAAGGATGGATCATTGCGCTCCGCTTCATATCCCTGGAGGCCATGTGTTATAAATCTTTTAAGAGCTTTTTGGCCCGCTTTTTCACCAGAAGCAAAAACTAAATCCTGAGAATTACTTGGAATACTGGCGAGTAACTTATCGATTAATTCTTCCATCTCAGCAATTTTTTTAACTTTTCCAGGCCATTTTAATTCTTGTTTTACGAGATGCTGTGGTTCATCAATATACTTATTAAGAAGTTTCTGGATTTTAGGACGAATCGTTCGTGCAGCAAATTCTTGCTTGTCACTAACTTCCCAGGTCGGAACAATGTTATGAGTATCAACAACATATACAGGGCAGTCAACGTTATCTGCGATATTCTTCTGCATCATTACTGGACCTTTAAGGGGGTTAAAATCAAAAAATATTGCAGCAGGCTTAAGATGATGCGCAATACCAAGTAAGGTTTCGGATGGCTTTCCTACAAGAAGCATGAAAGGTATATTCATAAGGTCAAGTTCTTGCTCAAGTTCTTTAAGACCTTCAAGCATCCACTGGTAATGTTCACGAGCACGATTAGATGAGCCATGGTGTAGGCAAAAAATAACTGCAAAGGGCACGTTCAGTTCCCGTGCTGTCTTGTAAGCCTCAAGCAATGCGTAATTATCATGAGCCCTTTGATCCCTGCTCATAACATATACGACGCACGTTTTACTCGATTGAGGCAACACAAGTGTATTTAATGGAAATATACGTCCTAAGTCATTCATACACATCTAGTGTATCAGACTTAATGTATCACTTTATATAACTAATACTGGATAGAGCCGATGGTAGGCTTACCAATTGAGATTTTTTGCTCAGGAGCAACATCCATACGTCGTAACTGGTGCATGATTCCCATTTTACCCATAATATCGCGTAGACGCTCAACGCCATGATTGCTGTCAAAATCTGTCCGTTCTGCAAATCGCTCTATCTTACGTCCCGTAACTACAAAGTGATTCTCATCTTTCTCTATAGTCCAACTATTCATGTTCTCAGGAAGACGTAGTGTTGGGATTACTTCCTGATCATCGATTTCTTTTTGAGCAGCTTGCTGTACGTCTACAATCTTCTTGATCTCAAAGAACATTGGTTTTACGTTCAGGCCACTACTTGCAGATATCGCGAAAAGTTGCGTTCCTTTTGGTATGACTCGCTTCAGTTCTTTCATTTTTGCTTGAATTAGCTCGTCGTCAAAGCCATCTATTTTATTAAGGACGACAACTTGAGGTCGCTCGGTGAGGTCTACCTCATAGCCTTTTAGCTCTGTCTGAATTGTTTTATAAACTGCAGCTACATCTTCATTATAAATATCAATTAGATGCACAAGTACTTTAGTGCGTTCAACGTGACGCAAGAAATCAATGCCGAGTCCTTTACCATCGCTTGCTCCTTCAATTAATCCGGGAACATCGGCAATCAGAAGACTAGAAGAGTTGTCTAGATCAATAACTCCGAGATTCGGGATTAATGTCGTGAAAGCATAGTCAGCAATTTCAGGACGTGCATTACTGACGCGTCCAAGTAATGTTGACTTACCAGCATTAGGCATTCCAATTAGGCCAACATCTGCAATGACCTTAAGTTCTAGATAGAGTTCAAGTTGTTCGCCCTTTTCGCCCTTTTCAGCAACCCTTGGAGTTTGCCTGCGTGATGATACAAAGTGAGCATTTCCAAATCCGCCCTTACCGCCATAGGCGATAATTTGTTTCTGTTGATCCTCATTGAAGTCAGCTAATACAACTCCTTCAGCATTCTTTACGATTGTGCCAACAGGAATATGAATAACGAGGTCCTTACCACTTCGGCCATGCTTTTTCTGCTTATCGCCAGGTTTGCCTTCTTCTGCCAAAAGTTCTTTGTGATATCGAAAAGAAGCCAAAGTGTTCTGATTACGGCTAGCAAACATAATAACGTTGCCGCCGTCGCCACCGTCGCCACCATCTGGACCGCCCCGGTCTACAAACTTTTCATGACGAAAGTTAACTCGACCGTTACCGCCGTCGCCTGCAATCACTTTTACTGAAGCTTTATCTATAAACATATCAATATAGTATACAATTTTTAACTAATTTTTGCAATTGTACTTAATAGATGTACGAGTAGCTTGCAGCTGATGCTGCTGAGAGAGTTTTAGTACTTCTCACTGCAAATCCGGCGACGTTCATTTCAGACACGTTTACACTACCATCAGCGTTAACTGATTCAACGAATCCAACGTGACCGTAGTAGTCACGAGGTGGAGTCCAGATAACTGCTCCAGCTCGAGGAACATTTCCAGTAGGAATACCTACTCCTCGTGATATGCCAAGCCATGTTCGTGCATTACCAAGGTTTGCTGGTACGGAGTTACCTGATTGAGCTCGTCTATTAGCAACATACCAAGTACAGTATCCATAATCGTAACCGTTGTAGCCGTAAATAGCGGATGATCCCCATGCAAAACTACTGCCAGATGAATATGATGTACGAGGAGAAGCGGCCGCAATAGACGCATCTCGGAGTAGAATGTTAGATCCGACGATTAAGTTACCACTTTCAGCATCGTTATCGGCTATAATCTGGTCCTTATTGGCACGAAACTTAGCAGCAACTGAATCAATAGTGTCTCCACTCTTTACAGTGTAGACAATTCCGTTAACTGGAGAGATAAGTAAAACCTTACCTGCTACAACAGTGTCGCCAGAAAGACCATTAGACCAACGAATAGTGTCTGATGTAATGCCAAATTTAGCAGCCAAAGACGGGATAGTGTCACCCTCAACAGTAGTATAACTAATAATGTCCTTGTAAGATTTTAGGCTCGTTGAAACAACCTGCGGCTTTGAAACTACTGTATCGTCAGCAGCAGACACTGCAAGTTGAGCGTTAATAGTATCGGCGTTGTTGGTAACAGCAGCTGTCTCTGGCAGATCAGTTAGCCTGGCAACATGTACCGCAATATCAGCACTAGATACCTGATCAAGGGCACGGGCTGATTCAGTTTCGTTGCTAGTATCGACGACATTGGAACTAACCGTTCCGCTTGTATCTGGAGAGCGAAGAACAAAACCGAGCACTGCAATTAGCAATACAATATTAGCCGCTAATACTCCATAGCGAATAAGACGTTTTTGATTTTTTTTGGAGACTTTTTTTTGTTTTGCTATACCAGTGATATTAGAACTAATGCTCTGATTCATGGATCGATTTATGATACGAATAGTATTCTCCCGGTGATATTCACCAGATCAAGGGGGATATTATATATTATTTCAAGATAGTTCGACCAATCTTGTATTTTCTAACGTTCTATCCCTTGATACAACAGAGGTGCTGCCACTTTTTCGCACGCTTGTTGACCCCTGTATTGTAGCATATTTTGTCAATAAAACCAATACTTCAGCGTTAGTTAGTTGCAAAGTTTCTTGCAATATTTTCGGGTTGCAGCTTCATGTTCTTCAAGTGTTCTAGAGAAATATGTCTTACCATCTTCTCCCGCGACAAAGAAAAGCCAGTCTGTATTTGCAGGGTTTGCTGCCGCTTTTAAAGACTCTTGTGTGACATTGCTAATTGGGCCAGGTGGAAGCCCTTTTACGAGATATGTATTGTATGCGGAATCATATCTTAAGGAAGGTTCTTGGCCTGCAATGATTGCACCATAGAATGCTGTCGGATCTGATTCTAAACCCATATCCATAGAAAGTCGCTTGTAAAATACTTGTGATACAAGAGCCTTGTCACTTATAACAGATACCTCTTGCTCAATAATAGACGCAAGGGTTATACCTTGATATACATTAAGGCCTTTTTTTGCAAACTGAGCACGTAGTTCTGGCGTGAGACGTTTTTGCATCTCATCCAGTGAACTAGTAATAATTTGAGTTGGTTTCGTAATGCCATCTTTTTGGAATGATTCAGGATATAGGTATCCTTCAAGATTTGCGCCACGCGGCTTGTCGACTAGTGCAGGGTGTCCCTCATATTGTGCTGGCTCAAATGCAGCTTCAGTTTCCTTAACGCCAAACCCAGAATTTATGAATGTCTGCTTTATCTGATCGAGTCTTTGACCAGGTTTAATTGTAACTAGCTCATTATCTACTCGGCCTTCTGTTAAAATATTAACAATATCTGACACACTTTGACTTGGCTTTAGGGCATAGGTACCAGCTAAAATCTTATCCTGCAAACCTTTGCTTCTAACATATTGTTTAAAGACCCATTCATTACGAATTAGTTTATTTTTCTTTAATATCACAGAGACATCAGCCAGTGAAGAACCAGTTGGAATCGTAATGGTGACCGTTGTCTGATTAGTACTGACTGGCTCTAGATTGTTATTACGATATCTAACAGCAACGTAACCCAGGCCAGAAAACAAAATAGCAAGTACAATGCCAATAATTATTAATGGCCTGAAAGGTAATGATCTTTTAGCCTTAGGCATGCTGAACCCTAAAGTTTTCTTCAATATAGTCTTGCAGTATATAAGTTGCAGCTAGCGAATCTATGTCGCCCTTTTCGTAAGGACTTTTGCGGCCTTTTAGTTCTTCTTCGGCCTTAACTGAAGTCAATGCTTCGTCTTGCATAAACACTGGGACATCAATATTTGATTTTAGTTTCTCGACAAAACCATCAACGTAGCGCGTCTGTTCCGTATCGTTACCTTGCATGTTACGAGGATTACCAACTACAAGCGTTGTAACATTATGGTCACTTATCAATGAGGCTATTGTTTCGATTACCTTAGCGTCGTTATCAATAGTCATTAAAGGCTGCGCAATTGAAACACCAGGAGGATTCATGGCAATTCCAATACGTACCTCTCCTACATCTAAAGCTGCAATAACACCAACAGACTCGGTCATTACTGTGCCTGCTCTATAGTAATTGTTATTTTACCTGGCTTGGATGGTGTCTTATATACCCAGAACGGGCTATACGAAACAGTTACGTCCTTAACTCCTGGAAGTTTACCAATAAGATCCTGAACGTCACCCTTCTTCTTTCCGGCGATTTCTTTCTTTAGTGCTTCTTGGTCAATTTGAGTACCCGTAGAAACTGTAGACTGTACTCGGAATCTTTGGTCAGTTGCAGATTTCTTGTCTTCAAGCCTGAAGATCGCTTTAGAAAGTCCATTATCACTTATTGATTGCTTCGTCGTATCGATTTGTTTTTTAGCGCTATTTTCGACTAGTGTATTTAGGTATGACTCTTTTACGCCTAGACCGGTATATACAGTCGTGCTTGATACAGTAACTTCGGATGCTTCTTCGCCTACTTTAGGTGTCGCAGTCACATTCGCTGCACTTGAAGTAATTGATTCGGGTATTAGAAATAGGTCGTCATTACTGAACTGTTGCTTAAGATCAGTTGTTGCGGAGTCTTTGCTCTTATCGGATATCTTTTGCTTTGCGGTCTCAACATCCTGGTCGCTTACAACTGATACGAGCTTATTGGTTCCGCCAGACATAGCACTACTGTCGATCCCTGTAATACTAGCTACACCCGACACAGCAAAGGTTCGGCCTCCGCTTATATTATATTGATCTCCGGCGGCAGTAGAGGTAACATTAACCGTCTTGCCTGCTGTAGTACAAGTATTTGTACCGCTGAACGTACTAGATGGTAAAAGTGTAGTTTCATTTACACTGAATGAACTTGCTCCAGTCGTCACGACTGTACCAGCTGGAATTGTGAATGCACCGTCAACTTTGGCGCAGTTCTTGAGGGTAACTGTGCCAGTCGCTTTATCACCAATATTTTTTTGTCCGGTTGCGGGAACTTTTGTGCTATCTGTTTTACTAACGTCTTTTTTTGTGGCAGGAACTTTTCCGGCATCTGCATCAAAGGATGTGAATGCAGTATTGGCGGTAAATGGAACATCTGTATTAACACTAATGTTATCTGACTTAATAACGATTTTAGCTTTAGGAAGAATAGTATTAAAGATAAAGAATAGGACTATTAGACCTACAAATACTCCTCCACCTATTAGTAATCTCTTACGGAAGGTATCAAAATTAGGAATCTTTTTCTTACTTGACTTCTTTTTAGACTTCTTTGAATCATCCTTATCAACATCAATGTCTTCAAGGTCTTCATCAAGCTCAATAGTCTCCTCATCATTGTTGATTGCAGAAGCCGCTGCAAGAGAACCGACTGACTGAGACGCATCAAGTCCATCTTCATCTTCATCCTCATCTTGCTGCAATCCATCATTATCATCAGCTTGAATATCATCCGATAGTGTTTGTGGCGCTGGTGGGATAATTGGCTTAGATTGAATTGTTTTTGCCACATGGACTTTAACCGCTCCTGCTATAGGTAATAGGCTAGCTTCACTTGTAATGAGTACAATCTTTTTATTTTTAGCATCAGCAGATCGCTTAAGGAGCTTCATATTAACGATACTCTGTAGAACAGTTGCACGCTTAGGCAAGACAAGTGCGACAATCTTATGTTCACTTTGCCCAAGTTTATCTATTATGGCGGTGATCTCGTCATCTATGTCGATATAAATTGTATCTTTTGCTGTATCGCTCATGTAGTGCCTTTTTATTAAACCTTTAGTATTTTATCAATCTTTTGACGAAAAGAACCATTCATTGACTGAGTAGTTTCTTGTTGGAGCGTATCAAGCCCTACTCGGAGTAGCCCCATGGCAGTTATGAACGTATGGTCTGTAACTGTATTCGTAGTATCCTTCATTCCAACAACGTTGCCGGGCTTTATGTGCTGCACTACTGGCTTACGTGTGAATGGAAGGTCAGTATACCAGTCAGAAGATTCCAGTTGTCTCATAAGCATATCGAGGCTTGAGCCTCCACCGCACAGATAGATTCTTCTTGGTAGATGATCAAGGGCTGTAAATTCAGCTAGGGCAAGTTCAACTCCAGATGTCCATACGTCAAGAGTCTTGCGCAGACTTTGCTCAACGATTGGCACCTTAGATGTTGGTACTTTATGAGAAGATAATCCTAACTTAATTTCTTCAGCCTGCACAAATGAAATTCCAAGATCACGCTCTAAAGATCTTGTGTAAGCACGTCCCCCAATACCAAACATCTTGGTACCCTGGACACCGCCATCATTAATTACGGCGATATCGGTAGTACCACCACCAACATCCATTAAAATTGCACTCATCGACGCATTTGGATCATCTCCAATAACTGCTCGAGATACAGCAAATGGTTCTGCTGCTACGGCAACAAGGTCAAGATTAAGTTCTTTTGCCGTACGCTCGAGAGCTCCAATGTGAATCATTGGTGCAAAGGCAGTATATAGCTGCACGACTACTTCTTTGCCTTTAAAGCCAACAGGGCTGGTTACAGGATAACCGTCTATTTCTATATGTACGAGTGCACTGTTAACAAGTCTTATTTCAACATCCTTACCGCCAAGCTCCCATGCAAGTTGCTGCTTGGCACGCTGTTGAGCACGATCTTGTACGACAGCAATTATTCGCTCAACTTCCTTCATATCAAGTTCACGTTCAGGATTTTTTCGTTTAACGCGGACTGTTGTAGTAAGTCCCTTTACAAGCTCGCCAGCAATACCAATAACTGCCGTGTTAGTACTGACTCCAGCCTGTTCTTCGGCTTGCGTTAAGGCTTCATCACAATTACTTACAACTGAAGCGATGTCTGCAATAGCCCCTGCCTGCATATCGGTTAGCTCTTGATGCGCTCTACCGACACCAATAATCTCTAGTCCAATATCTGTTACGCGACCGATGAGGACTTTGACAAATTCAGTACCAATATCAAGAGCTACAATAAGCTGGTCATCATCTTCAGATTGTTTACCAGATTTTCTTGTTACTGAATCTTTTATTTTTTTTATTTTATGTAGCATAAGCACCTATCATTATACCAGCTCTTGAAGGCAGTTTAAAGATGAAGTTGGCTTGTTTGATTATGATTCAACAACCGGACCATTAATGACACTTTTTACGTCAGCTAATGAATGGGCTCCGGTCAGATCAATTGCGAAATTTCCAATTTGATGTGCAGTTTGTAATTTTATTCCAGAGTCGGCACATTCTTCGATCGCCTTCTGAATATTCTCTGCGGTTTCAGGCTGAACTACAACTTCACACATTTCATTATTATTAGTTAAATACAATGTTCCAAAAGCCACAATATATAATCTCTTCCTATCTTAAAAAATTAAACGACAGTTTCAATACTACACTGATACTTTCAAATTACAAGTGCAGCCTTAATGCGGCGGATTCCGGCACTTGAAGCTTCTTCCTTGAGGATTTTAAATTTCTTGCCTTCTTCGGACAGTACACTAGTGTGCTCGACATGAGGGCCACCACAAATTTCAAAGCTAAATGGCTTATCCTCGTTATCAGCTATCATCGTATATACCTTAACAGTATCTCCGTATCTGTCACCAAACTGGCCAAGTGCACCTAGTTCATTAGTTGCTTTGGTAGTTGGGTATTCTGCCCATGATACTTTCAAGTCTTTACTGATTTGCTCATTTACGATTGATTCAACTCGTTCAAGTTCTTCTTTTGTTACTTTTTGCGGGTGGCTAAAGTCGAAACGAAGTCGTTCTTCAGTTATATTTGATCCTCGCTGAATAACATGATCACCGAGTACGTCGCGCAATGCTTGATACATGAGGTGAGTGGCTGTGTGATATTTCTTGTGCTGCATTGTTTGTCCGCCAAGACCGCCCTTGAATGTACCCTTGGTTGCAGTTTGGCTTCGTAGACGCTGGATCTGCATTTGCTCATCAAACTCTTTCTGCCAATTCTTACTAGTTTCATGACCCTGCATAGCTGCTTCTTCAACGCTTAGTTCACTCGGAAAGCCGTAGGTATCATAGAGCGTGAATACCTGAGCTCCAGTAATAACCCCATTTTGAGCCATCTTTTCAAGTTCCCGTACACCCTTACGCAGTGTTTGACGGAATATTTTTTCTTCTCTAATAAGTATGTCGATAACTTTATCTCGGCTCTCGGTAACTTCTGGAAAATCATCACGATAAAGGTCAGTAATAATTGGCACAATGTAATCGAGGAAGTTTTGTTCAATGCCAAGCTCAAAGGCAAAGCGAATTGCTCTACGTAGTAAGCGTCGCATAACGTAGCCCTGTTCTTTATTGCTTGGGGTAACGCCATCGACAGCTAGGAATGTAGCAGCTCGTAAGTGATCAGCTATAACCTGCATGGCATTTGTATGACTTGCGTACTTTTTACCAGATAAATGCTCAAGACCTTCGATAATTGGCCAAAGTAGACTTATTCTAAACATATCGGCTGAATCGATTGAGGCCTGAGCTATGCGCTCTAGGCCAGCACCGAAATCTACGTTAGGCTTAGGTAAAAGTTCAAATCCAGATTCAGTGCGCTTATATTGCATAAAGACATTGTTGCCAATTTCTACGAATCTACCAGAGTCGCTTGCTGGATGTGCTTTACCAAAACCCTCGGCGTGGTTTTGATCACCAAAATCGTAAAATACTTCTGAATCAGGTCCACATGGATCACCAATTGGAGTCTTGGCAATGCCTCCTGCGCGGCTCCACCAATTCTCGCCGTCGTCATAAAAGAAAATACGTTCACCTGGGTTAACCCCACGCTTATTACCATCAGATTGTGAACCAATTTCTACAATATCGGCTGTAATTCCTTTACTCTTAAAAAGACTCTGCCATATTTCTGCAGCTTCATCATCTCTTGGAATTCCTGCTTCCTTATCGCCAATAAAACAAGTTACATATAGCTTTTCAGGGTTAAGGCCTACTTCTTCTACTAGAAAATTGAAGAACCAGGTTATCTGATCCTCCTTAAAGTAATCACCAAGACTCCAGTTGCCAAGCATTTCAAAAAATGTCGTATGTCGATTGTCTCCAACATCTTCAATATCCTGAGCACGAAAGCACGTCTGGCTGTTAACGAGTCTACTACCTTCTTGATGCGGTTCACCTAAAAGATACGGGATTAATGGCTGCATACCTGAACCAGTGAATAGTGTCGTCGGATCATTATTCGGCACCAATAGGGCTCTGGGGATACTTTTATGAGCCTTTTCCTCAAAGTAAGCTAGGTATTTCTTACGAATTTCTTGTGTAGTCATATACCAATTATAACAGAGGTACACATATTGACAATTTTATATAATTAGACTATTATATAGCCATTATGTCAAGCCCATCACCAGAAATACCTATAAATCCACTCACAAGTGATACTGAACTCGTGAATCCGAAAGACTTTCTTGATATTGAAACTATTACTCAAGCAAGGTGTATTGGCTGTCCCGTAGTTCAAAGCTGTATTGATAAAAGTGGTGATACTTCTGATATCATGATCTCAACAGCATATATACGTTACGCTATGGAGATTCAAGAAAAGTGCTCAGGTTATGTTACAACTGAACGAAAAATACCTTTTTCTAAAAAAGTAGTAGAAGGAAAACCAGTCTGCAACAGCCCATCAGTACCCGAACTCCCAAAAAGTTTTAAGCGCGGTATAAAATAGTTCCTGATTTTAGATATTATTTATCTGATGAGTCTGTATTATGGCTTTTTCTGTAATACAGTAAAATTGAACCTGATAAGACTAATCCAACAATTCCATACCATGAAGACAATATATCACCGGTCTTTCCTAGGGGGCCTCCATTATCTGGTGTAATGTAAACAGAAATTGCACCAAGTACCTCGCTAAATTCACTGGTAGAACCGTAACCTGTACCTGTATTTGAAAGTGCTGTTGTAGTTGCAGATAATACTTTACCGCTAAGATTTGTTCCCGAAGGAAGCGTTATCTCAACATTCTTATTATTACCATTTGTAATATTTGCAGCACCAAGATATGTTCTACCTTCACCATAGCCTGATTCATCAGCTACGTCATTAGAAAATATTTCAACGCGATACTGATCATTCAGAGTGCTATCGGCAGCGTCTAAATTTAGATTAACTACCAGAGTGTTGTCTGTCTGCTGTGCACTGTTCAAAACAGGAAAGTTCTCATAATTATTTGAACCAGTGTCTGGATCTTGGGCATCGTTTAAAGTAGGTCCGATATTAAGGCCACCTACAATATTAAAATTCTCGTCAAGAATTAGGCCGCCGCTATCTATTGCTAATCCTGGGAATGAAATGTCAAATACTGTATCGCTATCATTATCAAATATTGAATTGTTTAATATGGAGTTATCGATAGGTGCAAGTGTTCCAAATACTGATTCATTAATTAACGAATTGATGAATATTCCTGCGCCCTTATTGCCAGCGATTATATTGCCTGAGCCTGGTGTAGTACCACCTATTGTGTTAGAGGTCGCAAGTGCCGATAATATAATCCCAAAATTTTGCGATATAGATGTGTCACTTAATCCATTATCATCAGTACCGATATAGTTGCCTTGAATAGTATTGTTCGATGACTGATTAGTGAGTCCAATAATTCCAACGTTAGCTAAACCCTGATTACCGCTAATGATATTTCTTTCAGCAGATGAAGTACCGCCTACTATAGAGTTCGAGGACCCATCGATGGAAATTCCGTAGTTTGAATTATTGAGTACCATAGAGCCCTTAATTATTGTATTATTGACATTGTCTAGAGATATACCTATATCACTATTGTTATAAATTAAGCTATCAATTATGGATGTGGTAGAACTGGTATTTGTAATCCATATTCCGTCATCGCCGTTCATACTTATTTCTATCTCAGAAATAACTACGTTATCTG
Source organism: uncultured Candidatus Saccharimonas sp. (assembly GCA_943354005.1). Lineage (GTDB taxonomy): Bacteria > Patescibacteriota > Saccharimonadia > Saccharimonadales > AWTP1-31 > CAJAXB01. Next base: position 37,410 of record CALRBE010000006.1, read on the forward strand.
ACTCTGTAATCACTATACCTTCGCTTGAGCTACCCGTAACGACTCCTCCATTGATAATAGCAGCGTTTGAAAAACTTAGCATGATACCATTGACACCATTATCTTCTATTACATTGTTTCGCATCTCAAATCCATCAGTGATGTCCGCATTTAAACCAGAGTTAACATTATTTTTGATGTTGTTACCGGCTTCGATCGTGGTACCTCCTACGGTAATTGAGCTAGAATCATAAATATAAAAACCATACCCATTATTGGTATCTACAATGTTACCCTCAAAAACTGTACTAGACGATGAGTATACTGCAACACCATTACTGTTATTTAGACTAATGTTGTTACTGCTCGACCCAGCTCCACCAACGGTAATATTGTTACTACCGTCGATCGACAAGCCATTATTAATGTTGCTATTTAATTCATTGCCTTGAATAACAGTATCTGTAACTGTGTTATACAGATCTATGCCGTTAGACGCGTTATTATTTGAGGTGTTAGCCTGCACTGTCACATTGGATGATAAGTTGTGTATGCCAATACCGTTGTTATCGTTACCATTTACGGTATTGCCGGCATTTGTAGCGGTGCCCCCTATAGTAATATCCGTAGAGTTATTCACTTGTATGCCAGTATTGGCATTATCATTCACGGTATTAGACTCTACTACTACGAAGGAAGTATTATTTAATAATATACCTGTCGATAGATTAAAGCTCACAGTGTTGCCAGCATTTGTAGCGGTGCCCCCTATATTAATATTGGTACCACCGTCTACATTAATTCCGTGAGCAAGGTTAGAATCAATATTGTTACCTTCAATAACTACTCCATCATTGTTGGAGCCAAGATAGATTCCGTCCAATACGTTATTTTTGATTATATTTTTGGCTTCTACGGAAGGTCCGCCTATGGTGGCCTCCGTAGAATTCGTTAAAACAATACCACCGCCTCCGTTAGGTATAGAAGTGGAGCCGTCGGCGCCAACTCCAATATAATTACCTTGTACAACTAATCCATCAGTAATATCTGGTGCTAAGCCGTGAGAATAATTACCTGATAAAACATTAGTAGCTCCTGTTTGTATCCCTCCAACTACTACACCCGTACAATTATCAATAGATATGCCGCCTGAATATCCAGGAACTGAGTTGCCCATGGCCACTAATCCCGTGGCATCGACACCGATATAATTACCCCTAAATACCCAGCCATCGCCTGGGTATGAAGCTGAATCCTCGTTTCCAGAGATTAGGTTACGATCAGCAGCATTAAGCCCTCCTATATTTGCGTTTGAACTATTAGTACTGATAAATTCCTCAGCTATTCCAGGCCCTGCGTTACCAAGATCCACTAGGCCAGTAGGATCAGTACCAATATAGTTGCCCGCGACAGTCACATTACTGGCACCGATAATGATAGCACCGCCTTCTCCGAACCTATTTATAACAAGACCTCGAACACTACTAGACGCACTTCCGCTGCTATTACCGCTAAATAGCAGCGCATAGTTAGCTACGTTCGTGCCGTCAATTTCTATCAATAAAGTACCGTTTAGAGGAGCTGGTGAAACAGCAGTATTGGCAGATGCTCCAGTCTGAGAATAGCCATTTATATTTACCTGGGATTCAATTGGAGGCAGTGCAGTTAGGGGAGTAATCGTCCTCACGCCAGCTCCCGGGATACTGAATACAATGTCGTCAGTTCCCGATCCGGCTGTACATTCGCCAGCTAAGGCACCGGAAACAGAATCTAGGTTAGCTGAAATTATAGCCTCACGTAATGTACATTCACCGTCATTATCTACGTCGTCAGCAGTTGAGTTAACAGTTATAGTTGATGCAGCAAAGGCAATTTTATTAGTCCTAGCGTTAATGAGTACTGCTGAAATAGCTACCAAAAAAGCAACTACAAAAATGAAACCTAGATAGACCCGTGTGCCAGAAAATTTATTACCCATATATCTTGTTTAAATATATAAGGCTAATGCTAATCTGTCAAAATATAATTCCACCGCCTAAGACTATACCGTCTTGATATAGAACGGCAGATTGACCTGGAGTGAGCGCTCGAATTTCGTTTTCCAACTTTATTGTGTAACCTTCTGATGTTTTTTCAATTGTGCCTTGAATAAGTGGAGCACGATGCCTAGTTCTAACTAAAACATTAGGGTTTGATGGCTCTTCGTTTATCCAATGTACGTTAGTCATTTTCAGTTTGTTGTGCCAGAGCTTTTTGTCATTTATGTCAGTAGTCACAAAGACCTGATTTTTTTTCATATCTTTACCTATGACGTAATACGGAAGTCCACCACCTACATTAAGTCCATGACGCTGTCCAATTGTATAAAATATCGCTCCCTCATGCGTACCGACACTTGTACCGTGCTGGTCAATGACATCTCCTGGCTTAGTCGTTACATATTGTTCCAGAAATTCTTTAATTCCAACCTTACCAACAAAACAAATACCCATACTCTCTTTCTTGGAGGCAGTAATTAGCTTGAACTTTTCTGCTAGCTTACGAACCTCTGGCTTCGTATAATCTCCAAGTGGGAAAAGTGTTTTTGCAAGCGCTGATTCTCGTATGCGATATAAGAAATACGTTTGATCCTTATTATCATCTTTTGCGATACGAAGCTGAGGTATTGGCGCATGAGAGACACTAGCGTAGTGACCAGTTGCTACATAATCTGCGCCATCTTCCAATGCAGTGTTTAAAAATAATTTAAACTTTATTTCCTGGTTACACATGATGTCTGGATTCGGAGTGCGTCCTTCTTTATATTCCTGAACCATGTAGTCAACAACTTTGTGTTTGTAGTCTGTTTCGAAGTCATACATTTTAAAAGGGATACCAAGTTGTACTGCTACTCGTTTAGCATCTAAGTAATCTTCCTTCCATGGACATGGCATGCCCGGAAGATCTTGACTCCAATTTTTCATGTATACGCCGGTAACAGCATAGCCCTGCTCCTGTAAAAGAGCAGCGGTTACGGAGCTGTCTACGCCTCCACTAAGACCAACATATACTTTCTTCATACTCCTATTATAACAGAGGTAGCCAGTTTTTTATATATTAGAATACTATATTAGCTTTTTTGCAAGTTCAGACTGGTTAATCTGAAGTAGTTTTTGCAGGCTAAAGTCGAATGTTTTTGTAGTTGTCCTTACGATGCAACCCCCTGCGATATGTGGTTGGACGCCGACCGCAATAAGAGTATTTGGATGACCATTTTCACGGAACCAACGAACCAAAACCCTGAGTGCCTGTCTACTTGGTTCAGCGCCAAAACTTACCTGAACCACAGGAGCAGTACGACGGACAAAATCAAGTTGCTGTTTAAACCTATTGCGGTGATCTGGCAGTAGTAGATTTATATTTTGAGCATTAATGATCGATTGCAAAGCTGGACTAATTGCAGGCAGCTTTAAACCTGACTGAATGCCATGGAATTTAGCATTTAGAAACTCGTCGAGCATAAAAACCTCTCTAAGCATTTTACCTAGTTCAATGGGAGTCATAATAGAATCAATAAGCTGTACGCCTGGTTCAGATTTCACGCTTGATGTCCTCAACTATTGCTTGTTTATTAGCTTCTAGATTAGCCAGTATGTATTTCATCTGCTGTCCGATATCCATGTGTGTACTCAGCGTTTGCTCAACGTGTTTTGTTACTATTTCAGCCATATTAGCGCTAAAGTCTTGTAATCGGCGCTCTTTTTCTGCTTGTAATTCCTTGAGGTACTGGGCCGATATTTCTTTCTGCTGCTGCTTTATAGCTGTATCGACCTGTAGGAAAGTCTGAGCTAAATGTTGCTGCGCTGTTGCTATAGCCTTCTTTTGTTCGCTAAATTCTTCTTTGAGGATATCACCAGCTCGTTCTTTAATGAATTCAGTTACTTCTTCACCTATACTATGCAAATCTTGCTGTAAAAAGGTCGCATTCTGATCTAGAGTGCGCTCGAATCGTGTTATGCCTCGCTCTCTTAGTTCATTGCGAAAATTATCGTCAAAGAGCTCACCATTGTTAGTGTGATTCGCTCCATTACGACGCCCTTTAGGGCCTAGACGAACAGCAACCCAAATAAAAGAAAGCAGTGTTGCAAGTATACTGCTAATTGCTACTAAGAAAAGTGCAAGTTCTGTATTTATCTCCACCCAAGTATCCTTCTAAGCTTATGCTTTTTAGTATAGCAGAAAGGACGCGGTACTTGCGTACTTTATAGGTTTGTTGAGACACATTCGCGCAATGCAAGAACTGTTGTCTCGATGTCTTCTTTTGTAGTTTCTAGTCCCATAGTGAATCTAAGGCTAGACTGTGCGTCTGAATCGGTCATACCGAGTGCCTTGAGCACGTGAGAAGGCTCATCATTACTAGCACTACAGGCTGAACCTACAGCACACTCAATACCGCTTTCATCAAGCTCCATCATGATACGTTCGTTATCGATTCCTGGAATAGTGATATGGATATTATTCGGCAATCTATAATCAGCTGAACCGTTTAAACTAGCCTGGGGTACATGCTGGGAGAGCAGATTAATAAATATCTTTTGCAGGTCAGTTAGTTTCTTGTAACTAGATTCATGTCGCTTAACTGCCTTTCGTAACGCAACCGAGAATCCTATAATACTTGGCACATTTTCAGTGCCACTTCGCAGATTGCGCTCCTGGCCACCCCCCTGTATTAAAGAATCGAGCACTATGCCTGTCTTTACATAAAGTAGCCCACTCTGCTTGGGCCCGTATATTTTACCGCCATTGAATGTCATTAGATCTACGCCAAGACGAGCTGGATGGACATCAAGATAAAGCACAGCCTGGCAGATATCACTATGAAGATACAGTGGTAATTCGTTACCTGCTTTAATGCGCGCTTCACGAATTTTCTTGATGATATTGGCTACTTTTTTGATTGGTGCAATTGTACCGATCTCATTATTTGCAAGCATTATACTTACAAGTACTGTATTGTCTGTAATACTTTTTTTAAGATTTTCGAGGTCGGTACGGCCATCTGAATGTACCGCTACAAGCGAATGGTCATAAGCTTTTGCAGGTTCAATAATAGATGAATGCTCTGTTGCCCCTAGAACCATATGCTTTCCTGGGTAGTGTCGCATTACGCCATGTAAGGCTAAATTATTAGCCTCACTGCCTCCGGCTGTAAATATAATTTCAGAAGTACGAACTCCTAAGGATTGAGCAATTTCATGACGGGCAGATTGTACGTCCTTGGCTACAGAGCGTGCTCGTAAATATGTGGCGCTTGGATTAAAAAATGTATCGCTGAAATACGGTTGCATAGCAGACAAGACCTTTGAATCAATCGGTGTTGCAGCTGCATAATCGAGATATATGTGTTTCATAATAAGTTTAGAGCTACTAAATCTAGACGAAACTATACATTTCAGTCTTTGTTCGTTGCTGATAAAGCTGAACAGCTAGTCTTAGGTGAATAGCCTCTTCTTCACTTATCTCCTGGTAGTGTCCGCCGTCTTGAGTTTTCAGGATTGAGTTTGGACGTACTGTATAGCGGGTTGTTCGATTGCGGTGCTGGCCTTGAGTATCAGTCCATTCTTCGTGCCAAACCCAAGTCCTTTCGTCTAGGCAGAAAAAGTCTCTTCGCCCACCTTCTGGGATTGGACCAAAGAGCGCTCCACCAATTTGTGCTTCATGACGAATAAGATTACGCTGCAGCTCAGCTCTTCGCTCTTCTTCGGAGCTTCCCACGATTGAGTTGATAATTTTTCTAAACATAATATTATGCCTTGAATGAAAAGTTCGTATTTGTCTCTGGGTTATTATAGGCAGCTGCAACGGCTGCAAGTGCTGCGTCCATTTGTAGATCTTCAGATGCATCTACGGGTAAGGTCGCCTCAGTGGCCATAGTATTAGATTGTTCTAAACCATCTGTATCATCTTCTACTTTGGCGGCTGGATATGCTGCATCCATTGGTATTTCTTTAGATGAATACTTCGCTAAATGTTGTTCTGTTGCACCTAGTACGAATCCGACAGCTCGGCCAATTGTTTCTACTCGATCTTTTGCTGCATAGGCAGCGCCACCCCTTATTTCAGGGGACTGTCCGGCTTTTTCTGGTGATTGATATGGATTATTCATAATTTGTTTAACTTAGATTAAATAGGGCCTGTGCGTTCTGGGTAGTCGCTCGTGCGAAGTCTTCTAATGATTCTTGTCGAAGACCGCTTATAAACTCCGCCGTAGTAACTACATGCTTAGGCTGACAGATTGTACCACGATAAGGGGTCGGAGTCAAGTATGGAGCGTCTGTTTCAACCACTATATTTGCGAGCGGTATATCCCTTACAGCGTCAAGTTGTTCTTGGTTTTTAGTGAATGTCATAATGCCGTTTAGGCCAACGTATAGTCCTCTCTCAATAATTGACTGTACTTCCTTTTTTCCAGCAGAAAAGCTATGAATTACACCAGGAACCTTAAACTCGTCGTATATCGGCCAGAAGTCTTCAAATGCGTCGCGTACATGAAATATGACTGGTAATGAGTGTTCCTGAGCTAAAGATAGCTGGAAGCGTAGTAATTCCTTTTGGGATTCTTTAGAAGAATGTTCGTAATAGTAGTCTAAGCCAATTTCACCAATTGCAATTACCTTTGGTTTTGTAGCATAGTCGCGAAGCTCCTGAAGAGCCTTCTCGTTATTTACATATGAGTCCGCTTCATGTGGATGAAGTCCAACTGCTGCCCAAATATGATCATGCCTCTTGGCAAATTCAATGCCTAACTTACTATCTTGAATCGTGCAGCCAACACAAATCATATCTGTTACCCCGGCGATTTGGGCTTCTTTTATTACATCTTCAGGATTAATTTCATAATCTGCAAAGTGTATATGACAGTGTGTATCAATGAGCTGCATACTATTTCTTAGCAGTTTTTTTATCTGTTTCATGCTTTGGGAAAAGAGTACCCTCTATTGGACGGATGACACCTTCTTCAAATGTATGTTTAATTTTTGCAGCAGTTTCAGGCATAAATGGATCAAGTAAGTCAGCGATCTGTAATAGACAGCTTGTTTGGTAGGCTAATACATCCTGTAGGTGTTCTTTATCCCCGCTCTTTGCTACCGCCCATGGCTTCTCCTGTTCGATATATTGGTTGAGTCCACGTACTTGGTCCCAAACTTGGTCAAGTGCTCGATCAAATTTACATGCTTCTAGGCTTGTCCAGTACTCGGCGTTGTCGTGATTAGCCGGAGGGATATCTCCAACGATACCTGCCTGGTATTGATTAATCATGGCAGCTGTTCTCTGAACTGCGTTACCAAGTTCATTTGCTAGTTCAGTATTGTAGGCGTTTTCAATACGATCCCATGAGAAGTCTCCATCGTCATAACTTGGAATATGTCGTAAGACGTAATACCTAAACACATCACTGTTATACTTTGAAATAATCTCTTGCGGACTAACCACGTTACCAAGGCTTTTGCTCATTTTTTGGTTGTCCATATTAATAAATCCGTGTACGAATAGTTTTTCTGGAAGTGGAAGACCAAGACCGAGGAGCATGCCAGGCCAATTTGCGGCATGAAAACGAAGGATATCTTTTCCTATCACCTGTACATTTGCTGGCCAGAATTTTTTAAAATCGTCGTGTTCAGGGTATCCAAGAACTGTAATATAATTCATGAGAGCTTCAGTCCAGACATACATGACCTGCTCTGTATCTCCAGGCACAGGCAAACCCCAAGATATTTTTGAAGATGGCCTCGAGATACTTATGTCCTCTAACCCATCAAGAATGACTGACAGAATCTCATTACGTCTTGTGCTAGGAATGACTTCGAAAGTGCCTGACTGAATTGCTGCACGAATTTGGTCGCTATATTTACTAAGTTTAAAGAAATAGTTCTCTTCCTCAATTCGTTCATACTCTTTTTTGTGATGTGGACAGACATTCTTATTGGATTTTGCTACATTCTCAGCTACAAAAGCTTCGCAACCAGAACAATAGAGTCCAATGTACTTACTTTTGTAGATATCTTTTTCGAGTTGCTTCCAAATTATTTGAGCTCGCTGTTCGTGACCCTTGTCTGTAGTACGAGTAAAGCGATCAATACTTATATTAAGTAGCTTCGCAAGATCTCGAAACTTTTGGCTCTGTAAATCAGCAAGTGCTTTTGGAGTCAGCTTAAGTTCGACAGCCTTGTCTGCTATTTTAGAACCGTGTTCGTCAGTACCACTGCTAAAAATAACGGGCTTACCTTGTTTACGAGCAACTCGGGCTAGTACATCGGCCATTACAAACTCTAGTGCATGTCCAATATGCGGATCACCGTTGACGTATGGTATAGAGGTTGTAACAAAATAATTCATATCGTTTATTGTACCTGTTTTTTAGGGTTTATTCTAATTTTTACCGAAGTAAAATCATATTCTAGTTACTACTAGCTAAATGCCAGAGACTGCAATATGTACACCTATAGCTCTTAAGTTTGGCATTATGCTGAAGCTCAGCTACTAGCCCTGCAACGTCTGCTTGTTTCTTAGTGTCAAAGGCTAACTTATCCTGGCAAGGTGTCTTAGGTGTGCTATCCATAGTAATTAGCATACGGTGAACGACTCTTGAAGGTCAATTGCTGCTAGCTACCTAGTTTTTTAATATAAGATATGGCTTCTATATCTTCCTGGCCAAGATCAGGTAAATTTACATTATTCAGCTCAATCATTGCAGGTGAACTATCGCCAACAAATACCTTATGCCAGTAGCAATGTTTTGCGAAGTAATTTTTTAAAAGGTAGGCCCGAGCGTGTGCTCTTGTTTGAGTAGGAGCTTTGTTATAGGCGGTCTGTATTGCTGATTCACTAACCGTGTATTTAAAAGCGCCTTTTTCACGTAAACGGTACCCGCTTCCACGGCGTACTTGTTCTTTATCATCATCGGGGGATCGTGTGATTCTAACTATGTCATAATTCATATCTGCAGCCTGCGATGCATAATCTCCTAGCTCTCGTTTAATTCCGAAGCTTCTGTCTCTCTCAATACCGTGTTGAATTACACTTAGTTTTGCTGCCCAATCTGCGCGATCTGCAAGAATACTAAAATGCTCATCATTCTTATCTACCTTGCGAAGATCTACACAAAAATTCAGCAGTTCCTTTGCGATCGTGTGGTAGCTAATAGGTAAGTCGGCATACAATTGCAGCTTATCCATAGTAAGGGTAGCTAGTTGCTCCATGAATTCTAGACCCTGTAATTGTGGTTTTGAAAGTAGAATTTCATCTGAACCTTGTAGGGTTGCCATATTAAGTTCATTTGCTTCTGTTAAAACAGCTTCCTCACTTTTAGTATATTTAAATGACTGTTCTAGTTTTTTGCCAAGAGGTGTTTGGTAAAGGGCTAATAATAGAGCAACACTGCCTACTCGCATGACAGTTGCCCAATCGGATATATTCTGGTCACTACAACGAATCTCTAATCGACTACCGTGTTCTTTATCAGTGCGGTACATAGAACCTGAGTACCCATAGCTATTGACTGAACTAAGACCACCAATTTTTTGAGCATACTCGTAACCGTTTTCAGTTACAAGGCCTGCACCCATTACTAAAGATCGAGCAGATAGTAAATAGACCAGCGACTGGGGCATCTTTATTCTGTCAATAAACTCTTCTTCGATAGAATAGTTATCATGGCAACCTTTTCGATTTCCAAATGCATCTACTACTCGCCGATGCATCCTAATATCTACTTCATTTTTATAATAGTCTGCTTGTTTAAATGCATAGTTCTTTAATACTTCTTCAATCAGTACCTCACTACCGCGACTATATTCTGCTAGTTGCCACGGCGATATAGTTTCTGGAGTAGCACGCTCGAGATTTGTATTATCTTTTGGTACACCGTTAGTGCCTCCAGGATATATACGAGATCCGTTTAATAAGTATTCGTCTTGGCCCTGACCTTTTAATGATCCTGGTAAATACGCACTAAGGCTATCGCACAAGTCGTACGGTTCATCGTATAGCCCGTCGAGCCCTACAAGCAGGCCGGTTTCTTCTTCGGTTCCAATCGCTCTTGGGAATGGATAGGTATTTGGCAATGATTCCTGCATTTTTTCAATATAGAACTCTACTGCACCATATGCAAGCATAAGCTAACATGTTTTCTGACTTTACTACTTAATCTTGCTAGGGGTTATAAACAGCCTGAGTTACATACTGAATATTAACAACTGCACCAATTGCTGCTGCCGTTGAAGCTAGGACATCACTACCTATCTTAACCATTGACTGATCAGCATTATATTTTTCTGTTGAAGCTATAGCATAGCCGCCAATTGCTGCCCATTGTAGTAACGTAGTTATCTTGCCCTCAGCGGAAGGGTGTAACTCGGTACCACGTTTCTTTGAGAGGGCAGTAGCAGCAGTGTTAATAATATTTTGAGAAAGGAATGAAGCGGAGGCAAGAGAGGGCAGGGTATTTGTTTTAGACATAACGTAGAGGCCATGCGCCATACTAATCTTATCCACCGTCGCGTCTACGGCTTCACCTAAAGGACTTTTTGTTTTAGTCCGCTCAGCGACATAGCCATCTGCAATATCACAAAGACGACCAGAAATTACTTTAGTTATAGCTTTTTTCTTGTCTCCCCTTTTAAAATCTTGGAGGCCTGAGATCGTTAGGGCTAGTCCTGCAATACTGATTGCATTGGCTGGGGTAATAACACCGTGAGTTTTTTTAGCTACTTTTTGCCAGATATTTTGCATGCTTTCAGGAGTTCGCTCCCACTGAGGATTATCGTCGGTTCGATGTAGGTTCATAATCATACTGTAATCTAAAAACAAAAAAACTCGAACTAAATATTCGAGTTTTTATGGTGGAGCTGGCGGGTACTGCCCCCGCGTCCGTCAGTTAACGTACTCAATGACTACAGGCTTAGTTTATCTTATGCTACTTAGGCTACAATCCTAGAGATAAACAAAACAGAAAGTAGCTGCAACCCTAAAGCTTAGGTAGAAAAGGGGGTAACCAGATCTACAGCAATCAGATAATATGGCGCTTGAAAGACTCTATCTGATGTCGAGTCAAAAGCGGCAACCAAAGATTAGGCTGCTGTTGCGAATGCTGGTGTTGGGAAAAGCTTTGCAGCTAGTTCCTTGATCAGCGATTCGCGATCAGTTGTTTTTGCAACTATTTGGTTAATCCGGCTAACGTGCAGATTAATCCGGCCTGCCATTTGAGTTTGTTAAGGTCCAACGTCGAGCTTAAAATTCAGCCCCATGTTTATTGCCTTTCAGCTCGCTAATTATACCACATTTATCATGCTTATGTCTATAGTAGCAAATCTACTAAGCAAGGCCCGAATAAGTACTTATTAGTTCAGCGAAGTTTTTATAGCTTTTATCACCAATCTTTTCAAATACCGACTTATGGAATTCATCAAGAATATTGTTTGCCTCATCAATGATTCTCTCACCCTTTGTAGTCAGAATAATTACGTGCTCTCTCCTGTTCTGAGGATTTGTACGTACTTCCAATAGTGATTGGTTTGCTAGTATTTTCATTTGACGACTAATACTTGCCTCAGTTTGACCAAGTTGTGTCGCTATAACTCTTTGCTGAATAGAAGATTGGAGCTGCAAGATATGCATAATGATGTACTGAGACATGCCTATACCTAACCGCTCTAATAAAATTTGGTCGGATTGACGAGAAAGAGAGAAGGCAAGGCGATTGAGCAGGTAGCCGGTTGTTTGATAGGGAAGAGAGGTAGTTAGTTCTGCCATATACTCATAATATTTTTATATACTTAACATGTCAAGTGTTTGTCTTATCCTGTTATTTGTAGTACTGCTCGTACAACGCGTGCCATTGAGATAGATCGAGCATCTGGGGACGATCGTTAGGATCAATATTAGCCGAAGTAAGAAGATTTTCGGCTTGGTCTTTTGTTATCCCTAGCCCTGCACTGATACTTGATCGTAATTTTTTTCTTCGCTGGGAGAAACCTGCTCTAACTAAGCTAAAGAATTGCTTCGAGTCGACACCCTTAAATAATGGTGTTTTACGCGTTCGCATAATGAGTACTTGTGAATCAACTTTAGGGGGAGGAGTAAACAGTATAGCCGGAACTTCAACGCCAAGACTAACCTCGCAGTAATACTGCACACTGATACTTAATAAAGAAGTGTCGCCTGGCTTTGCGGAAACGCGTTGGGCAACCTCTTTTTGAACGAGCAATACAATTAAAGCCGGTGGGTTAGACGATTCGCATAAAGTTCTTAGTAAGTTACTTGTTAAGTAATATGGGATGTTGGCCACGACCTTATAGCCTTTTGGCATTGTGGTGTAGTCGAATGTTAGGCAGTCCTCATGCTTTACTTCAAGGTTATCGCTACGCACTCTAGAAGGTAGTTGTCTGTAAAGATCTTTGTCATATTCTAAAGCTAAAACGCTCTTCACCTGCCTCACGAGCAATGATGTCAGCGTCCCGAGCCCTGGCCCAATTTCCAACACTACATCTGTATTATTAAGCTCTGCTGCATAACACATTGCTTGCAAGCTTAATTCGTCATGCAACCAATGCTGTCCAAGCGACTTCTTTGGAGAATAATCATACATCTGTTAATTATACCAGTATATTGAAAAGAGGCTCACCCCTTTTGCCGCCCTGGGAAATGAATTACATTTTCCTCTGGGCTATCCTCCTAGATGCGGCCCATTGCACAGCTTGAATTATATACGTTTCATGTATAAACTATCGCACAACTCTTGTATGCATTAATGTAGCTCTAGTCAAAAAAATAGCGTTAGCAACCTGCTCCGGCTCCTTCAAATAGTAAGGCTTCTTCCTTGGTGAATAGCGAGCAATCTGGAGGAAGTTCAGCCCCTCTTCCTTCTCCATTTTGTGCGATATACTTCCATGTTTTAGTGTCAGAGCTTGTAAGATAGACTCTAGGGAAGAAAAAATCTTCACCAACTTTTTTCGTAGCGTACGTAGCGCCCACGAGTTTACCCCCATCAAGTTGTTCATAGAAAGACACTTGAAATGGTGCTTCCGTCTTAAAGCCAAGCTTATTCTCTACAGCTTTAGTGATTGCAGGGACTTGGTCGGCATACGCTTTATATCGACTTACACTGACACAAATAACTCGTCCATAATAAATATTAGCAAATGCAGTACACCGAACAGTGTCACTACTGTAGTTGTCTTCACCTCTAGATTTATCGGCAGTTAGTCCATTTGCTTTTAACACATCCGTAATAGATGAAAAAATAAGTGTAGCATCCTGTTGAGCGAAGTTGTTACATAATTCTGACGGAACACTAGTATCGCTCTTACCGGATGTCGTTTCGCGATAGCCGCAGTTCGACAGAGATGTTTGCGTAGGATTGAGCTCTGCCAGCCCAGTTCGGATAGATTCAAGAACGGAAGCGCTTGTTTTAGTAGTCTCAGTTGATGGAGTTGTGGTAGTAGACTGACTAGAATTTTTAGATTTGTCTTTGTTAGTTAGTAGAATTAATGCGCCAACAATGGCTATCAGAAATAAAAATACCACAATTCCTATAATTATTATTTTTTTAGATCCAGAAGATTTTGGCATACCGGAAGCAGGAGATGTTAACAAGGTAGTAGCCGGTGTTTCCGTAGTTCGAGTAGGCGATGGAGTATTTGGAATAGTTGTTTCGGGCGGTGTATTTTTTTGATCTGGAGACATTGTTTTACCTTTTATGCTTATGGCTACTATACCATAATCATTTACCAATTCTCTAATATCGGTACATTAAGATTTAATTTTGATAGTAGAGCAGCCAGTACGATGCTTACCACGTGCTCAGACTTGAGTTAGTTCTGTAATACAGTGCGAAGCGCAGGAATATTTTAATTATCATGTGCTGCGGATTTACTCCCCTATACACAATTCAGTTTGAGTGGAGAAAAGTTCCGATACATCGGAACTATTAGAGAGGAAATCATACCCTCCTATGAGCAAGTGGGCGAGGCGAACGAGGCTACCACCATCGATTTACTACCCAGAAGTTGTAAGCTTGTTGCCAACCGCCAAAGCGTCGTTTTGCATAGTCTGTACACCAACGCAATTGCGTCACTGGATTAGTCGCCCAATCTGCTCCGGCACTTGCCATCTTATACCCTGGAGTTGCCTGGCAAAGTCCATACCCCACTCCTCCAGATGTCGGTGCTCCATGATAAGCTGGACAACCTCCGTATTCGCCTTGCCATTTCGTAGGACACCAGCCTGATTCTTTACTTATAATATAATCCACGGCGGCATATTCTGCAGGTGATACTCCTGCTCCGATAAGCCAATCTGCTCTTGTTCCTAGAATAACCGCTTTAGATCCTTTAGCAATTATCTTCTTGATTGGAATCCTTGATTCAAATTGTTGCAATGGCACTTTTGCGGCAGTTCCGTCTTGAGTAACTTCATAGACAACTACCTTCATGCCTGGCACACCTTCTTGGACCACCTTAGTCTCGCCAGCAGGTAATAACGGATCGTTACGAGTTTCAGTCTCGAACGGAATAACCTCTTCAATAACTTCAACCCGCTTACCGGTATTCGCAACTACAATGTTTAGTTCCGGTGTAAGCTTTGTATCTGGACCGGGGAAAACTTGCTGATCAGTAGTTAGCTTAATATTTTTACTTTCGAGTAAGCCTTTTACGGTATCCTCACGTGTGCGGACAGGAACTCGTGTTCCATATAGGTTTAGTTGCACTGTAATTGCACGGTCAATAGCAAGATTTTCACCAATAATATCCTGATTGGTAATATCATCGATTGGAGCCTGTACGATTCCATCTTCGGGCTCAAGTTTGATTCCCGCCTTCTCAGCAATTGTTCGTGGATCCTGATATGCACTAAGTACTGTAATCTTTCTACCTTTATCTTCAATGGTTACAGGGCGTGCCTTATATACATTAACGCTAAAATTATCTTCCAGAATCTTAGTGTCCAAAGATGGCTCGATGATATCTTGCTCATTAACTTCAACATTTTGCTTGGCTAGTAAGTCTTTTACTGTTTTTGCGCGAGTCGGAAATGTCTGTTTTTGGTTATCAACAGTCAATGAAACGACGTGTAGGTCTTCAGGCTTTACAGTCTGTCCGTTGAATAAGACCAGTCCAATGGAGGTCATGAAAAATAGTGCCAAAAATGTAATTACTGGAACTACAAACGGGTGATGCCTTAATCTACGAGGCTCTTTGCTAGCACCGGGGCTTTCAACAGCAGTTCGTGTATTTTTTTTCTTCGTTTTCATATATATAGTTTTGATTCGGCAGAAAAGGTATGTAATCAGTAGAACAACCTGACGTAATCACCGCTTATTGTAGCAAATTAGAGGTGTTAGAGAAAGCTTCGACAACCGGCATGACCGTAGTGCTAAGCTTAACTTTATCCAATTCGTCACGACTTACCCATTTGTAGGCAAGTATTTCTGGTCGCTGCAGATAGATTCGTGGCTTATCTGTGAGATGAATATAGAAGCAGTGGTTGTGGCTTGTAATACCCCTCCCTTTGAGTTTCTTCATGCCTATAAAGTTGCAGCGATTTGGCGCGATCTTAATTCCCGTTTCTTCCATGAGCTCTCTCATTGCTCCCTCGGCAGGATTCTCGCCTCTTCGTAATCCTCCGCCTGGAAGACTCCAGTCCCCTGCTCCAAGCCAATCTTGAGTGATTAGTAATTTTTTGTCATGGATAATTATAACTCTGGTTCGGGGTGGAGTAATACGAACGATAAACCAGATACCTGGCCAAGTGACCCAAAAACTGATTCTTCCTAAAACCATCCATATTTTTTTCATATTTTATCCAGCGGTGCAAAAGCAACATTTAGTTTCTTAGATCCTCTACCCTTAAAGTATACACTTGCGACTGATCCTTCAAGCTCCATTATTTGTCCATCGCCAAATACGCTATGACGTACCATATCGCCAACTTCATAATCCTGTACATAGTGCGGCTCGTCGTCCGCTGTCTTATTAAAAGCGTCGGGTGAAGGCGGGTTAGACCCAAACTGAGCATTTGTATCCACGTAACTTAGCTGACTTTGCTCTAAGGCATCTCCACCAATTTCAGATAAAAACCTACTAGGCGCATTATGATGGATTCCACCATAGAGCACGCGGCTGCTAGCATAATACAAATAAAGTTCCTGGCGGGCTCGCGTCATACCGACGTAACATAATCTACGTTCTTCTTCCATTTCGGATTGGTCGTATAAAGCTCTTGAATGTGGAAATATTGTTTCTTCCATGCCGATCATGCAGACTACTGGGAACTCCAGACCTTTGGCTGCATGCAATGTCATGAGTGTAATTGCATTGTTACCAAATTCAACATTATCTAAATCACTTACTAAAGCTACTTCTTCTAAGAAACCCTCTAAACCAACTTCTTGGTATTCCTGGGCGACACTCTGCAGCTCACGTACGTTTTCCTGCCGAGATTCACCTTGAGCAGTACCATCGTTAAGAAAGTGTATGTAATCTATAGATCGAACAAGTGCTTCAATAAGTTCGCTAACTGATATTTCGGAATTAATTGACCGGAGCGTAGCTAGCTGATCGCCAAGTTCACTAAGACTCTTGCGAGCACGTGGAGTAATATTAAGACACTCCGCTACCCTGCCAAGCGCCTGGCTTAGAACAAGTTGTTCCTGATCTATCCAGGCAAAGAATCCTTGTAAAGATTTTGCTCCAACTCCCCTTGTAGGAACGTTAACGATTCGTTCAAAACTTATCCTATCATCAGCCTGGAAAATAAGTCTTAAATAGGCCATCAGGTCTTTTATTTCTTTTCGATCGTAGAATCTTTGACCTCCAACTATTTTATATGGAATTCCGTAATGAATACATGCTTCTTCAATTGAGCGGCTTTGGGCATTAGTTCTATAAAGCACAGCGTAGTCTTTATATGAGCGTTGGGAAGCGTCAACATGATTACGTACCAAACGAACAATTGCTTCACCTTCTGCACGTTCACTAGATACTTGTGTTATACGTACCGGAGAGCCACCTTCAACTGCAGTCCATAGCTCTTTATGGCTACGCTGGTCATTCTTAGTAATAATGGCGTGAGCAGCATCTAGAATCGGTTTCGTGCTACGGTAGTTTTGTTCTAGCTTTACGACCGTGCAGTCTTTAAAGTCTTTTTCAAACTTAAGAATATTTTTAAAATCTGCACCTCTCCAGCTATATATTGACTGCCAATCGTCGCCAACAACCGCAATATTGTTGTGAGGACCAGTTAATAATTTTACGAGTTTATACTGTGCTGTGTTTGTATCTTGGTACTCGTCGATCATCACATATTTAAATTGCTGCTGCCAGCGATCTCGAACATTTGTATGCTTACGTAACATGTTAACTGTTTTTGCTATGAGATCATCGAAGTCTAGTCCACCAGCTTCTTTGAGCATTTTTTCATAGAGTGGATAGACCTGTGCAGCTGCATCTTGCGCCGGACTTGATGCAGAAGTTTTATATTCATTAGGCCCAATCATTTCGTTCTTGGCTGAACTAATAAGACCTCCAATTGTTCGAGCCGGAAAAGTCTTATCATCTATTTGAAGCTGCTTAATAATTCGCTTTATTGCAGTAGTACGATCTGCTTCATCAAAAATAACAAACGTTCGTGGTACGCCGATGTATTCTCCATCTTGGCGTAGCAGGCGGACACAAATAGAGTGGAATGTCCCCATGTATGGCATGAAGTGTCGCGGTGCTTCATGTTGAACGCCTGAAGAAAGTAATTTCCAGACTCTCTCGCGCATTTCCTTGGCGGCCTTATTTGTAAAAGTTACAGCTAGAATTTCAGGCGGGGTAGCTTTGTGTTCCGTAATTATATGTGCGATGCGGTGTGTTAAAACCATAGTTTTACCACTTCCAGCACCTGCTTGGATTAGGAGTGGTCCCTCGGTTGTTTCAATTGCCCGCTTTTGTTCAGGATTCAGGCCGGTAAAAAGGTCTTGTTGCATCAATCAATTATATCAAATAACAGGGTGATTAACGCCATAATGCGCTGGCGCTCCTCACGAACATGATATAAAAAGCAATGCTAAGACTTAAGAAGATCAAGAAACCAATGATAATTTTGCGCTTTTTAATAGGTCGTTTGCCTACATGCCCGATATGACCTTCCTCATGTTTGAGCTTATGTACAGGTGTACTATCTGATGTATTGGCAGTAGGATTAATTTCTGGAGTCAACAATGATGCAGGAACAGCAGCTACTGGGTTATTCATAGTAGGCTGAGTGCTAGGAGTGGTAGTCATCATAGGATCTTTTTGTTCAGGCACATTAGTAGTTATGAGAGGACGTGAGCTTGGGTTCGCTGCTGTCGCTCCTGGTCGGGCGACATCTGAGAATGTCTTAGGTGTTGGTATCGGGGATGGTGTATTTTCCATTATATTTCTCCTGAAATTGCAGTTTGCATTCTGTAAGCAGCGTCGACGATACCGGAAAATTCCTGATAATTTAAGCTGGCGCCACCTACTAGAAGACCGTCAACACCTTCTGATTCCATAAGGCCTCGGGCAGTAGATGCACTTGCACTTCCGCCGTAAAGAATACGCATTTCCTTAGCAGCAGTTGGGCCGTATAGTTCACTTACATTGTGGCGAATTGCACGTATAGCTTCTGCAATGATGTCAGGAGTTGGTATTTCATGATGCGAATAATCGGTGCCGTTGCTTAATGCCCATACAGGCTCATAGGCAATGACAACCTTGGAGACATCTCGTGATGCTAAATTACTAAGAGCAGTTGTAACCTGGTCATGAATGACTTGCTTAGTTTCACCGTCTTTTCGCTCTTCGGCCGTTTCACCAACACAGAGAATCGGAGAAATATCATTACGAATTGCAGCGGCAACCTTATCTCGAATCATTTCAAGAGGTTCGTTAAATTTATGTCGGCGATCTGAATGACCAACAATTACGTAATGGACTAGATCTTGAAGCATTGAAAATGAAACTTCACCTGTGTAAGCTCCTTCGTCTACAAAATACGCATTTTGCGCACAGAGTCTAAACTTTCGGCGATCAATTTGTAAGCTGAGAGGCTGCAGAGCTAGCATACTTGGAGCTAATACAAGTTCGATGTCACGACGAATACGGATGCGCTCGTGTAAACGGTGCACTAATATACTGGCCTGTTGTACATTCAGGTTCATTTTCCAGTTGCCGACGATAAGTAGTCTGTTTTGATTCATAAATATTGTGCTTATGTTTATATATAGAATTGTATCATGGTTGGACGCATATAGATCGCGACTATTTTCACTTATTTAGTAACGCTTCGACGCCCGGCAATCTTTTACCACTCATTAATTCTAGACTCGCACCACCCCCTGTTGATACATGATTAAAACTTTCAGTTAATTTTCGGTTTTCTATATAGCCAACAGTATCACCACCGCCAACAATACTAAAAGGTCGATTACCGTGGCTACCTAGCATTGAGTCGACAAGTTGGTCGGTGCCATGAGAAAAAGGACCAATTGGGTTATGCACTGCAGGTATTTCAGTTACGCCAAGGGACCCATTCCATATAACTGTTTTACATAGTTGCATGGCGCCTGAAATAAATGCACTTGAAAAGGGACCGATATCTAATATAAACTCACCTGCTTCAACTCTAGATGAGTGCAAAGATGGCTGGCGAGGATAATCTTCAATATCAGCAATTACATGAGCGTCCCAATCAACAATTCGGGTTGTTGTCTTGGTATCAATTTTCTTAGCGACGACGCCATCTTGAGGTAGATAGAATACAAAGTTACGTTGCTTAGAGGCTGCCTGGGCTCTTTTCATTATGTCCTTTGCGAGATGAATATCGTCTGACTCTGCGATGCTTTTTCCAATTGGAATGCCTCTGGCTAGTAAGAAGGTATTAGCCATTGCCCCTCCCACTACAAGTACATCAGCTATATCAATAAATCTGTTCAGTACCCCAATCTTATCTGCAATCTTAGCGCCACCAATAACAGCCATTAGAGGACGTTCCGGCTTAACCATAGCATTAGTAATAACATCGACCTCGTGCGCCAGTAAAAGCCCTGAAACACTAGGCAGGTAGCGTGTAATCGCATCCGTGGAGGCATGAGCCCTATGCACAATCCCAAAACCATCCTGCACAAATACATCTGCAAGGCTTGCTAACTGTTTTGCAAAATTCGCATCATTCTTTTCTTCTTCAGGATGGAAACGCAAGTTCTCTAACAATAAGATGTCACCCTGGTTAAGTTTCTTGACGGCGTCCTCAGCCTTTTCTCCAATACAGTCTTCAGCAAAAGCCACGGGTGTTTTTAATAATGACTGCAGCTTTTTAGCAACTGGCCTCAGACTACAGGAGCTATCTTGACTATTTTTTGGTCGACCAAGATGAGAACAAATAACAATCTTGCACTTTTGGGATTGGAGATATTTAATTGTTTGCAGTGATTGAGTAATGCGATAATCGTCCGTAATATTTCCTTTGTCGGTTACCGGCACATTGTAGTCGGCACGAAGCAAGACTGTCTTACCTTGGAGGTCTATATCCCTTAAAGTCTTCTTGGTAAACATTACAGTTCTCGAATCTTAATTGTATCTGTTGTGCCTACTCGGCCTGGGTACTTACCTGAGACTGTCACAACCATATCTCGTTTTTTCAGAACTTTATTTGTCAGCATCCAATTAGTTAACTTAGTTGCAGCCAACTTATCTACCGGTCGATTATATACTTTTACTCCATATACGACAGCCATTTGTTGAGCTGTTTCAATACTAGATGTAACGACAATTACAGGCGTCGATGGACGATGGGACACGATATGTAGGGCAGTTTCTCCTGTCAGCGTTTCTACGACGATTGCTGCAGCATCAATACTTTTAGCAAGACTAAGTACTGCACTTGGTATGGCTTGGATTGGTGAAGTAGCATGATCGACATCGTCAAAGGTGACATGAATAGGATTATGATTTTGAACGTACATAATGACACGCTTCATTATTTCAACTGCTTGAATGGGGTACTTGCCGTTGGCAGTCTCGTCACTCAGCATGACGCAGTCAGCACCAAGAATGACAGCAGTCGCTATATCGGATACTTCTGCTCGTGTTGGCTCCGGCATCTCGGTCATACTGGCCAGCATCTGGGTAGCAACAATGGTCGGCGTTGCATATTTAATACCAAGACCTATTATTTGCCTCTGAATTACCGGCACAGATTCAGGAAGCGTTTCAATTGCTAGATCACCTCGAGCGACCATGACCATGTCTGCGGATTGTACAATAGCGTCGAGATCATGCGTTGCCGCTTCTGTTTCGATTTTGGCAATTATCTTAGCGTTGCATCTGAAGTTACGTAGTAGTTTTCGTACTTTTTCGACATCACTTGCGTGCTGGATAAAGCTTAATGCAAAGTAATCGACGTCATGTGTTGTACCGAATACAAGATCTTCCCTATCTTTCTTTGTGAATATATCTCCAGCAAAATCAGTGTCAGGCAAGTTAATACCTTTACGCTTCACGAGTATTCCATCATTTTCGGCACGTGCATAAACTACGCCGTCACGTACGCTAGTAATTGTCGTTCGGATGCGGCCATCTGCTATATAGAGTCGCTCTCCTCTTTTAACTTTTTTAGAAAGATCATATTGAGTCGGAATTATATTTTCTTCATTATCGCTTTTTCCAAATTTAAAACAGAGGTTTTGTCCAATCCGCACATTAATAATGCCCTCAAAATCACCAAGTCTAATTTTAGGCCCTTGCAGATCCATCATGATAGCAACCGGTTTTTTTATTGAGTTACTAGCTTCTCTGATCCATTTTATTTGTTGGACTCTTTCTTCGTTAGTACCATGACTACAGTTAAGTCTAAATCCATTTGCACCAGCCTTCATCATTGCAAGAATTGATTCATAGCTGTTGGTAGGCGGACCAATAGTAACGATAATCTTTGACCGCTTAAATTGAGTAATTGGCACATCAGGGGCGCGACTTGTAACATCCATATCCTACTATTTTAGATGCTTATGCTTATAAATACCAGGCTAAAGACTATTTAAAGCAATCGATTGGGGTAGCTTTATCTGTTCCCCTTACAAAAGAACACAGTATGGAAAATTGTTGGGGTTCTAATGGATACAATGAACCTATATCTTGTGGCTGAAAAATACTACCTTCAGTCATCAGATTATAATGGTAGCTTTTAAGATTACTGACAAACGCTTCTGTATTAATTCTCTGGTCTGTTAAACGAACTAGTAGCCATCCGCCAAAAGCACTAAATCTTTCAGGTCGCGTTGTATTATAATAGTTACTTATTGCTTCAGGAGAAGGGTTGTAGTCCCCAATGTTGTCGTTAGGGTCCCTTGCCTGCAAGTCATCCAGAACTGCAGTAAATAATCCTTTTGCCTCAGAAATACTAGGAGGAATAGGCAATGCAGTTCCCTCAATATTTTCCGTTATTAGCTTGTAGACCTTTCTAGAAACAAAATCACCTAATTGATAAATTACTGCGGTATTTGCAGCTGCATCACGTATTTGCTCAGCGCTTAAATCTATGATTCCTGGGTTGCGCTGCTCCAGAGTTTTTTGGAAAACTCTAACTAATCCACTACGTATAACTATCTTGTCTGGACTTGGCATTACTGAGTCTATAAGGCGAGGAACTGACTCGTCGTGAGCAGGAACATTAGGAAAGTTAATTGCCATTGCATCACTTTGTGCAATTACAACCTGAGCGTTACGAACAGAGTTGGCAATATTTGTACCATCCTGAGTGCTCAATCCAATTTCATCTTGAAGAAACGAATCAAGTGTAAGCCCAGGGTTTAAATGAGCTATATGCTTCTCAATGGAGTGACCTGTGTATTGGGCGCGAGATGGTTCTAGTTCGTTCATCTACTTTTTTTCCTCTATATTTACTCAACTGTAGCATATTTAACAGATAACAAAACGTTAAGCATTTTCATAGCACTGATTAATTTTGCTATAAGCGTAAAAACTATCTATAGTCTTATCTATAAGTTCAATAACTATGATTAGGATCTTTATGAACAATATGAATAGGAAAAACCTCAAGAAACGTACTCTATTTACAAAGCCCAAAATACTAGCCTTATTGTTGTTTGCTGCTGTCGGATCATGGCTAATCTATACGTCTTTTGCGGCTACAACCAGCAACTTTAAGCACCCCGGTGTATTATTATCCAAAGGTCAAATTGATTTTATTAAAGCTAAAGTCAACACTAGTGAACAGCCGTGGAAATCTGCATTTGATCAAATGAGTGGCGGATTCCTCGCATCAAAAAACTATGTTCCAAAGCCAGTACCAAAATTACAATGTACAACAAGCGGATTGGTCAATGCATACCCTCAGCTAGGTTGTACAGATTTGAATAATGATTCTGCCGCTGTTTACACCCAAGCACTTATGTGGCAACTCACTGGAGATCAAGCCTATGCAAATAAAGCCGTAGAGATTATGAACGCCTGGTCATCAACCCTCAAAGAAGCCCCACTTGATGACCCAAATGGATCAGACCCCAAGAATGATGCTGAGTTCTTCCAGAATAGACTGCTTCTAGGCTGGTCTGCAGAGTCAATGGTACGCGGAGCAGAAATAATTCGCCATTCAAATGCAGGTTGGAAACAAGGAGATATTGATAAATTTGAAAATATGCTCAGGACGATTTACTACCCACAACTCTCACAAGGCTGGACTGGCTCAAACAATGGAGGAGCGACTTGGGCAGATGGATTAGTTAACATGGGTGTTTTCTTAAATGATAAAGACATATACGACATGGGGATCCAGCACTGGAAGCAAAATACACGCTCTATGGTCTACCTAAAAACTGACGGTAATCTACCATTGCCTTACTTATCTCCCCGAGATAATAAATATAAGGTAATAAGTTATTATTCTCCTACTCAGTACGTTAATGGATTAGAGGGTGAAACATGCAGAGACATGGGTCACACATTCATGGGTCTTGGTGCTATGACCAACGTGGCTGAAACATCATATATTCAAGGGACGCACGACCTTTACTCAGATCCTGAGTTTAAAGAGCGCTTTATTGCTGGTTACGAGCTAAACGCAGGCTACGTAAATGAACTGCTAGATTATATGGCTGCTAATAACATAACCGACACGACACTATTCGACGATAATCCAAGTAGTAGCCCACGTAATGCAACGATTGCTAATTGGAAACCAGTAAACTTTCCCTGTAATGACTTTAAAGTAGGTGGCAGTAGCGCTTTTCTGGGTAACGAAATTGCTCTAAACCATTTCTCTAATCGCCTAAATATTGCTATGCCTAACACTAAAAAATTGGCTGAAAGAAAACGTCCTCAAAAGGGAGGGAACCACCTTTTTTACGAGACCCTTACTCATGCCAACACGGGAAATGCGGGGATTACTCCAACTGTAATTGTACCGCCTCCAGCTCCTTTGCCGGATACGACAATGGCCTTGAATGGCGTTACTCAAGGGTCACTGGTTAGCTCTCCGATACGGCTGAGCGCTGTTGTTACGAATGCTCCTAATTTTGATCGTATAGAGTTTAAGGTAGATGGCATACTAATTAATACTGAAAGAACTGCTCCATACTGTCTTTCAGGTGACGCGAACGGAGTATGTAACGATTACACAGTTGCTGCAGGCACACACACAGTCACTGCAACCCTCTTCTACGACACATCGAAGACTATTACTAAAGATGTTTCCTTTACGGTTTCTCAGCCTCCTGTAGTGATACCACAGGATACTACTGCTCCGACGCCTCCTACCAATATAACGCGTGCTTTCCGAACTGATTTGGCTAACTTCCGTTACGTTCTAAATCTTAAATGGACAGCATCTCAAGATAACGTAGGCGGAACAGGAATCAAAGAATATCAAATTCGCAGAAACGGAAAGTTGATTGGCATAAATAGCCCTACTTCCACATCCTTCGCTGACACTACCATAGGAGTCAATATAGCCTACACTTACAGCATAATCGCAATAGATGGAGCCACGCCGCCGAATGCATCAACTCCAGTTACAACAACCGTGAAAGCATCATGTGTCTTAGTTTGGTGTAGTATAAAGTAGATAAATATATTTGGGGGGGTGTAGTGATTCATAAGAATAATAAAAAACAGATAGAAGATGAGCAAATTAATGTCAGTAACCCCAGGATAATTAGCAGTGTTATTCTTATTGCCCTCGTCATTTTTGCAGTATTTTACTTCATAAATAACAGCAATAAAAAAACAGCCACACCCGAGCAGCCAGTTACTGTCAGCAACCCCGAGCCCAGTAGTCCTACGGTACCGGATAGTACTACAGAAGCTTCAACTGCCACAGAAACGAATCCTACTACAGCCACAAGGAATAGGACCGTAAGAGTCTCGACAGTTGCATCACCGGATACTAAAACTCCAGTCCCTGATCCAGTTGTTTCATCGCCGCAAATTGTTAATTCAGACAGAACAGTATCGGCTGACCTAACTGGATTAACGCAAATTGATTTAACTGGCATTGATGATGCGGGATATGGCTCAGAATCTCCAATACCTGGAGTAGTTGACGATAGCTTCATACAAATTCCTATGGCAGGAAATAGCTTTAATTTTTTTGGAACAAATTATGGTACCGCGGATACGGTCTATTGGAACTCGAATAATGCACTGGCTTTCGGTTCAGGATTTAGTCCATATACAGTAAGTATATCTAGCGACACAGCACCAGCAATTCTATTGGGTAATTACGATAGGTTAACATCAGATATTTACTATTCTCATTCAACAAGTGCCGACAGCAATTTCAATATAACAAAAATACTTGTCAAATTTTCAGACTATTATACTGATACTTCGAATCTAGATGCTGGTATATATCAAATTAGGCTAATAAAAGAGGTTTCGGGAGAAAAGAGACAATGGATTGAAGTTTCAATAATTTCTAGCCCTCCTTCCCCAGGATACTCAAATAACCTTACTGTTAGCTATCCATCCGGCGTTAACGGCTCAGGTCAACCACAAGATTCAAATGGTCTTGAAATAGATGCTACTAAGGACTCTCCTTATAACATCACCGACGGAGTGACCTTCCTGAATCCATTGGGTACACTTTACTCATCTGCAAGCCCTGCTGCTGGAACAAGCTTCATATTGCAGAGCGATGAGCTAGGTAATGCCTGGACCTTCACAAATAACTCATACGTAAACTTATAGAGAACCGCAATGTTTTTTTAAGTAATTATGTTTGTGTGTTATTATTATGAAATCACTAACCATAAGGATAATAAATGGCAAAAACAAAAAATAATAAATTATCGATGTTAAGCAGTAAACGTAACATATCAATCTTGCTTATAGTTATCATTGCAGCTTTCGGTGCCTGGAGAGTTTTCCTAAGTGGAGCCTCACCAAATAACTGTCAGCCTGAAAAAGGTGTTAATATATGCGATATAGATCAAGTACAAGGACTTGTTGATAACATACTTAGCAACGGACCAGAAGCTCAAAATCTTGGGAAAGACACAGCAAATTGGCCCTTATACTTTGGAGCAGCTTTTAGAGCTCCAACGAGCCCACTAGACGGAGCACAGCCGGTATATAGGGTTTATAATGGCAACGCTACATGGCATGATTATATGTTTGAAGCTGGGAAGAGAGATAAAGAAGCTAAAGCTCCTGGCCAGGTAACCAACGAGGGAATAGCTTTTTATGCGTGGCCTAGCGCTAGTCGGCCCGGACTTGTACCCGTCTACCGTTTAACACAAGGCGGCGCAGGATCTAAAGTCATATTCACAACCGATAGAGCCTGGAGAGATAAGTTCGTTGCAGCAGATATTAATAACAGTGCTGGGTGGAAAGATGGTGGTGTACCATTTTATGCTTTCCCTCCAAACTACCAAGCAATAGCGCCAGACAACAAACCTCAGGCTAATCCCAATGACTGTTCCATAAGAGAGAACTTTGTTAGCGACAGGTGTACAGGTGCACGTAACGCTCTTAATGATGCTGTGGCCAACGGAAACGTTGCTGCTAGCAATGATTGTCCTACGACTCTAGCGGCATACATTAAAGAAGCGTTTCCAAGTCGCTTCCCTCAGGCGTGTCAAGATAAGTGGAATAAAGAGCAGTCTAACTGTTCCATAAAAGAGAACTTCGTTAGCGACAGGTGTCGAGATGCACGAGCAGCGTTTGAAAAAGCAGAAGAAGAACGTATAGCCCGTGAGAATGCAGAGAGACAAGCAGCAGCAGCGCAACAAAACAGAAGCACCGGATCAGGAAGAAACACTGGCGGCGGCGGCGGTGGTGACGGTGGCGGCGGTGGTGGCGGCGGTGGTGGCGGCGGCGGTGGTGACGGTGGCACAGATTGCAGTAAACCTCAGTATTTTTATACAGACGCGTGCAAAGAATCAAGAGATAATTTTCTTGCTAACGCGATTACTGGAATATTTTCTCTTCCTCCAGGGGGAGGGGGAAACAACTCCTCAGGACGACGAGCCTATAACTGCGTTGTTACCTATACCCTAGGCGGCGGCTTCGGTTTAGGACGTATTGCAAACCAACAGAAACGAGAAGAATTCAGTATTACAGCAGTCAACCGTCAACAAGCCTACAACACATGCTTATCACGTTTCAGAAGCCAATTCAGAGTAGTACGCGGAAGACTCGTAGCGGGCTGGGCACAAGGTGAAGTATCAAACATTAGAGTAACAATAAAGTAGGAGTTTCATGAAAAACAAAATTATATTATTAGTTTCCGCTATCTTGATAATCGTAGTAAGTATATTGAGTACTAGCTACTTAGTAAATCGATCTATAGATAGCAGTTACAACAAAAGCTACGATGCAGCAAAATTAGTAGTTAACGATGTTCTTGCGAACAAACTAGAAGATGCTTATACGCAGCTTTCTGTAACTGGAAAAGAAAATCAATCAAATGATGATTTCGTTAAATCAGCTCAGGGTGCCAAATTAGAATCTGGAGATTCAAAATATTATCTTCAGTATATGGGTCAAACTAGTAATAGTATTATTACTTTTACTATTACCGACAAGGAAGGCGTTACTATCGGTACAATATACACTGCAGTATCTGCGCAAAAAGATGGCAAATGGCAGGTTGACGATATTCGATTCTTCTAATGATAGAGTATTAGACACCTAATCATTAAAAATGACCCATACGTATGGGTCATTTTTTATTATAAGCATATGGTGATCCCAAGGAGAATCGAACTCCTATTGCCAGGATGAAAACCTGGTGTCCTAACCGTTAGACGATGGGACCACGTATCTGTTTATAACCAAAATATTATACCATAACAATCACGTTTATTACAGTCCTATATTATCCAATGTGAGTGCTATTATAGATAAGTGTATAAGAAGATATTAACCTTAATTAATTCGCCAAGATCGTTACTTTTATTTGGATTTGGCTTAACTGGTTTATCGCTCATTACTTTTAGTTATTCTTGGATCGTACTTTTTAGCCTTATTCCAATATTAATGTATCTTATGAAAAGTAAGGGTCTCAGCCGAAAGCAGATTACGCTAGACTTCTATTTAGGTGGGTTCATCCTTTGTGGATTTGCTAATATATTTCTCTTTCAGATGTCGCCCGAAAATTGGGGTATTGGGTTAAACGGATGGATTACAGTTGTAGCCAGAGCTATTGCATGGGTCCTAGTTTGCAGCTTTAGTGCATTAGCCTATGGGGCCCTTGGATATTGCTTGTCCAGTATAAAGTTGGCGGATAGACGCATATATATCCTGCCCCTTCTGTTTCCTGTAGCTGAAGTTCTACGCAGCTACCTATTCGCGGTAATGGCATATGGACCTGACGGAAGCTTGAGTCCAAACTTTAACTGGGGATCTTTGGCAGTTCCGGCTTCAGGAACAATATTAGTATATAGTTCACGCATTGTTGGCTTCTTCGGACTAACATTTATTACTGTTCTTGTTAACTTGGCTTTGTTCTTATTAATTAAACGTAGAGTATATCCTTCCCTGATGATATTGTGTGCTATTGCATTAGTAACTACTCTTGGATGGAAAATGGGAGAAAGTCAGCAAACTTCAAGAAAGATACTAGTTAGTTCCGTACATTTGTCCGAGACAGATGATATGAAGACGACTGATAAAACTCTATCTCCACCGAGTGGCACGGATATTCTAGTACTGCCAGAATATTCCGGCATAGAACAGAATAAGCAAGTCTCAAAGTATTTAAGTCCTCTTTCCAGTAATGGTGTAGCAATTACCAGTATAGTGAACGGTAGAAGTCCTAAGGGAACGAACCGTATTATATATCTGTCTAGGGATGGTCGAGTAATTGAGAGGCAGGATAAGACATTCCTAATTCCTACTGGTGAGCTTCTTCCCTACAGTCTCCAGGCTTCTTTTAAGACTATTGGACGAAGTTCGATTAATGAAGATTTCCGATATACGCAGCAGCTAGAGCGAGGCAAGCAACTAGAGCGTGTATATGTGACTAAAGATGGTATAGCTATTGGAACACTAGCCTGCAGTGGAGTAAGTGCTTTGAATGAATATAGCCGCCTGACCAACGAAGGGGCTGATGTACTGGTTAATACTGCTTCCTTGGCATTCTTACAGCCAAATAGCTTGTATCATGTCTACGCCCGTAATATGGCTCGCTTTCAAGCTGTTTCCAATAACCGACCCTTCGTGCAGTCTAGCCGTAGCGGACAAAGTTATATATTAGATAATCAGGGAAAGACTCTAGTAGAATCTTCTGGCCAGAACAACCAAATATTATCTGCAGAAGTATTTATAAGGCAATAAAAAAGCCCCGATTACTTATCGGGGCTAAGAAGTATTTGAGCGGTCAGTCACGAGTGCTCATACGATCTTATGCATCATAGCATAAGAACTAATATAAGACAATGAAAAAGGAACTCCGATGTGGAGTTCCTTTTAAGCTGTCACAGCTAGGACTGAACTATATTAGATACTCTTGCGTCGCATTACAAATCGGTGTGCGATTGCAGCGATTGCAGCAGTAGCGGCAAAGATAACTAGAATGTTTCCAGCACCTGTATCTGGAAGATTTCCAGATGGTGGTACGACTGGAGTTGTACCATTATTGAAAGTTACAGTACGAGTACAAGTTGTGCTTGTTACCCATTTTGTAGATCCGTCAGGCATCTTTACGTTTACACGAGCAGTGATAGTATAAGTACCATCTTTAGCGTATGTGTGTTCATCTGTTTGCTTGTTACTTACTGCAGTCTTGTCGCCCCAGTTGATTTCATAACCAACGATAGATGCGCCTTGACCTGTTGTCGCAGCATTGATAGTAGCACGAGTTTTTCGAGCTGTCTGATCAAGTACAGTTACATCTGTTACGCGGCATTCGCCGTCACCTGTTATAACAACAGGAACTACTTCTACTTTTACTTCGTAAACTACGATTACACGATCATCCCAACATGCCCATACATCACCGCTTCCCTGTACTCGGCTACCTAAATTGAGGGTACCATTTACAGAACTGTCAGGAGCGCCTTGGAATCCAAGACTTTTACTGTATGTCTGTACTGAGTTTGCTACAAGACTTAACTTAACAGTTTTACCGTTACAGTTTAGTGTTGCACTGTCTGATACTGTAGGTGCGTTATCTGCAGTAACTGTGCTATCAAACTTGAATGAACTTTGCGCTTTGTTAAGAGCAGCAGTTTGTCGTAGAACAACATTTCTTGCTACAGCAGAGCCTGAACCGTTGCCATTAAGACTAGGGTCAGCACCGTTGTGTATATATGTTCGAACATTAAAGCTAGAACCTACATTACATGCATCATTTAATGTACTTGCATAGTCCGCGTTACCGCCAGCTTTTGGTTTAACACGTACGAAGTCTGCTTCGTCTCCAGTACCATTTGGTACATCGTAAAACTGGTTAAACACTGGAGTAGCGCTTGTACCATTTCCATTTGGACTGTATTGGATACGAGCCTGAGCCGTACTACTGAATCCAATAGTAGCTACTACTACGAGAACAGCAACAGTTGCTGCAAGTCGGGTTAGAAATTTATTGATAGTTTTCATTGTATATATCCTTATATTCTTTCTAGTCTTTAGACTGACTTGATACCTAATGCATCGTTAATTGCTTTTTCTCCGCTTACTAGTGTGTTTGCACTAGGCATAGCTACTTCACAAACTTCAAACGCTGGGTCGCAACCTACAATTGGTGGTTTAAATGGCAGAGTTGTTGTTGTCTGAGGAATTGTAGTTGTAGTACGTGGTGGTTGTGTTGTCTGAGGGATTGTAGGCTGTGGAGGTAGTGTCCATGTAGTTGTAGTACGTGGTGGTTGTGTTGTAGTTGGGCCGGTGCCAGGATTGCCTGGACCAGTCGTTGGTGTTCCACCGCCGTTTGCAGGTGAATCTGTTACGCCACCAGGACCGGCTTCCGGGTTTGTTCCATTTGGACCTGCTGAACCGCCGGTAGCAGTATTGCCAGGTGCTGGACCAGTATTTACAGATACCTTACCATCCATAGTAGTTGTCGTTACTTCTAGTGTGCCGTCAGGCATTAAACGAACTTCCGTTGTAGTTCCATCTTCAGATACTGATACTTGTGGAGTTCCGTTTGGATCGAGTGATACATCACCCTTAGTGAATCCTCGAACGAATATTCGTCCATCGAGTTCACCTTCTTTGTTAGTAGCTAGCAAAATCTCATAGAATCCATCAACATTTTTAGCAGTCTTGCGAAGTTTAAATTCGATACCTTCAAGTGTCTCAGTGCTAATACCTTGAGTAAGCTGCATGCCAACAATGTCGTTTCGCTTTTTCTCATCTGCGTTATCTACATCGCGAACAGCCTGGAACTCAGTGATTTGCTCACCTTTTTGCGCCCAGTTATCGTTATATGCAGCAACCTGGTTTAGTGTCTTCCAAGCTAACTTACAGTCAGCAATAGCAACTTTTTTACCGTCAGCACCTTGATATGCAGCGATTTTAGCATTATATGCTGCTTCATAATTAAAGTTGATGTCAGTAACAGCACCATCATGTGCAGGAACAACAACAGTAGCCATGATTGCAGCCAAAGATGCTTCATCACCGTTTCCTGCTAATGGGCCATTTTCGTTAAATAGAGATTGTATGTATTCACGAACTTGAGATGACTTATCGATCTTACCTGTTTTAGGCATAAATGCATTAGGAGTATTGTATTTAGAACCATTTGCAGCAGCATTGCTTGATTCAAAATCATTACACATTTCTGCTGCTTCTTTATCAGTTGTTGGAGCAGCTGCGGCCTTTTCGGCTGAGTCGCTACAAGCATTTATACCAATTGCTGAGCTGGCAACAACGAGACCAAGTGCTAAAGCTGTACGTAAACGGCTTGAAATGTTGTTTCGCTCTATTTGTTCATGATTCGATACTAAAAGTTCTTGAGGAGCTACTGCGCCACCTGCTTGAGATTCATTATTTGACATATGCGTTCCTCCTTAAAAGGTTCTATGGGATTAAATTCTTAATTGTATTAATAACTAAATTTGACTATTTCTATAACTACAAATTGTTAAGTAACACATGTGGATTAGACTCTCTCAGATCTTACCTACACCACACAGATTTATTACTCGCCCATTGTATCACGTTATTTCTTTTTTGTCAATATTATATTTATGCTTAGTTTTAGCGTAAGCGAGCTACTGCCTCAGCCATAGAATTATCTGCTACAGAGTGATTAAATCCTTCCACTTCACGGGGTGTTGCAATGATATTAGCAACACTCATGCCTAACCCTGTCAACTGATCAGTTAAAACCTGATGTCGTTGAGCTAATCGACTATTAATATCGTCAAGTTGTGATAGTTTGGAAGTATCAACCTCATACCCACTACCGAGACTAAGTACCCCAATATTTGCAGGTAATCTTCGTTCTAGTTGATGGTTAACTATTACCCCTATTGCAGGAGTGACTGCTACATCTTCAGGTTGGAACCGAGAAAAGTCACTAATCATGATTGTGAGGCCTCTACGGCACAAATCCGAAGCATCCTTATCGCTGTTAAGTCTTGTAAAACGTGTACGTTGCTCATCAATACCGTCAGTGTTGGCACCAGGAAGAGTAAATAGTCTCACCCTATCACTTGACTGCGAAAGATCTTGGTGCAAAAGTCGACTAATAGTGGCCGCTACACGCTCTTTCTTTAGAACAATACGAGGATCGCTGTCTTGTTCAAAATTACCGAGTATTACATTTGTCTGTAGTTGCCGGCCGGGCTGTACCTGACGAGAGTAGTGCTGACCTAATACTTCACCTAAGAAAGAAACTGGGTTAATATCTGCAGCAGTATGCTCTCCGTGGGCAAATTCAGTATCAGCTGCTACATTACCAATTCGTCCGACTTCTTCGCGCCGAACAAGATGACTCCCGATACCTAAACGAAGATTTGGGGGTAAACGTGTAAGTTCAGCGGTGGTTTTTGAAAAATACATATGTACTCCTATATTCTCAATCTGTTAGGCTGTGCTCGAAAGGATTTGAGAAACTATCGCAGGACCGCGATTAACTGCATCGCTATGCGCCATTCCGACTCGAGCCGAGATGATCATTCCCATAGCGTGGTTAACAGCCTCATCGTTAACAACTGTTTCGCCACTCAATATCGTAATTACACGAGCTAATTTACGTGCTTGTACGCTAATTCGCTCTTCGCCGTCGTCTAGGTTTACTTCATCCCACAACGCATCAGAAACGTCTACTGACATCTCAGCAATTTTGCGGTCGAGACTTTGAGGTATCTGCTTAAAAGAAGCTTCTCGGCGCATCTTATGGATTGTTGCTAAATCAGTTATAGGCTCTATCTTGCCACCCTTTGGTAATTCACCAATTCGGACAACATTATCTACTCGCATTGCTCTGTCGCCGCGATCAAATATTGCACCGACGGAAAAACGTGAGACCGTAGCATGAGCAACAGGTTGAGTAACTTCAAACGCTTCGTGTGGGTTCATCGTAGCCACTGCATACTCAAGATTCGGTACATTACGTGCACCGGCGAGCGTTACAATACGGCGTGATTCAAGCATTCCAAGTAAACTTTCTGTGGTCTTTGCTGATCCACGGTTTACCTCATCTAGAACAACAGCTTGTGTCCCTTCGTTAATAAGTCCAGGAAGTGTTGTTTTTGAACGCTCTAAAGTTGTAACACCATCAGCGCTTGTAACTTCTTTCTCAAAAACACTTTCACCACCAATGAGTTGCATTCCAGTCAAGTCATTTTGAATAGGTATTTCTGTAACGTTTTCATCATAAATGTCGTGCACTAGGTTTGGTAGCGCTAAGGCAAGTTCGGTCTTGAATTTACCGGTACCACCTGCGAATACACCATTCACTCCTGCGGCAAGCATAACAATACCTGCGAACTTAGCGTGTTCACGGCCTATCATTACATTGCCAATTTGGCTCATTGCTTCACTTACAAATTCTCTTCCGTATGCTTGTTCTGTAGTACTCATAATTTCTCCTTAATTGCTGACTTTCTTATAGGTTGGTTCTCTGCGTCGATTCTTGAAACCAGTAATAAATAGGCCCACTCCTGCTATTCCAGCTGCAATTTTTAATGGCCATCTGTTTGGTTGATCTTGTTTCAAATTGTTATCTTCGAGTGTACCTTGAATAGTGTCGACCATCTTGTCTGTTTTGTCGGCATCAACGTCCCAATATTTACCACCGGTTTCTTTTGCAACTTTTTTAAGCTGCTCTACTATTACGGGGTTAGAATCACCTTCTACATTAGCTACAAAAAATGGTATTTCTTGGGCATCAGCAGCTGCAATAACTGCATCGGCAGAGCCTGGTTCGTTTCCATTCGTTATAATAAATATACCAGATTTATTTTCTCCAATATTTCCCGTTTCACTTTTTATCTTTAGTGCCTCAGCAAGTGCTAGTGTATATGCTTGGTCAAGTGGTGCATCACCAAATGGCTCAGTTTCGGCAACCATAGAAGGTTCCATAGGATTTACTTCGCTATATGCCGCTACATAGGCAGTTGCATTGAAATCTTCGCTATCAAACATAGTAGCCATTGTATTTACCCCTTCAAGCGCCTTGCCTTGGACGGCTCCTGAGTGGTCAACAACAACCCCTAGATACGGAGCGGTCTCTTGAGTTGCTTCAGTTTGCCACGCAAGTCCGTTGAGCATTCCTACGGATATACCAGCAACGACTAATGTAGCTCTTCCTGTTCGAGCAAAACGCGAGACTAGGCTTCCGCGTGAAGTCTCAGCGATACCAATATCGTTAAGCTCTGAAGCAAGTGCCTTTTCATCAATACCTATTTGCCTAACAGCTACAGTTTCAATACCCATACCGGCAATAGCGCCTGCTGCTGCACCAATATACGGTAAATATTCAACTCCTTGAGTGATAATTTCTGACATGATACATATACTACAACAGAAGTGCATTTTTGTCAATATTATTCTGCTAATGGTAGTGATGCTAAGCTAAGTTAGTGCTTAAGTTTATTTTTTAGGGGTAGAAGTGTGTTATTTGCTCTTGGGTATCGTAAAGCCAAAGGCACTGCCCCTACCTTCTAAGCTTGTAAATAGAACTGCACCACCCTGCGCAATAATGACTTTTTTGGCCATGAATAGACCTAACCCCGTGCCATCCGGACGTGCTTTTTTAGCATTCTGCGCTCTAAAGAACTTCGTAAAGAGGTGTTTTTGCTCAGCTTTTGGAATACCGAGGCCATTATCTTCTACGATAAATTCTATACTCTTGTCTGTATCTTTGAGGCTTACAGTGATGTGTCCTCCTTTTTGGGTGTAATGTAGGGCATTATCCATAAAGTTCATGATAACTTGTCTAATCTTTGTTTCATCAAGGTTCATTTCTGGGAAAGATGCGGGTTTTTTATACTCAAGTGTCTGGTTATTACTCTTTGCGGCTTCTTGCAGTTGACTGACTTCTGCCTCAATAACTTCAGCTAGATTAGTTGGCCTGTTCTCTATGACAAATTTGCCTGTTCTTAGCCTAGATACATTTAATAGGTCTGAAATTAGGTAAACCATTCGTTGACTACTTAAGAATGCCTGCTCCAGGAGAGCTTTTTGTTGTTTTGAGATCTTTCCAGCATCTCCTTCAACAACCATACTGACATATCCTTTTACTGCAGTTAGTGGCGTGCGTAACTGATGTGAGGCCATTGATATGAAGTCATCTTTAGTTTCATCGAGTGCTTTTAGTTTCTCGTTACTACTTCGTAGTAACTTTGTTGCTTCATCCACTTTTTGCTGCAGGGTAATGTTAAACGCTTGAATTTCTTCAAAGCGAAGAGCATTTTGTACGGCGATAACAAGCTCGTTAACAATAATATCTAGTACCTGCAAGTCTTGTGCCGTATATACGTTTCCGCTTTGCTTGTTGCCAAAAACAAGATATCCAAGAGCGTCCGTACCCTTACCGTTTGAAGATAATACGCCTACTATAGAGATGTTTCGGCCAAGCAGCCCCTGGCGTATTTCCATATTTAGGTTAGGTAAATCTTCGATAATGATAACCCCTCCCTGGTGTATCTGAGATATCGCTTCAACTTGTTGAGCATCAAGAGACCCTTTTGCCGAACCAATTGTCCTGGTGGTATTTTTATTTGAGTCAAGGAGTACGAAACTACAAAACTCTGGTTTTAGTGTCTCCTGGAATAATTTGGCGCTTTGCTCTAGTAAAGGTATTACATCGACGGTCGCTACCAGGATCTTATTAAGTTCATCAAGCAATTCTCGAGTATCGTATGCATCCCTGTAAAAAAGCTTAGTCGTGAATGAATCGAAGAAATGCTTTAAAGGATTTAGGCTAATTCCAAAGAGAAGTGTCGCAATAACGTAGATTGTAATTTGCTGACCACTGACACTATCTGTTCCAAGTAAGCTTCCAGCTACTCCAAAGATTACTAATATATATCCAGCCACTAGGGTTGCGATAGTGAGAACGTAAGCCAATGAACGCACAACAAGAAATCTAACATCAAATAGCTGGTGCTTAACAATAGCGTATGAAAATCCAAAGCTTAAGATGAGAGTGAATAAAGGGCCAAAATTAGTAGCAGCAAATGAGCCTGTGATGAAAGGTATTGCGGCATTTGTTGCAACCGCCAATGCTAAAGTCATGAATAGGCTAAATAGCATGATACTAAAGCGAGCCTTATCTTGTTTTTTGGCTCGTTTAGTAGCAACAATTAATGATCCTACAATTATTAGGACGTTGAGTAAAAGAACTAAAAAATATAGAAAAGATAAAGGTCCAAAGGTTATTGCGTATACACTTCCTTGCAGAAGGATATCTTTTACTCCTAGGTTTGTCATTGGAATAAGCGAGCTAATCACTCCGAGACTAATGAGAGGAATTTTTATCTTTTGTAATAGCGGTATTTCAGTTGCCTGTATCGAGAACAAAACTAAATATATAACCGCTATTCCAGATACAGTCAGCACGAGTCGATTAATTAATAGGACGGTGTCATGACTCAGATTTGTTGCATTGCTAAAGTAATTGGCCATTACCCAAGCGGCAAGTCCCGTAGTAGCGTAGAAAAAGGTTCGATTTATTTTTCTTTTTGGGTTATTTAGGAAAGATATACCGCCAATAACAAGTATAGATAAAGCCACTAATGAATTAATAAAAAATAGGCCACTGTTCATAAGCATTATTATACCTGTAAAAATGCTTCCATTGAAACTACTCGATAATTTTCGGAACAAGTCCAAGTTTATTTCGAAGAACTAACGTAGCCATTGAACGATAGAAGCCAAACTTGGTATTTCGCAGTACCCGCATTCCATCTACTGGATCAACAACTATGGCTCCTGGTGCAAGGATTGGATCAGGACGTTTTGTTCCCCTTCCCCCTAAGATATGTCTTAAAGCCTGCTCGCTTGCAATACCGGAAGCTAGAGCTACACCACCCGTTAATGAAGGGGCTGATATTTCTCCGTTTGCGACCTGACTAAAAACATTAACATCTACATAGCTAGGCAGATGTCCAAGCCAACGAGAAATAGGAATATCTAAAATTTTTACTTCGTCTAATGGCATTCCTTCAGGTATTCCAAGCCATTGCTCAAAGCTTTTTCCCTTGCCTGGGACGAATGAAGTCACCTGAGCTCCAAAGCCTATGTTCATTGCCATTAGTACGCCAATACCGTACTTACGGGCGCTTCTGTTGATCATTGTACCTAGTTCAGGCATCGTGAATTCTGTTTCATCAATAATAAGGTCAGATCCCCTAACAAATCGCTCAATATTATCTTCGTGAATGCCCTCTGAATAAACTTCTACATCAAGCCAAGGATTAATTCTTAGTAACGCTTCGGCAACTACTTCAGCTTTGTTGCGCCCAAGCTCTTTAAAGTTTGAATGGGCTTGCCTATTTATGTTTTCGACGTCAAAATCTTCTGGATCTGCTAGTCTGATTGATCCGACTCCCGAACGAACGATTTGTTCCGCCAAGAGTCCTCCGTCGCCTCCAGCACCTGCGATTGCTACTGTTGTCCGATTGAGCTTCTCTTGCTCTTCACTACGCAAAAAACCAAGGTTTCGGGTAAACATTCCTGGTCTTTGAGTAACTATGTCCTCTACTCCGAAATAGGTACGCTGACCTAGTTTTGGTTTTTCACTGATGAAGTGCCCTAATCTAGGAAATCGTGTAGTACTGACTCCCATTTCGTCACGATTTGAAAAATCTACGTCCTGCTTCCATACAGAATCAATGATGGTGTCAGTTTTAAAGCGAATTGCAATATTGTCGCTATTATATGCCTCAATTGTCTCTTGAGCAGCAATCTGCTCTGCCGGTAGCCCAATCTGCAAAAAGTGTTGGTACAATCCCGGCTCAACTACAGCATAAATATAAGGTGCCTTTATATCTTGAGCGGCGTGTATCATTGAGCGCATCAGAGCAAGTGAAACTAGCAATTGGCTTTCCTTAGCGCGCTTATCTGTTTCTACAACCAAGCGAGAAGCTTCGACAGAACCAGCCGGGGCATACACATCAAAATGTTTTTCTATTGGTAGTTGGGATTCTGACTCGCTTTTTTTTACAATCAGGCGTGCCGATCCAACGAGATGCCTTATATTTTCTTGGTTTTCGTATACGCCGAAATGTAGGGATCGCTGATCGTCAATATCGTGTTCTCCGCCATCCTTATCACGAGACGTCTGATCAAGGAAGCCGGTTTCATCTATATAAACGCTTGCCCTGAGTACTCGGGCTTCATGAAGCTCTAGAGGGTCGGTTAATGGGTGCACTTCAAAAGGCGCATTAGTCTCTGGTAAATATTCATGAGTTATATGAGTTGGATATTTTATTTCAGACGAAGACATACGAGTAACCTTTTCTAATTAAAAAAACGCCGTACGAACCATTTCATTATTGAAAAAGTTGGTACGACGTTTTAGTGCTTCTAAAGTACTATTTAAATACTAGCATAAGCATTGGAAATACTACAAACTTGTATCTAGCGTTCTATTTTCGTAACATACCCTAATGAGCCGTCTAATAGCAATAATTGAAGATGATGAAACAATTTCACAAATGTACACCTATAAGCTACAGGCTTCCGGGTTTCGTACCATCACTGCATACAATGGGAAACAGGGACTTGAACTGTGTGAAAAAATGCTTCCAGATCTTATTCTGCTTGATCTACGCATGCCCATTATGAACGGCGACGAAATGCTTGAGAAACTACGTTCAACTGCTTGGGGAAGTACCATGCGAGTAATTATCCTAACTAATATAAGTAGAGATGAGGCACCTAAACTACTCAGTCTTCTTAATGTCGACCGCTACATAGTTAAAGCTCACCATACACCTCAACAGATCGTGGATATAATAAATGAATTAATAGGTCCCAATATTAAAAGTGAATGAGACAATAAGAATAGATTTTTCCATACTATTTGATCTCCATATACTGCCCAATAAAGTCTTTGTATTCAGCTTCAGTAAGTTTTTTCTGATCAGTTATTACTGCAAGTCCTCTGCCTAGTGGATATTTTTCTGCGCCGACCGCTAAATTAACTGGCCTACGCACGGGAGGAAGGCCATATTTTTTTCT
>CALRBE010000007.1 GCA_943354005.1 uncultured Candidatus Saccharimonas sp.
TCGCTCCGAGACGGTAAGGAAAAAGAAGCTTATGGAGCTAGCAGTGCTGCTGAGAAATTCTACATTGGTCCTGAAATGTACTTCGTAAGTCCTGGAGCTGGCAGTACCGGAGGAAGCACTAGTAGTGGCGATGGCTACCAGTTTATTACGACTCCGGCACCAATATTGTAGTAATTTAGAAAATGCTTATGGTATAATTTATATCATATGAGTGTATTGAGTGGGGTAACAGAATTCTTCGGACTAGATATTGGCACATCTGCAATTAGACTTGTCGAATTGCATGGAAGTGGAAAGTCAAAGTCTCTGGTTAAATACGCCTTTGTTCCTCTTGACAGCACTATATCTATTAGTGAGTCAGAATCCGACCGTGCGAAGTTAGCGCAGCTAATTAAGGGGCTGGTTGAGCAATCTGGAGTTACAACTAAGAACGTTGCAGTAGGGCTTCCTTCTCAAAGAGTATTTACGACAGTTGTAGACATAGAGAAACTTAGTGATAGCGATATAGCGAAGACAATTCAGTATCAGGCAGATTCGTTAATACCTACTCCAGTAGCTGAATCTAAGATAGATTGGGCAGTCTTAGGGGATTCACCAAAAGACAAGGCTAAAGTTGAAATATTAATCTCCAGCGTAAGTAATTCATTCATCGAAGCCCGCTTAGAAATGCTTGAATCAATTGGACTAAATGTTATCGCCTTTGAACCAGAACATATGGCTCTAACTAGAGCAGTAATTCCAAGCGGAACTGTAGCTCCCCAAGTCGTTATTGATATTGGAAACAAGGCTACTGATATTGTTATTAGTATGAACGGCGCTTCAAGGCTGGCTCGTGCAATTCCTACCGGAAGTGAAGCAATCATTAGATCTGCAGTTCAATCCTTAGGAATTACTGAGCAGCAGGCACAGCAATTTGTGAACAAGTTTGGACTTAACAAAGATAAACTAGAAGGACAGATCTATAATTCAATCATAGGTACCATTGATCTTCTTGTATCAGAAATTGATAAGTCTATAAAATTTTTCCAATCCCGATATCCCGGTTCACAAATTGAACGAATTATAATGACTGGTGGAGCATCTGCGTTACCAGAGTTCCCACTATATATAGCTAATAAGTTCGGTATAAATGTTGAGATTGGTAATGCATGGAGGAATGTATCCTTTCCTTCAAATAGGCAAAATGAACTTCTTGCAGCATCTAATCACTTTGGTGTGGCAGCAGGACTAGCGGAGAGAGACTCATGATTCAATTTAATATGCTCCCAGATGTTAAGCAGCAGTACCTTAAAGCTGCTCAAAACAAGAAAACTGCTGTTACTGCCGGTATTCTCATTACTGCAGCTTCAGTTTTTATTTTTACAATGCTATTCTTGTCTGTAAATGTCTTTCAAAAAAATAATTTATCTGACATAAATAACGACATTAAAAGCTTAACAAAAGAATTGAAGGAAAAACCTGATTTAAACAAGATTCTTACCATTCAAAATCAGCTCAAGAGCCTTCCTGCCTTGCAGGCTCAAAAACCTGTCGTGACAAGACTCTTTCCATATTTAGCTGCGGTAACTCCAGCAAGTATTAATATTGGAGATCTTGAAGTGAGCTACCTCGACAATACTATGAAGATCGTAGGTACCGCTGATTCGTTACAATCAGTGAATAAATTCGTAGATACACTTAAATTTACGACTTATGCAATTGTTCCAACTGATGGTACAGATCCAGCACCAAGTACTACAAAACCATTCAGCGCAGTAGTTTTAAGTGATTTCACTCGATCAGATAAGGAAGTCACCTATACAATTAAGTTATCCTTTGATCCAGTTATTTTCAATAGTGCTGATAATATAGCACTCTCAGTACCAAAGATTATATCAACACGATCTGAAACCGAGAAACCAACGGAATTATTTAAGGCTTTGCCAGAAACGAAACAGCAATAGGAAACCCTTATGGCACAAAAGCGTACATCAACAAAACGACTACAACTAAGTAAAACTCAGGCAAATACTGTCTCACTGATTGCAGCGGCTGTTTTCATAACAGTATTTTCTTTAGTATCATGCCGAGCCCTTTGGCAACAAAGATCCTACCAAGCAAAAGTAATTAGTAAGAAGAAGGAGGCTCTGCAGGTTCTTGAACAAAATAAGGATGCAGTTCCAGGACTCGAGGCTGCTTACAAAGATTTTGTAAGCTCTCCAACAAATATTATTGACGGTAACCCAAATGGAACGGGTGAGAAAGACGGTGATAATGCGCGCATTGTTCTAGACGCTCTACCAAGTAAATACGATTTTCCAGCCCTTGCAACTAGCATTGAGAAATTACTTATTGATCGTAATTTTAAGGTTGAGAGCATAAGAGGTATTGACGACGAAATTGCACAATCTACCAAAAAAGAAAGCGGCACTCCACAGCCTGTTCCTATGCCATACCAGATCACTGTCAGCGGATCCGCTACCTCCATTCAGGATTTGCTATCTGTTTTTGAGCGATCGATACGGCCTTTTTCTACAGACAAGCTAGTCTTTAAGGGAAGCGCCGACAATTTGCAGATGACACTAGATGGTAAAACCTACTATCAGCCTGAGAAGACATTAGACATTAGATTGGAGACGGTAAAATAGTATGAAACAAAAAGATATAGCATTATTTGGAGTTGTAGCTATTATAAGCGCAGTTTTTTCCGTCTTACTTTCTGGGGTTCTAATTACTCCACCTAAAAATAAAAAGCAAAAAGCCGAGGTCGTTTCTGTCATATCAAAAGATTTTCCAACTCCTGCAGCAAATGATAAATTCTTCAATAAGAACTCAATTAATCCAACAAAACAGATTCAGATTGGTGATAATCCGAATAACGATAAGCCTTTCAATGGTGCAAATTAATAGAAGGTTTCAGTAATAAAAAATGAGTGTACTTTCAGCTACGGCTCAGCAGCAGGTTGAAGATAGCCTAGTTGCTCAGAAATTAATTTCAGCAGAAGAGCTAACTCAATTACACGAGCGCTCCGAAAAGGAAAATGTACCCGTCCTAAGCCTATTAGTTAGTGAAGCACATATAACCGACGAAGACCTGACAAGAACTACTGCAAAAGTAGCAAATGTTCCATATGTTAATCTCAGTGATGCTCGAATCAATGGGGATGTTCTGGCGCTACTTCCACGTGATATTGCTGAACGCTATATGGCGGTTCCGCTTGGAGAAATGCAGCATAGGCTTGTAGTCGCCATGCTTGATGCTGATAACGTGCAGGCAGCAGACTTTCTATCAAACAAGATAGGCCGTCCAGTTAAGGTATACGCTGCAAGCGAGACTGGAATACAAAAAATTCTTAAGCAATATTCTGAGCGACTGGATAGCAGCGGCATGGTAGGCGAGCTGAATGCCGTATCTGCCGCCGCAAACAAGGAAGCCAGCGATAAGGCAACTACCTCTTCTCAAGAGTCAATTCAAACGATCGTACAAGACTCTCCAATTAGCAAAGCGCTATCGACGATAATGGAGTATGCGGCAAAAAATAGGGCCAGTGATATTCATATTGAGCCACTTGAGAAGACTTTAAAGATTCGTGCGCGAATAGACGGTATCTTAAGAGAAATAATGCAACTTCCAAAAAGTACTGAAGCACCCCTGGTCTCAAGAATTAAGATCCTCTCTAACTTAAAGATTGATGAGCATCGTATCCCTCAAGACGGTGGTTTTGCGATCATGGTAGACAAGCGAGCTATAGATCTACGTATCGCAATTAGCCCTGTGGTCTGGGGAGAGCAAGTAGTTATAAGGCTTTTAGACAAGAGCGGAACAAGCTTAAATCTGGCCGACATGGGCTACCATGGTCGAGCTTTAAAGACTATCAAGAGGGCACTTAAACAGC
The DNA here is from genome assembly GCA_943354005.1 of uncultured Candidatus Saccharimonas sp. Lineage (GTDB taxonomy): Bacteria > Patescibacteriota > Saccharimonadia > Saccharimonadales > AWTP1-31 > CAJAXB01. Next base: position 3,876 of record CALRBE010000007.1, read on the forward strand.
CCAATGGCATGATCTTGACTAGTGGACCGACAGGTTCAGGTAAATCTACATCATTGTACGCACTTTTGCAGGAGATCAAGGACGATACTGTTAATATAGTTACGCTCGAGGATCCGGTGGAATACAAAATGCAGGGAATTAATCAAATACAAGTGAATGCCGAAGTAGGACTTACATTTGCTACAGGGCTGAGATCTATATTACGTCAAGACCCAGATATTGTGATGGTTGGGGAAATCCGCGACAAGGAGACTGCACAGCTTGCTGTACAGGCAGCCTTAACCGGACACCTTGTATTTAGCACGCTACACACTAACTCTGCAGCAGGAATTCTTCCTCGACTCCTCGATATGGGTATCGAACCATTCCTTATAGCAAGTACAGTACACACAGTTATTGGCCAGCGTCTCGTTCGCCGTACTGCAGATGACAGAACTTCATATCAATCAGATAAAGCTGAAACCGCTGCAATTCAAGCAACATTAGGGAATCTTTTACCAGGCAGCGCCGCGGAAAGAGCAAAAGTCGCAGAAGATATTGGCTACGATAACTTGCCACTTAAGGGTCAAAACGCTTATACTTTATTCAAGGGCAAAGATGCTCCAGAAACGCCAGGTGGTTACAAAGGGCGTATGGGACTTTATGAAGTATTTGAAATCAGCGAACCCATACAGGACCTAATCCTTAAGCGATCTACAAGTGCTGAAATCCAAAAAGCAGCACGCGCAGAAGGAATGGTGACCATGAAGGAAGATGGGTATCTCAAAGCCTTAACAGGACAAACAACTTTAGAAGAAGTTAACAGGGTAGCCGCGACAGATAGCGCATAAGATCATTAAAGGGTAGGGAAACACATGCAACCAAGAATAGAATTATTACTAGAAGAAGTTATTAAGAAGAAAGCTTCCGATCTTCACCTCCAGGTAAGTCTTCCGCCAATGCTACGCATTGATAGTTCTTTGACTCCAGTTGCTGGCGCAGCACCACTAACTGAAGAAACAATTGAAACACTAATTTTTGCAATTCTTGAAGAAGACCAGAAGCAAATACTTCTTAAAGATAAGGAGTTTGACTTTTCTTTTGCTTTTGGAGACCTCGGCCGTTTTCGTGTAAATGCCTTTCATGAAAGAGGTAACTTAGCGGCGGCACTACGACTTATTCCTACCGAAATTCTAACCATAGAGCAGCTTGGCCTGCCTCCTATAGTAAATAAATTTGCTGATTACCCACGTGGATTGGTTCTAGTAACAGGTCCAACAGGCTCTGGAAAGTCTACCTCTCTCGCAGCTTTGGTTAATAAAATTAACCATGAGCGGTCAACACACATTCTAACAATTGAAGATCCTATTGAGTACACTCATAAGTCAATTAAGTCTGTTATAGTCCAGAGAGAAGTTCATTATGATACATATTCATTCTCTGCAGCTCTCCGATCTAGTCTTCGACAAGATCCAGACGTTGTTCTTATAGGTGAAATGCGTGACCTTGAGTCTATAAGTGCAGCGATTACGATTGCTGAAACCGGTCACTTAGTTTTTGCGACCCTACACACCAACTCTGCATCACAAAGTATCGATCGTATGGTTGACGTCTTTCCGCCTCACCAGCAGCCTCAGATTCGTTCACAGCTTGCCAATATACTTATGGCTATATGCTCACAAAGACTTGTTCCTTCAATCGGAGGCGGTCGAGTAGCTGCAGCAGAAATTCTCATAGCAACTCCAGCTGTACGAAATATTATTCGTGAAGGCAAGAGCCATCAGCTAGAAGCCGTGATCCAAACCGGAGCTGAGTTTGGTATGCAATCGTTGGATAAGACACTAGTTAACCTAATCCACAATGGGACCATAACTTACGATGAAGCGCGTACGTTTGCTGTCGACCAAGATGAGTTAGATAGGCTCATGAGGGGCTAGAAGCATCATGATTATTTATGAATATACAGCTCGTAATGCTTCAACAGGGCAGAAGATCAAGGCAGAAGTAGAAGCTGAAAATATCCAGAGTGCCGCTAGTCTCATAAAAAACCAGGGGCTATCGCCTCTAGACATTAAACCTAAGGCTGCCACATCGACTGGTTTTAAGAAATACTTCAACCGTATAAAGACTAACGATAAGGTGCTTTTTTCAAGACAGCTTTCAACCCTCATCAACGCTGGGTTGCCTCTTGTGCAGAGTCTTAGAAACGTTGCACAACAGACCGAAAATAAGTACCTTAAAGTTATTATTACACAAGTAATTTCAGATGTTGAAGGTGGTGTATCGCTTGCATCGGCACTTGAAAAACACTTAAATGCATTCAATAAAGTGTTTATAAGCATGGTAGCAGCAGGGGAAGCTTCTGGAACTTTAGATAAAGCTCTTGAAAGACTTGCCAATCAGCAGGAAAAAGATGCTGAAATTCTTGGCAAGGTACGTGGAGCAATGATCTACCCTCTAGTAGTGCTTGCTGTGATGTTTGCAGTTATTGGATTTATGATAGTAAAAGTGCTGCCTCAAGTAGAAATCTTATACCAAGATTTACCTGGAGCCTCACTGCCGCTAGTAACTAGGATTTTACTAAGTATATCTAAAGCAGTAACCAAGTTCTGGTATGCAGTTGTTATAGCTCTTGGAATATTCGCAGTTATTATGAACAGATGGGCTAAAACAGAATCTGGAAAAAGTTTCGTAGATGGACTAAAAATGAAAATATGGCCAGTCGGTCCATTGTTTATGAAGCTCTATATGGCACGTTTCGCAAGAACAGGGGCAACCCTAGTAAGTAGCGGCGTACCATTACTGCAGATGCTTGATATAACTGGAGATGCAATATCAAACGTTCATGTTGAAGATTCCTTAAAAAAAGCAGCCGAAAAGGTAAAAGGAGGGAAGGCTCTCTCTGAGGCACTTGAAAATGATCCAAACTTTTTACAGCTTGTTCCAAATATGATTCAGATTGGCGAACAATCTGGTGCATTAGAACAAATGTTGGAAAAAATCGCCGATTATTACGAGAAGGAAGTCGACGAACAAATTAGAAACGTATCAAGCATTATCGAGCCAGTGTTGATGGTTATTTTAGGTATTTTTGCCTTTATTGTAGTTGCGGCTGTTCTGCTACCTATATATGGCTTGGCAGGGCAGAACTTCACTAATTAAAAGCTTGTATTTTATTTTTAAAAACGTATTATAATAAGCATAAGTAATTAAGATCTTAAGGGGGGCATTAAGAATGCTAAACAAAATCAAAAAAGATAATAAAGGATTCACGATCATCGAAGTATTGATCGTTCTTGCAATCGCAGGATTAATTCTTCTAGTTGTGTTCCTTGCTGTACCAGCGCTACAAAGGCAGTCAAGAAATACTCAGCTTAAAGCCGCTGTCACTAGTGTGCTTGGAGGAATCACTGATTTTAGTGCAACTTATGATGGCACGGTCCCAACCTCTATTACTACGACAGACGGTTTAGTGACTATTTCCAGCAGCACGACTAAAAAGGTGGAAGCTAAAATTAACAAAGGTTTAACTGCAACTCTTTCTACTGGTACTGGTGATATTAAAGTAACAATAGGTAAGACATGTAATGCTGACGGAAATGACGTTGGTCCAGATGGTACTGCTCGAAATGTTGCAATCGTATATAGTCCTGAGAATTCAGATGGTACTGTGACTAAAAAATGTGATAATGGCTAAATTTAGCTAGATACATATAAAAAAACAGCCCAAATGGGCTGTTTTTTTATGATAAAATTAATCTAGTGATTATTCTTATTCTTTTTGTTCTTGGACTATGCTTTGGCAGTTTTATTAATGCTCTTGTATGGCGTATTCATCTTCAGGCAAAGGCTACATCTAAAAAGAAGCAAGAAGAGCTTTCCATAGTACATGGACGTTCGATGTGTATGTACTGTAAGCACCAGCTGAGCTTCTGGGACCTGATTCCAGTTATTAGCTGGGTAATGCTTAAGGGGAGATGTAGATACTGTCATCGTAAATATCCTGACACTCCAGTTCCAGAACTACTTACACCTTTACTCTTTATATTCTCGTATGTTTTTTGGCCCATGTCATTTGATGCGAAAGGTACTACCTTATTTATTTTCTGGCTTATCTTTTTGACAGGGTTCATCGCCTTAGCGCTGTATGATCGTAAATGGTATTTGCTGCCTAATCGAATTATCTTTCCTCTTTATTTTGTAATTGCAGTTCAGATTATTGCTTCATTAGCTTTCTTTAACCTTGGTTTAGACGGTCTACTATTGACCGTTGCTTCTATATTGGTTGGGGGAGGTATATTTTATGTCCTGTTCCAGATTTCTCACAGTAAATGGATAGGGGGAGGAGATGTTAAACTTGGATTTCTTATAGGTGCAATACTTGGCGATCCTTTAAAGTGCGTATTATTTATTTTTCTAGCATCGCTTATTGGTACGCTTGTATCTATTCCTATGCTTGTTACTGGCAAGATGAAGCGAACTAGTCATTTACCGTTTGGGCCTTTTTTACTAATTTCAGCCTTTATAGTTGTATTATTCGGAAGTAGCTTAATACAAGCTTACCGCTCTTTAATAGGTTTATAGCTCTAGCTAGGCGAGCCGCTTATGCTATACTTAGTAGCATGAAGAGTGGGCTTAAATCCCGAGGATTTACAATTGTCGAAGTACTAATATTCCTAGCGGTATCTAGTGCTTTAATGGTTAGTGCATTTGCATTAATATCCGGGTCTCAAAATAAAGCATCGTTTACTCAAAGTATTAATGATGTACAGCAGCAGATAGACTCTGTTATTAATAACGTGGCTAATGGATATTATTCCGCAGGTGAGACACAGAACAAATGCACACTCGATGGTAATGGTAAGCCTAAATTTGATCCCGACGTCGAAGTCAATAGAGGGAGTAGTGCCCTATGCATTTTCTTAGGCCGATTTATAGCATTTGAAGATGGCAGCGATAAATACACTGTCTACAATGTAGCAGGAAGACGGCAGATAGCTGGAAATGACGTGAAAAGAATGCTCGAAGCCAAACCGACAGTTATTGTTGGGACTGAACAAGAATACACATTGAAAAACGGATTAACTTTCAAAAGTAACAATGGCATTAACGCCTTTGGTTTTTTTAATGGCTTAGGTGCATCCTCCGGAGTAAGTGATCAGCTTAATTCAGGTTACCAGCAAGCAAGTTTTTTTGGCTTTAAATCTAGTGCTATTGAACCGCTGCCTGGATACTTTGAATTATTATTTGATCAGTTAAAGAACCCGACTGATGGATACGCGCTATGTTTTAATAGCGGTACAACAAACCAAAGCGGAGTAATCACAATTGGAGGCAGTGATCGTGCTGCCACTAGCTCACTAGAAATTAAGGGCGGGTCATGTCCATGAGTTTAAAATTGAAACAGCGCGGCGATACGATTGTAGAGGTTCTAATAGCTACTGCAGTCGTGAGTCTAGTATTGACAGGCGCCATGGCCATATCTAACAGCAGCCTTAAGCGGATTAGGGGTGCTCAGGAGCGTAGTGAAGCCCAAGCATATGCACAATCTACTGTGGAGCTGCTAGATGGATATACGGGTCAAATTACTCGTAATTGCCTGTACATTGATGGCGGGGTAATAAAAGCAGCAAACGAAGGAGACACTAATTACTGCATCTTTACTAGGTATACCCAATTAGTTACTTATAACCAAGCTGAAGATAGCTATAAAGTAACAGTTACATGGGACGGCATTACAGGTAACCAGGAAACATTAACATTAGATTATAGGACTGAAAAATGAACGTTATTAAAGATAATAGAGGTTTTACTATACTTGAGCTCTTGATATCTACTACTGTATTTTCTGTAATTCTGCTGCTATGTACATTTGGTCTTATACAGATAGGAAGAAATTACTACCGAGGGGCTACGATTACTAGAACTCAGAATGTAGCACGCTCCGTTATGAGTACATTAACTCAGTCGATACAGTTTAGCGGCTCAGATTTTGAAGGACAATTACCTCCTCCAGTTCCTCCATCCACATCAGGCGAGTTCTGTATTGGCTCGTTAGGATACACTTATAATCTTGGTACTCAAGTTGGTGGCAATAATTTTGCACTAAAAACATCAGGGTGCTTCAATGGTAAACCGGCTCCTAATTCTAAACAGACAGAACTATTAGGAAAGGGCATGAGTTTGCGTACATTCTCAATAGTAAAGAGTGGAGATTACTATACTATAACTTTACTCATTGCATATGGAGAAAATGATCTGTTAAATGCTGATGGATTATGTAATGGCGGTGCTGGTAGCCAGTTCTGCGCAACGTCTTCACTTAAAACTACAGTGCATAGGAGGCTAAAATAGTGTTTAATAAACATAAGATGATTAAACAAAGTAAAAATAGACTGAATGAAGAGGGAATTGTATCAATAGTTGTAACTTTAATTATTATGATTATCCTAACCCTTATAGTTACAGGCTTTGCTCAGCTAGCAAGAAGAGAACAGCGTGAGGCACTAGACCGTCAATTAAGCACTCAAGCAAGTTATGCTGCAGAATCAGGTATTAACGCTCTTAAGGCAGCTCTTCCGTTTATCGCAGTAGACTCACGCGAGGACTGCGACGAAAATACACAGGTGGAAGCCAATAAGCCAAATCCATTTACAATTGAAAACTCTAAATTGAGTGATAACTCAAGCTATACCTGCCTATTGTTTAATAGACAGCCCAAAGAATTATTCTATCAAAGAATCGGCGCAGACGATGCCGTGATCGCACCATTATCCCTGAAAGATTCTGGCGGTAGTTCAATCCCGTTAGGTAACCTGAATATTTCCTGGAAAGCAAAGACTGGATCAACAAGCATAAATAATGAAGGTCTTGGTAAATTTCCAAAAGCCCAAGATTGGGGTGATTCAATAGGTATATTACGCCTAGACCTTATACCGATACCAAATACAGTTCCAATAATTAAAGATGAGCTAGACGTATCTACTAAGTCATTTCTGTTACAACCACAAGCAAGCGGTCAAACTGAAAGGGATATTAGTATTATAAATAACGGAGATATAATTGGCGTTACTTGTAGATTAGGCAAATGCTTATTAAATATCAAGGGGCTAGATAAAAATAAATATTATTTAAGGATGCGCTCTATATATAATCCTTCTAATGTTACATTAAATAATCAGGGCCTTAATGGAGCTGCTAGTACCAGTACCTTTGAGGGTGCTCAAATAGAAATAGACTCAACCGGAAGGGCAGCTGATGTATTGAAGAGAATCAAGGTTAGGATTGTGGATCCGAACTCAAGTGTCTCTTCTGTGAGCGGTCCTAATTTTCCAGAATATGTATTTAGTAGTAAAGATAATCTGTGTAAACGTCTTTCTTTGACGAGTATAGCGAGCGTTAACGGCTGTACTTATTAGAGATATTCTTAAGTATTTTCTTTACGGTGAAATTTTTCATGTATTGCTTTTAAGTGCGGGTCGGTAACGTGAGTATATATCTGTGTTGTAGCAATATTGCTATGACCTAGCATTGCTTGAACGCTTCTAATATCTGCTCCATTCATTAGAAGATCTGTTGCGAAAGAGTGCCTTAGAGTGTGCGGGGATACTTTTTTCGTAATACCAGCTAATAGGGCAGTTCTAGCCACCATACGTTGGACGCTTCGAGCTGTTAGCCTATGAAAGTTCCCGCTGGTATCTACCTGTTTCTTTCCGCTGTATCTTACAAAAAGAGGCTTTACATTGTCTGACCTCATAAGCAGGTAGTCTTTAATATAATCTGCTGCTTGAGGACTTATGAAAATAGGGCGGTCTTTTTGTCCTTTACCACGAACCATGAACTCTCTTCGTTTAATATTGATATGATCTGTGTTCAGTGCAACAAGCTCGGATACACGTAGTCCGCTACTGAACAATAATTCAAGTATTGCACGATCTCGGGAGCCAATTTTAGTAGTAGGATCACATACATCGAACATCTGCTGTACTTCTTCTGGTGTTAAAAAGGTAACTTGTTTACGTGTTGTTCTTGCGAGCTCTATCTTATCCGCAGACAGGGCGGGGATATCACGCTTAGCGCAATACTTCAAGAAGCTTCGCAGGGCTATTAGGTGATAGTTTTGGGTAGTTTTCTGCAGCTCATCTGACGTGTTGGTACCAAGCCTATTTAGCCATAGTCTCCACTTACGAATGAGTTCACCGTCTATATCACTTATTTTTATATCTCCCGCGTAGTCAATTAAGCGCGTAAGGTAATGGTCGTAGTTTTTAATAGTCTTTTGAGATCTGTTTTGTTCGACTTCTAGGTATTCAAGAAAGTCTGTTTTTGCTTTTCGTAGTAGCATAAGTTCTATACTACACTATATTGCACTACCCCTATAATCTATACGACGTATCTGATAGAATAGAGGCATATATAAGCAAGGAACACCATGGAAAAAACACTCATTATTCTTAAACCAGATGCGATTCAACGAACTCTCGTTGGAGAAATAATTAAGCGTTTAGAACGGAAGGGACTAAAACTGATAGGTATTAAAATGTCACGACTTGACGACACAGTTTTACGTGCTCATTATGCTCATATTGTCGACAAACCATTTTATAAGGATATTGAATCATTCATGCAATCTGCACCTGTAGTAATTATGGCCTGGGAAGGTTACGAATGTGTTGACTCCGTAAGGTTACTCGTAGGATCTACAAATCCTCGTATTGCAGATGCTGGAACGATCCGTGGTGACCTAGCAAGCGGTAATGGGCGAAACTTAATTCATGCATCAGATTCAAAAGAGAACGGGCAAACTGAAGTTAATCGTTTCTTTGAACCAAAGGATCTATTTAGCTATGACCGAAATGATACACCTGATGTGTATTCTCCAGAAGAACGTAAATAAAAAAATATAAATTTCAGGTATAAAGAGAGGTAGATAAAGTATGAATGGTGATCCGGGAGGGATTCGAACCCCCGACGCCCGCCTTAGGACGGCGGCGCTCTATCCAGCTGAGCTACCGGACCATTTTACAATACCTACTAGAGTAGTATACCTGGAGTCTCTGGACGTTCAAGCATAAAAGCTTTACCCTATAAGTATGTCAAAAAAAGAAAAAACACCAAATAAGCACTTCGATGATCAATTTGAGGACGAAGATGTACTTTTCGTTTTTAGAAAACATCCACTAATTATGAGAAAAGGAATAGTGTTAGGGATGGTATGTATGCTAATTGGTCCATTGTATACGCTCATATTAACCTATGCTCGTCCTGAAAATATTCCATCAATGACCTTTTTCTTCATGAGCATTCTTATAAGTATGGCCATAGGGTTACTTTTCGTCTTTCCATATTGGATAGGGTGGTACTACAGCTTATTTATAGTAACCAACCAGCGGCTTATACAGATTACCCAAAAAGGTTTATTTCATCGTAGTGTTGTAGATCTCGGGCTACAGCAAATACAAATGGTTAACTATCAAATATCTGGTTTGCAACAAACTTTGCTGGGATTTGGTACAATAATGATGCAGACTTACGTCGGCGACCTAGTAATACGCGATATTCATAAACCTGCAAAGATACAGAAGAAACTACTTAATATATTGCGGCAAGAGGGTATCGACGTTCAAGAATCATCAATAGAAGAGGAACCGGAATCAGCATGATAAATAGAATAAAAAAACGAGTTACTAAAAGACCCCAAGAAGAGCCTCTATCGCAGGACGGTGCACCTAGAATTACCAATGAAACGGTTGCAGAGCATCGTGAAGAGGTTTTATCGAGTGCTCGTAAGTATATCTACCCATTACAGCATTCAAAGCATAAGATAGTACTCATAACCACCAGTCTTCTCATAGCAGTAATTGTAGGCTTTTTTACCTTTACGATGGTATCGTTATACCGAGTTAAATCCTATTCGTCATTTTTATACGGTGTTACAAAAGTTATTCCTTTTCCAGTTGCTAAAGCAGGGAACAGCTATGTAGCTTATGAAAACTATCTTTTTGAGTTAAAGCATTACATTCATTATTATCAGAACCAGCAAAAACTTGATTTTAGTACCGACTCTGGAAAACAGCAACTTGATGAATTTAAAAAACGAGCTTTAACAAAAGTCGTAGATGACGCCTACATTAAACAGCTTGCCTCCGAAAAGAATGTAACTGTATCTGATAAAGAAGTGGAGAATGAGATTCAAATAGTTCGTTCACAGAACAGACTAGGCGGAAGTACAAAAGTTTTCGAAGATGTACTTAAAGAATATTATGGCTGGTCAATAAATGATTTTAGAAGAAGCCTTAAACAACAACTCCTGGCGCAGAAACTACTACCTGTACTTGATCCCGAGACAGTGACTCGTGCAAATCAAGCTAAAGCTGAACTTAATGCCGGGGCAGATTTCGCTGCAGTGGCTAAAAAATACTCTGATGATGCAGCCAGTAAAGATACTGGTGGTGAATTCGGTTTTCCTATCGACCAGTCGAATAGAGACATAGATGCCCAAGTGACAAACGAACTCTATAAGCTGAAACCTGGACAAGTGTCAGGAGTTATAAATAGTGGATATGCGCTTGAAATCGTAAAAAATATAGAACCACAGGGCGATAAGATTCGTGGTGCTCATATCGTATTCAACTTCAAGAACATCAATATGTATCTAAATGATCTCAAAGACCAGAAGAAGGCCACACTATACATTAAGCTATAGATGAACACTTTATGTATTCAATTCTATATCTGTTAATCTTCGATATTAAGACTAATTGCTGTGCTTAAGAACTTAAGAAATATTTCATTTTCTTCGTTAACATACCATTCATCCTGATTATCTTTCATGAGTGTAATAGTTGAGTTAATACCTTGAAGTAGATTCTTTGCCGAAGCTACGCCATAATCTTTTTCATTATCGTTCTGTGAATTACAAAGATCAATTATGTAATCCGTTTGCTTGTTGAGCCGTATATTCATATGCTCACCATCTAAGTACATTATCTTTTCTTTTTGTAATTGCTCGGGCGATCCCGTCCTTATATATTGAATTAGTAGATCGCGTCCCCAGTATTCTAGATATTCTTCTAGATCTTGCGATGTTTCTATATGTTGTTTCGCTTTGATATACTCGCTGTATTCTTCTCCTAGGTAAGCTGGTGCTTCACCTTGTAATAACTCTATAAAATAGTCGGGCTCATCTAGTTCAAGTCTTTTTATGTCGTCATATATATAGTCGTAATGCTTTAAGGCAAGTTCTCCGCTATATCTACATGCCTGAACCATATATAGGTCTGTGCTTTCAGGGAAGGGGGTAGCGCCTTCTATGACTCTTTTTTTAATATCTTTCACAAGGTCGATTATTAGATCCAAATTTTTATCATCTGACTGTATTTCTGTTTTTGATTGTTTTGACAGAAAACCCTGGAACATATCAATATCGGCTATTGTGGGAATAAGTTTGGGCGCGCTAATTGAAGCACCAGTACTACTCTTGAGCTGCGATCCATGTTGTAACGAAACTCCGATGCTTCTTAGGATATCTTCATGAACTATTTGAGTTAATTCCTTGTGCATACTGTCTTCAGAATTGGCTTTTTCAAGCGCTTCTTCAAAAACACCAGTAGATGTTTCTACAGACTCTTCATATTCAAGGGTAGCTCTAAGGATATTCATAATACCTATCGACATACCAGTGTGCTTATTATTAAAGATTATAACTTCCTGATATGAATCAGTTATATCCTGAAGGCTGGGTATCTTTTCTGGTGATGTTTCATTTGGTGAGGTCATATTCGTTCCAATATTCTAGTGTCTTTTATATGTTCTTTCATAATGAAATGTACTGAGACCAGAGAACGGGGTATTAAGAGAGCACTTAAATCAAATAAAGGGCCGTTCAAGGGTCTATTAACGTCAACTACATAACTTTTGAACTTACTCATTAGTATATTTTAACATATTTATCAACAAAAGTAAATATCTCGCCTTGAAAGATATACTTCAAAGTTTGAACTATTGTGTTGTTGTTTACGACGCCTCTATGGAGTTGGATTATTTTCGAACTTAACGAATGCGTGATCTTTCCAGTATTCTGCTGACGCTCCATGCAAGCTATCCATTGAAAATGCTTCAGTAGTAATTTTTGCCGGGAACGGAGGTGCAATTTCACCTGGGTATGAGGTTAAGACAACCGGGAGGCCCGATTCTGGATCTCGTCGCATAACAATACTAACTTTGCTTGTTGCGGCAGCTTCAGGGTCTGTTACTACAGATATCATAGCTTCTGGCTCAAACTTGCCGTGGGGGTTTGCAACTTCGCCCGATTCTGTAGTCTTCACTTCGAACCTGCCTGTTTCGCTATTACGAACCATTTCTGGATACCAAGCTCCCGAGAGGCCGTCTTCCACTGCTGGTTCACCGCCAGGTGTACGAATACCCGACTCAACTGTAAAACCTGTGGCTTCTAGCTCAGCAACTTCTTTAACACCTGAATAACCAAGTTTTTCATGACCAGGTAGTGTAACATCAAGCGTAAGTTCGGCCATACCATGTTGGTCGAATTGCATTGAAGCGGGCATTGCTTCTGAGAGAAATGAAATTAGTGTTTGAGCGTCAGGGAATAGATCACCGTTAAACTGGCTGCCAGCTACGTCTCCATCTTGGTGAATCGAAAGGTGATCAACGACACCGCTGAAATCCACGGTTTCGCGAGTAAAAGGGTCGCCAGTTAGCTCTACGACACCATCTCCGCGTGTTGATTCTTGCTTGGCAGTAACCTGGGCAGGGCCGATACTGGTTTCAAATTCATATTGTAAGGCGGGGGCCTCCTCTTGCTGGCTAACTACTGGAAAATCTTCATCTGTCATTTTTTTACTCCTTATTTTTATACTAGACCTTTTTACTGAATATGACCTGTGGCCTGCACCTAACTAGTGACGTCTTTCTTACCGTTAAAGTAGCCTTCAACAGTTTCAAACTCTACAGGTGGTTCAATAGGCCGAATAGTTCCAGCTTTGTGAGCCGCTGATATGACTTCATTGCTCTTAGTGGGTGATACGCCTGGAGCAGTTGCTATAGTTAAATGTGGATGCTCGTTTGTACTAATGGGCTGACCATCGACTGATTCAACTAACACTGCATGTACTCCGTCTGCGACGACTTCGCCGATTGCACGAAGAGTTCGTCTGCTGCCAGGAGTGATGTCTTCAGTACCATTTGCTGGTTTAAATTCACGAGTTACATGGTGGCCATGAATTTTTACGCCTTCTTCTTCTATTTGTGAGGGTATTTGAGCAAGTAGAGCATCCTGGTCTTCAACGAAATGGCCTGTGTAGATTACTTTTTCTGACATTTTTGATTCCTTCTTTAGTTTTTTTAAACTCCTTATACGTTAGCATCACCACGTAAAAAAGTTAAGTAACTTCCAGCCTGTAACTACAAAAAGAGACCAAACGGTCTCAAGATGATTTATGCTATTTATGCTTGGTGGGCCTTAGCTTTGCAGTTTTAGAACTACTTTATGACTCTACAAACGACTACAACAGCTCAACACGTGTAGTTAGCGTAGCGCTTCCATAGGGCGGAACCTGTACGCCGCTGGTATCGCCATCATCAAATTTTGCCACGCCAACGATTGGCTCAAAACAGATAGACGGACTGCCAGGCCGTTTCCAAATCCACATGGCTAACGGGTGCTTAGTATCACCCTCAAAGGCAGCTGAAATATTGACGCTGTGCCCAGCTGGGAAATTTATAGTTGCTTCGCCGCCAAAGTCCCAATATATCGCATCACCGTTTTCTACGGTCTGCTGACTGCCTTCACCTAGTAGTTTGTCTAAAGATTTACCGTTAACCTCTAAGCCTTCAAAGTTCTCATCAACCAAAGTAAAGTATATGTGCTCACCCATACTTGTTTCTTCGGCGGTATCTTCTGAACTGCGAATAGTTGTATGAGTAGTTAATGAATTCGCGGTTAGCTCGAAAGCTTTAACAAGCGACAGGCCATTGTCAGAACGCTTTGCCTGAACTGCAACCTGCTTTTCGCCGTTAGGGCCGTCATTGAGCGGAAACTCATGGTAGTCAGACCAACGGGGAAATCCATGTTGGCCGCCAATGCCTTCGTAGGGGCCAGCTGGAACCATTGGGTGTGTAGCTGTAAGCTTCGGCTTCTCAAGGTTCGATTCGGCATACAGTACATCGGTTCGTAGGCCAGTTGTGGGGCTAGTTAGTTCACAGTCGGTAATAAAAGCACCACGCAAACGCACATCTAGAGAGCTTGCCATCGTTTCGATGCTAACTACTTGGCTCTGTACTTCGGTGATATTTTTATTTGTTTCAATTTCTTGTGCGAATGGTAATTCGTCTGACATATATAAACATTAGCATAATATTAGTTTTTTGTCAAAATGGCGGGCCCGACCGGATTCGAACCGGCGATCTCCTCCGTGACAGGGAGGCATGTTAGGCCAGCTACACCACGGGCCCGCATTTTTGTTACACAAAGTAACGCATCAAATAATAACAGTTTAAGGTGTTAAAATCAACCTCTATGGAGTATTTGCTATAATTGATGAAGTTTATAAATAGGCCGTCGTAGCTCAGTTGGTAGAGTGGCGCTTTCGTAAAGCGTAGGTCACCGGTTCGATCCCGGTCGACGGCTCCATGTTTATTTATCATTTTTAACTATATAGATTGGGGTTCACGTATAAAGCGTGTAAAATTACTTGTATGAAGCTATCAAATAAATATCTGCACGACCGTCTTATCCTAATATTGCTTACAGTGAATAGTTTCTTTACTCTACTGGGCTCTGCTTTAATCCTGTTACGTTTGAGTAGTAGTACTGGTGTCATCTGGTCAGCTTACCGCTCTAATTTAGGAATTAGCCCTTATACACCTGGAAAGACAGTTGATATCTTAGGATTTATCTTGTTCCTGATTGTTATTTTTGGCATGAATACGGTACTAAGCGTTAAGGTATACCAGCATCATCGAAATTACGCCGTTGCGGTACTAGGCCTGGGTACTTTACTTATATTTATGACTATAATAATTAGTAACGCCCTTCTAGTCTTGAGATAATCCATGAAAGTTTCAGACATTGAGATACCTTATGAAGGACATCGCGATGCACGCTATCGCTTCTTTGAGATTGTGCCGGGTGCAATAAGCTGGTCAATTCTAATTGTGCCGTTTATTTTAAGTATAGTTAGTCCGCCACTTACCATTTTCTTCATTATTTCCTATATGCTTCTTTGGTTCGTGAAGTCTATCGCAATGAATTTGCGCGCATTTCAGGGCTGGCAGACTATGAAGCAACATCGTCGACTAAAATGGCTTGAGCTCATCAAGGATGTACAGACTGAAACAATTGGAAACTCAGATATTGAACGACCCAAGTGGCATCTTGCCAATATTGAACGCCTTAAAACCTATCCTGCTCTTGTGAAGCCGCAAGATATTGTTCAGGTCGCAATGATCGCTACATATAAGGAGGCTCGCGAGGTACTTGAGCCAACTATAAAATCAGTGCTAGCTTCACATTATGATATGAAGAAGATTATTCTTGTCATTGCTCATGAAGAGCGGGGTGGTGAAGAGGCTGCTCAAAGAGTAAGAGAACTCATTAAAGAATATAAGGGTGAGTTTATGGATGCTTTTGCCGTAATGCACCCCGCAGATATTCCCAATGAAGTTATTGGTAAGGGCGGCAACGTTACTTATGCCGGAAGAGAAGTACAGCGCTATCTTGAAAAGAAGAAAATTGACCCCATTAATGTTATCTTGACTACTCTTGATGCCGATAACAGACCTCATCCATCTTATTTCGCGGCGACTGCTTATACATATTGTTTATGTCCTGACCCTAGATACATCTCTTTTCAGCCAGTACCACTCTATACCAATAATATTTGGGATGCTCCAGCACCGATGCGCGTCGTAGCAACTGGTAACTCATTCTGGCAGACAGTAGTCGCTCTAAGGCCTCATATATTACGTAATTTTTCAGCACATGCTCAGTCTATGCAGACTCTCATAGACACTGACTTCTGGAGCGTACGCACTATTGTCGAAGATGGTCACCAATTCTGGCGAACTTATTTCCGTTACGATGGGCGTCACGAAGTCTATCCAATATTCCTGCCTATTTATCAGGACGCCGTATTCTCGACAACCTACGTTAAGACACTCAAAGCTCAGTTTGTGCAGATGCGTCGTTGGGCGTGGGGTGCCTCTGACCTCGCGTACGTCGTTACGACAGGCTTTTTTAAGAAGAATAAAGCACCAAAAAAAGATGTACTATTTAAGTCGCTCCGCCTCCTAGAAGGGCATGTAAGTTGGGCTACGTCCGCTCTTATCATTACATTCTCAGCATTTGTTCCGGCTCTCGTTAACCCCAAGGACTTCGGAGCCACGCAATTACCAATAACAATAAGCAACCTACAACGTATCGCTATGTTCGGTATATTCTTTACATTATTCTTTAGTTTAAGGACACTACCGCCGAAACCTAAGAGATACAAGGCTCATCGTTCATTATTTATGGTTCTCCAGTGGGTTTATCTGCCGATCACCACGATCGTATATAGTAGTTTTTCTGCGCTCTATTCACAGACACGACTAATGTTCGGTAAGTATCTTGATAAATTCGATGTTACAGACAAAGCGGTAGTAACAGAAGAGAACAAAACAGTTATATAGTTCTCATGGAGCTAAGCTTTGACAGGGTGGTAAGCGCCGTAGTGTACTCCTGCAACCGTATCAAAACGTCCTAGCGTTTTTAATGTTATGTCACGAATTGTGCGAGATGAAACTGATGCATCCTCAATTAGGGGATACAAGTGCTTAATGATTGTGTCTGTGAGCAATGTAGCGCTCGTCTGAGCGTCTTTTTGGTGTTTACAGCTGTCATATATACTCACAAGAAGTTTGTCCCTGGAGAAAGGGCTTGGACGCTTAGAGCCGGTTACAATAATTGCCGTTGAAAGATCAATGACCTCTATAGTCGTACAGACTGCCGAGCATTTTTCGCATGATCTACGTCGCCAAGTAGCGTTAGATCGCTTCTGGCTTCGAGAGTTTGTTACACGGGTAGATCCCCCGCAATATATGCATACCATGTCTATATATTGTCATAGCCCTGTAAATAATGCTAGTGGATAACCTATCAAAAGATGTGGGTAAATAGGGAAGTATTACCAAAATATCAAAAAAGAGACTCGTAGGGTCGAGACTAATAAGTTTACGTATGTTTTATAAATCCTCTACGAAGTAGAAGAGACACGAACACGTCGAATTCGATTGATTCGCTTTGAAGAAACGAGTTCTTCATAAAAGAGCTGAAAGCTCTCAAGCGAACTTTGCTTGTTGGTACTCAAAACCAAAAACACCTCTGTTTAACTAGCTTATGTTAACACAAAATACATAAAAATACAAGATACATGGAGCCAAGGGAGTAATGATACTAGGTCTCGGTGCAGTATCTACTGGAAATAAAAAAGGATCATTTACTTAAGAAATGATCCTGAATCCATATTTGGTGGGCGATAGAGGATTCGAACCTCTCACCTCCTGAACGTCAATCAGGCGCTCTAGCCAAATGAGCTAATCACCCACGGGATTACAGGGACCATAATATCATAATTTGAAGCCGTTGGGTATAGGTCAGGGAAGTGGGTATACTCTTTATGGTATATTATTTGAACTTGTTATCCCCAGCATTAATGTACAAAAAACAATATTAATATACTAGCCATATAATACTAACCTTGTTATGATGGTTGGAGTGAAGTTTTGAGTCATGTTTTTTTGAAAGACGATTGAATGAAATGCGAGATCATTCAATCGCTTTTTCTTTTAAGAGAAGGTATACGCACCTCCTAATAGGGGTGTGATATAATAGGTTTAAGCGTTGAAGTGGCTTAACCACCCACAGAGCTTCGTCGACATGGTCAGAACGTGCGATAACGTGCTGATAAGAGTAAAAGTCTCAGGTGGAACCTCCTAGGTAACTAGGACCCAAGACGCGGAATTAGTGTAGTATCATGCGAGATTACTAGACGCCGCGTTTTTTTGTTTTATAAGTTTAAGGAGAATGTATGTCAACACAAGAAAATAAACTTCATGCAATGCGACATAGTCTGGCGCATATTACTGCTACGGCTGTACAACGTATCTGGCCTGATGCTAAGTTTGGTGTTGGCCCAGTCGTAGAAAACGGCTTTTATTATGATATTGATCTTGGCGATAAGGTTATCTCTGAAGATAACTTCGGTCGCATCGAAAAAGAGATGAAGAAAGTTATCGCAGCAAATGTCGCATTTAAAAAAACGTCTCTTCCTATAGACGAAGCTATTATTTGGGCTAAAGAGAACAAGCAACCCTATAAACTAGAGTTACTCAATGACTTAAAGCGCGCAGGAACGACTGTTGCTAAAGATCTTGATGCCGATGAGCTTGGCACAATCTCTGAAGGTGAATCGCAAGTTTCTGATGTCTCTTTCTATACCAATGGCGATTTTACCGATCTTTGTCGTGGTCCGCATGTTGCCTCTACAGGCAATGTGGGCGCTTTTAAGCTAATTCGCATTGCAGGTGCATATTGGAGAGGCAAAGAAGGAAACCCTCAGATGCAGCGCCTCTACGGAGTTGCTTTTGAAACACAAGAGAAGCTTGATGAATATCTACACATGGTCGAAGAAGCAAAAGCTAGAGACCACCGAAGGCTCGGAACCGAGCTTGATCTATATACGACTTCTGATTTAGTCGGGTCGGGCTTGCCGTTATTCATGCCTCGAGGAGCAGCACTAAGAGAAAAACTGACTAGTTTTTCAGAGCAGCTACGAAAAGACAATGGTTTTGAGAGAGTTTGGATTCCGCATATCACTAAAACTAATCTCTACGCTGTTTCCGGCCATCTTGATAAGTTTGGAGATGAGCTATTCTTGGTTAAGAGTCAGGAAACATCAGATGAATTTGCGCTAAAGCCAATGAACTGCCCTCATCATAACCAGATATTTTCGGCCAAACCACGCAGCTACAAGGAGTTACCGCTAAGATACTTCGAGACAACAACTGTTTATAGGGATGAGAAGACGGGTGAACTCGGTGGACTTAACCGTGTAAGATCAATTACTCAAGACGACAGCCATGTTTATGCTCGACAGTCTCAACTAGAAGCTGAAGTGGGATCCCTCGTAAAACAAGTACAGACGCTCTACAAGACGCTCGGCTTAAATTTGCGGGCACGTTTAAGCTTTCGTGATGATAGCGACTTGTATCTAGGTGAAAAGAAGCTTTGGGATAGTGCTGAAGCAACAATATTGTCTTTGGCAGAAAAGAATAAGCTCGACTTCTTTGAAGCAAAAGGCGAAGCTGCTTTTTACGGACCTAAAATCGACTTCATGGGACGCGATGCACTGGGTAGAGAACACCAAGTTGCAACGATACAGCTTGATTTTGTTCAGCCAGAGCGATTTAATCTGAACTTCGTAAATGAAGAGGGCGGGGATGAGCGTCCTGTAATTATTCATTGTGCACTTCTAGGGTCACTAGAGAGGTTCCTATCTATCTATATTGAACATACAGCGGGCTGGTTCCCATATTGGTTAGCGCCTGAACAGGTTAGAGTACTTACTATTAATGATTCTGTCGGGGACTATGTTAAGCAAGTAGAGGCAATATTGAAAGACACTGTCCTCATGAAGCCTATTAGATACAATGAACTACGCTACAGTGTTGATAATCGAAACGAGTCATTAGGACGTAAGATCCGTGATGCTTCAAGATTTAAGATACCGGTCACATTAATCATCGGGCCTAAGGATGTAGCTGCCGACGAAGTCAGCGTACGACTGAAAGACAAGGAAGAGAAGATTAAGCTCACTGAACTGAAAAAATTCCTCGAAGGGCATGAATAAAAGCTCAACCCCCAAGCCGCTCATTGTAATTGTTGGCCAGACCGCCAGTGGAAAGACTAGCCTTGCTATTGAAATTGCGTTGAATTGTGATGGTGAAATAATTTGCGCCGATTCAATGACCATATACAGGAACATGAATATAGGTACGGCAAAGCCTTCGATTGCAGATCAAGAAAGAGTCAAACATCACTTGCTAGATATAGTTGACCCTAATGAAAAGTTCACAGTGCATGATTTTAAAATGCGTGCCCAAAAAGCTATAGAAGACATTATAGCCCGAGGAAAGGTACCTATTCTCGTGGGAGGCAGCGGCCTTTATATTGATTCAGTGCTATATGACTACCAATTTAGACCTAGTGCGCCGTTATCTATTAGGGAAAAGTATGAAAAGTATTCAATAGAAGATCTGCAGGCCGAGCTTATTGATAGAGGAATACCAATGCCTGAGAATAGTACTAACAAGAGATATCTAATCCGGGTCGCCGAAATAGGATCAGTAGCTCCGGCACAGAGCACGATACGTCCTAATACATATATTTTTGGAATCAACATTGATCCCATAGAGCAAAAAGCCCGTAGTAAACGACGATTAGAAGAGATGCTCGAACAAGGGCTAATCGATGAGGTGCGATCGCTTGGAGAGCTATATGGCTGGGATATTGCTCCCATGCAAGCACCATCCTATAAGGCTTTCCGTGGTTTTGTTATTAATGAGTACGAAATGGGTGAGGCTAAAGATAAATGTCTTCAATATGAAGCCCAAATTGCTAAAAAACAACGCACATGGTTTAAGCGAAACAAAAGTATTCAGTGGTATAGTGACCCCAGTAAAATTGTAGAAATATCAACAACGATATTGAACACTTAGCATATTATTTTATTCTTTAGTCTGTTACACTATTAATATGATTGAACAGCTTTTTGGATCAAAGACCAGGGTAAAATTACTGCAACTTTTCTACAGTAATCCAAACCGTTCATTTTATGTGCGTGAAATAACCCGCAAAATTGATGAACAGATAAATTCAGTACGAAGAGAACTAGCAAACTTATTGAGTATAGGTATTATCTCTTCAGATAATACAAACAATAAGCTTTACTATGAAGTGGATCAGTCATTCGACTACTATAAGCCGCTATCGGCTATGTTTGGTGCTGGAACCGTTAAGGCTGCAGTTAAGACTGCTCGACCGAATCCGAGTCAGGATAATTTGAAGGCCTTAGGTAATGTTGAGCTCGCACTTTACACGGGGCAATTTACTAGGGATGAAAAAACAGGGGTAGATCTTTTATTAGTAGGGGATATAAACCAGGCCCAGCTCAATAAATACGTAAAGGAATTGGAAAAAAAAGAAGGCAAAGAAATAAGGTATACTGTTATGGCGCTAGAAGACTTCAAGTATCGTAAACAGATAAGTGATCGATTCATTGCCAATGTATACGAGGCAAAAACACAAATTCTAGTAGATAAACATGATTTGATGAAACCAAAAGGCTAAAGGGGAATAGATGGAAATACAATATTACGGCGGAAACTGCATTAAACTTACAACTAAAAAGGCAGCTATCGTTATTGACGATAATCTCAAGGAGTTAGGTGCTTCTCAGGTAGCAAAGCCTACTGATATACAGCTTTTTACTTCACGTATCACTGGTACTGCGCCTAAAGCTAAACTTACTATTGATGGACCGGGTGAATATGAGGTTTCAAACGTCTCTATTAGCGGTTTGGCTGTCAGGGCACATATAGATGAGAAAGATATGCTAAACGCTACAATATATACTATCGTGGCTGATGCTGTCCGTATCGCAGTAATAGGCCATGTCTATCCAAGCCTTAATGAAACGCAGCTCGAGTCTATTGGCGTAGTCGATGTTCTTATTGTTCCTGTCGGAGGACATGGCTTTACTCTTGATACTGTCGGAGCACTCAAGGTCATTAAGCAGATTGAACCTAAGATTATTATACCAACACAGTACGCTGTTAAAGGTCTCAATTACCCAGTGCCTGCAATAAGTCTTGATGATGCAATCAAAGGACTTATTATGGAGCCAAAAGAGACTGTCTCTAAGCTCAAGATAAAGGCTACTGATCTGTTAGGTGAACAGGCGCAACTAATTGTACTAGAGCCGCAAAAATAATAGGGCATTAACTTTGCATATAAAAAAAGCGCCTATCTAGGCGCTTTTTTTAGGTACGAAGTAATTAACCTTACAATAGGCCTTTTTTCTTTAATGTACGAATAGCTTGAGTGCTAATCTTTAAAGTTACTTTTTTGCCATCTACAACAACTGTTTTAGTCTGAAGGTTAGGCTTCCAGACTTTTTTAGTGTGTCGTTGAGAGAAGCTAACGTTGCTTCCGTATTGTTTGCCTTTACCGGTGAGTTCACATTTTTGCATTGCTTTACATTTCCTATTAGATTCAAGGTGTTATTTTAGATTGAATACGGCGTAAAGTCAAGTATACTAAAGGGAATGTTTTCACAAATTAGCGGTAACGAACTGATTATAATATTTACTTCAATAATTCTCTCAATGGGAATTCATGAAGCCATGCATGCATTTACGGCCCACTGGCTTGGCGACACGACCGCAAAAGATCATGGTAGACTGACTCTTAACCCCTTAAAACATATAGATATAGTCACGACAGTCTTACTTCCTATGGTCCTTATATTATTTGGGATGCAACCTTTCTTCATAGCAAAACCGGTCCCATTTAACCCTGAACGAGTTCGCTTCAATGAATTTGGAGCTGCTCTTATAGGAATAGCTGGTCCACTAACAAACTTAATGCTTGCTGTACTTGCAGCAGGTATTATCCGACTCTTTGGTATAGCAGTCGGCACGGAGTTGTTCACGATAATGAGCCTATTCATACAAGTTAACCTAGGTTTCTTCGTTTTTAACATGATTCCTTTTCCGCCCTTGGATGGATCTCGGCTTCTTTATGCATTCGCCCCAGAACCAGTGCAAAGACTAATGTATGGTATTGAAAGAGGGGGTATTATGACGATTTTACTATTTATGTTCTTCTTCTTCCCATTCATAGGTCCACTTGTCGGCAATATTGTTAATAGTATGTATATATTTTTGGTAGGTTAGCCGGTTTTGCACTATACTAAATAGTAGGCTGGTGCCAACAATATGATAATCTGAATGCTTATCATAAGGGATTTCAAAATTCGTATATGACCGTGGTTGTATCGTGAGAAACCCCACCTGGGTTTAATTCCAGGTTGTCATGTTGGCCTCCAGCCGCTAAACATCCATCAAGGATGTTTTTTGTTATCATGGATACAGCAGGGTGTAGCTTAGTTGGTAAAGCGCTGGGCTGGGGGTCCAGAGACCGGAGGTTCAAGTCCTCTCACCCTGACCATCAGAAATTTCACTTGGTTTTATACGTCAGTTCTCTTATAAATTACCGATAGTCATCTCTACTTCTTTGATCTCGGCCTCAAGCTCGTCGGTCTTGCCTGACATGTTGCCATAAGCCTATTTTCGAAATCTGCCATCTGATATGATGTGGCTATGGATAATGCACCACATGATGAAGGTACCAAGCAGTTCAGTGGTGCTGCGCTTTCCGAAGATTTATCAACAATGAAGTCTGATGCCGATCAGATTCAAGCAGAGACAGGCGATGTAACTAAAACGGAAACCGAAGATTGGGGAAACATGGATAGATTACAAGTTGTAAGCGGACTTACCGAAGCAAAGCCAGGCCAGATAGAACCAGGAGAGGATTACCGTTTCCTTATAACGGCCGCAGTTCAGTCGTCACCGTCTGAGTTGGGTACTTGGTTAAGTGGTGATGGACAAGGCTTTAGGGGAAGTGATCGACCTGTGAATACTAGTCTAATTGATCGGGAACATAATTGGACGTTTGCAGGTGAGAATGGTTTTATTCTTACTCCACCCGAAGACGGTGCTGATGTAATTGCTGCAAAGCCAGTAGATATTGGCTCAAACGACTTGGACAAACAGCCTATTCAGTTCAATGCTGACGAACTTCTTGGGGCAACAGCTAAGAATGGATATAACCAGGTTAACATTGCTTCCGGCCGGCTTGAAGGCGTATTTATACGGCAAGATGAGCAAGGACAAGACTTGGGTAATCCTCGTGTCAATGAGCAACTAAGAGCATTTGCAGATCATCATGGTTTACCAGTGGTTGAAATACCTGTTGAACCAATTTTACTTAAAGCCGGCGCTACTCAGATACATGAACTTGAAGCCAAAGAAGGTAGCCGATTATGGAAGATTTCGTTACCAAGCGATGGCGTCTTGCACGAGATAGATGTAATCAGGGTAAAACCTGGCGAAACACCAAAGGGTATGCAACTTGATGAACGTGGCTTTGATCTGAGAATCCAGCAGTTAGATAGGTATGGTAGTAGCACTTTTATAAACGCCGATTCGGAGGTACTTGGCCAGTTGAGAAGCAAGGTTGAGGCTTTACTCTTAGATTTAACAGAGAGTGATCGTGAAGCCTTAGAGTTTACTTTAAGACGCATTGATAGCCTTAGCCGGCCAACCAGTTAACTATCTTTAGGCTGTTATAATTCCAGTAGCATTTGAGCGGAAACAGCAGTGTGTTAATCGGCTTAAGGCTAATCGCTCCTGCTTGACCATGTATGAAAATATAGAAATCTAGAGGATAATAAAGTTATATGAAAGCTCTTAAGGTAAATCACGATTCAGCCCATTTGATCTTAGAAGGCAAACGAAGCTCTACTTGGCGGATTAATGACGACAAAGACCTTCACGTAAATGATGTTGTTATGCTCATTGATCAGGTAGATCCCATTGATCCATCATCATGGAAAGAGCTTGGCAAAGTGCAGATTATTCAGATACTTGAGAAACAACTTGGTCAATTGACTCAAAGCGATATTGGACCTGAAGAGGCGATGACTTCTTTGAAAGATAGATTAACTCTCTATCGTTCGTATTACGGGCCTCAAGTAAGAGCTGAGACTCCAGTAAAAATAGTCTTCTTCGCTGCTCAGAAGCCGCTCACGGACAATATTAGCCAAGAAGGCAAAACTCCACCTATAACCTATAAGTTGTTTACAGACGGTGGTTCAAGAGGCAACCCGGGTCCTTCAGCCTGTGGTTATGTGCTTTTTGACATGAGCGATAAGGTAATTGACCAGGATGGACTATTTTTAGGAGTCACTACAAACAATCAGGCAGAGTATCAATCTTTGAAATTAGGACTCGAGGTGGCACTTAAGCGCGGAGTACAGGTAGTACATTGCTATATGGATAGTATGCTTGTAATCAACCAAATGAAGGGTATTTATAAGGTGAAAAACCAGGATCTTATCCCTCTAAATATAGCAGTCCATAATCTAGTGAAGAAATTCACTGAAGTGGTTTTTACATTTGTACCAAGAGAACACAACAGGAGGGCCGACGAGATGGTTAATAAAATACTCGATGCACAGGCTCCTGAGACAAATAAAAATCACTCCCAGTAAGGAGTGATTTTAAGT
The DNA here is from genome assembly GCA_943354005.1 of uncultured Candidatus Saccharimonas sp. GTDB lineage: Bacteria > Patescibacteriota > Saccharimonadia > Saccharimonadales > AWTP1-31 > CAJAXB01. The sequence continues at coordinate 29,264 of CALRBE010000007.1, forward strand.
ATTAGGTTACGTGTAAGCCGGGTTCTGTATCCCTACTCAAGAGCAGGGTGCTAATCATCTATCTAGTCGACAGATTGCTCTGACGATCAAGCGGTTAACAATGCACTCTGGCGGGATACCAATATGAGCACATCTCCTTGCAGCAAACAGGGTTTACCATTTCATGTCGTCACCGACACAAATTGCGAGCTCTTACCTCGCTCGTTTCACCCTTACCTGAAAACAGGCGGTTTCGTTTCTGTGGCACTTTCCCTAGAGTTTCCTCCGGTTGCCGTTAGCAACTGTTATATCCCTATGCTGCCCGGACTTTCCTCCCTAAAAGGGCGATTAGCCGGTAACCTAACGTGATTATTATACCATAAAAACTATGGATTTGCAGGCTTAGAGCTTATTTTTGGGTCGTTTTGACGATAGCAGTGAAAGCAGCAGGCTCGTTAACGGCCAATTCACTTAAGATTTTGCGGTCAAGACCGATGCTAGATTTTTTGAGGGCAGCAATTAGGCGGCTGTAAGTAGTATCGTTCATTCTGGCAGCAGCGTTGATACGTGCATTCCAAAGAGCACGAAAGGTTCTTTTCTTATTTCGTCGATCGCGGTATGCGAACTGAAGACCTTTAGTAATAGCTTGTCGTCCTCGCTTGATGCTTGAACGGTTACTACGGGTCATACCCTTAGTGGCTTTTCTGATTTTCTGATGTCTTGCGTGACTTGTGACGCCTCTTTTAACGCGCATTCTATTATGCTCCTATCATTTGCTTTAAGGTTTTCTTCGCTTTACCTTGCACAGGCTCTAGTCCTGCAAGTCCTCGTTTACGTGCACCACTCTTCTTTTGAAGAAAGTGATTGCTCATTGAGTGTCGTCGAAGAACTTTACCATTCTTCGTGACACGTATCCGATCTTTGGCACCGCTATGGGTTTTTAGTTTTGGCATTGCTATTACTCCTAATCACAAAATTTAACTGCTTACCGCTTAATTGTGGCTGTTGATCAACTGCGATAGTATCACCGAAACTCGCGATAACTCTATCTGCCAGTTGGAAACCAAGTTCCTTATGGGCAAGTTCACGTCCTCGGTAAAAGACAGTGATCTTTACTTTATGTCCAGCCTCTAGAAATCCTTCGATTTTTCGACACTTAACTCCTAAATCATGAGCTCCAATCTTTAACCCGAATCTCATCTGCTTAACCTCAAATGATTTGGCGCTGCGTTTGTTCTTCTGCAACTGCTTCGTCTTTTGGTAGTTAAACTTGCCCCAGTCAATTATTTTCGCAACTGGCGGACTAGCTTCCGGTGAAATCTCAACTAAGTCGAGTTCTTGCTCTTGGGCAAGCTGGAGTGCTTCATCACGAGAGAGCACACCTAGTTGCTTACCATCCTGATCAATGACTCGTAATTGAGATGCTCGAATCATTTGATTCAAACGGGTTATTTTGGCGATTGCTTGCTCCTTGCATCGATTAAGGTTGGACCTAATTGTATCAAAGATATCAACAGGGGTCAACATATATTTATAAAATGCTTATATAAAACACCCGGACAGCCTAATTAAAATCATAATTGATAGGGAATACCATTACGATCTAATGATATTAAAAAGATACAGAATTAATGTAGTGCAAAGTATGATCGGTAAACATAAAAAAACAGCCCTTTGCGAGTAGGGCTGTTCATGTATTTTTCTTTTTATTTTTTGCCTTGTAGGGCTTTTTGTTTGGAACAACGGCTTGCGAGAAGCCGTTGTTACGAAGGTGTTTTTGTTTTTGAGTACTTAATTTGTTCAAGCACTATAGATATATTATTAATAAGTTTAGATGATGTCAACACGTTTATGCATAAAAAAGATATAAAGCTGTGTATAAGTAATTCCTCATCTATTAATTTAAGAATATTACATATAAAAAATAGACCTAAAACCTAAAATATCTGAATAATTATGTGGAGGTATTAAAGAATTGCTAATATGCGGACTTTAGATGCTGTATATTATCTTCTGCTGCACTAATTATGGCCGCTAAGACTAAGAATGAGATCAAAAAAGCGTTATAATTGAGCGTTATCGCATGTATTTAAGATTTTAGAAATCAGACTGCTTAGACAATCCTTAGAATGCACGGGCAGACGAACATGTGCGCAATACAAGCTTTTCTATATATCCAACTAAATTTTCATAGACAAGTATTTATCAAGTCTTAATAATAATTTTCAGAATTAATGCACGGGCAGAAAAGCAAATGAGCTGCGTATTTAGTGGGTATAATGCAGGACTGAGCTATTGATAATTGTGCTCTATAAGCGTGAAAATTAGATGGTACATTCAGTGGAATTAGACAGTAGTATAACGCTAATATAGTAGAAGATAATTGATATATTCGATGTATATAATATAACGTTGTAAGTATTTGTAGACGATTGTGCAACAACATATGTTGTAAGTTATGTTACGACTACTAGTGTTAGAATATTATATTTGTATATTGAACAACAAAATATTATTGACATAAGCGTAATGTAGATATATTATTTATTTCGTAGGGATACATAAGTAGAACTACAAACTTTCGTCGCTCTTCGCCGCGTAACTGCGGAAAGAGCGGTCAGTCACAGCTAGGACGGTAAGCGCTCTAATAGTTTAATTTTATAGCAGCGGATTTACCGTCCAGCACCACATATTTTTTCGTTTCTCTTGTAAAAATATGTATTATCAAACATAGTTAGGCCGAATAGAGCGAGGGTGAGAAGGGGACATGAAAGATAGACTAGAGCACATTCCAAAAGGCCGTTTGTTAGTCGCCTTGTATGTGCTCTTATTTATTTTTCTTATTTTTACAGACCCCCAGAAACTGCCCATTTTGTTTCTCATTGTTCCCATAGTCTGGTTATGGGTTTGTCTTTCCCTAACTATGTATCTATTCATTAGGAAAATGCCGTCTCGGAAGGGTAACGCTCCAAGAAATGACATTATTTACTCTATTGTTATAGCCACCTTCTTATGTCTTATCTTGTTGCTTCGATCCGTTAATCAGTTAAATGGTAAAGACATAATCTTGGTATTGATTTTGTTTTTAGTCACACGTCCGTATTTAAGGCGTCTACTTTCTTCTAAATAGGTCAAAATTGAGTGGCAATTCGTACAACAATTCTGGTATAATTTAATAGATATGAATCCTCAATTACACGCTTCCGAACCAACCAGTTTGCCTATGCCAATAGATCCAAGCGTACCTCCATCTGTTAGTGTAGCCCCAGCTCCAATGCCAGAGCCGGCAGGAACAGTGCCTGCTACTAAAACAGTAGCTATTGGAGTGACCTCGGGAACCACCAACAAGAGCGCACACACTCCAAATATTGCAGAAGATGTTGATCTTATAGAGAAGGAATGGGTAGAAAAAGCGAAGCACATAGTGTCTCAGACTAAAAATGACCCTCGTGAGCAAAATGTGGAAATGTCAAAGCTAAAAGCAGACTATATGAAAAAAAGATACAATAAAGACCTAGAGATAGACTCAGAATAAGCTCTATGAACTTTTTACTTATATTTGGACTACCATTTTTACTATTAGCTGCAATGAGTGGACTAATTATATTTTTCCAATCGCGCAAAACCTTAAGAGAGCAAAAAAACTATGAACGTGGCCTCAAGATGGTCCCATTACTCATCCATCTTCCACCAAGCAGTGAAGACGTTGAAGTTAACGGCCGAGACACAAGGGATGTCGTTGAGGAGAATATTTCAAAAGCACAAACTCTTTATAGTATTATTGCCAGCACACTAAAGAAAGACTACAAGAGTCGATTTTACGGACAACGCCACTTTACATTCGAAATTATCGGCATAGACGGGTTTGTAAAATTTTACGCTTCAGTACCAATTGTACTTGTGGACGTAGTGAAGCAGGCTGTCATTAGCGCCTATCCAACAGCGCAACTTACAGAAGTAGCTGAGCATAACATTTTTAGCCCTATAGGGAAGATAAGTGGCACTGTCGGAGGAGAATTAACTCTTAAAGAAAACTATGCATACCCAATTGCAACCTATCAGGAGCTTAAAAGAGATGCATTGCAGTCATTGCTTAACGCGCTCTCTACTATGGATAAGCAGGATGGGGCAGGGATACAGTTTCTTATCAGGCCTGCGGACCCATCGTGGCGTAAGAATGCTCAAGCAGTAGCATCCCACAAAAGAAAAGGCGGTAAGAGTGGAGGCTCATCAGGTCTAATGTGGTGGGTTAAGCAGCTCGCAGTCGCGGCTGTAAAGCCACCTGAAGATAAATCTGGCGGTAAAGACTCAAGTAAGCCCGAGCTGTCTAGTCTTGATCAGTCAGTTTTGGATGCTATAGATGACAAAACAAGATACCCTGGATATGAGGTTCTTATTCGCGTCGTAGCTTCATCAAACGTGAATCAGAGAGCACTGACAATTTTACGTAACATTGTAGCCGCGTTCGCTCTGTACGATGCTCAGGGAAAAAATGGATTTAAATACACACCATCTAGTGATATCGAAAGTTTTGTCACTTCATTTATCCTGCGTATTTTCCCTCAAGAAAGTAATAAGAACATCTTAAATACGGTAGAGCTAGCGACGCTTTTTCATTTTCCAGATCAGAAAAATATTCCAACAGCGCAACTTGAGCGCCAGGCGTCTAAGCAAGTAGATGCACCTCGTAATATGCCTGCTGACGGTTTACTCCTAGGCTACAATCTGTTTAGGGGAGCTAAGAAACCTATACGTTTAACTAAGAATGACCGACAGAGGCATGTGTACGCAGTAGGACAAACAGGAACAGGAAAGAGTACGTTCCTTGAAAACTTGGCGTATCAAGACATGCTTAATGGTGATGGCTTTGCTTTCGTGGACCCTCATGGCGACACTGCAGATAAACTATTATCTTTGATACCCAAGGAACGTACGGAAGATGTCATATATTTCAACCCTTCAGATATGGATTTTCCTATGGGCCTCAACCTATTTGAATTTACTAGTCCTGAACAAAAAGACTTTTTGATTCAAGAAGCAATAAATATCTTATACAAACTCTATGACCCCAATAGGCAGGGTATGATTGGCGCTCGTTTTGAGCATATTTTCACAAACTGCGCGCTGCTATTAATGGCAGACCCTAAAGGCGGCACATTTATAGATATTCCAAAAGTGCTTGTTGATCCAGAATTCATGAAGGCTAAACTAAAATACGTTACAGATCAAAACGTATTAGATTTCTGGACGAAAGAGTGGCCTAACTCTCAGCGTTCCAATGAATCGGGAGAAGTAACTAGCTGGGTAGTTAGTAAGTTCGGAGCTTTCTTATCTAATCAAATGATGCGTAACATAATAGGCCAAGTAGAAAGCTCTTTTGATATTAGGCAGATCATGGATAATAAAAAAATTCTACTTGTAAACCTTAGTAAGGGTAAGATGGGTGACCTGAACTCTCGTCTAATGGGAATGATTTTCGTCATGAAATTTCAGGCTGCTGCAATGAGTCGCGCTAATATCCCTGAATCTGAGCGACAAGATTTCTGTCTTTACGTTGATGAGTTCCAGAACTTCTCAACAGATTCATTCGCAACAATCATGTCAGAAGCGCGTAAATACCGCTTGAACTTGGTTGTTGCCAATCAATTCGTATCTCAGCTTACAGATGAAATTCGTGACGCTGTCTTTGGTAACATTGGAACTATAGTTTCATATAGAGTTGGACAAAACGATGTCGATGCAATGTCGCGCTACTTCCAGCCGTTATTCGACGCTGACGACCTTTTAAGAGTACCTAACTACAATGCTATTGTGCGTACACTAATTGGAGGTGTACCTACGCAACCGTTCAGCATGGCGGGGCTACCTTATCTTGAACCTAAAAATAATAATTTAGGCACAGCACTAAAACAACTGTCTTCCGCGAAATACGGTCGACCTAAGGCCCAGGTAGAAAAAGAGATATTCGCACGACTTGCTACTGCACCTAAGGCACCAATGATGCCTCAACAACCTGGGGCCAACAGACAAGTACCGCAACTAGGCCAACAAAAACCACCTCAACCTATTGCGCCGCCATCTTTTCTTGATGACTGGCTAAAGAAACGTAGTGTTGCTCAGCCTGCTCAGCAGCCTGCAGGACAGCCAATAATGAACAATCCGCAACCGATTGCTCCTCAATTGCATAATCCTGTCCAGCAGCCTCATCGTGCTTCTCCGGCCCAGCCAATAAATTATGCTCATTCTGCTTTTCAGCAGCCTACACAGCAAGCGCCACTTATTCCTGTCCAGCAACCTGTTGCGCAACCCCTAACTAAGCCTCAGCCCATAACAGAGCATGGACATATCAAGATTCAGACCGGACAGCATTCAAATCAAGCTGAAGACATGATAATTATCGACCGTTAGTCTTAAGAATCGATACGAGACTTACTAGTTGCCCTATACAAGAGTTCAAGAAGTGTCGTTAGAATGTAGCCTACGGCGAAGAATATTACAAACATAAAAATATTGTAAGACATGCCAAATTTACGAGAGAAATAAGTGGAGAGAAGGCTGCCAAGTAGGGCTAAAGCTCCGCCACCAAGTATACCGATAGGTCGTGCAATAGTTCTTTCGCTCATATCACTAATCTTATTTACGACTGGATTATGTACTACCTTGCTGAACGCCCTGTCAGTAGCAGGGAGCTGCTTCTGTATACCTGACATAGTTTTTTTAAGTGTAATACCCTTAAGTTCTTTCTGTACTTGAATTTGAGATACTCCACCTTCAAAATCTTTAATCTCATCTTTCTTAAGTAGTTCACTGGAAAAAGCATTTGCTTCTACTTCGCGCCTAATCTCTTCTAGGCTTTTTTCGTGCTTAGCTTTAAGCTGTTCCGCTTTATTGTTGTGTTGATTCCTGGGTGATTCAACGTGATCATGGTGGGCAAGACTCTCGTGAGTATTCGCCGCTGATTCTATCTTATGTTTGTGCTTTTCTGACATTCCTACATTCCTCCGCTAGTTGTTGCATATTCACTTCGCACGATATCGAGCTCTTTTGATAGTAATCGGCTGCGTGCGTAGAAGTAACCAATTATTATTGTAATACCGGTTCCGATAAGTAGGGCACTACCAGGGCCAGTATTAGGTAATGTAGTCGTAATCTGTTCCGTAGTCTTAACTACACTGCTTGGAAGTTTGATGTTAACTGTATTGCCGTAGACGTTAGTCATAACCATGTCATAGGAGCCTCCAGGTTGGTTATAGGGCTTGAGCGTCTGAGGTATCGGATCTTTAACGGCAACCTTAAAGGTTTTTGTTATTTTTGCTCCAGGTTGAATCGTTACGGGAGCATTCCAAGAAAGTGTTTTTGAAGTATCTTCGAAGGTGGCGCCACCTAGACTATTTAGATCAAGATTTGAGTACTCAAGAACATCGGCTAATGATTCTGAGCGAAGGATTGTATTGCTGGCTGCTTTATCACCTAAGTTTGTAGTAGTTAAAGAGTACTCAATTACATCACCTGCGTTTGCGACAGTATTGTTGGCATCATTAATTCCTCTGGTGATATTTTTTGCACCCTTACTAATCGATAGTACTGGGGTAGGGTTTTCTTGGGGCTTAACGGTAATAGAGACCTTGCAAATGAGTGTTTGCTTAGCCCCTACAGAGCTACCAATCGTTGCTTGTACGTTGTAAGTACCATCTTTCTTATACTCATGCTCACTAGAAGTATCTGTAAGTTTATTGGATTTATTAACTTCAGTCTTTGAGCCGTCTCCAAAGTCATATGTATATGAACTTATCGTAGCGCCATTCACAACACTTGCCTTAGCTTCAAAAGAAAATTTATTACGTGTAGGCTGTTTATATATCTTTAAGTATAAGCAAGCCGCATCTGGTACTTTGATTGGGACACAGGTTCCATTTGGTCCAGGTAGAGTGCCAGCAGGGCAGTCGACGACTACAGTATTACAAACAGACACATCACTCCATCGCTGCACTTTACCTGTAGTCGTATTAACATCAGTAAGCCATCCAGCATTACAAACTGTCGTTCCGGAAGGTGTATTTTGCTTAACTCTAGTTTTAATCTTTATGAAACCAGGAGTTCCGAAGGCGTCGGTATTACCAAAGGTATAAAACGGGGGAGTGTTGTTGACCCATTTTAGGGTGCTACCGTTACGTTCAAAGATCCAATTACCATACTCTGAGCTAATGTACTCAAGTTGAGAAGGTAAGGTGTCATTAACGGCGAAAAATGCAGACGTACCACCAGTGTTAGTGAACGCTAACGTATAGTCTATGTAGTCTCCGGGCTTAACTATGCCTGTTGGCTGATTAATCTTTGCGAGTTTTAGGCTTGAAGCAGGCTCAGGTCTTGCGGGAGGATTATAGCCACCTTTGATGACTATATTTCCGCAATCATACATGACCATAAATGTTTGATTGTCTGGAGTCTTCATGACTAGCATCTTGTAGTTCGTATTACCCCAGCTAGATAGAGGGCGAAGATAGTAGGTACCGGCACCAGGGATATCTGCAGCGTACTCACCACGTTTTTGGTATGGATTCCTTCCCATTGAGTACAATTGGTTGTCTTGAGCTGTAGCAGATATAGTTTGAGTGCTTGCACCTGCGAGCGTGGCACAACTAATACCGTAATATTCAATTATTGTCCTGAATCCCTGCGCGTTAGTGTTGCATTGATCTACGGCTTGCTGTTTTGTCTTGAAGCCACAACGAATCACATCGTTACTACTACATTGATTACTCGCTTCTGTAGGCTTTACTACGGCAAAAATTTGCAAGAGCATAGTTATTGCGATGAACGCGAGGCCTACTCGGCGTACGACTGCCTCTTTTTTTAGTCTTGAACTGTAAAATGCTACCTGGTCAATCAAGCTTGGATTGAAAGGAAGGTTGCTAAGAAGTTTATTAAACATTAGTACTCTCTCTATTAATATACTTATGTTTATTGAACCACATAAGTATCTTATAAAACAAGCGGGGCTTATTGTCTCGGGACAGCATTTAATCTATACTAGTAGTAAGAGTGGAAAAAAACAGATTTACTTATGAATGAGGGTTAATTTATTGTGAGCAAACAAGACGACTATAATGCTGAACAAATTCAAGTTCTAGAGGGGCTAGAGCCAGTACGTAAGCGGCCGGGTATGTATATTGGAGGCACTGGCGTTGAAGGACTGCATCACCTCGTGTGGGAGATTGTAGATAACGGAATCGACGAAGCTTTAGCGGGTCACGCTACCCGTGTTGACGTGGTTTTAATGGCCGATGGTGGCGTTTCAGTCCAGGATGATGGCCGAGGAATTCCTACTGATATACATCCTAAGACAGGGAAGAGTACAGTTGAAACTGTCCTGACAGTACTTCATGCTGGAGGAAAATTCGGTGGTGGTGGCTATAAGGTTTCAGGTGGACTGCACGGTGTTGGAAGCAGTGTCGTAAATGCTCTGTCTTCTAGATTGCTTGTAAGAGTATTCCGTGACGGTAAGATTCACGAGCAAGAATACGAAAGAGGAGCTCCAAAGAGTGACTTAAAAGTTGTAGGAAAAACAACTAAAACGGGCACACAAATCATATTTTACCCTGATGAAACTATATTTGAGACAATTAAAATTAATTATGACACTGTCCTTAGCAGACTTCGTCATGCTGCGTACCTAACAAAGAGTATACGCACTAGTATTGAAGACGAGATAACTGGTGAGCGATTCGGTTTTTACTTTGAAGGTGGAATTCAAAGCTATGTTAAGCATCTTAATGTTGGTAAAGAAGTTGTAGATGAAGACATTTTTTATGTCGACAAGATGGTTAAAGACGTTCAAGTTGAAATATCGCTTCAGTACACCGAGGTTTACTCTGAAATTGTTAAGGCCTTTGCAAACAATGTCTACAATCCCGACGGAGGAACCCATCTTACAGGTTTTAGGTCTGCGCTAACGAGAGTAATTAATGACTACGCTCGTAAGAATGGCCTCTTAAAGGAAAAGGAAGATAATCTTTCTGGCGAAGATACTAGAGAAGGGCTTACTGCAGTTATTCTTGTAAAACTTCCTGATCCTCAATTTGAAGGACAGACCAAGAATAAACTAGGTAACCCAGAAATTCGTGGATACGTTGAGCAGGTATTAGCTGAAAACCTAATGTATTACCTTGAAGAGCACCCAGGCGTTGCTAAGAAAATCGTCGGCAAGGCTCTTTTAGCGGCCCGTGCACGTAAGGCTGCTCGAGCTGCCAGAGAAAATATTCTTCGTAAGGGCGTACTTGAAGGTGCTAGCATGCCAGGTAAGCTTGCTGACTGTTCAAGTAAAGACCCGGCTAACTCAGAAATCTACCTTGTTGAGGGAGATTCTGCTGGAGGATCCGCAAAAAGTGGTCGCGACAGCAAAACTCAGGCCATCTTACCTCTAAGGGGTAAAGTATTGAATGTTGAAAGAGCGCGACTCGATAAGATGCTTGCCAATAATGAAATACTAAGCCTTATTAAGGCGCTCGGAGTTGGCATAGAAGACTCATTTGATGTTGCCGGCCTACGCTATGCTCGAATTATTATCATGACTGATGCTGACGTCGACGGTAGTCACATTAGTACCTTACTCATGACATTCTTCTTTAGGTATATGAAGCCTGTTGTTGACGGAGGTCACCTGTACCTTGCTAAGCCGCCCCTATTTGAGTTAGTGAAACCAGGCAGAAAAACTAGTGAATTTATCTATGATGAAGATGAGCTCACTGATTTTCTCGATAAAAAGATTGCTGAGCGAAAAAAAGAGGGTCTTAAGATGAGCAATGAAGACGAACGTTATAAGCAGGCAGGATATGTCGAGCAGAAACGTTACAAAGGACTTGGTGAGATGGACGCCGATCAATTATTTGAGACTACTATGAACCCCGAGAAACGAGTTCTAGTACAGGTTAAGGTAGATGATGCCGAAAAAGCAGACTCAATCTTTAATAAACTAATGGGATCAGAGGTTGAACCACGGAAGAACTTTATTCAAACGAATGCAAAATTTGTTAAGGACTTGGATATATAGATATGGAAGAAGAAAAAAATATAGTACCAGCAAAAGAATTATCTATGGACGAGAAGCGTCGAGGAGTTGCTCTACAGGAAGATGACCTCAACTCAGGCCACTCTCGTAGTGTCGAACGACGAACCGTAGAGAACGTAATGGAGGATAGCTATCTCCGTTATTCAATGAGCGTAATTATTGATCGTGCGTTGCCAGATGTTCGCGATGGTATGAAGCCTGTTCACCGACGTATTCTCTATAGCATGAATGAAGATGGTCTTCGCAGTGGTGCACGCCACCGCAAGAGCGCTAACGTGGTTGGTGCAGTCATGGGTAAATACCATCCTCACGGAGACTCAAGCATCTATGACGCTATGGTTCGCATGGCTCAACCATGGGCGATGCGGTACATGCTCGTTAACGGGCAGGGTAACTTTGGTAGTATGGATGGTGATCCTCCAGCCGCCATGCGTTATACAGAAGCCAAGATGGCACGTCTTGCAGATGAACTGCTCGCTGACATCGATAAAGATACTGTTGATTTTCGTGAAAACTATGATGGAACAACTACTGAACCATCTGTATTGCCGGCAAAGCTCCCAAGCCTTCTATTGAATGGTCAACTGGGCATCGCCGTAGGTATGGCAACTAATATCCCTCCGCATAACTTAACTGAGCTCGTAGATGCTGAACTACATCTAATTGATAATCCGGATGCAACAATCGATGACCTACTGCAGTTCATTAAAGGGCCTGACTTTCCAACCGGTGGTGTCATCTACGGCAAGGACTCTATACGATCAGCTTATGCCACAGGTAGAGGCGGTGTCGTCACAAGAGGTGTAGCTGAGATCGTGGAAGGCAACAAAGGCCGAAGCCAGATTATAATTACCGAAATCCCATATGCACTTAATAAAGAGACATTAGTACTCAAGATAGCTGATCTTGTTAGAGACAAGAAGTTAACGGGTATAAGTGACTTGCGCGACGAAACTGCTCGTGGAGCGGTAAGAATTGTACTTGATCTTAAAAAGGATGCTTATCCCAAGAAACTCTTAAACCAACTCTATAAACTTACTCCACTACAGCAAAGCTTCCACTTCAACATGATGGCCCTAATTGATGGTATTCAGCCGCGCGTACTTAACCTTGGTGATATTTTACAGGAACATATCAAGCACAGACGCATTGTAGTCCGTCGTCGAACAGAATTCGAACTATCTAAAGCAAAAGACCGCGCACACATTCTAGAAGGCCTTAAAATCGCTCTAGACCACATTGATGAAGTTATCCGCGTGATCCGATCTAGTAAAAGTAGTGATGAAGCTCAAAAGAACCTAATTGAGAAGTTTAAGCTAAGCGAAATTCAAGCAAAAGCAATCCTCGCAATGCAGTTACGAGTCTTGACTGGGCTAGAACGCCAAAAAATTGAAGATGAATTAGCAGAACTCATTAAGCTTATCGAAAAGCTTGAGGGCATTCTAGCCGATGAAAGCAAGATCCTCGCAATTATAAAGAAAGAACTAGCATCACTTAAAGAGCAATATGGTGACGAACGACGAACGAGAGTTATACCTCAGGAGCTTGGTAAGATGGCTGACGAAGACCTCATTCCTGATGAACAGGTCGTTGTAACGCTAACATCAGCAAACTATATTAAGCGCTCACAAATCGTTGATTACCGAAGACAAAACCGTGGAGGTAAGGGTAAGAGAGGAATGGTGACTCGTGAGGAAGATGTCATTGAAATTGTTGTAAATGCAAGTACGCATGACTACCTACTATTCTTTACTAACAAGGGTAGAGTATTCCGCCTCAAGACATATGAAGTTCCTGCTACGAATCTAAGCGCCAAGGGTGTTGCAATCGTTAACTTACTGCAACTACAACAAGAAGAAAAGGTTAGTGCTGTCATTAACCTATCCAAGCTTAGTAAAACTGGGAATCTATTTATGTGTACTGTCAGAGGAGTTGTTAAGAAGACCCCGCTTGAGCAGTACCAGAATGTTCGCAGCTCAGGATTAATTACAATTAATCTTGACGAGGGTGATGAACTCAAGTGGATCATCATGACGAACGGAGATAATGAGATAGTCATTTCAACATCTCTTGGTCAAGCAATTAGATTCCACGAAAAGGACGTTAGACCTATGGGTAGAGCA
>CALRBE010000008.1 GCA_943354005.1 uncultured Candidatus Saccharimonas sp.
TATTATCTTGACGACACCAGCACAGGCGCTGTTTTTCGGCAAGCAGTCTTCTCGGACAACAATATAGATAAGCTTGTTATCAACAAACTACCTATTAAAGCGAGCATACTAACAGTTAACCAAACAGGCGTTACTGCCCTAGCCAGAACTATGCAAATCAAGCTGCAATCCAACAATAATCCCCTGTATTTTAGTGAAAAAATTGGCCCGTTCCTTGCAGGCACAGATATTACGCATACCTCAAACGAGGTGTCCTTCAAACCAGGCTGCGCATATAGCCTTACATCTTTCTGTTCCGAACCACGCTTTATTGAAACCCTCAAAGCCAGCGGCATTGACGTCGTAGAGTTAACCGGAAATCATAACAATGACTTAGGTAATCAGTTTAATGCCGATACCATCCGTCTATACCATAGTCTTGGTTGGGGCACTTTTGGAGGCGGCCTAAATAAGAGCGAGGCCAGCAAACCATACGTAGTCGATAAGAAAGACTCTAAAGTGGCCTTCCTGGGCTATAACTACGCCGATAGCTCCAATAGCGGTGTGTTAGCAACAGCAACCACAGCAGGGGGTAACCCATACGATGCCAGCAAGACAAAATCAGATATAGAAAAAGCTCATCAACAAGCAAGTTTTGTTATTGTGGACGTGCAATTTTCAGAGTGCTATGCCTACCCAAACGCTGGCTACGTAGAGTTCCCTACATGTGATAAACCAGTTCCAAATCAAGCAGAGACCTTCAAGAAGCTCATAGATGACGGTGCTGACATGGTTGTAGGCACTCAGGCGCATCAACCACAGATCTATGAGCTATATCATGGCAAACCAATTTACTATGGCTTGGGCAATCTCTATTTTGATCAGACGGAACAGCCTGGCACTGAGCGCGGCATAATACTCACTCACTATTTTTCGAATGGCAAACTTTTGCAAACCAAACTCTCACCAACCTTCTATGATAAAGCCTTGCAAACCCACCTTTTAGCTGGAGATCAAGCTACGGAATTTTTGCAAAGGCTGAATAATTCACGGAATTAGTTATTCTATAAAAAAGATATGTAGCATGACTCCCATTTCTTACGCTCACGAATTAGGACTAAATGATTTTAAAAACATCATAGTTTAGCGACTGAGCCTTTCAGAGGCATTTAATGCTATGATTAATAAATGAGTGAAGCATCAATGGATAAATCAGATTATCCCAAGGAAGTAGAAATCGAGCGAGCCGTGCCTGATGACGCCGAGATAATATGTGATATTCGTGATAGAGCATGGCTAAAAGCCTATCCAAATGCTGAACTAGGTATTACCGCAGATGATATTAGGGTAAACGCTCAAGGGCGTGACGGCGAATTTGTGCCTAGACGAATTGCACATCTAAAAAAGCAGTTTACTCAAGATGATGGCTCTGGGTTAACGACCTTTGTTGCAAAAGTAGAGGGTAAAGTAGTTGGGTATGTTGAGCCTATAATTGATGAACAAAATAAGCGTTACATTAGCGCAATCTATGTAGACCCTAATAATCAAAGAGGAGGCGTAGGTACGCAACTTTATGAGAAGGCAGTTGAATTGTTAGGTGAAGACCAGGATATATTTCTAGAAGTTGTCAGCTACAACCAAAATGCAATAGAATTTTATAAGAAAAGAGGTTTTGAGCAAACTGAAGCTATTGTTCCCGAAGATGAAGGCAGGCCGGACTATATGAAATCACTACCGATGATTGAAATGGTTCTTAAAGCAAAAACAGACCACACATCCTTATAAATTGAATACTTTTGCTAAATAGATAAGCTAGAAGCAGAGCCATTTTCTATGAAGTTAACTCGAGTACCAATGTCTTTTAAACTTTGATATGATTAGGCCATTGATTATTCGAAGTTACTAACAATAAGCCTCATGAACTCGGTATTATGAGGTCTTTTTAATTCGGTTTGCTATAATACCAAAATGAAAGCATTTATATTTGACCCGCTGTGGAATGATCTTATATCAGAAGATTTACTAGGTGAGCTACGAGATAGCAATATTGAACTAATTGTTACGACAAAAATTGCACCACTTATCGATTGTAAGGAACTGTTCGAGGGTGACGACGAGAGAATAATATGTGTCAATCCAGACTATGTTAATTGGAAGCTCAAGTCTGACGACTACAAAAACATTCCAAACCTAAAGGCAATACTTGGTGCTGCAACTTCTTTTTCTTGGATAGATGCAAGTTACGCAAATGATAATGGCATAACTATTGCAAATGTCCGCAGTTTCTCAACACAAGCCGTTGCAGAGTGGGCAATTGCAATGCTTTTTAATGTCTCGCGACAAGTACCAAGACTAATAAAAGACGGTTTTCCATTAGATTTTGATAAAGACTTTATGAAATATAGAGGCTTGGAGCTTCATGGCAAAACAGCTGCAATAATCGGTCTTGGACATAATGGCATAGCAATAGCGGAAAGATTAAAGGGGCTTGGCTTAAATATTGTTTATTGGTCAAAAAATACTCGTAACAATGAATATAAATTTAGTGAGCTTGACGATATTTTTGAGACCGCAGATGTAATTGTGCCCGCATTTGCACACAATGATGAAACCGATGCACTAATTACTGATGAACTATTGGCTAAATTAAAGTCATCTGCAATCATAATTGACATTATTGAGTTAAAAAATAAAGACAAGGTTATTGAACTAGTCAAAGAGGGTAAGATATTTGGTTTTGGTTTCGAAGCTAAGCCGAATAGTTTTGATAAGTACGAGGGTAATGTATGGGCAGCCCCTGCCTATGCTTGGGTTACTGATGGCTCGATGAATAATATGATGACAAAATGGGTAGAGAATATGATTGATGCTGCGAGCGATAGGTTCCCCAACAAAATAAACTAGTTTAACCCCTAGATCATAACCTCACCAATTAGGCCTAAATAATTTTAAAAACAGTATAGTTTCAAACGAATGAGACCATGATGGCCTCTTTTCTGCTAAGATAAGATAAATGACGGAAACTACAATGTCTAATGAGTTTAATAACGAACCAGTTATAGAGAGAGCCATCCCCCAAGATGCTGAAGCTGTATCTGAATTGCTTCGACGTACTTGGATGGCTACCTACCCAAACGCCGAAGCTGGCATAACTGAGGAAGATATTCGACTTCGTACTGAGGGTGAAAACGGTGAACGCATCTCGCAGAACATCGAGGACTGGCGTAAGAAAATTGAAACGAGTGATGGTTCGGTAGCTGTATTTGTCGCAAAAAAAGACGGCCGAGTTGTGGGGATGACAGCTCCTGGAATAATTGATGGCAAGCGTCGAATCGGTGCAATGTACGTATTACCTGAAAATCAAGGAGATGGCGTAGGCAGGGCACTTATGCAGAAGGCACTTGAGTGGCACGGTACTGAAGAAGACATTTACCTACTAGTCGCCAGTTATAATCAAAAAGCAATTAAATTTTATAAAGATAATGGTTTCCAGCAGACGGATAGAGTAGTAGAAGATAAAGGTAATGTATACGGCAATACCCGGATACCTGAAATAGAAATGATACTCAAAGCATAGATTGTATTTTTAGCATAAGAGTCTTATCATTGATTTATGTACAAACAATTTACAGCAGAAGACCATAAAAAATATCTTGGCCTTACGCCAGACTATAAAGTAGACGGCTTCATGGTTTATGGTACTTACCAGAGCTATCCTTTTGAACAGATAGAAGATAGCCTAAAAAGGTTGGGGGTTGATTATGAGGTTAACGAATTACATCATGAGTTCCTTAGCCAAATAAGAGAAATCAAGGTTTCAGGCAAGGTCTTATGGCTTGCAATCGCCTACGGCGGAGCATTACTTAGTGAGTACATGCATTTAGCCTGTTTATTTGGAAGTAATAAAAACATTTTATTGGGAAGCTGTGGCGGGCTTAAAAAGGGGGCCTCCAGCCTAGAGCTAATAGTTCCGGATTGGAGCTATGCTGATGAAAGTTCTGCAAAAGCCTACCAACCAGAAGCTAATAATAAATACGAAGCAGATGCCGAACTTAGTAACGCCCTTACTGAGAATCTTGAAAAGAAATATAAGGTTCATCGTGGTAAGACAATTACTTATCAAGCAATGTTGGCTGAAACATGGGAAGATGTTGAACAGTGGTCTACGGAAGGTTACGCTGGCGTTGAAATGGAAGCCGCAACTGTATTTTCTGCCTCTAAGCATTTTGGGGTCCCTGCGGCGGCAATACTAAGAATCGGTGACAATCTTATTGAAGAGCAGACTGTCATGGACATTAACTACGAAAACAATCAGGATTTGAGAAGGCAAGTATCACAGGATGCTTTTGACATTATAGTTGAAGAATTACTTAACAAATAGATTCAATAGATCAGCAGGCCCTTTAACTTATAGCATTGACACATATGCATAAAAGCAGTATAATAGAGCAATGAATGAAAATATAGGTTCTATCGAAAAATTAGAAGCGGCATGTGCAGAGTTCGTTTATGAATTCTCGCCCGACACATTAGGTGATGACAATAAACGTTCTGCTACAGTAAGAGATCTCCAACTTAGTCTGGGTATGCGCGCTATGGGCATAACATATCGTTCAGAAGAGGAGCAAAAAGCTTCTTTCGTGGAAACCGAAAATTCAATGTTAAACTTATCAGGCAACCCAACAGCATACATTGAAACGTTTACGGAAAATAATTTTAGAGCTATATATAGCTACGATAGACATACTGGTTTGGTGGTAGTCAATAACTATACATTTCCGAAAGATGAAGTAAGGGCACTACGACGTAGTGACTATGATGCGCTAGGTATGTCTATCGCAACTAAGGGGGTGACTTCATTTCTCATGACTAGAGCTCTAACTCCGGTTGGTATTTACAGGCTAACAGAAGATGTGAAAAAAGCGATAGACGAAGCCTAAACTACCTATCTCTTTATCTCAACCTTCCACATAGCTATTACGCAAATCAAGAAATTTTCAAACACGAGGCACCGTTTGGGATCTTTAAGGTATAGTGAGACAATAAACAAAACGGAGAGATTATGAAATTCAAAAAAGCTATACTTATAAATATCGCAGATTCGCTCCTAGACCAAAAATATTGGGATAAGATTGATGGGCTAGTAGAAACAAGGATTTCTCTTGATCGAGAAGACCCTGAATTACACGACAAAATCAAAGATGCCGACCTGCTTTTATTGGGCTTTCAAGTGCCAATCGGCAAAGACATTATTGATGCAATGCCCAACCTTAAGCTAATTAGTATTCTAGCTACGGCATACGGGACAGTTGATTTAGAGGCAGCAAGAGCCAAGGGCATCACTGTTTGTAATATAGCTGACTACAGTACTGAAGCAGTAGCAGAATTCACTATTGCCGCCATCTTGTATGAACTTCGAGGAATGGCTGAAGCTATTAGACGCAGAGAAGGTGGAGACTGGAACTTCACTGGCATTAGAGCTAGAGAATTAAAGGGCAGCAGGTTTGGTGTTATTGGCTTGGGAAATATTGGCAACCGCGTTGCAGAACTAGCAGAGGGCTTCGGAGCTAATGTTAGTTACTGGTCTCGCAGTAAAAAAGATGTCGATTTTAAGTATGACGATGATCTGAACAGCTTAATAGCAAATAATGACATAATCTCCATCAATGTTGCTGAGACCGAAGATACTATTGACTTACTAAACTCTGATAATATTCCGTTGATTCCAAAAAACGGTATATTAATCAGCACAGTTCCAGCGACTGTCGTCAACACTGAAGCATTGACATCACGCCTTGCAAAAAAGGATATTACTTTTATATTCGTTAACCATCCTCGCCCATCTCTAGAACCAGAACTTGCTAAAGTAAATGACTCCACAAATGTTACCGGCTATCCTGCTATCGGGTTTATAACTGACGAAGCAATAATTGCTAAACAAGAATCATTTATTGCTAACCTTGAAAACTTCGTTAATGGTAACCCACAAAATATAGTCAGTTAAGTATTGTTGATTATAGTTCCATTAATAGCTCTGCACTAAATATCTGATAGCCAAATATACGACCATATCGAAAAAATATAGATAGAGCAATATCTTCTCTTTTTGTTATGCTTGTAATATGAATAATACTTTACCCATAGATTTTAAAGACGAGCGAGGTCTTGAAGTCTTCAAAGATGTTATAAAAAATCTTCCCAAGGACGTTGAGGTTTACTTAATTGCGGGCACCATTCGCAACGCAATCGATAAATATTTCCATAGTGATAGGAATCTATTTCAACGTGATTATGACCAAATTGTTACAAAAGGTTGCGATAAGTATATTGCCTATCTAAAAGATCTCGGTTTTTATAATGGGCGCATTCAAAGACCTACACAAAAAGTGCTAATTAAGTCTTTTGTCGGTAACGAAGACATAAGTGATTTTGCCAACAATCTTGTTTTTGATATTCACCTTATGGACGGCACAGATGCCATTGATAACCTGAAAAAGCACGTTGGCCTAATATTGAACGGTAACGCACTCTCTATAAGAGACGTTTTCTCTAGTGACTGGCAGGATAGACTTGTTTCATTGCCAGGTGCTTTGGATTCAATAGAAAATAAACAGCTGAAGCTAAATCACGAAGGATATAAATATCAAGCAGCAAATCTTTTTTCAGTAATTCGGTTTGTACATAACGGCTATGCACCGCCCACTGAAGATGAACTAACCTTGCTAATTCGAGAGCTGCCTCGCATCGAAGATGAACGTTACTTAAAAAATGTACAAAAGGTATTTAAATATGTCGGCGGCGAAGACAATGCGCGCAATATTTGTCGAGAGATAGGCTTAAACGTAGACATATTTGATAAAAAGGCAGTAATAAATAGCTTAAATCAGGATACAAATTAAATCTTAAGCTTTCTGATATAATAAGCATTAGTATTATGAAGTCATCTCTAAACAAATTGTCTAGAAGTACGTATATTAGATGGATAATCCTATTCTTTATTGCCGCTACAAATATATGGGCTCTAAAAAATCCAGGTTTAAGTTTTATTGTCTTTCTTGCACCACTTATATTTGTGCTACTACACAGCTTTAAGTTATTCGGAAAAAAACATACATTTATGATTTTCGGAATCATTATATTAGTATCTTTTACCGCTGAATATCTTGGAGTTCATACTGGTCGTGTATTCGGGCCTTACTACTATAACCCAAGCGCAAAAGTTAATGGTTTCTTATGGGCTGGAGTTCCGCCGCTTGTTACTTTTAGTTATATATCAA
Organism: uncultured Candidatus Saccharimonas sp.; assembly: GCA_943354005.1. Lineage (GTDB taxonomy): Bacteria > Patescibacteriota > Saccharimonadia > Saccharimonadales > AWTP1-31 > CAJAXB01. Next base: position 7,257 of record CALRBE010000008.1, read on the forward strand.
TGGGATATTGCTCCTATGTTCTATCTAGGATAATTTTTGGCAAACTAGGAAAACTAACTGGTAGCGCTATCGCTGGAGTACCAATAGTAGCGGCTATGATAATGACAATGTGGGATATGAGTTTTGATCCAATTGCTTCCTATGTAAATAAAATCTATACATGGTATGAAGGTGGGGCATATTTTGGCGTACCATTTCGTAACTTTACGGGTTGGTTCCTAGAGTCACTAATATTCTTTCTAATTATTGGGGTGTATTTGAAATTCTTCGCAAAAGCCAAAGACTATCTAGCAAAACCAAGTAGATTATTTCTTGCTGAAGTCATTTTTTTGGTAGCTGCTAACGCCTTTGGAACGCTGTCGCATGAGTTTAGTAGTCCTACTATGATTCAACAATCTATGGCTATTGTCGCTTTGTTTGGACTCGGCATGCCAGTAGTTATAGCTAGTTTTCGTCTACTTGATGCCAATAAGAAATAAATTAGTCTACTAAGCTTAGTTCTAGCTCATGGTTCTATTTTAGAATGCGATTGACTCTGCGAGTACTTATGTAGAACAAGGATAGTGCAACAACCAAGATGCCGGCAATAATTTTATCGGCATCAAATACTATTAATAATGGAATAGTAAGTCCGCTAAAAGTAATAGGAAGCCCGATCAGGTAGCCTTTGGTTAAGTGGCGATTAATATTGTGCCTAGCCAGACGTAGGGCTCCACAGACGGGTATTAGCACTACAAGCAGTGAAAGCCAGGTAGTATTATAGTATGTCGCTACAAGCACCATAGGTGCCACTCCAAACGTTACGAGATCAGATAGTGAATCAAGCTCCGCTCCAAATTTAGACTCCTTTTTGAGAGCTCGAGCTAAGTAGCCATCTATAGAGTCAAAGAAAACACCAGTTAGCAGTAAGAATGCTGCAATGTTATATTCCCCATGGATAGCTAGGTATATTGAAAACAGTCCAGATAATAGATTAAGACAGGTGACATAGTCGGGCAATGTCATTATTTTAGGAATTGATTTTTGCAATTGTTGTTTCTCCCGCGACTACACGGTCGCCCTTACTAACTTTCAATTTAACTGTATCCGGTAATACTAATGTTACTTGCGATCCAATATTAATTAGTCCAACGATTTGTCCCATATCGACGGCTTCACCTGGTTTGACGTGAGTAACAATCCTCCGAGCAACGAAGCCGGCTATCTGGATCATTTTTACTGAAATATCTTTATTTTTAATGACTATTTCAGTTTTTTCGTTCACTAGTCCTGATTCAAATGAATTCACTGCAAGAAATTTTCCATCGCTATGCTTAACTGATACAACTTTTCCACTAATTGGAGCACGATTCATGTGTACATCAAGTGGTGACATAAATATCGATACTAAGTATCCATGAGGCGATACATCTTCCGTTATAGTCTTAATAAGACCGCGGTATCTTTTATCTCCCTTAAGTAGCGCAACCTCAGATTTTGTATATTCATGGATCTCTATTATTTTACCGTCAGCTGGGGCGAGAATAATATCTTGAGCATCCGGAACTAGTCGATCAGGACTACGCAAAAAGTATACTTTCCAGAAAAATAAAAATGCCAAAGGGATAACGAGAATGATGAATAGAAGAATATAAATAATCATAGCTAATTCATAGTATACCATTAGCGATAACCTAATGGGTATGTGTAAGCTAAAAGGCTATTGACAATGCAAAGCTTAAGTGATATTATTAAAAATCAATTTCCGTTTTTTTGAGGCGTAAATAATTAGTAATATTTAGACTACTTCTAAGGAGTAAAATGTCAGATTTGTTTGAAATTAATCAGGTTGCCACACGCGCACATTTTCCAGGCGGTCCCAATGAGAACCCTGGTATTCGTTTAATTGAAGGGTATTTACCTGGTTGGACTTTTGCGGGGTCGCTTAAGTATGCTCACGTTGATAAAGTAACCGAAGAACGTGAAATGTTTCCGAGCCCAGTAGATGCAGTCGCTAAAGATACTGGACGAGTTTTACTCCCTGGTGTAGTTGTTGTCGTGGACATATCTGTAGTACCACCTCGGTTTCATAAGTGTGTTGGAGAATTCGTTTTAAACGACAACATTCTTAGCTATCAGCCTGCCGGTCTTTGATAAATATTAGCTACTTGTAGACATCTATAAGACATTTAGTCGCTTTCTTGGTAAAATGTATCCGTTAGATGTACATGGCGCCTTGGCCGAGTGGTTAGGCAGCGGTCTGCAAAACCGCGTACACCAGTTCAAATCTGGTAGGTGCCTCCATATTTAATTTAGTATATCAATTCAGATATACTGTAGCCACTGGGCGAGTGGTGGAATGGTTTACACAACAGACTTAAAATCTGTCCCGGTAAAACGGTTGTGGGTTCGAGTCCCACCTCGCCCACCAATAGAAATATATCCCTCTTCGTGAGGGATTTTTTTACGTCCTACAAAGATGAAATTACTCCCCATAAGTGGTATAATAGATAGAGATAAAACGTACTAAAAAACTCAAGTTTGAGAGGGATTATAAAAACGAAAATGGTAAAAAAATCCAAAACTACTACTCCGAAAGTTGTACCAAAAAAACCAGAAAGTTCCCGACTTACTGACACTCCTCGAATACTTAAGAAACAAAAGTATAATTCATTCAGATTACATAAAAAAATTAAACCGACACAGCCAAAAATAGGTTCAGCTTTCTCATATTTCAAAAAAAGCCTACAACATATGAAACGTCACTGGAAGGTTTTTGGAGGCATTACGCTAGTCTACGTTGTGCTTACAATTATACTCGTTAGAGGATTTGGATCGGGTACTGATGTCACTGACCTTAAAGATGTATTTAGCGAACTTTACGAAGGTAAATTAGGTGGGTTGCTTACTGCCGGATCAATATTTGGATTTATTGTAACGTCAAGTGGTTCAACGACTAGTACTGAGGCTGGTGTCTACCAGTCTATTGTCTTATTACTAGTCACACTTGCAACCATATGGTCACTACGCCAAACACTATCAGGATCTAAAATACGCGTTCGTGACGCCTTTTATAAGGGAATGTATCCTCTAATTCCATTTATTGGTGTTCTATTTATTATTGGCTTGCAGCTTATACCCCTAGCTATCGCTGGTTGGCTATACGGAATAATAATAGCCGGAGGTGTTGCAACAACAGTAATTGAAAAAACTCTTTGTATTATCATGCTGCTCTTACTGGCAGTACTTTCACTGTATATGATCATATCGTCAATATTTGCACTATTTATAGTAGCTCTACCTGATATGACGCCAATCAAGGCTCTTCGAAGTGCACGCCAACTTGTGCTTCATAGGCGTTGGATCGTTTTGCGTAAAGTTATTGTGCTCCCAATATTTCTACTGCTTGCAGCAGCCGGCATCATGTTGCCTGTATTACTTTGGGCTACATTGATAGCTGAATGGTTCTATCTATTCATATCACTTTTTGGATGGATTTTTTGTATCTGCTATATGTATACTATCTACCGAGATTTACTCCATGAATAATAGCCCCAAAGATCGACTCAATATACTGAAAAAACAAATTGCTGAATTCTCATATGAATATCATGTGCTCGATAAGCCATCTCAAAGCGATGCTGTATATGATGGTCTGATGGCGGAGCTTAAGGATATTGAATCTAAACATCCGGAACTTGTGACATCCGATTCTCCTTCACAACGCGTCGGCAATGAAGTTAGTAAAGGATTTAGTAGCGTCAGTCATGTTAGTCGTATGCTAAGCCTCAATGACGTTTTTAGTGAAGATGACGTCACTAATTGGATCGCGCGCATGCAGAAACTGATGCCTAGTCAGAATAACTTTTCATTCTACGCGGATGTAAAAAAGGATGGATTAGCTTGTTCATTGATCTATATAGATGGCGTATTTAATCAAGCAGTTACTAGAGGGGACGGATTTAAGGGCGAAGATGTCACCGACAATGTTCGGACCATATCTTCAGTTCCATTAAGACTTCGCAATGTTAAAGAAACTAATAAGTTTTTAACTGGTCGCCTAGAAATACGTGGCGAGATAGTAATGTATAAAAAAGATTTTATAACGCTCAATGAGCAAAGAGAAAAATCTGGCATGGAGTTATTTGCAAATCCTCGTAACACTGCAGCCGGCACAATAAGACAGCTGGATAGCAAGCTGGTTGCTACCCGCAAACTTCATTTCCTAGCATATGATATCTTGCCTGAAAATACACGAGACATTTCCACCCATCAGGAAGTCTATGAACTTTTATCTAGCCTAAGTTTTAAAGGGGCAGAATATGGTGCACAGCTTACAGATACCAAAGCAATATCAGCGTATATCGATAAGTGGTCACAAAAGCGCGAGAGCTTGCCATATGAGATTGATGGACTAGTCATTAAGATAAATCAAAGAGACCTTTATGATAAAGCAGGTGTCGTCGGAAAAAATCCACGAGCAGCTGTTGCCTTTAAATTTCCAGCCGAGCAATCAACGACCATTGTTAAAGATATTTTTGTATCTATTGGACGAACTGGGGCCGCAACTCCTGTTGCAATCCTAGCTCCAGTTAAAATAGCTGGTAGCACTGTACAGATGGCTACATTACATAATGATGCTGAGATCGCCCGTAAGGACATACGTATCGGCGACACGGTCATTGTACATAAGGCAGGCGACGTAATCCCTGAAGTCGTTGAACCAATGATAAAAATGCGCACCGGCCGAGAAAAAGTATTTCATATGCCTATAAATTGTCCCGAATGCAGCGCGAAGCTTATAAAAGAAAAAGCCGGTGAGGCCATTTGGCGTTGTCCTAATTTGGGCTGTCCTGCGAGGAGCCAAAAGCATATTGAACATTTTGCCAGTAAAGGCGCTATAGACATTGAAGGTCTTGGTGAAAAGAATGTAGTTGCCTTGATTGAATCAGGCCTTGTAAAGGATCAGGCTGATATTTACGCCCTGACCTTTGAGCAAATACGAAAGCTAGATAGATTCGCAGATGTAAGCGCTCAGAAGCTTATAGACGCAATAAAAGACAAGAAGAACCCTCCACTAGAAAGACTTATCTTTGGACTGGGAATTAGACACGTTGGAATACAGACAGCAATTGACCTTGCAAATACCTTCCATTCTATTGAGGGATTGCAGCAGGCATCCCTTGAAGACATTGCTGCAGTAAATGGTGTTGGTGATGTTGTTGCCGAATCTATTGTTGCTTGGTTTAGTGATCAAAAGAATCAGGAATTACTCGATAAATTCAAAAATCTCCATGTTATCGCTAAGCATGCCCAGAAAGCGAAGGGTCCATTATCTGGGCTTAAGTTTGCCATCACGGGGTCACTTATAGAAATGTCCCGCGACATCGCTGCCGATCAGATAAGAGGCCTAGGTGGAGTATTCCAGAGTGCACTTGGAAAAGACACCGATTATCTTGTGGTTGGAGAAAATGTTGGAGCTACAAAACTCAAAAAGGCTAACGAATATGGCACAAAACAAGTAGACGAGAAATCGTTTATAAAGATGCTTGCCTAAAGCATTAGCATTGTCTACAGTATGTTCATGCGTCGACGATACTCTTTAAGAATGAACTGCTTTTCACCTCCTGTAATGCTGGCGACTGCAATCATTGAAATTAGCTTACTAGTATATACCTTATATAAGTATGGTACGAAAAGCATAGGACGACTCGTTGCTTTAATGCTTCTATTACTGGCTATATTTCAAATTGCAGAATATAACATTTGCGGCGGATTAGGATTAAACTCTCAATTTTGGTCACGTATAGGATTCATGGTGATTGCCTTACTGCCTCCACTCGGAATACATTTGAGCATGATGATAGCAAAGAAGGACATAAAGTGGTTTAGATACACGGCATACCTTAGTGGTCTTATTTGGGTAGCAATATTCGGCTTAAGCGACAGAGCCTTTAGTGGATATTCATGTGGCGGTAATTACATGATATTCCAGGTTGGAGAAAACTTTGGGAACGCCTATATGATCTACTACTACTTTTGGTTATTTGCAGCCATAGGGTTATCTATATGGTTCATGATTAGAGCAACTAAAAGTCAGATGAAGAGCTTACTCCTGCTGATCATTGGATATCTCTTATTTATAGTACCTACATCTTTAGTAAACGGCATTAATCCAACGACCATAGAAGGACTACCTTCTATCTTATGCGGCTTCGCAGTATTTTATGCTCTTGTTATAACATTTGGAATACTTCCCAATGAACTTAAGTCTAAAAAACGTACAAAAAAGAAATTGACAAAGTAATTAAACCGCTTATGATAGAAGTATCTCGTGCGCACCGCGGCGCGTTCCTTCAAAAACAAAAACACATGTGATTATCACCCGCCGCAGGGTGGGCGCGCACGAAAAAAATAAAATCCCGATTCGCTCGGGATTTTTGTTATTTCTTCCTACTTGGGGCAACTAAGAAACTATTACTAATCTTGAATTATGACTTTCTCGTTTTCGTTATTGGGCTCTTCAAAAATAGCTATTCTTTTATCCAGAATATCAGGAGTAATTATAAAATTATTTCCTTTTTCAATATCTGCTCGACGGTTTAATCTCTCCAACAGCAAAGCTCTACTGGCCTTAAGGTATATTAATTGCATTTCAGCACCATTACTTTCAACGAGATCTCTAAAATACTCCCGATCCCTCTTTTTCCGTACGCCGAAATCAAGTACGACCGATTGACCATTTCTTATATTCTCAACGATTTTCGATTTTATTATTTCCATAACGTTTGATTTATATTCATTACGTTTCTCAGTAGGGTAGTCAATACCAGCTACTCCATATCGTTTGATCATCTCATCGTCAATCGAGAGAGATAGTGCTCCTTGTTCATCTACAATTTTTTTTGCATACGTTGTTTTCCCTGAACCGGGTAGTCCGCACAATAAATAAACGATCGCATGTTTCATATGTATATCTATTTTTGAATTAATGGTTTTTTACCAATGTAACGTACTAAGTTATGTATGCCCATAGCACTATCTTTATAAGTTTCACCGTTCTCATCTGCGACAACTGTATTAAATCTTTGCGTAAATTCATTAACTGTAGTTTTACTAAAAAAGCGTTTCGTTGATTTGCCAATTTTGAAATAGTCTTTCTCAATCATCTCGCCAGTTTTGTATTCAGGGTCATTCACTGAGTTTGCTAGAAGTGCAAGTGTACCGCCAGGTTTAAGGATCCGGTAGATTTCATTAAAAATATTAGCGGTAGTCTCATGATCAAAATAATGCAGTGAAAGATGTGAGTAAACTACATCAAAAGAATCAGCCTGAAAGGGCAGCTTTTTTCTTAGATCAACCTTTTTAATTTTAATGTCGACTGAGTTTGATGTTGCTTTTTCCTTTGCTAGTTCCAAAGCGCTATCTTCAATGTCTGTAGCAGTAACGTTATAGTCACGTTCTGCAAAATAGCAGCTGTCTTGCGCTTGACCTGCGCCTAAATCTAAAACCATTCCTTTTGCAGGAAAATAATCTAAAGCTTGTTCTGCAAAAATCGATGCTTTATTAATCCACTCCTGATTTTTGTATGTGCTATGTAGATCTGACCAAACGCTTTCACTCATAATATTCAGTATATAGCCATTTATTAATTTAATCGAAAGTTATAGAATTTTTTGTACGCTAACAATATTATTTCTTGGTGGAGCCACGGGGACTCAAACCCCGGACCTCTTCGCTGCCAGCGAAGCGCTCTAATCAACTGAGCTACGGCCCCACGTAGTAGTAGATAGTATAACAAAGTTTATTATTTGTAATAACCGTGAGCGTCGCACAGATTTAGGGTACAATAGAGTCATGGCTAAAAAATCAACTACCAAATCACAAGAAAATGTAACTTTAACAGATACAACCCCATTTATTATTAAGCATAAAACAGCAACAACAATTATTGGAGCAGTGCTCTTAGTTATTATCTCCTCAACAATTTGGATCAGACAGGTCTATTATAGTCCTGAGCTAGTGTTTAATGCGATGATTGAGAATAACTTGTCCACTAACGGAGTAACTCGCACGCGTATTACTGAACAAGAAGGTGCAAAAAGGGAAGACATCGAGCAAGTTAGTTTTGTCCCTGAAGCAGCTGTCCGCACGCTTCAGACTATTAATCAAAAAACTGAAAATGGTAAAAACACAATCGTTACTGAGAGTATAGGTACTCGAGATAATGACTATAGCCAATTTATTAAAATCGATGTTACTGAAAAAGACGAATCTGGAAAGAAACTTAACTACGCAACTGTAGAGCGACAGTGGGGCAAGTCTGATGCCAAAGAACAACCAGCTCAGATTTTCCGCGGTACTACATTGAGCCCAATACCATTTGCAAATCTTGATCAGTCAGCACGTAAAAAAATTATAGCTCTCATGAAGGAAAGCAAGGCATACGATGTCCAATACGCAGGAGTCAAGAGCGTCAAGATTAAAGGTGAAGATGCACTAGCGTTTCCTGTTAAGATAAATAGCGAAAAATATGTAGGAGTACTAAAAGAGATTGCTAAGTATATAGGAATTAAGAATACTGATGACTTGAATCCTGCAGATTTTAAAGACCAACCTCCAATTGAGGTTACGATTACAGTTGGCAAGCTTTCACGACAAATCTTAGAAGTTACTTATACAGCTGGCCAGAAAGAAACTTACAGTTCATATGGACTTAGTGAGCCTATTAAATTGCCGAAAACAACAATTTCATTGAACGCTTTGCTACAAAAGGCTGAAGAGATAAGATAGTCACGCCATGCAAGTTGTCGTAGATTCATTGCTAACTAATTACTACCGTACAGGTACAGGCAAAACAGTTGTGGTTCTACATGGCTGGGGAGACAATATTGCAGGCATTGCACCATTTCTAAAAAGCCTTAGCGCGCATTATGACGTTGTGGCTATGGATGTTCCAGGCTTTGGTGGAACTCAGGCTCCAGAAACTAGTTGGGGCTTAGACGAGTACGCCCAGTTCGTACAAAGCTTTATTACGAAATTAAACATAAAACCTAATGTGATCATTGGCCATTCAAATGGCGGTGCTATTGCTATACGAGCAATAGCTCATGGTCTTAAGACTGAAAAGCTAGTTCTGCTAGCTTCAGCCGGGGTTCGCGGTGATAATAAGAAAACTATTGGTGCCGTTAGGGTTATTTCAAAAGTAGGTAAGATTCTTGCTAAACCTTTACCTAAAAAAACTCAAAGAAAACTCCGAGAATCTGTATACTCAACTATTGGATCAGATATGCTCGTGGCAGAACACATGCAAGAAACATTTAAACGTATTGTCGCAGATGACGTAAGAGAAGATGCGAAGAATATAACTCAACCTACACTACTTATCTATGGGCAGAATGATGTCTCGACGCCAGTAAACATAGGAATGGCTCTTCAAGCTGCAATTCCTAATTCAAAAATCGAAATAATTCCTGATGTTGGTCATATGCTTCCGACAGATGCAACTAGCGTGGTGCTTGGTATGGTTACGGAGTTTATTAAATGATTAAAAGAATAGTTAGCTTCTTTGGACCGTCTTATCCTAAAACATTAACCTATATGCTACAGAGTACTGAATATGAGGTAGGACCATACCTTGCTTGGTACTGGAGAACTAATAACTTTGGGGAAGTTGCACATAGAAGAACATTAGCTAAGACCCTCAGAGCTAAATTATTATCAGCCGGTCTTAGTATCGGCATGCTAATACAAATAGTGATAGCGATTATTATTCTTATCCAAGGAATTAAATTGCAGCGCGGTAGTGACATTTACTTCGGTATTGCACTATTACTATCTTACCCAGTTGTTTGGGCACATATTATTGTCATTCCTCTTACGATAGCTCGAATATTTATTGTTAAACCTAAAGAGCGTCATGCAGTTAAAGCGTCAGCCAAAGTTTTTGAGCAGCACGAAGCAGTTAAGATAGCGGTTGCTGGTAGTTACGGAAAGACTACTATGAAAGAGCTTTTACTTACTGTTCTTAGTGAAGGCAAGAATGTTGCAGCAACGCCCGCAAATAAAAATGTTGCCATCTCTCATGCTCACTTCGCTAAGAAACTGTCAGGATCAGAAGACATTGTCATTATTGAATATGGTGAGGGCGCTCCGGGTGACGTTGCACGTTTTGCAAAAACCACAAAGCCAACTATCGGCATAATAACTGGGCTTGCACCAGCTCATCTAGATAAATATAAGACACTTGATTCAGCTGCCAAAGATATACTATCTCTTGCCGATTATCTTCAGGATAAGAATGTTTATATCAATAGCGAATCAGAACCTTTAAAGAAATACAAAAAATCACAATTTCATTCATACTCACAGCAGTCCGTCTTGGGGTGGAAAATAGATAACATTAAAATTGCTATTTCTGGCATGACTTTCGTAATGTCAAAAGACGCGGACCGTATTAGTCTTAGTACTAATTTAATAGGACGGCACTTAATCGGTTCATTAGCTCTATGTGTCGCATTAGCAAAACAATTTGGATGCAGTAATGAAGATATTATAGCTGGCGTTGCAAAGACTAGTCCGTTTGAGCATCGTATGCAACCACGCGAGATCGCTGGGGGCTATATAATCGATGACACTTACAATGGCAATCTTGAGGGCGTACGTGCCGGTTTGCAGTTATTACAGGAGCTTACTGCACGACGAAAAGTTTACGTTACTCCTGGGCTTGTTGATCAAGGTAAAGAAGCAAAGAATGTACATCAGGAAATGGGTAAACTAATTGCCAAATCAAATCCAAATAAAGTAGTCCTTATGAAAAACAGTGTAACTAGCTGGATATGCGACGGCCTTAGCAGCGCTGGATATACAGGTGAAATCGTGATTGAAAAGCATCCCCTTGATTTCTATACAAACATTAACCAGATCATTGCAGCAGGTGACATTATGCTACTTCAAAACGACTGGACCGATAATTACAAATAAAGCTAATTAATTGTAATTTGTAATTGTATTTTGAGACTATTACAATGGATAGTATGAAAACAATTGCAGTAATTTTTGGTGGAAGAACAACTGAACACGACGTTTCGATCGTTACAGCTATTGCAAGTATCATTAAACCTCTTGAAGTGCAGGGTGGATATCAGATTGAGCCAGTATATATCGCAAAGGACGGGTCATGGTACTGGGATTCAAAGCTTAAAGATATAGCAACCTTTCAATCGGGTGAGATCGAAGATTTCATGCGCAAGGCACCAAAAGTACAGTTGTCTATAGATAATGGTCTAACACTAATTAAAAGTAGCCAGTTTGCAGGCCGAAAACAATACAAGAAGATTGATGTAGTTTTTCCTGCTATGCATGGTACGCATGGCGAGGACGGAGAACTAATGGGGCTTCTTGAAATGGCTAATGTGCCATACATTGGCTGTGGAGTTGCTGCCAGTGCAATAGCAATGGATAAGGTTCTAGCCAAACAAGTTACAACTAGTGCTGGAATTGCCAGTACTCCATGGGTTTGGTTCAACGCTATAGATTTAGAGAGAGACCTTAAAGGAACACTTGCTACAATTGCAACGCTTCAGTATCCGTTATTCGTGAAGCCAGCACACCTAGGCTCTAGTATTGGCATTACAAAAGTTGATTCTAAAGATCAGCTTATGAATGCACTTGAAGTAGCAATCCATTATGACAATCGAGTAATTGTAGAACAAGCAGTTAATAACCTCGTTGAAGTAACGCTGCCAATAATTGGTAATGATGATCCAATTCCTGCAATGCTAGAACAGCCGCTCTTAAAAAGTGAAGATTTTTTTGATTTTGAAACTAAGTATATGCAAGGTGGCAAGAAAGGCGGCAAGAAGGGCGGATCTTCAAAGCAGGGTGCTCAAGGGTATAGCCAAATCCCAGCCGACCTTCCTAAAGATGTCTACGATGATGCGATTAAGACGGGACTTGAAGTCTACCGCGTAACTGGATGTGCCGGTATCGCACGTGTTGATATGCTTATCGATATCAAAACAAAGAAGGTTATGTTCAATGAAATAAATCCTATGCCGGGAGGACTATACAGTCATAACTGGAACAAGGCTGGAATGAGTAATGTCGACCTTGTCGATAAACTCGTACAGCTCGCCGAAGAAAGATGGCAAAAGTCACAAAAGATTACCACGGCATTTAGTACAAGCTACTTGAAACAGTTCTAAATGGGTAAAAGTACATCTAATAAACAATTGCTTCCTTCTTTAGCCAGCCCCTCTAAAACAGAATATGCCGAAATGGAGATAGCACTGCAAAGAGAGCGGGAATGGTATAAAGACAGTCCACGCTATTTGGTTAAAAAGGACATAAAACGCGCAATTCGAAATAATGAGTTAGTCCAGCTGAGCGAATCAGAGGATCTTAAACCTATTGCTCGTTTCAATACATCAATTGAAGGCTTCACGCCTTACCTTACGCCAAATGCACTAAGGGTAGCTAAGGCCTTTGGTAACCTATGGCGTTTCATGATGAAGGAACAATTTGGTATTAACCACCCAGCGCTCAAACTAGCCGTTACATCCATGGTACGTACTCAAAAGTATCAGGATAAACTAGTCGGCAGCGGACGATTCGCTTCTCCTGATAGTATTCACTGTACTGGTAACGCCTTTGATATTGATGTCAGTGGTTATTATTCGTTAGTAGATAATGACACGGCTATTTCACACGTTGATCCACGAAGAAAGGCTGCGGGTCAACGCATTGGTGGTCTCATAGCCCAATCACTCGGAGAAACGTTTAACGCAGAATCACATAGTGGCGCATACGATAAAAGAGTTACTGAGTCTGCTCTTTGGACAGCCGAAGTCTTGTTCGAAGAGTATGAAATCAATAGAGTCCACGAATTCAAGGACTCACCTAATGCCTGCTTGCATATAGCAGTAAATCCCGATTATTAATAAAACGTCGTAAAAGGTACTGCAGTATTAGCAAGTACACTATTGTATAATGCGAAATACAGTAGAGGGAGTTGGGTTGCATGCAGTACACGATATTGGGTAGATTACAGTTTATTACAATTCTAGCTGTATTAGCATTGCCTTTTGCAGCTTTGCTCAATCAACCGGTCCATGCAGAAGTCAACTTTAGTTCCTTAGCTATAGATGACAACAAGCCAAATGCACAACCATATGAGGGAGCAATTTTCCCAGATGTAAACAGATCGATAAACACATTGGGCGATTCATTCATAGACTCGCTTAATAGCGTACGAACAACAAGTAACGTCGACTGTAGTCTAGAAAATTGTATTGCCCTGACATTTGATGATGGTCCCAACCAGTTATATACTCCTCAAGTTCTCGATATACTAAATCAATACCAAGCATATGGCAGTTTTTTTATCATAGGCAATAGGATCTCAGCACATCCTGAAATTGTCCGACGAACATACAGAGAAGGTCACGACATAGGTAATCACTCCTGGTCTCATCCGATGTTTGATGAGTTGTCGCCAGAACAGATTAATAATGAGTATGTAAGTACACAGGAGGCTATGGTAAGGGCAGGCGTTCCAGCTTCAACTATGTTTAGGCCTCCCTATGGAATTCATACCGCTGCTTCGCTCTCGACTATTCCAACACCACAGATGCTATGGAATGTTGACCCACGTGACTGGAATGAAAAGTCTGTCGATTCATTAGTGCAGCATGTTCTTCAGGAGTCACATCGTGGTTCAGTTGTGGTTATGCACGACACTTCTATAGTTACTACAGAAGCTTTGAAACGTATCATACCGGAGCTTCAAAAGAACTATAAACTTGTAACTTTAAGTGATATGTTTGACCTTGAGCCTGGCGATCGTGGACTATACTACGGCTTACAGTAGCCTACCGCTGTAGTTTTACGGTATAATGATTGAATATGAAGCGATACAATCCTAAAGATATTGAAGTTAAATGGCAGAAAAAATGGGATGCCGATGGCACGTACAAGGTAGATCTTGATTCCGTAAAGCCAAAATACATTGGTTTTGGAATGTTTAACTACCCGAGTGGAGCCGGTATTCATGTTGGCCACGTACGCGCCTTTACTATTCCCGACATCATGACTCGCGCTAAGCGCCAACAGGGATTTGCATCCTATCAGCCAATCGGTTGGGACTCGTTTGGTTTGCCAGCTGAAAACTATGCTATTAAGACTGGCGTTCCTCCTCAGGAGTCTACGAAGACTGCCATAAAGAAGTATCATGAACAATATCGAGCACTTGGCTGGGCTGTTGATTGGACTAAAGAGATCAATACAACTGACCCGGAATATTACAAATGGACTCAATGGGTATTCACTAAATTATTTGAGCACAACCTAGCGTATCAGCAAGAGAGTCCTCAGTGGTGGTGCAATCAATGCAAGACAGTGCTAGCCGATGAACAAGTTCTTGGCGGAAAATGCTGGAGACATGACTCAGAAGAAGACCCACTTGTCTCTAAGCGCAATCTCAAACAGTGGTTCTTTAGAATTACTAAATTTGCCGATGAAATGCTTGAAGCAACAGAAGATCTTGATTGGACACAATCAGTTAAGGCATCACAACAAAGTTGGATCGGACGAAGTATTGGAGCAGAAGTATCATTCGCTATTGAAGGAAATAAAAAAGAACTTAAAGTTTTCACAACCCGCCCGGATACTCTTTACGGTGCAACATTTATCGTCCTTGCACCCGAACATCCACTCGTAGCTGACATTACAACAGAAGAATATAAAGCCGATATTACGTCCTATGCCAAATCATCTATCGTAAAATCTGAAGTAGAAAGACAGCAAGATGCCGACAAAGAAAAGACTGGTCTTTTCACGGGAGCTTATGCTATCAACCCAGTAAATAATAAAAAGATTCCTATTTGGGTCGCAGATTATGTCTTAATGGGCTATGGCACTGGGGCTATAATGGCAGTTCCAGCTCATGACGAGCGTGACTTTGCTTTCGCTAAGAAGTTCGATCTTGATATAACTAGGGTAGTTTCTAATAACGAGCCCGATGAAGACTGCACTCACGCTGAGGGTGTACTAATAAACTCCGAAGAGTATAACGGGATGTCTTCTGCTATAGCTCGTGAACAAATTGTTAAAGACTTACAAACCAAGAAAATAGCTCACGAAAAAGTAAACTACAGAATGCGTGATTGGCTAATTAGCCGACAAAGATACTGGGGAGCTCCGATTCCAATTATTCATTGCGAATCTTGTGGTCCAGTTGCGGTTCCTGAAAAAGACTTGCCAGTAGAGCTGCCAAAAATTGAAAACTATCGTCCTACTGGCGGCTATGTATCGGTACTGGCTGGAGTTGAAGACTGGGTAAATGTACCGTGCCCCACATGCAATAAGCCAGGTAAACGCGAAACAGACACAATGGACGGCTATGTCTG
Organism: uncultured Candidatus Saccharimonas sp.; assembly: GCA_943354005.1. GTDB lineage: Bacteria > Patescibacteriota > Saccharimonadia > Saccharimonadales > AWTP1-31 > CAJAXB01. The sequence goes on from CALRBE010000008.1 coordinate 22,643, forward strand.
CTCAAGTTGGTATTTCCTTCGCTACGTGGATCCAACAAACAGTGAGCAAGCTTGGAGTAGCGCTCGAAGTAAGCAATGGATACCAGTAGATTTTTATAACGGTGGTGATCATGCGACAGCCCACTTGCTTTATGCACGATTCTTCATGCGCTTCTTCCATTCAATTGGTCTTGTCGATTCCCCTGAACCATTCAAGAGGATGATTTATCACGGTAAAATTAAAGCCGGAGATGGTTCTGTATTCAGTAAGAGCAAGGGCAATGGGATCGACCCACTAGAAGTAATCGAACAGGGCTACGGAGCTGACGCTATACGACTATATGAAATGTTTGCTGCGCCAGTTGAGCTTGCTGTCCTATGGGATGAGCAGGGAATACCGGGCGCCTATAGATTCTTAAATAGAGTCTGGAATATCACTCAAGAGTTTCTTGCCTCATCTGAAGAGCAATTGGACGACAAAATAACCGCTGACATTAGGATGATTGAACATAAGGCGATTGCTAAAGTAACTGAAGATATAGATGGCGTACTTTTTAACACAGCGATTGCTGCACTCATGGAAGCGGTTAATGGATTATACAAGCTTAAAGGCGAGGGTAAACTTAAGAAAGACGATGTATGGCAATCTGCTATTGAAAGTATTCTAATGCTACTTGCACCGTTTGCCCCTCATATTACTGATGAGCTTTGGTCACAGCTTGGTCATGACGACAGTATCCATATTGATCACTGGCCAACACTTAATATCGATTACGTAACACTAGATACGGTTACTTTCGTAGTGCAGGTAAACGGTAAGCTACGTGCACAAATCCAGTTACCAAAAGACAGTGAAAAAGAAGTTGTACTTACTGCCGCTAAGGAAGATGAAAACGTTAAGGAATATACAGCTAAAGGAAACCTGGTCAAAGAAATATTTATTCCAGGCAAACTTATTAACTTAGTTGTAAAAGACTAGCCTTCGACTGTTAACAATTCAACTCTAGCAATATTAGCTTCTCCGCAAACACTAATCCGCTCGCCGTCAATAAGTTGATACAGAGTGCGATCAAATGTATCGCTAGCAGATGTATTGCCATTAATTAAAGGAGCAATTTGGCTCGCTAACATGTTAGGATCATCATATCTACTGAAATCATCTCGCCCAAAGGACTGACATACCTGAGGCTCGATATGGCTCGCTGCTAATACCAATCCTCCAAAGAACAGTATTGCTCCAGCTATTGCGGTGCGACCTGCGTTTCGGTTAACTCTATTATCTCGTGAGGGAGGCGTATCAAGTATCACGGCACCATGAAGTGCAGCACGTAATCCGCGCCCAATAGTCTCAATTGGATTTGGTTTGTTAGTAGAATTATTCATTTTTATTAAAAGTTAGACCTAGTCTATTTATATTGCCCAGAAAAGTAATGCTCCCTGCCGGTGTCTTAAGCTTGTTTGCTTCGCGTAGTGCGATTATGCCGTTATAAGCGTAATGTAAAACGTTATTCTCGATACTATCTAGCTCATTACGGCTCAAGGAATTCAAGTTATTCGCAAACTCAATACTAGCTTCTTTGACTAGATCTCTATTTTCAAATATGTTTTTACCATCGCTATTAGATATTCTCTCCCGTAGGTCATCAATTGCAAACTGTGCACGTTCCTCTACATGAAGATTACGCATATCAATTATTTCTGCTAGGTCGATAAAATTATCAATAACTGGTCTACCAACATCCCATGAAAATTTATTGGATAAAGCCATGCGATCAGGGGCTTCTCCAGTCGTAACGGCTGCTATTTCGTGTAACGGAATCTTATTGAATTCAGGTATTGTAATCATGTTATATATTATACCAAATAAACTCTATAAAGTCAATACAAACTATGACTTGAGTATTAGTCCAAAAAGCGTTATAATTAGTTTAATATCATAAAATTAATAAGCAACAGGAGCCTGTTTTACTATGGGAAAACCAAAGAAACGAACTAGTCCCCGCCGAACCGGCACCCGCCGAAGCCACCTTGTACTAACACTTGCACGTAAAGTTAATGGCAAATCACCAGTTAACGTGTACACAACAAAGCGTGAGAGCGCAAAACCTGCAAGTAAATAAGCATATCTACGATATACTAATAGTAGTTACGTAGACAGGAAATTAACAAATATGGCATCAAATCGTCATCTAGGCCGAATATTGGTACTACAGACACTATACGAATATGATTTTCGTAAAGACTGTGGCGATGAAGCTTTTGATATTAACGATGTCTTAGACCGCAACATTGCTCGTTACCACGATACTGTCGACGACCAAGATTTTATAAAAAATCTAGTAATCGGTGTTACAGAGCAAGCAAGTAATCTAGATAGTACACTGCAACCTATTGCTCCTGAGTGGCCGATTGCAGATATCGCACGTATGGATCGTATAGTCCTAAGAATGAGCCTGTATGAACTCTTGAAAAATAAAGAAGTTCCGCCCAAGGTTGTAATTAACGAAGCCGTAGAACTGTCAAAGGCTTTTGGTGGGGATAATAGCTCTAAGTTTATCAACGGAGTACTTGGAACAGCACTTCGTAAATATGAAGACGGCTCCCTCGAAATTCCGGCAGGCCTGAATAAGAAAGAAAAAGCATAATGAAACGACCAGCCCCATTTGAAGGCATAAAGAAATTTGTAAATAAACGTCGACCTGCTATTAGCGAAGTTGTACGTGAGCCCACTGCTGGAGGGGTAGTTTTTCGACGCGACAAAAACAAAGAAGTTGAAATCCTTCTAATCCAAGATGCAAAAGACCGCTGGACTATACCAAAAGGCCACATTGAAGAAGGCGAGTCATCTAAGGAAACTGCCGAGCGTGAGATAATGGAAGAGACAGGATTACAGAAGATGGACGTGCTTAACTGGCTTGGAAAAATAAACTTTCGCTATCGTAGAACAAATAGTTTGGTCCTTATGACAACAGAAATTTTTCTTGTGCAAGCCCAGGGCGATACCGACGCTCTTAAGCCTGAGGAATGGATGAATGGCATCAAATGGTTCCCAGCAGTTGAAGCATTAGATAAAATTGCCTACGAAGATATTGAAAAACTTATGTTGATCGGTCTTAAGAGGATACGATCAGGAAACTTAGGGTTATCATCATGAGACAGGACCACCAGGAATACATAACTTTTGCACGCGACGTTCTAGGAGTTAAATATAACGATATCGAGCTGTTAGTTCGAGCATTTACGCACCGATCATATGTTAATGAGCACCGTAAAACTGTTACAGAGCATAATGAACGACTAGAATTTCTAGGTGATGCAGTACTCGAACTTGTTGTAACCAGCTTCTTATATAGCAACTTTACTGATCCAGAAGGAGTACTTACTAACTGGAGAAGCTCTTTAGTTAGAACTGAAAGCATTAGTGCTGCTGCTTCTCGTAATGACTTTGAACCTCTACTACGACTAAGTAAAGGCGAGAAGCGCGGTACTGCTCGTGCACGTGCTCAGATACTCGCAAACTGCTACGAAGCTGTCGTTGGCTCATTGTATCTAGATCAGGGCTACGAAGCAGTCGCACGCTTTATTCACGATAGCCTTATAACGACTTTCCAAGGCATATTAGATAGCGGCTCATGGATGGATCCAAAATCTCATTTTCAGGAAGCAGCACAGAGCAAAGAAGGCTCAACTCCTGTCTATAAAGTACTCAGTGAAATAGGCCCCGACCACGATAAGATATTCACTGTCGGAGTCTTTGTTAACGGAGAATTAAAAGGTCAGGGTGTGGGTCCAAGTAAACAGGCTGGTCAGCAAAAAGCAGCCGAAGTTGCACTTCAAGGATACAAGAGTTGACAACAGGGGCGGTTACCTGTAAAATAGTCTCTAAGTCTTTATATTAATGTAAACAACTATTTTTTATAGAAAGAGAGAGTAAAGCCTTATATGCTAGCCATTCGAATGCAACGTACTGGAAGAAAAGGACATGCAACATTTCGTGTTGTTGTTCAGGATAGCCGACTAACACCAACAAGCGGACGCTTTGTTGCGCAGTTAGGTCACTATGATCCGCACACTAAAAATGCAAAGATTGATGCAGAAAAGGCAACATTTTACCTTTCACATGGTGCACAGCCATCTCAAAGAGTTGCACGTCTTATACAAAAAGAAGGTGTTAAACTTCCCGAATGGTTCACTCTTGATGCTCCAAAAGAACGAAAAGCACGAAATCCTGAAAAACTTCGTAGCCAGCAACCAAAAGAAGAAGCTGTTGCCCCAGAAGTACCTGCTGAAGTAGAAGAGACTGTTGCTCCAGAAGTAACTGAAGCTACTCCAGCAAAAGAATCTCAAGAAGACTAAAAAAATAGTACAATTAAATTTGTATACTGCATTGTTTGCTATACTAAAGATGTTACTAAAAACAGGAGTTATACAGTATGAGTAGTATCGATCAACAGTTCGTAGAATATATAGTTAAATCATTAGTGGGTAAGCCAGACGCTGTTCAAATAGATCGCCGAATTGACGATAAGGGTGTTCTTCTTGAATTAACAGTAGACCCTGAGGATCTTGGACGAATAATTGGTAAAAGAGGTGCCACTGCACAGAGTCTACGTACTCTTTTGCGAGCCTTAGGTACGAAAAATGAAGAACGTTATAACCTTAAAATTATTGATAATGGTCCAGAAGATTACGTTCGTCCGGAACGCACTAACGAGGCTCCAAAAGTAGAGAACGACACTGAACGTACAAATATGGACGACGATAACGAGTCTACAGAAGAAATTAGCGTTGAAGCTCAAGAACCTGAAGTTGAAGAAGATATTGCAGCTGAGAGTGATCTAGCTAAGAAAACTCGACGTGAACTTGAAGATCTAGATGATCTCGATATCTAAAAAAGACTTGCATTAGCATAACCATCCATTGTAAAATAGTAGAAGTCTAATCAAGACGATTTAAAAAACAAAAACGAATTTAGAAAGCTCATGCGAGCCATCGAAAGATGGGAGCTTTATGTGACAGACGGAACCCCCTAGGGGTTCTTTTTGTTTAAGCCTAAACTTTCAAAAAGACTTAAAATATTGTAAAATATACATATATGAAGATTCAAATAATTACATTGTTCCCAGATATGTTTCCAGGCGTTATCGATAAGAGTATGCTATGGAAAGCCCAAGAACAGAAGCTACTTGATATAAGCTACGTAAACTTACGAGATTTTGGCCTTGGCCCACGCAAAACCGTAGACGATACGCCATATGGTGGAGGTGACGGTATGCTCCTTAAGCCTGAGCCTCTCTTCGCTGCGGTACGTCATGCAAAAGAACAGGATCCTAATGCTAAGGTGCTGCTAATGACCGCACGTGGTGAACGCTGGAAGCAGACAACCGCTCAAGCTGCTGCTGATCTAAACAACGGCTTAATAATTATATGTGGACGATATGAAGGCTATGACGAGCGTATAACGACACTTGTCGACATGCAAGTATCTATCGGCGACTACATACTTACTGGCGGTGAAATCCCTGCAATGGTCATAACAGACAGCGTTGTACGGCTAATACCTGGAGTACTAGGCGGCGCAACAAGTACTCTGATTGAAAGTTTTAGCGATGGCCATACACTGGAATTCCCTCAATATACTCGTCCAGAAGTATTTGAAGACATGAGTGTACCCAATGTTCTACTAAGTGGAAACCATTCAGAAATCAATAAGTGGCGCGAAGAAAATAGTAGCCAAGCAAAGTAGTTTAAACTTTATCTATTGTTCCGCAAGCAAGTCTTGGTCCACCGCTGTGTCCAGATCCTGACTCTCCAGGCGTATGTGGGTCGATATTAGCGTGAATCATTAGCGAAGTGCCTTCTGGTGCTGATTCTTTATCGAGTAATGATACAGGGCCGTCTGAGAGTGTTACACGAGTTGTAATCGCTTCTAGAATGCCGTGTCCTTTCGAATCAATCCTAATAGACGGAAGGTCACCTGAATGATAACCGTGATTTGCATCGGGATCTGTATTACCATTTGGACCGGGATCAAAATGTCCACCAGCACACTTAAAGCCATCACAATCACAGGACGCTTTTTCATGAATATGTACAGCATGTTGGCCCTCAGTAAATACACTAGGGTCAGCCGTTACTTCTAGTTTAATATGTACGTATTTTGAACCATCGACGTCAAATTCAGTAAAATGCGCGATACCTTTAATTAATGCAGGCCCTTTCATATGAGCTACTGCCTTAGCGGATACTTTTTTATGATCAGCGTTTAGTGAAACTTCCATTATTTTGTCCTCACTTTTATAACTACGGCCATAGTAGCTAGTAATGCAAACAGCGCCCCACCAATAAAGATAGAAGCGCTGCTAGAACTATGCTCAACCGAATGATTTGCTATTATTTGAAACATATTGACCCTCCTTATATTATAGGGTCTATTGTAACCTAAATAACCTGCAAATTACGAAGTGATTAGTAGTTTGCTATGAACGTGTAGGCTTGACCAGTATTACCGGCACGACCAGTACGACCAATACGGTGTACGTAATCTGAATATGTGTTCGGTTGGTCAAAGTTAATGACGTGTGAAACATTTGGAATGTCTAGGCCACGAGCTGCAACGTCTGTTGCTACAAGTACTTTTACGCGGTCTTGTTTGAACGCGTTAAGTGCACGTTGTCGCTGTGGTTGTGACTTGTTACCATGGATAGCTTCAGCCTTATGCCCGAGATCATTAAGATGATCTGCGAGTTTCTGGACGCCCCACTTTGTTTCGCCAAAGACGAGAACTTTTTCAAAGTTAGGATCTTCTAACATTTCACCAAGCTTATTTAGCTTCTGATCTTTAGTAGTCTTAATGACGTCTTGAGCGATATGCTCACTAGTTACAGGAGAAACAACTGAAATTGTTTCAGGGTCTTTAAGTAACTTATGAATAAGATTACTAATTGCTGGAGACATAGTTGCACTAAAGCATAGACCTTGGCGTTCCTGTGGAAGTAGGTCAATTAGGAATTCGATATCTCCGATGAAGCCCATATCAAGCATTTGGTCTGCTTCGTCAAGGATTACAATTTGAGTTTTAGCTAGGGATAGTATACCTCGCTCTACTAGGTCTTTTAGTCGTCCTGGAGTACCAATAACTACCTCAGGTTTTTCTCGTAGAGTTCTAATCTGAGGCACAATGTTCATTCCACCGACACAAAGTACGCTCAAGAAGCCTGCACCTCGACTGAAGATTTTAAATTCATCATCAATCTGCTGTGCGAGTTCACGCGTAGGAGCAACGATTAATGCTGTTGTGCCACGAGGCATTTCAAGTAGACGTTGAATAGTAGGCAATACGAAGGCTGCAGTTTTACCTGTACCTGTGTTTGCTAGTCCAATAACGTCCTTACCAGATAGTACATGAGTAATAGCCTTGTCTTGAATAGCAGTCGGTGTTACATAGCCAGCTTTTTCAATGTTTTTCTTTAATCCATCATGGAAAGGAAAATCAGCGAATGCGTTCTTTGCAACATAAACAGGCTGTTCAGTGCGTGGTTTAGGAATGTTAATAAATTTTGAAGGATCAATATAAGCTCCTCGACGATTTCCTCGTGAAGATGGTTTGCTTTTATATGATGTTCGGCCGCCTTTATTACGACCATATGAAGAATAAGTGTTGTTGTACAAGAATGTACCTTTCGTTTGTTGACATGGAGCGTAGTTATACGCTTTTACATGTATTAATATTATCTCTAACTGCGAAGAAGTGAACAGCGAGAAAATACTTCAAACGACTCGACATTCAATAGAATCACAAATAGACTCTAATCATAACACGTAATTTATGAATTGTCTAGTACTTTACGCTAAAGGTTATTAGCTTTTCTGACGTTTTCGCTTACTTGGATCCATCTCGCGCTTACGGAGACGAAGACTCTGAGGTGTAACTTCAAGGAGCTCATCATTCTCGAGGAAGTCGAGACATTCTTCTAGGCTAAAGATCACTGGAGGCGTAAGCTGTACGACACCATCACTACTGCTACTACGCATGTTTGTGAGGTGCTTTTCTTTTGCTACGTTAATTTCCATATCATCACTACGAGTATTGAGACCAATAATCTGTCCAGCATATACTTTTGTTCCAGGGCCAACAAAACAAGTACCACGTTCTTCTACTGTTTGAAGTGCATAGGCTGTAGTATTTCCAGTCTGGAAGGCAATAAGAACACCATTACGCTGTTGATTAAGACTAGCACCAAGTTCTTGGTATCCAATAATAAGACTATTCATGATAGCAGTACCTTTAGTCGCTGTCATAAGAGTGTTACGTAATCCAAGAAGTGTACGAGTAGGCATTTCGTAAATAAGCTTTGTTACACCACGAGATGTAGTGAACTGCTCTTTAAGATTTGCACGTCGCTGTCCAAGTTCGGCCTGTACAGAACCAACTTGCTCGGCACCAACTTCAATAATAACCTCTTCTAGAGGCTCCATAGTTTTGCCGTCTTTTTCATGAGTTACCACTTGTGGTCGTCCAACTTCAAATTCAAATCCTTCACGACGCATTGTCTCAATGAGTACACTTAAGTGAAGCTCACCACGTCCTGAGATCAAGAAGCCAATACCATCTTGCTCTACGAGTAGTCCGATATTTGTTTCAAGTTCTTTTTTAAGGCGATCAGCAATTTGGCGGCTAGTGCTAAAGTCAGCTTCAGTGCCTTTGAAAGGGGATGTATTTGGACCTAGATAAATTTTAAGAGTCGGTGCTTCAACTTCAAGAATAGGCAATGCCTCTGGCTTCTCGGGATCTGCAATTGTTTCACCGATCTGAATATTTCCCATACCAGTAATACTTACAATATCACCGGCGATTGCAGTTGGAGTCTCAATCTTAGCAAGACCTTGGTGGTTATAGATTTTATCTATTTTTGCTTTTACGAATGTACCATCTTTTTTACACACTGCAACTTGGTCGCTAGACTTGATTTGGCCACGTGAAATACGCCCAACAGCGTATTTACCTTGGAAACTGTCCCAGCTAAGGGCAGTTACGAGCATTTGGAATGGAAGATCTGGCTCTACGGAAGGTGAAGGAACATCGTTTATAATTCCGTCGAAAAGTACAGATAAGTCGCCATCAGCCTCTGAATTTTCTGGGATTGTTTTCCATGCCTTACCAGCACGTCCTACAGCATAATAAATTGGATAATGTAGCTGGTCTTCGTGTACGGCTAGTTCTAGGAAAAGATCAGCAAGCTCATCTTCAACTTCAGCAATACGGCTTCCAGGCTTATCTATTTTATTGATAACAACAATTGGTTTTAGGTTTAGGGCTAGTGCTTTTGTAAGTACAAACTTAGTCTGTGGCATAGGACCTTCTTGAGCATCAACGATAAGAAGACAGCCATCTGCCATATTTAGAGTACGTTCAACCTCACCGCCAAAGTCGGCGTGCCCAGGAGTATCAATAATATTGATATGGAAATCGTCATGTTGCACAGCTGTAATCTTGGCTGTAATAGTAATACCGCGCTCACGTTCCTGATCGCCGCTGTCCATAATGAGGTCTTGGCTCATCTCAGCCTGATTATCACGGAATGTATTAGACTGCTTTAGCAGTCCGTCAACTAGAGTTGTTTTACCATGGTCAACGTGAGCAATTATTGCAACGTTTCTAATCTTTTTTGGGTCCATATGTCACTATCCTTTTTCAATAAAATAACCGCTAGTAAGCGGCTTACGCACTAATCATTAGACTTATTTTAACACAAGCTCGATTATTTGGCTACCTTTCTAGGGTTACCTGGAAAGAAAATGTTAGTTCTTCGTGCATATTCTTGATATTTTTTGTCTTTTGCGTACTTTTTCTCGAGAAGAGGTATGCCAGAAACAAAAAGAATCAGGACTGTAATCGTTGCTGGTCCAATTAGTGCAAATAGCTTAGTACCTAAGGGTAGGGAAGAAGAGGCACATATTAGCCATAGGCCCCACCACTGAGTTACTTCACCAAAATAGTTTGGGTGACGAGTATATCGCCACAGGCCTGTTTGCATTACGGCGCTTTTTTCTTTTCTACTACTTAAGAACATGCGTAGCTGGTAATCGCCAATAGTCTCAAATATGAAGCCAAGCGTCCAAAGCAGCACGCCAGCTGCAAACCACGCTGATACTGAAAGAGTATTCTGTATACCGGCAGACAGGGTTACAGGTAAGGAAACTAGTACAAGAAGAATCCCCTGGAGTATAAATACCTGCAGGAATGAACGTACTAAAAACAGTTTGCCCCATTCTTTCCTCCATTGTGCATATCGAAAATCTTCGTGCTTTCCTTTATTGCGGGTTGCTATGTGAATTGCCAATCTAAGACCCCAGATGGTAGTTAGTAGCACTACCACATAGGAAACGATAGAAGGATTTGGATTAAGCGCAAGGGCACTTACCGCAGCAACTATAAAGCCTATTCCCCAAGCGGTGTCGGCTATATCGTTACGTTTAGAAATAATTGCCAGTAAAAACCAGGCAGTCATATATACGAATACTATGCTTCCAACAGTAATAAGGACGTCAGATACCATTACCATAATAACTATTAGTATATCATTCAAATATCGATGCCATTAAATTCCATTGATACGCTAAAATAGATAGTCTATGACACAAGCACACGCACTCGATATCCTAAAGCTTGGTAAGAATGTATTCCTGACTGGCGCTGCCGGTAGCGGCAAGACATACGTACTTAACGAGTACATTGGGTACCTGAAAAAGAAGCATATCCCGGTGGCTATAACTGCCTCAACAGGCATCGCTGCAACTCATATGCAGGGAAAGACTATACACTCATGGGCCCATATAGGTATTAAGGAGTCATTAAGCCAAGCAGATCTTGCTCACATGTTTGCAAAGAAAGATGTACGTAAGAGTATTGCAGAAGCTAAAGTCCTAATCATCGACGAGGTTTCCATGCTGCATCATTTCAGACTAGATATGGTGAATGATGTGCTGCAGAAGATGCACGGCAACAGTAAACCTTTCGGAGGTATCCAAGTTGTACTGTGTGGTGATTTATTTCAATTGCCTCCTGTATCGCGAATGACGCGAGCACAATACGTGACTGATGCTGCTATATGGAACGAGATGGACATCCATATTTGCTACCTTACAGAACAACATAGACAGGATGATGATGCACTCATTCAATTACTTAATGAAATGCGAGACGGTGAAGTTTCCGAAAAGTCTCATGAACTTATCCAAGATAGAATTAATGCAGAGATTATTTCAGATATTACTCCGACGAAACTATTCACACATAATGTAGACGTCGACGTTATGAATCAACAGGAGCTTACCAAATTATCCGGTAAACCTCGATCTTATAAGATGACCCAAAAAGGAGATAAGTCAGTAGCCAAAACTTTAAAGAACAACTGTCTAGCGCCAGAAGAACTTATACTCAAAAAGAACGCAATTGTTATGTTCGTACAGAATAATTACGCAAAAGGATTTGTTAATGGAACGCTTGGAAAAGTTGTGTCATTTGCACTAGACGGTGCACCTATTGTTGACACTCTAGATGGTAAAACAATTTCCGTTCCAATGGGAAGCTGGAGAGTTGAAGAAGGGGATAGCGTTATCGCAGAGATCAATCAGTTGCCGTTGCGACTGGCATGGGCCATCACGGTCCATAAAAGCCAGGGTATGACACTTGATGCTGCTCAGATTGATCTATCTAAAACCTTCATAACTGGTATGGGCTACGTTGCACTTTCTAGAGTCAGATCACTCGAAACACTAAATATACTTGGAATTAATCAAAAAGCATTAATGGTAGATCCGATAGTCATTGAAATAGACTCTACATTATCTCAGGAATCAGAACGCTATAGACGAGCTATTGAATCAATGTCACCAGCCGAACTGCTCACATCACAACAAGAGTATATCGCCTCACTTAAATATGAGGGCAGGCTTAATCTTGCTGACGTATAACAAACTACAACATTTTATTTTGTAAAATATAAAAAACATAGCTATTATGGTTTCAGGAGAAAAAAATATATGAACCCAACAACAAACCAAACACCAACGAACGATAATACAACTACACCACAGCCTGTTGATCCAGCTGCAATGCCAGTAATGCCAACAGACCCTGTTGATCCAGCTGCAATGCCAGTAATGGACCCACCTGTCACTCCACCAGCACCAGTTGCAGAGGCACCAGCTCCGGCACCAGTTGCAGAGGCACCAGTAGAGCCAGCAGCACCTGCTCCTACAGACCAGACTCCACAGCCTGGCGCAATGTAGTCATCTTATGACTACGACTAATCGGTTGCAAAAAAGTAAAAAACTTTCTCGCAACCGATTTTTTTATGATTCAAATAATTCCTTAGTCCTCTTTCAGTTACCTAATATTCCTCTTTCAATATGGATAGTCTGTACAATTGCTACTAAATTTGTCAGCGGCACAGCGCAGAACATACTCGGTATTATTGCCACGCTAGGTCTTACTATCTGGGCACTACTTGAAATAACAAGCGGCGTAAACTACTTTAGATGCCTACTAGGTTTATTCATGCTCACTTATATTATTATTACAAGACTATTCTAATTACTTAGTAAACGAACAAGACCATCCGAACCATCCACATGTATAGTTACGCTCATAAACTGTAGGCACAGATTTGTTACCGGCACTATCTATAGCAGAAAATTCGTATTTATATTTTTGTCCAGCGTTAAGGTTGAAATCTGTGAATGTCCTATTAACGCCGTTATATATCACTTTTCCATTCTTTTTAATCTGATAGTTAGTAACGATTTTTGGTGAGGTACTGGCACCCCAAGATAGCGACGCGCCCTGTCTGAATTCGAACAGGCTACTATCCCATCCTATTGATACAGGGAAGCTGCTTGGTATCTTAACTGACGTGGGAACAACTACTGCAGGAGGGGTCATCTGTCCTGTTGGGGGTGTGGGCTGCATGGGAGTAGGTGTGGGCGGCGTTGGAGTTGGAGGTGTAGTCGTCGTCGTTTGAGTGGTAGGATAACTACTTGTAACATATTTGCAGTAAAAGGTAGACTTTTGACCGTTGCTACAATTATTCGTAGGTGGGGCAACAAGCTGTATATTGTCTTGGCTTATAAGTCCGTTTAGTAGGGTATTATCTGAAGCGTCGTTGATACCTACGCTTGCCCAGGCCTTTTTAACGCTTGGGTTTAGGGAACTTGATACTTGTATAACGGATACGCCGCTAGTATCTACGATTATAATGCCATAGTCTCTCATAGCTCGTGCAAAAATTCTTGCAGTCTGGGCTTTTTTAACATCAGCTTTTAGATCAGGCTTAGAGTTTATCCAGTTTTCAACATAGGCATCGTCCACATTAAGTTTAAAACGAGAACCCTCAGGTATAAGGGCTTTTTGAGTATATAGTGCATCTAGCTCTGGAGAATTTTTCCCAAGACGAGCTGAATGCGTTTTTGCGGCCGCATGTTCAAACTTACTCGCTGGAGCTACTGCTGTTCCACACGTTGTACCCTCAGCTGCAGTATTAAGCTGTGAAGGAGTACATTCTGGACCAATTGCCGTACTAGGTATGGCCATACCAAGTGCATGACGAATTTCTCCAGCAGCTACTTCATCAGGAGTAGTAAGGGTTGCGTAGAATGATATGCCTGCACCACGGTCTCCAGTGCTACCTTCGTAAGTGCGATAATCTATTTTCTGTCCAGAGGGATTGCGGCTAACTTGAACGGCGTAGGTACACAGTCTATCTCCAATTAAGACACCACATTGGGAAATTCTTTCGAAACCTCTTTTAACACCAGCAAGGTAGATAATCTCACCAGTCTGATCATTTAGTATAACGGCCTCATTATCTCCAGCCTCCCCAATTACCCAGGCGTCATTCCAGGGGATGCTAGTTTTTGGTATCGTACTGAATAAGGCTCCGGTCCCATCTAGATTTGAGGCATATACTGATGAATAAATTTGGATTGTCCTATTAGCATCTTTGGCATTTAAAACTGTTCTTGAATAGTTTGCCCTGACATCTTCGAAGCCAAAACCAACTGTTGTGTTACTTCTAGCGGCTAGACCAGTTGCAGATAGGTCATTGCCATTCCGATAATTCCAAAAACGTGAAGCGTAATCTGCAGACTGCGAATCTATGGGTAGGTTACATGCCGGCTGGTTCCATACTGCATTTCCAAAAGGAACTTTGTATGTATAGTTTTGTACTCGAGCACCACATGTCGTCGCTGATGGAACAGGTGATGAGGGTGTACCAGTGGAGGCAAAAGAATACCCAATTCCAATGATTCCGAGAACTATAAATACAATTACAAGTAGGGCTTGCGCAGGCCTTTTAGTTGTAAAAGTATGCGTTATTTTTTGCCACAGAGATTGTTTTTGTTGAGGAATTTCGTTATTTTCCATATTATACCCTTATAGATTCAGTTTACTTTCCTTCAGTATATCAAAGATAATGGTTATCCTTAAATTCCACCAAGCTTGTCCATAGCTTCGTGAGATAGGCCAAAATAATGTGCTACTTCGTGCCAAACTGTCTTATGTACTTGCCCCTTGAGACTGATTTCATCTTTACAATAACTAAGCATTGGTAACCTAAAAATTGTAATTTTATCGGGCAGTACAAGGTTATACCCACTATTACGGCTAGTCAGCGGTATGCCTTCGTAGAGACCGAAAAGGGAATGACCCGGCAGCAGTCGTAGCTTCTGTATTTGTTCTGGAGTAGGTTCATTAGCAGTCACAAATACAACGTTTTTGATTTTTTTAAAGTATTTCTCTGGAATTGCATCAATTGCATCAGAAACTAATAACTCAAACTGATCTTCATTAACGTTTAGCATATAAATAAGTATACGCTACGTATTCTTTTGAGGACGAACCAGTATCCAGAGGGCCAGGGCAATTAGCAGTAGCATTGCTGAGTAGAAGCCAGCTTCACCATATAATTCAATCTTGTAGCCTTCATTAAAATTTAGCTTAAAGTAACCAATTGCTGCAATAAGGTATGCCGCAACACATAAAACACTAGCACTAAAAAGAGCTATCTTCCGCTGCATGCAAGCCGCAACAAGCAGAGGCACGATGTACAGGAATACTGCCTTGCTTGCCATTCCTCTTTGCGTATAGACATAAAATGAGGCTATTGAAACATCGACTACTATTAAGGCAATGATTACTCGACGTAATATGGCTTGAGAAACGTTGCTCTTTCGCGAAATAAACCAAAGAAAAATGATCACAACGAGTGATGAAACCAATAATATCCATCGTCTGAATACAACTATAGGTTCAATTAGATTACCTGCGTCAAAAGCAATAAGTTGAATGACGAGTGCGATTATATAAAGAAAATGGATATTGAGCATAAGGCTCAAGTTAGCTTTTAATTTCTGATTAACTTTTTTTTGCGGCATATATCTAGTATAACCTTAAGCTTTTTAAAGGCGAAATTACCCCGTAAGATAATCATCAAGTATAATAAGACTATTATGAAAAAACGCGATAAAACAAAACAGAATAAATTACAGAAGATTACAACAAAAAGAGCCTTATATGAAAAGGCAAGAAAACTAAAGCGTAAAAAACTTACACAAGAAGATCGTATTAATTAGAAGAAATTTAAGCTTTTTTATTGATATAATCTCCAATATGGTCTACAAAAAAACTGGGCAATTTCAAGCCGACAAAAACAACTTAAAGCGTTTAGTTTTGAAATACGGGTATGCTGACTTTACCTTCACGGCCGTGGATAGTGGAATCGAAAATAGTACGTTTATTATCAAAAGCGATGATACTTTTGTATTACGTGTCTATAGATACGTAAAAAAAAGCGTTGACGACATTAATCGCGAAGTCGACTTCATGCAAAAGCTCCGTATTAATGGCCTATCAGTCCCACGCGTTCTGCCAAATACTTCAGGCAAATATATGTCCAATATAAATATCGGTCAAAACCAATGGAGTGCAATTGCTATGGAGTATATAGCCGGGCATCATCCAGAAAGCTATAATGCAACAATTATTGATCAGCTCGCGGCCAGCCAAGCAGTAATGCATCAGATCGGTATACAATATGCTCAGCAAACTAACGCAAATCCAGTTCTACAGCTTACACCAGGCGAGTTTACTGATCAAATTATTAATGAGGAAATCGTTAACTCACATGTTAAAGAACTTATTGGTCACGCACGCGCATACACCGTCATCCTAGACAATAGATTAGCATATGGCTATGTTCACAACGATTACGATATCGAAAACACACTTTTTGATGTCAATAATAAGCTAGTCGGTATATTGGACTTTGATGATTTAGTCGTCATGCCGGTGGTGGTATGTCTGGCGTTTAGCCTATGGTCACTACTTTTTGAAACTAGTGATATGAAGCTTGTAACCCGTTATATCAATATGTATATAAAGACCAGACAACTTACAACTCACGAGCTGAGCTATATTCCCCAGATTCTGCTTTTTCGTCACTATGCCATTACTACGCTTTTGGTACTGAGGGGTGAAATAGATGACGAAACCCTACAAACATGCCAAGAAGTGGAGTCGCTGTTGCTTACAATGATCGAACGT
>CALRBE010000009.1 GCA_943354005.1 uncultured Candidatus Saccharimonas sp.
TGTTTTTTGTTGTTTTTGTATCTTTGATACGCTTACTATTATACATAAGTTTGTAAATATGTCAAGTTAGTTTTTTATTAGCTTTGATATCTCAGCGTTATATGCTTTACTAAGGGTGCAGGTTCTTATCTGTTCTTGGCATAAAAAGTTCGATGTAGATGTTTCTTGGTTTATAACCACAAAAGCAGATCGCTCGATAGCAAAGTTCAATAAGGTAAAGGTCGTACCTAGCGGTTAAAAACAAGGAAACAAATTACATGTACAAACTTTTTGTTGGTGGCTTACCATTCAGTACTTCTGATGATGAGCTCGCACAAATCTTTGGCGCTCACGGTGCAATTGCATCTGCTGTAGTAGTCAAGGATCGCGACACAGGACGCAGCAAGGGCTTCGGCTTTGTTGAGTTCGAAAACGATGAAGAAGGAAAAGCAGCTGAAAAAGCTCTTCACAATTCTGACCTCGGTGGTCGCGCTATTACTGTTAACGAAGCACGTCCTAAAGAAGATCGACCTCGTCGAGACTTCGGTGGAAACGGCGGCGGTAACGGTGGTGGCAATGGCGGTTCATTCCGTCAACGTAGCTGGTAATTTTTACTAGTCACGAAGGCACTCTTCTTTATGGGGAGTGCCTTTTGCTTTATTGACAATACCACCCCTGTTCTGTTATGATAAGTTAAGTTTTTGAGCAAGTCTCAAAAAGACAATATCGCGGGGTAGAGCAGTGGCAGCTCGTGTGGCTCATAACCACAAGGTCGCAGGTTCGAGTCCTGCCCCCGCTACCATAAGCACTTTAACCTCTGTTAGAAATAGCAGAGGTTTTTTGTAACTTAAAATTCTAAGCTGTTAAGGGGTTCGGGTGTACAATAAGTGTAAATGAAATTTCATATAAAACGTATGCTTATGTTATCAACAAAAAACAAACTTCTAGCTGCTGGTATCGGTTTAAGTCTAGTCATGGGCATACCAGTAATAATATACGGGTCTAGTAAATACAACATGCCCGTGTCTCAAATAAAGACTTCTTCGGAATCAAGTAAAAAAGTTGTTAAGGGTGAAAACGTAAAAAAAGATGAGAGCAATAGTAAGACGCCAGTATCAACAATGCAAGAACCTACAAACAATTCTACCCAACCGACTATAAATTCAGACTCGGCTTTGGACAATACCCCCTCTTCAACACCAATATCACAAACTCAACCACCCTTACCTCCCACACCGACTCCGCCTCCACCTGGTGAACCTCGAGCCGAAGCATGGGCAGCATGTGTAGATGCAAGAAATGCGCTTCTGCTCCCCATAAAAATAAGGATGGACGAGAGTTGGGCATATTATGTTGGGTTAGAGGACAGAAAACGTCAAAGGGCCTCTGGGTATATAGTCACAGAAGCACAGATACAAAGAATGATTGCCCAAGAAAGTCCTCCACTGTTTAACGCATGGGACGCTAATTTTCAAGAATACCATAGAGTGTTAGCCGCAAATCCTTGTTAAATCTTAGAATCGGTATCACTTCTTCTTAATTCATTGATTTAATTTTACATCGTGCTTCTAGTCCCCTGCGGTAGAGTAAGTTACCACTGATACAAACCTGTTGAGCTGCGCCCACCTGCTCAGCTCCGCAAGGAGTAGGTTCCAATTCGAATGTACATGGGCTACCATAAGCACTTTGGCTTCTGTTAGAAATAGCAGGGGGGTTTTGCTAAAAAGGCTAAGGTGTTAATTGGTTCGAGTCCTGCTTGGATATTTGGTATGATGTATCTATGAAGCAAGCGATTCTTTTACATGGAAGTGGCGGAAGTGATAAAGATTACTTTTGGTTCGCTGACACTAAGAAGTACCTTGAATCAAAAGGATACACCGTTTGGTGGCCATTACTACCAAATACCGACCACCCAAAACTAGTCGAGACAAGAAACTTTGTTGAGCAAAACCTACCTGCGATAGATGAAGATACTATTATTATTTGTCACTCTTCTGCCTGTCCATTAATTCTCTACATGATGCAGTTCTTCAAGATAAAAGTCCACCAAGTCATCCTTGTTTCTGGCTACTACGAGCATATCTCAGGCGAAGCTAATAATATGCTACCCGATAACTTTGATTGGAATGAAATCAAACAACATGCAGACGAAATCATATTGATTAACTCAGATAATGACCCATGGGGTTGTGACGATAAGCAGGCACGACCTGCTGCCGAGAAACTTGGCGCCAAGTTTATACTTGCGAAAGGCCAAGGCCACATGGGTTCAGGAACATACAGCCAACCGTACAGAGAATTCCCTTTACTTAAAAGCCTAGTCTAGACAAAGATAGTCTTACACCGACTCAACTCAGCAAACAGTACGTTCCAATTCGAATGGACTTGGGCTACCAAGTGAAAATAACAGAAAGAGATTGGTTCCAAAACCAGTCTCTTTTTCTTTGCGCTCACTACTTAACCCTGTTGTTTAGGTTCGAGTCTTTCTTGGTCTGATGCTATAATCGAAATATGAAGTCATTTTTACGCAAAAAACAAAAACTATTATCTAAACCAATCGCTAGCAACAGCAAACTCTCTACCTCTGCTGAACGACTGCACATCCAAGCACACTTGGCACTTACCGAGCTTCGGCTCTTGCTCACAAAGAGAAGCTGTGCTGAGCGTCAAATAACACTTAGTAACCTTCATGGGTATTGGCGCAATGGAGTATTCCCAAAAAACACGAGACGTCCTGGCCTCAGAACACAAATATTCATTGATGAAAATGGTACTTATTGTGCAGTAGGTTCACTTATGGCATCTTCTGGAAATGACAGTTTGGCTCACAAAATTAACAAAACCAACACTTTTGTACTTGTAGAGGAGCTTGAAGGCGCCGAAGTAGCAGCATGGTTAAAACATATGGGCATTACTAAAGAAGAAGCTGCTCTTATTCAACCCAGCTATGGATTTACTTTGGAGCAGGTGGGTAACGCTGGATATAAAGTCAAAGCAGTTGCAACTATTGTATGTATGGCGCTCATAATTATTCTCGTGACTGCATTGATACGGATGATAGTGAAACGCCCTCATTATATTTCATTCAAAAAGAATGCTTTCGCAGTTACTGTTGGATTAATTACTTTAGGAATATCACTTGTTTTTCTTCCACGTCCATCACTGGCACTAAGCACCCTTACGAGTAAAAATCATGTAGTTATGACTATTGGGTGTCAATCTATCAAAGGACCAGATGGGAAATGGAATGACGACCCAGAGTACGACAAAATTTGTAAGAGTTTTGACTTTAATGACCCGTCCAAAACACCTGGGTGGAGAAATCCTTGTATGGATGATGGCTCCGAGGATAAAGAAGTATTTTTAGTTAGTCAATGTAGTTTATAATGACTGCCTAGGTTCTAGCCCCCTGTGAATGAGTAAGTAACTCCATTTACATTCCTGCTTACCTGCAACCAGCGAGACAACTCCGCAAGGATAAGGTTCCAATTCGAATGTACTTGGGCTACCATAAGTATTTTGACCTCTGTTTCAGGGGTCTTTTTTTATTGTAATTACTGTGTAATACTTAGGGTAAAGAATTAACTATAGGATGGGCTATGAAAATAAAGAATGATCAAAGCGGGATTGCACATGTTGCTATTGTAGTATTGGTAGTTTTTGTTATTGGAGTGATAGGTCTAGTTGGATGGAAGGTTTGGGATAAAAGCCAGAAGAAAAAGGATCAGAAGTCAGCGACAACAAAAAGTATCCCTCAAAGCTCTACGACAAATGAAAAAAATAATGTAGCTGTCACTCCTGAGGGATGGGTCCAGTACAATGATACGGCAAACGGTATCAGTTTTTATTATCCTCCAAGCTGGGATAAGACTAAGTTTCATATTTACAGAAATACAGTATCGGAAGCAGTAAAAGGCACGAATTTTGGTCCTTATGCTGTTCAATATATATTTAAAAAGCCTGAGAACAAATGGTATTTCATAGACTTTGAGGGCAACCAAGTTGCACCTCCAAGCGATTATACGACATCTACAACGATTCCAGCTACTACCTACCCCGTAGTTTATGGATATAATGGTGAAGGCGGTGGAAGCGCATATTATGTTGCATTCACTAATGGAACATATTCTTATCTTATTGAGCTACCAGTTATTAATGAACTCTCTGATTCACTCGGTCTAAACGCGCAAAAGGCAGCCATTGTAGACTTACTTAATTCAATAAAAATTATTAATTAAGTAAAAATTTTCTGCTATACAAGTAACGCTAGAAATTCGGGTAAACTTTTACCCTTGAGGTCTGTTGCCATCGAACAATTTCTTCAATCAGTAAGTTCCAATTCGAATGTACTTGGGCTACCATAAGCACTTTGACCTCTGGAAACAGAGGTCTTTTCTTTTGTCCATTATTAGTCCATACTTATGGTTAATAAAACAAGGATGGGCTATGAAAATAAAGAATGATCAAAGTGGTATTGCGCATGTTGCTATGTTGGTATTAGTGGTTGTAGTTATTGGAGTTGTTGGGTTTGTTGGATGGAAGGTTTGGGATAATAGTCAGAAGAAAGATTCTGTCAGTGACAAGCCTAAAACTACTACTGAATCTATAAAAAATAACTCATCAGATATTATTTTAAAAGAATATAAAAATACAGAGTACGGTTTTAGCTTTAATTACCCTAGCGACTGGACACTAGAAGCTAAATTATCCGATATCGGGCGAGGTAGCCAAGAGGGAGAAGTGATCGTAAAATCTCCTACTGGAACTGAAGTTCTTTTTGGACCTAATCTTGGAGGTAAAGGCGGTGACTGTGTTGATGACAATGATCAGCGCACACCTCAAATCTGTTCTACACAAAATATATTACTCGTAGAAAAATTACCGAGTAGCACAAGTACTTCGCCAGTATTCTTTTATCACGCGAGTTTTACTGAGTCCATAAGAAATGGAGGTAATACTTATTATTATATATCCCTCGGTAGCGGTGATAACTCACCAACAAAGATAGGTAAAACATTGGGTGCATTCTATGGAGCATATGAAGTAATTTCTCTACCTAAAGGTTACGTAACTGTTAAAGTCAAAGGCAAGGATGAGCTAATACATGATAATGTAGACTATTTTGAAAAACTTGAAGTGAAAGAAGCTACACCGATACTTAAATCGTTTAAACTGCTTTAACTAATAAGTTACGGCATACTTTCCACCTACTCAGCTCTGATAGGATAAGGTTCCAATTCGAATGTACCTGGGCTAGTATAAGTATTTTGGCCTCTGGAAACAGAGGTCTTTTCTTTTACTTCTGCTTAGTCCATACTTATGGTTAATAAAACAAGGATGGGCTATGAAAATAAAAAATGATCAAAGTGGGATAGCACATGTTGCTATGTTGGTATTAGTGGTTGTAGTTATTGGAGTTGTTGGGTTTGTTGGATGGAAGGTTTGGGATAATAGAAATATAAAGAATAATAGTACTACAGTAGTAACACCCGGTAATAAAGTTAAAACTGTTGTGAAAAACTTTGACTGTAAAGGAGAATTTTCGCTTACTCCCCCTGATGATTGGTTTGCGTTCCAACTCGATAATGGATCTGGGGTAAAAACTTGTTATGTTGCGGATGTTGAATCTTCAAAATTACCGCCAGTAGGAAACCTCGCTGGAGATAATATAAGCTTTGCTTTCAATACTTATCCTGATATTACTAGCAGTCTCGAGGCGTGGTCTGATGAATATTTCAAAGGTACCCAGTCATCTTATCCTGTTACAGTTGTTAGTAAAGAGACAATTAAACTCAACAATGGGCAATCTGCTTTGCTTGTTCGAGGCGACGGTGGACACTACAACAAGAAAGACTATTTCTTTATGTACAAAAAGAATAATCTAATAATATTTACTTCTTGGGACTCAACCTCAAAATTGTCTGATAAAGCAAAAGAAGTCATAAAGACGATTAACTAAATATTGTTTTGTAAATAATCTTTTAGTAAGTTTCCTCCAATAGATAATGCCTTACCCCTACTTAACTTTTTTAATAATAAGTTGCAATTAGTATATGCTTGGTCTACCAAACAGATGAATTAATGCCTCATTGCGGGGTTCATTCATACTAAGTCTGATATTATAAATGAATGGGTGCATTCATTGAAATAAACGACACACTACGTATTACAAAAGAGCAAGGCTTTCCTGCTGAGCTTGATCTAGAAAAGCATATCAAAAATTCCTACAATCTAGATGATTTTAAAGACAAGGTTTTTAGTTTCAAAAGCAAACCAAAAATTAGAGTATACAAAATTCCACCCGTTCGTAACTTTTTAGTTGAAGATGTGAATGGCAAGTGGGTATATTGGGGTTTATGCTACATACTTTCAATAAATCATGACTACGAAAAAGAAGAAACTTCTGGAACATTTAAAATAGTACGCTTAAATACTCCGGAAGAAATGAAGCAAATGTTTAGGCTTACTCATTTGAATCATCCAGAACAAAACTACTTTGACAATTAGACACTGAAAGTATTTATCACCTGCTTGCTTCCGCAACGAGCATATTACAAATCGTATGTACTTAGTTAACCACAAGGACTTTTACCGCTGAAAAATGTCGTCTTTTCTTTTGCAACCTACTAGGCCATACTGATATTTAATGATTAGCAATTCGATCAAACAATACATTAATCTGTCTCCAAATATTCAAAAGAAAACTGACGAACGAATACTAATCTGGAACACTAATCCACTAGACCCACTGCTTCGAAATCACTCTCTTAAAGGTAAGTACTCAAAATATAGAAGTATAAACATAACTGGTGACTATCGTGCTTTATACGTCCAAACAGAAAAAGAAATTATTTTTGATGCAATCGGTACGCACTCTCAACTTTATGAATAGATAACCTCGCTCTAGGGCTTTTTTCACCAACTTAAATCCTCAAGGAGTAAGTTCCAATTGGAACTTACTTTTGCCGTGGCGCTAATTTTATTATGTGAACTGTTATAGTGTACTTATGCAAGAAATTCCTATAGAACAAGACGCGGAATTTATCAGAGGGTCAGTGAATATAGACCAAAGCCCAGAGAGAGCGGTTATATTTATGGGAGGCATTGGTTATGACGAGCAACGAAACCTGGAAGTCGGTAGCGCTATCATGCGACTAGGCAACTACAGTCATACAGTAACTATTCCAGATGCAGTTCCTTCAGGGCCGAGTGATGGTACGATAATACATAGGTATCCTGACGGAAGTGAGCGTGAGAAGTCCGGAAAAGAATCTCTCAAACAACTTGGCAAGGATGAGGCCTCTGTACGTTTCAGTAAGTTGCATGCAGAACGAGCCAGACAATTGATTGCTGCTATAGAAGCTGACGGAGGTCAACCAGTTGATGCAGTTTTTCAATCAGTTGATGCTTCAACGGGTTTGCTAGCAATACATGAAAGACCAGAATTATTTGCAAGAGTCGTTTTATTAGACCCAGCAGGTATTATCGACTTACCACCACGTCGAGAGTTTATCAAGCAAGAGTGGCGAAGCGGAAATCTATTACAAATCTTCCGACGAAAAAAGAAGGTTGCAGAATCTGAACGGTTTGAAGTTCCTTCAAGTCGTTTTCAAAAGTTAAGGCGGAACAAGCGATCAAGCCAGGGCGGCAATCAAATTGCAACCTACGTTTCTTCACAAGCAGGTATGCTACATGAAATAGCAGAATCAGAACAAGCACCTAGCCTATCGATTATCGCAAGCCAATTTGACCATGCTTATAGTCCATTGCGAATACTGCAGTCATTGGTCAATCTGGATGATATTAGAGGCTTTTTTGTAACAAATATGAGGCATGGTTTAGCCGGTAAACAAAAACGGCTAGAACAGGTTATGCAAGTTCTGGAGCAAACAGATGAAGTCACTGAATCATTCGTAGACCGTTTGCATTTTTTTGACGGAGTATCAGAAACCTATAGGGAAAAGATGTTGAGAATAGTACATGAAAGATTGCAAAAGTAGTTCAATTAAACTCAAAATGTTAGCCCGAAAAAATAGCTACTAAACTATAGTGTTGCAGCTTGAGCTATTTGGATCAGTATGCGTTGAGCGGAAGCATCATTATAGGTTAAAGCATCTTGTGGTTGGCTAATACTAAATTTATAGATTTTAAGATCTTGGCGTACTGTAAGTACAAAGTCACGAGAATTAGAGATAGCAGCATCAGTAGCTGCATAACTTGCACTGTCCCCTAGTCCTTCTACGCTAGAACCTTCAGTAATACTGTACTTTTGTGATGCGTCTAGGTTAGCCTGGTTAGCGTATGTGCCCCTATCTATAGTGAAACTATTAGTGACTGTGGCACCCGCCGCGAATGGATACACGCATGTCTGAGCTTTATCACCTTTGCTAATATCGACTACACCTGTGTCACTTGGACCCTGAAGGTTCGCAGCTGGAGTACCGAGAAGTGTCTTAATAGTTTCTTTAGACACACCGAAACATGAACCTGAGTCTTTTTTGTTATCTTCTTTAGCTACTTGTTTAGTATCTGTAGTACTAGTGTTTTTCGTACTCTTACGGCCAATAACTAACCAGCCGACTATACCGATTACTCCAATGACGGCTATTACTATGATTACCTCTATAGCTGTGAATCCTGATTGTTTTTTACTCATTTCTTGGTGCCCCTTATTATACTTATGGTTAGTATTTTATGCTTATTTAATAAATACGCAATTATTTTTATATGTTTACAACTATTAATACTTAGTACATAATATACTAAATGGAGAGTCAAGAAAGTATGAATCACTTGGTGATTCCAGATTCGCATGGAGAATACGATAAGGTAAGTCGTATTATTGATGCATACGAAAATACAGTAGATCGTTTTGTATTCCTAGGGGATGTAATTGACGGTCGTGAGGTAAAACCACTTATAAACCTAATACAAAGCCTTGGAGATAAGGCTATAACAATTGTAGGAAATCACGAGTGGGTACTGCGTAATGCATTGCAGGACGAGCCAAAAGAGCTCGTAGCCCATTGGAGGCATCGGTTGTGGAGTCGATATGAGCGCGATATGTTAACCAGCTATGGTATTGCACGTACACGTAAGTGGGATATCAATGCAGAAGCATTAAGTGATGTAATTCGTCCAAATGGTCACTATGACTGGCTTGCTAGTCTACCGGCATTTTATGAAACCGACTCGTTCGTTGCTATTCATGCAGGACCACGACATGATTTGTCATGGGACATCCAGAAAAAAGAACTTGAAGATGCAAATACAGCAGAGCAACGAATGCAGACTGAACCTTTACAAGTATTTGACTTTGGACTTTCTCAAGTACAGGACTTACCTGCTAGCGTAGACTCTAGATTATTTATTACGGGACATTCCCATCTTCCAGCTACTGCTGAAAATAGGCGAGCCGTAGGGCGCGTATGCCTAGGCTCTAGGACTCGAGCAGGAGATCCTTTCTTTACTTGGGAAAGTCAAAAAGACGAGATCAAGGCTCATATTTTTTCTTAAGCAATAATTACTTTTGTATTTTGATACTAAAACAAATCTTTAATGAACTATATTTTGAGGTATCTTAGTGAGATACTTCTGGATGTTATCGACGCTTGTAAGGTTAATACGTTGAATAGCTTCAGATGTATTATATGCATTGTGGCCTGTCAGGATTACTTCAGGCATATGCATAAGAATAGTATCAGCAAGAATACGCTCTAAGGTTTCTTTTGTAGTATTCTTTTTCTTTAGTAGCAATTCTTCTTCGTCGATATCAATTAGTTTTTCATCTTCAAGGACGTCAAGAGCTGCTCCAGCAACCTTACCCGACTTAATAGCCATAACGAGTGCTTCAGTGTCTAGTAGCTCGCCACGGGCAGTATTGACGATGTAAACACCATCTTTCATGAGATCTAACTTCTTAGAATTGATAAGATGGTAGTTATCTTTAGTTAGTGGTGTATGCAGAGTTATAATATCTGCAGTTTTTAGTAGTTCGTTTAATTCTAAAGCTGTTACATCTATTTCTTCTTCCATTTCTGGTGTTATGAATGGATCATAGACAATAACCTTCAGTCCAAAGGCTTTTGCAGCCTTAATAACGTTACGTCCAATCTTACCTGCTCCAATTACCCCTAATGTCTTGCCGTGCAAATCCGTACCATGAAGCTTTTCATGACTAGTGTCATGGCGTGAGTACTGTGATGCAGCTATTAATAACTTTCGGGTCATGGCTAACATGAGAGACATCGTAAACTCAGCTACCGTATGCTCGCCATATGTTGGCACATTGGCAACACTTATTTTTCTATTTTTGACTGCATCTAAATCAACGTTATTAAAACCTGTTGACCTGCATGCAATAAGTTTAAGCTTAGGTAATTCCTTAATTAACTCAGCCGTCACTGTGCTAGATACGAACATGGAGATTATTTCAGCGTCTTTATCTATATTATCTATAGAGATTGGGTCTTCATGGTATGTTACTTTTCCGATCTTTTCGAGTTCTTTAAAGTCTTTTTTCTCTTCTGCGGATATATCGTACATTGAAATATTAATCATGCTGTATATTTACTCCTTTTTATATTTCTTATACTTATACTATATATCTAAATAGCCCATACCTATATACAATGATACTTGTAAAGTAATACGTAATTAAAGAAAGGTTCTAATATGCCACGAGATAAAGGCCGAAAAGAAACAAAGAAGCCAAAAGCACCTAAGCCAGTTCTTTAGAAACTATTTTAGTTATCTTTAGAAGTCGATCGTTTCAAACATTTCATAGCCGCCACTATCTGGTCGGCCATACACTTCCATTGTAATTTTACTTGGTTCAATTCTGTATGCCTCAAATTCACCAGCATCTAGTTTGGTTAATGGTGGTACACCTTCTTTGCTGGCATGCAATGAAGCTTGAAGCATGCCATCGAATGCTAAATTTTCTTCATCGGTATTAGTAATCAGTATTGCTTTACCGGCTACTTGAACCTCTGTCTGACTCTTTGCGTCAAAACAAACAAACATTACGTGGCTATCATGTTGGATATTTTTATGTTTACGTGTTCCCTTTTTTGTTGTGAATCGAAGCTTAAGTTCATCATCGACAGAAAAATAAATTACTGCGGCATGCGGCGAACCACTTGGCGTTACAGTAGACAATACTCCAATAGGATACTTTTTCATGAAGTCGTGTATTCGCTCGCGGAGGTCCGCATCTTCAATGGGCTGCTTAGATGTTTGAGAATGTTCCATGATTTCTTGCTCCTAATTATATTTGTACTAAGCATAAACTAGGTTTAAGATGTAGGCAAAGCTAAAAGAGGGGTAACGAACATGCTTGCACATAAAGATCTATTAAACCTTACGGGCAAAACTGCGATTGTTACGGGCGGAGCTAAAGGAATCGGATATGGAATAAGTTACCGCTTAGCAGAAGCTGGTGCAAATGTTCTTATCGCTGATATGGACGAAGCAACCGCCCAAAAATCAGCCGAAGAGTTAGTAGCTAAAGGTTGGTCAGCAAAATCTCTTAAAGTAGACGTGTCCCTAGAAGCAGACATTAAAAACATGATAAGCACTGCAGTATCTTCTTTTGGATCAATTGATATCTTAGTGAATAATGCAGGCATCTATCCAAACCAGCCTATTGCAGTGATGGAAACAGCTGATTTTGAAAAAGTTTTACACGTTAATTTACTATCTGTATTCATGACAACTAAGCATGCGTCTGAAATCATGAAGAAAAAAGGTGGCGGAAAGATTATTAACGTTACGTCTATTGATGCACTACACCCTTCAATGGTAGGTCTTGCACATTATGATTCATCCAAGCATGGACTTTGGGGTTTTACAAAGAATGCTGCCCTTGAGTTATCTAAAGATAATATTACAGTTAACGCAGTTGCCCCCGGAGGCATAGCAACACCTGGTGCATCTGCTGGATCGGGTAGTCTGTCTGCCGAACAGATGAAGGCAGCGATTGCAGCTTTCTTAGCTAAAATACCAATGCACCGCATGGGTGAGTCTGATGAAATTGGTAAGGTAGTATTATTCTTAGCTTCTGATATGGCGTCTTACATGACAGGTAGTCAAATTGTTGCAGACGGCGGAGCTCTTCTCTCCTGAAATAACCTGCAGCATGACAGTGTTCAGTCTAATGATAAAGTCGTATACTAAGTTCATATGGAAAAGCGTAAGCACACAATTCACTTCGGTGTACTGCAGTTAATAACTGTCATTCTATTTTTTTCAGGTGGTATTTATTACGGCTTAGACCATTGGCCAAAGAATACTAAGAAAACTGATAATAGTAGTTCCACTACGGTAGTACAAACAGATCCGAATGCTAAGTACCTCGTAATTCCTGAATGGAATATTAAAATTAAGCTTTCTGAGCCTATTGAAAATGCTTACTACGATACAAAAACTGGCTCGGAGCTAGAATCACGAAGTCTACGTTCAGCCAGCCTAAAGGATGAACCGGTCTGTGCAAAGGATGCTCAATCTATAGCCACAGTTTTTAAAGTCAAGAAAGATGATTTAGATGAACAGCTTAACAGAAAATATAAAGACACGCAGAATGGCGTAGTTATTGGCCCTAACTTCTACTTCATACAAACCTCTCAATTCTCATGCACAACCAAACCTGAAAAAGCAGAGCTATTACAGTCTATCCGAGATGCCTTTGCTGATGCGGCAAGAAATATACAGTCAAGGTAACTATACCGCATTAGGTTATCCACAGCTTTTCCCTTATACTAAGGGGTAACCAAGGGAAAGGAACAATAATGGCAACCAATCGTAAACAGACTGATTTTATTGCTTCAGACGAGGGCCAACGTATTCGCCAAGAACTTAGCGATATGCTAGTAAACCAAGGCTATACAACGGAATCAACTTATAATACCAATTCAGATCTTTATCCAGATAATAAAATTCCTTTTGTAGAGAAACATATGCACTACATTGCAACTCATCCTAGTGTTGACCCTAATCACTACCTTGCTAATTTACGACTTATTACAAAAGTTCGCTAGACACTCACTGTCAGTGGCTGGTAATCTGTAGTTATGAATAAAAAGCCACAATCCACCGCAATTATAGGTATTATATCTATTGTAATAATTTCTCTTATAGTAGGCGGTGTCTACGTTCTAAAGTCTGTATCAGACGATAACACAGCTACCAGCACTATGATGAATGATACTGCTTCGCAGCCAGCAGATTCAACTACTGGTAACGCCCCAATGATGAGCTCATTTAAAGACGGTACCTACGAAGCAACAGGAAACTACAATACTCCGGGCGGTAACGAGTCTATTGACGTAACAATCGTTATTCAAAATGGTAAGATTATTGATTCTTCAGTTACAAGCAGGGCAAATTCACGAGAATCACGAGAATATCAATCAGATTTTGCGGATGGATATAAGGATCAGGTTAAAGGCAAGAGTATTGCAACACTTCGACTATCTCGAGTTGCAGGCTCTTCCTTAACTCCACGAGGATTCAATGAGGCAATAGATGCCATCAAAACTCAAGCAACAAAATCATAGGTACTCTTTTGAGGCCATCGGAACTAAGTGGTCAATTGACCTATTAGCAACAAAAAATAATGCAAGTTTAGCTATCAATGCTATCCACGCAACCATTGAGCAGTTCGATAAAAATTATTCACGTTTTCGTTCTGATTCACTAATTACTAAAATTAGTCGAGCTGCAGGAGACTATGTGATGCCTGCAGATTTTTCCGATCTATATTACTTTTATCAGAAAATGTATGACGTCTCAAATGGTCTTGTGACACCTCTTATAGGAGATGTGTTATCAGCCGCAGGCTATGACGCGGCCTACAGCTTTAAATCGTCACCCATGACAAAAGCCCCTGCCTGGGAAGATGTTTTGTCTTACAATCCCCCGTTACTAAGTGTCAAGACGGCAGTGCTTCTCGACTTTGGAGCGGCCGGAAAAGGCTATCTCGTAGACATTGTAGTGAATGTTTGTGAAGAAAAAGGGATCGAATCTTTCGTTATAGATGCAGGGGGAGACATATACTGTCATGGAGTTACTGAGCAGATCGGACTAGAGAATCCCGATAATTTATCTGAAGTTGTCGGGATAGTTGACGTACGCAATCAGGCTATATGCGCATCTGCAGGAAATAAGCGCAAGTGGGCTAATTTTAACCATATTATGAATCCTAAAACACTAAGTTCCCCAAGTGCTATTAAAGCAGTCTGGACTATTGCCGATAACGCGATGCTTGCTGATGGAATGTCGACTTGCCTTTTCTTTGTAGAACCCGAGGCTCTATCTGAGGCTTTTAAATTTGATTATCTACTTATAAAAGCAGACAATACTACTAAACAATCGAAGACATTTAAAGGAGATATTTTCTATCAAGAAGCTTGACGCACTCATAAATAAACTTTCAATGTATAAGATCATGCTTTGGGGGCTTAGAGGGCTATTTGCAGTTTCTTGGCTTCTGAGTATAACTGGACAGCTACCGTACGGTCCGTATCGTCCTCTTATCAGTATCTCAATTCTGCTTGGAGCGTGCTTTGGTACTAGTTATATTTTTTCCAAACTATATAAAGTTACACCGAACGCTGAATCTTCTAACATCACCGCACTAATCTTGTACTTTATATTTCAGCCCCCAAAAACAGTCTTAGAAGGAGTAGCCATAGGTTTAGCGGGTGTAATAGCAATAGCCTCTAAATACCTGCTCACCATTCACCAACGTCACATACTCAACCCAGCAGCGGTAGGGGCAGTTGTTGTCGGATCTCTAGGACTTGTTCAAAGCAGATGGTGGGTGGGTAGTGCGGTACTTTTTCCTTTCGTACTAATTCTTGGCGTTTTAATAGTCCGGAAAATACATCGTTTCCCAATGGTTGCAGCGTTTATCGTTGCTGGTTTCGTGACTGCCGTCGGTATTGGGCTTCGTGATGGCACACAGATCACTACTCTAATTCGCGATACGACACTATCTTTCCCTTTGCTGTTCCTTGGAACCGTCATGCTAACTGAACCATTTACTACACCACCAAGAAAATCTCTTCAAGTTATGTATGGAATTATTGTAGGTGTCTTGCTAAGCACCAGAGTAAGCATTGGCGACGTATCAATGACGCCTGAAATTGCTCTACTACTAGGCAACGTTTTCGGCTATGTTACTTCTCCTAGAAGGCGCCTACCCTTACGCCTAGTTTCTATAAAGGAGATTGGTAGTACAATATTTGAATATCGATTCAAGCCTATTGTGCCATTTACGTTTAAAGCAGGCCAATACATCGAACTTACATTACCTCTAAATCACGGGGATCTAAGGGGTAATCGACGTTCATTTACAATTGCATCTTCACCGACTGAGGAAGATATAATATTCGGGATTAAAGAAGTCCTACCCCTTCACAGCTTTAAAGCAAAAATGTCTAAACTTCGTAAAGGCGATATCGTTACAGCGACTTCCTTAGCTGGAGACTTTACGCTTCCTAAGAATCTTTCACTTCCCCTTGTCTTCATTGCAGGCGGTATTGGTGTTACGCCATTTCGCAGCATCATAAAGTATCTGATCGATTCCAAGCAACAACGAGACATAACACTCTTTTACGCAGTATCAGATTCAGCTCAAATGGTCTACCTTGAAATTTTCGATGAGGCTAAAAAATATGGCATCAAAGTTGTTAAAGTTCTCTCAGTGCCTAAAGGTCAAAAAGCGCCAAAAGATTGGAGCGGGGAAGTCGGCTTTATCGATATGAAGTGTATTAAAAAATATGTTTCGGATGTTTCTGAAGCTATTTTCTATATATCAGGCCCGTCTGGCATGGTCCAAGGAACTCGTACTATGCTCCGCGATAATGGCATTGCTAGAAATCACGTTAAGACAGATTACTTTACAGGGTATTAGCCGTTAGCAGAGTCACGATGAAGGAAGAAATCTACCCAAGCTTGTAGGTTCTTAAGATAAAAAGGCTTAGACTCCTCAGTTGTCGCAACTTTAACAGCTACATTCTTGGGCTCTACAGTATTCGCAAGAGCAACTTTCTTAGGAACATTAACAACGGTCTCGCCGGGTGCAGCTTTTCCGAACTGGCGCCTAGCAGCGAGCTCAAGATATTGATCTGTTTTTAAATACTCATTTCGTAACTTAAGGTTTGTATTCTCAAGTTCAGCAACGGTGTTCAGCTGAGATAGTTCAGATATCTGTTTCTGGAGCTCGTAGTTAGCCTGGATTGAGTTAACGCCACTCCAACTAACTAGTAGCGCTATGACTCCAAATGCAATGAGGCCAAGGTTTTTAGTGTCATTTAAAAACTGGAGCTTACCGCTATTAAAATGTGTTTTTACTTTATTAAGCATTACTACTACATAGTATATAGCAATCGAGGTTGAGAAGATGTACTATTTCCTGCTATAATCACCTCTGTTAGCTAATTACAATATTTGGGGGTGTAGCTCATCGGTTAGAGCAGGCGGCTCATAACCACTTGGTAGTAGGTTCGATTCCTACCACCCCCACCAAATAAGAAGCTAAAAATAACGCACAGATATTTTGTGCGTTATTTAATTTTCAGATGCTTCGTCTAACATTTCCAGTAATTGGTCGGATGTTTCAGCACCCATAAGTTTCTCACGTAAATCTTTAGCGCCAGGAAAGCCTTCTATATAGACTTTACAGAACTTATTTAGAGTATGCAGTGCCCGTTCACCATTATTCCAAGTTTTAGCAAAAAGCTTAACATGTGAAGTATACAGATCTATTTTTTGTTGTTTAGTCATGTCACCCCAAGGACTATGTAGTGAAAATACATAAGGATCATGAAAAACGCCGCGACCAATCATGATTCCGTCTACTCCATACTGCTTTGACATCTGTTCTCCTTGTTCAAAGGACATAACATCTCCGTTACCAACAATGAGTGTTTCAGGACTAATGCGATCGCGCAGGGAAGCGACTTCACCTATAAGATCCCAACGGGCAGGTACTTTTGACATCTCAGCCTTAGTTCTTCCGTGAATAGTTAACATGTTAAGTTTATATTTAAGTAAGAACTCAATCCAAGTTAGGTCAACCTGGTTATAGCCAAGTCTGGTTTTTACGCTTACCGGAAAATCTGGACCAACAGCATCCCGAACGGCTTCAATGATCTGCCCTGCAAGTTCTCTGTTGTTAATAAGTGCAGCGCAACAACCATTTTGGGTAATAGGCTTCGCAGGACAGCCCATATTTATATCAACTCCGTCAAAGCCCATAGCCACAATATCTTTTGCGGTTTTATAGTAATTCTCAGGAGTCTTACCCCATAACTGGGCAACTATAGGCGTTTCTTTATCTGAGTATTTAAGTTTCGGAATCACTTTTTCTCGTCCGGGACTTTGCATTCGATCTACATTAACGAATTCCGTAAAATATAGATCGGGTTTTGCAGTTCCGGCTATAACCTGCCGAAAAACTGTATCAGTTACATCATCCATTGGGGCCAATACAAAGAAAGGCTTCTTGTCTGTAAGGCTATACATTATCTATTCCTCGTCGATACTTCCCTGGTATTTTTCTATCTCAGTCTGAACTTTACGAATACGGTTTGTAAATAAAGAGATTCTTACAGTCATGTACTGATCAGCTAGTCCGCTCATTTCTCCCCAATGTTTGACTCGATCCCTTTGAGATCCCTGAGTAAGGTAGTGTGTGAGCGCGGACCTAGCCTGGTCGTGCTTCTCGTCATTCCAATCACGTTGTACACGCATCACATCTAAGATATTCATATATTCATTCCATGCAACGCTTGTAAGTTGCTTCATACGTTCTGGAGTCTTATGCGCAAAGCCCGGCATACTAATCTCTTTACGGAGCTCCCGAAGATCGCTGCGATTATCCTTTATCAGATCAGTATGAGATATCATGGCTTCTTGTTTTTGAGATAAAACGTGAACTCGAGCTCGGTTACTAGCTTGGATAACCTCGTCAGTTAAGTCTTTATCTCTAAGTACATTAGCAACTGCAAACTTACCAAGCTGATATGGGGAACGGACTATTATTGAATACTCTGTCTGGTTTAGCAAAACGTTGTCTACTGCAAGATCTGTATTGCTCCCCTTTTCTTCAGGCATGATAATACTGCGAAGCTTATCTGGATTCATCCACTCTTTTTCAGCATCTGTCAGTGCGTCAAAGTTATATTCGCCGTAAATATCGTAGTTTTCTGGCTTAACGAAACCACCAAAAGCAACCCGCTTCTGGGCAGGTAGGTCAAATGGTAATTGCTGCATCCCACCTGCAGTGTTTATTTCTTTCTCGGGCATAGTTATCTTATGGTCTTTTAGGTTTTCGCGGCTTAAAGGGGATAACATTAGGTGGAAGGCCATTATTGAGAGCATCTTTAGAGGCTTGAATTCCTCTTCGATTTATCTCCTTCTGTTCATCATTTAGTGGAGCAGGTACCTCATCGAAGTAATCTGGCTTTCCAGTATCAAGCTCGCTGTCTCCGCGAATAGGACCTTTCCATTGCCCAGGATGCCTTCTCTTTGCAGCTGCTATTTCAGTAGCTTCTCCCTCGATGTTATGGATGCCAACAACATTATCCATATCGTAATCCTCAGGTTCTTCTTCAAGATCATCACTATTAAAAAGATCGAGATCATCGGTAGGGTCATAGTCACCGTACATGTCGTGAGGCATTTCTTGATCTCGTTCTTCTTTTGGTGGGAAATATGCTTGATTTTGGTTGCTGCCAGATGTTATTTCGCCATCTGGGCCATTCATCCATCCGTCATTGGCGTCTATTTCTCTACTCATACTATTATTATACCGTGATTATGTTTATTTTACAACTAGTAGAATCCAGAAAAATAGGGCCATTCCGACACCCATATTGATGTATGGGAACAGACTATAGAGCTTCATAACAGCTTTTGCATTTTTAGCCTGAAGAGTGATAATCATCATGAAACCATAGAGTACTCCTGCTGCAATTGAAAACTGCCCCAATGTAGATA
Organism: uncultured Candidatus Saccharimonas sp.; assembly: GCA_943354005.1. GTDB lineage: Bacteria > Patescibacteriota > Saccharimonadia > Saccharimonadales > AWTP1-31 > CAJAXB01. The sequence continues at coordinate 18,985 of CALRBE010000009.1, forward strand.
TTGATAAACCTGCTGCAAGCCCATAGCACACGAGGCAGAAGAGTAGCGTGCCAGCTTTTCCTAGTTGAGTTGCAATAGTATTAATCTTTGCTTTTTTGTCAGCCTGGATATCAGGCACTGCTGAGTAGGCATGCATCGCCATACACCAAAATGCTGCTGCCAGGCAGAGATATAATGACGGCATTGTCTTTGAAACTACCGCATAACCAACTATTCCTGGAAAAATATATAGGACGTTAAAAATAGAATCAATAAGTGGTCGTACTTTGGCTCGAATAGGTGGCATTGAGTAAAATACACTAAAGAATAAGAAGCCTGCTATTCCCCATCTTACACTATTACCAATAAAAGGAAGTAACAAAAGAAATGGCGCATTAGTAATTGCAATCCAGCGCCACAGTTGTTTCTGTTCTTTTGGTTTTACCAATGTTTCGTAGGCTTCTTTTTTTGGATTATGTTTGTCAGTTTCATAATCAAAAATGTCATTAACTCCGTAAATTAATAGGTTCGCTGGAAAAGTAAAGTAAGCACCAAGCAGAATAATAAATGGCCAGCTCTGTACTGGACTAGCTGCAAGAACTCCAATTAAAAATGGTCCGGTTATATAAACCCAGAAACGTGGTCGAGATATTTTGATTAGCCAGCGAATCATACTACCATTGATTGTAGCAATGCATTACAAAAAAACCACAAAAAAGAATTTAATAGCTATATTGGGCTTTGCACTTTTTGTAGCCGCTTTCTTTACGACTAATCAAAAATTAACGCCTGATATGGCTCATGTCTCCAGTATTATGGTGGTTGTTTTCGCACTCCCTACCTATTATGCGATTATTAAGTTTAAGGGTTTAGCTCAAGGATTAATATTACTTTTGGTTCTTGGAATATATGCTCTATCTATTGAAACGTCGGCGCTGACAACTGGTTTTCCATATGGTGATTTTAATTATACTGGGGTTCTAGGAGCAAAGATTTTTGATATAACTCCTTGGACAGTAGCTTTTGCATATCCTCCTATATTAATACTTGCTAATTGGTACGCCCGCACGAAGACAAAAAAATACCTTGGAGTTATAGTCTATACGGCCGTGTTTGCGACACTTATAGATATGGTGCTCGATCCAGCTGCAGTTCGCTTAGGATTTTGGTCATGGATTGATCCAGGTTTCTACTACGGCGTTCCTTTAGTTAATTTCCTTGGATGGCTACTGACTGGAGCTGTCGGAGCGTTACTAATACAAACTATGTGGGGCAATAAAAAGATGCCAAATTCACTTGCCTATAGTGGTATTGGCATTCTATGGTTCTGGACAGCAATTAACATTTGGCTGGGCCATATCCTTCCATCTGTTATAGGAGTTTTGCTTTGTGTAGCTATTTTCTATCAATTGTCTCTGAAAAACAGTAGACTATAGGGTATGCAGAAAAAACACGCAATCATTATTGGATCTGGCTTTGGAGCCCTTGGAAGCGCCTGTATCTTAGGTAAGGCTGGATGGAAAGTTACAGTTCTAGAAAAAAATGAATCTATTGGTGGTCGCGCCACAATCTTCAAGGCTAAAGGTTTTACTTTTGATCGTGGGCCAAGCTGGTATTTAATGCCTGATGTCTTTGAGCATTTTTTTGAACTTTTTGATGAAGATATTAATAAGCATCTTGATCTAAAGAAGCTTACTCCAAGTTATCGAATTTTCTATAAAGACCTTAATGAAAAAGTAGATATTTATTCAGATCTCAAAAAAGATATTCCAACCCTTGAGAAGATAGAAAAAGGGTCTGGTGCTCAACTTGAGAAATACCTAGATCAGGCTGGCTACCAATATGAAGTCGCTAAAGATCGCTTTATGTATAAGAACTACGACTCCGTTCGTGACTTCCTAACTAAAGAGGTTGCAACCGAAGGACGTAAACTATCAGTTTTTAAAAATATGGATCGCTACGTACGGGGCTACTTTAAGACTGAGCAACTTCAAAAGATTATGCAGTATCCGCTAGTTTTCCTTGGTTCAAGCCCATATAACACCCCTGCAATTTATAACATTATGAGTCATATTGATTTTAATATGGGAGTATTTTACCCCCAAGGTGGTATCTACGAGATCACGAAAGCTCTCATAGCAGTTGCCAAGAAATATGGCGTTACTTTCAAGACAAATAGCGATGTCCAGAAAATAATTGTTGAAGATGGAAAAGCCGTTGGCGTAAAAGTTAATGGTAAAGAGCTTCGCAGCGATATCGTCATAAGTAATGCGGATATCCACCATACGGAGCAAAAATTGTTAGCTGAACAATACCGTGAATATTCTGAATCCTACTGGAAGAAACGAACGCTGGCTCCAAGCGCATTAATTATGTACCTAGGAGTAGATAAGCAATATGATTCACTAACTCACCACAACCTACTATTTAGCCGTGACTGGAAAGAGAACTTTGCTCAGATATTTGACCAGCCTCAGTGGCCAGATGATCCAAGCTTATACATCTGTGCTCCTAGTAAAACTGACCCCAATGTTGCACCTAAGGGCATGGAGAATATGTTTGTACTTGTGCCAATAGCAGCTGGACTTAATTACACAGAAAAACAGCTTGATGCCTATGCAGATAAAATTCTTGCAACTATGGAAAAAGAAATGGATCTGCCTGATCTTCGAAAGCATATAATCTACCAAAAAAACTTCTCAGTGAAAGACTTTAAGGATAGGTATAACAGTTACCAAGGAACTGCACTTGGACTTGCTCATACACTAAGACAAACTGCTATATTTAGACCTAACAATATAAGCAAGAAAGTTGCTGATCTCTACTACGTTGGAGCAGGTACAAATCCCGGTATTGGCATGCCTATTACACTGATTAGTGCAGAACTACTCTACAAGCGCATTATTGGTGACAAGACTAGCGGACCACTCAAAAAAATATAAGTCTTATTTATTTAAAAGAGGCTAGAAACTTTTGAGACCTACTTATCCAGGCAGCTCAACATGATGATGTTTTATTCTATGCGTACAGCCACATGCAACCATTACAAAATAAGCGATAATTGCACCAACTAAAAGGTACAAAGCCTGAACCTTGAGTGTGCCGCTAATTCCAATTGCTCCAACCAGTACACCTAGTATAATTCGTGCAATTATTTGGAAAAATTGTTGAATAAAAGCAATTGATGATGTAACCGTAGCTCGAATTGAGCTATCGGTATTTTCGTGTATGTAGTCTGAGATGATTGGTGATTGGGTATTGAATAAACCTTTAGCTGCTATAAAAGATGCTATGAGCAAGAAGGGCGTAGTAAAGACAGCCATGATACCATAAGCGATTGCCAGCATAATACTCAATGACGGAACAATCTTTTCAAGCGGTAGGAAATTCTCAAGCCTGTGTGAGTTGCGTAATGCAAAGAAGTTCACGATTGCACCCATGGTCAGTACCAATCCAATATATATTGGTTTTACACCAGCACTTTGGAAGTATGGCTGGTAAACACTGTAAAGAAAATACTCGCCGCTAAAGGTAAGTATTGGTACAAGGAGCAAAGTAAATACTGTCTTATTTGTCCTGATGAGCTTCAGACTAGAACGAACAAGTGCGGTACTCTTTTGCTTAATAGCCTGTGATAATTTGGATGGGTTTTTAAGTGTTAATGCTATACCGAGTGCTATAACCTCTGTAAAACCAGTGATAAGGATAAGTGGCACATAGCTATTGCTACCGTATTGGGCTAATACCAAACCAGCAATTAAGGTAGAGGCAGCGAAACCAACTATGTCATTTGAGCTATAAATCCCCCATGCTCTTCGAAAGTTATTTTTACCGTCATCACTAGCAAGAACGCTCTCGTACATTAGTGACTCATCACTACCGCTCACAAAAGATTTGCTCAACCCTCGTAAACTATATGAAACGATCAAGCCAAAACCACCAGGAATTATGACCATCAGTACATAGGCTATCGCAGCAACGAAACCGCTCAAGACGATTGATTGCTTATGACCTATTTTATCTGCCAATACCCCCGCAGGTATATTGCCTACTAAATAGAAAATAGCGTAAAAAACTTGGCTTATTACGATTAAAGATAAAGCCACGCCTTGCGAGATAAAGAAAAGTGAGACTATCGGTAGGTAGAAAGCCATACCCTTGAAGACGGACATTGCCTGTAGTTTTGATACATTACTTTTCACAAGTTCATCATATCAAAAAAAAATAAGTCTTATTTATTTAAAAGAGGCTAGGAACTTTTGAAAATCACTATTGTTTTTTAGATGCTTTAGTTGATCCTTGCACCACCATGACCAAACGTCAGTAGTATCTTTTTGAATTACAGTCTCGTAATCATTCCAGGACATCCATTTGTAATCCTCTACTTCTTCTGGGTTGGGACTGAGTTCATCGTCAGTTATAGCTACGTATACGGGACAAAATTCATGTTCAATTATTCCGTTATATGGCGGTGTCTTGTACATATATTCAGGAAGTATTACCTGGTAATCGCGTGCTTTTAGACCTACCTCGTATTCTAGACGTCGCTTCATAGCGTCAACAATTGATTCCCCAGGACCGGGGTGACCACAGACACTGTTTGTCCAAACATCTGGCCAGACTTTTTTGCTATGTGCCCGTTGAGTAACTAAAAATTCACCTTTTGTATTGAATACGTAGCATGAAAAAGCGAGGTGAAGTCTAGTTGTTGATGTGTGAGCATCTAGCTTTTGTGCAGTCTCCCCTGTTGGCTCTCCTTTTTCATTTACATATACTATGAGGTCGTTGTTTGGGTTATTGTTGTTCATAAACTAATTTTACAATGTTTTACGAGTTTCGTATAATGCAACCCATGTCATTGATTAACAGCAGTCTTGGTGTAGAGACCGGTTATTTACCACACCATCAAGAATCAGATCTTAGAGATATGCACGCCAAAGGTTTTATGCGCTACGGAGTGGTGGCAATGGTACTTGATTATCAAAACCGTTTATTGCTTCTTGAGCATGCCGCGAGCGATAAAACAGAAGAAGGCATGTGGGGTGCTCTCGGAGAGACAAGCCATGCATTTAAAAATAATGGTACATGGGAGGTTGAACCGGTAGGGACAACGGTTATTCGTGGGTTACGCGAAGAGACAAATGCCGATCTTCAATCTGAAGATTTTGATACACCTGTATTTGGTAATTGCATTGATACTTCATGGCCAATTGGATCTCGCTTCTTGGATCAGTATGCATACGCCTCAGTACCACTACTATTTGCAGGTCCTGAAACAGTCGAAAAGATAATGGATACACCCGTTAATAATGAAGAGATACGGTCAAAGCGCATGGTTCCTCTTGAATGCGTATTAAATTATGAACTTCGAAAAGGAACAATAGCCTGGCTGGCCATTGGGGCTGCTGCACTAAGTACTGCTAGTAATGAGACTGTTCCTTTGCAATCACAGACCTGGACTCCAAATGGCTCAGTACAAGATGCTGTCCTAAGTGAGCTCTTCCGCTAATATGAATGCTGTTTTTATTAAGCTCGGCGGCAGCCTTATAACAGATAAGGCTCGACCGAAGCATGCCCATACTCAGCGCATAAAAGCATTGGCTGCTGAAATATCAGATCTTTATAATAACATCCCTGAAATGGTGTTTTTTATCGGCAATGGCGCTGGATCATATGGTCACTATGCAGTGCATCAGACTAAGTGGCGTGATAAAAAAGATGATCCCTTGCGTATCGCTAAAATACGCCAAGTTACAACTGAACTACATTATATGATTCGAGATGCGCTGATTGAAGCTGATGTGCCTGCGCTATCTTTCGCAGCAGCATCATTTAGTAAGCGTTCTAAGGGACTTGCTGAAGGGTGGCTAGATAGTATGTTCTCATATGCAAAGAACGGCTCCGTGCCCCTTGTTTTTGGTGATATGGTCTACGATGATAAAGATGGCGCCTATGTGCTTTCAACTGAAGAGATAATAGAGCTAGTTGCTAAGTCCTGGGTTAAGGACGGTAATAAAGTAAGCTCAATTATCTATTGCACTTCAGTAGACGGGGTTCTTGATTCTAACAATACTGCTATTCCATTACTAGATACTAAGACAGATCTTGCTAGCATAGGAAGTACTCATGGATTTGATGTAACGGGAGGCATGGCACAAAAGATTGCTGCTGGTAAGCGAGCTCTGGCTTTCACAGACCACGTCTATATTATAAATGGGACTCGTCCCGGTTCACTGGTCAGTGCTGTCGCGCATAAGCAAGTTGGGACCCGAATTGTAGCATAAAAAAATACCCCGGTTACCCGGGGTATTTTTATTGATACGCTACAATTATTTGTCGCGCTTGATAGTCAAGAAACCATTACGTGGGTTTTCGTTAACTGAGAAACCGTCAGGAAGGTCGGTTGCTTCTGGGCGTACGTCCTTGCTGAAGTAATAAATACGCTGCTCTTTGCCGCCTCGTAGTACAACAAGCTTTGAGTTTAGGTGATATGTTACACCTTTTGAGTTTGTATGATTGTATGCCATTTCTTTTCCCTCTCTTATTTGGTAGTGCACCCCTAAGATACCCCGTTAGCTTTTGTACTGTCAACAGTTTTTAACATATTTAGTTGTATTGACCCCTGTAAAATTAGAGGTCACGAATTTCGGCTTTAGCCCAACGGTCAAGGAGTAGACGCAAAACAAGGAAAGCTCCAGAGACAATAGCAGCTAGCATACTCCAACCAGCTAGGTCAGGTGACCAAGTTGGTGATACGAAATCAAATTTATATAAACTATCTGGAATATTCTTCTGCTCGACTCCCCTACTTGCTACATAGTCAGTTATGCAAGGAATGCGGCCACTGCCTGATAATCCCTTCGGAAAGCGCTTCTCGCATTCTGCTTGTGCTTCAATGTATACTTTACTGTTTTCAACGGTTAAGCGCTGCTGCTCGGCCTCTACGAGCCTCTCATAGCTATATTTCAACTGTATCGGCGGCTTGATTGCATTCGGACCACTCGACAAACTTGTATTCATATGTGAGTACATGAAGGTTCTTAGTTCTGTGAGTGCACCCTCTACATCCTTATTATCTTTGTCCGCAGCGATAACCACATCACGGAGCTTTAATGCTTGTAGATTGTTTTGGCGAAGCGCAAAGACGCAAACAGTGATTGATACAACTAAGATAACAACTAGTACATAAACGTTGATGCGCTGCAGGAACGAATGTAGTTTTATAAAGTATTGCTTATCCATGGTGCCCTATTTTTTAATAGTATGACTTATTCCACAGTTTGCTTCAAATTGGTTATGCATTGAAGTCTGTACGAATGTCGTAGAAATTAGTACTCTATCTGTATGCATATCTTCTTTTCAGCTATTGGCGGAACTGGCATAGGGCCACTTGCACTTATCGCTAAACAAGCGGGTTATACGGTTAGTGGGAGCGATAAGCAAGATTCACTCTATATCCAGTATTTAAGGTCTCAAGGGCTTAACGATATTCACATCGGTCAGACAAAGTCCCAGATACAAAAGATTCATGAAAAAAATCCTATAGATTGGTACGTCTACTCTTCCGCAGTAACAATGGAACAAGCTAAACCGGAAGAACTTTCATTCGTGCAGTCGCAGAAGATTCAATACAGTAAACGTGATGGGTTATTAAACCAAATCTTACTTGATAAGAAATTAAAGCTTATAGCAATTGCCGGTACGCACGGTAAATCAACAACCACAGCTATGGTTATTTGGCTATTTAAAGAACTCAGTATTCCTCTCAGCTATTCAGTCGGGGCTAAATTGAGTTTCGGCGATATGGGAACATTTGATCCTAAAAGCCAATATTTTGCATACGAGTGTGATGAATTTGATCGTAACTTTCTGGCCTTTGAGCCGTACATCTCAGCGATAACCGGAGTCTCTTGGGACCATCATGAAATATTTCCGACACGTGAAGATTACCAGGAAGCATTTCGTGAGTTTATAAGTCAGTCGGATCATACAATCTGCTGGCAGGAAGATTTTGATTATCTTGGACTGCAATCTGCAAAGCAAATGACAGTTCTTGAATCGGACCATCCACACATTCAAACTATTAAACTTGCCGGACTTTATAATCGGCTAGACGCTTGGATAGCAGTTAATGCAGTTCATGAGGCGACCAGAGTTCCAGTCAAAGAACTACTTAGTCTGGCGAGTACATTCCCTGGGCTGCAGAGGCGCATGGAAAAGATAGCTAAAAACTTATACACAGATTATGCACATACCCCTGAAAAGATTATCGGCTGTATGAGCGTTGCACTCGAAATGGCTGAGGTTAGTAACCAAAATGTGATTGTCATCTATGAACCCCTAACCAATAGACGCCAGCACTTTATGCGAAAAGATTATAAGGATTGTTTTAATGGCGCATCGCATGTTTATTGGGTTCCGAGTTATCTTGCTCGGGAAGATCCGTTACAGGAGATTCTTAGCCCAACTGAACTCATTAAAGATCTAGCCGATCCAACAATAGCTACTCCTATGAACCGTGATGATGAACTGAAAAAAACAATTGAAAAGCATCTTGCGGCTGGCGATCTTGTCGTTTCTATGTCGGGCGGTGGTGGCGGCGGCCTTGATGACTGGCTACGTCACACTTTTAACTCTTAGCGGTTATCGCCCTTGCCCTTTTGGACGCCACGCTTTTTACGATCAGCAAGTTTAGCTAAATTCTGCTGCATTATTTCGTCAAGAGAAAGATCAAGGCTGTGTGCAAATTGTGCAATATACCAGACCACGTCTCCCAGTTCTTTGCCGAGCTCTTTTCGATCTTCTTCAGATATTATTCCTTCGTGGTAGGCGACAATTTTTTTCCATTTTTCAATAACTTCACCGGCTTCACCTGCTACGCCCATGGCCCAAATAGTTTTGTCCATTAGGGGGTCGGGGTTAGAAATAGCTGTCTCTTGGGCTCGCTTTTGGTATTCATCAAATGTCATAACTTCTCCTATTATCTATAATCAACATGCATTGTAGCACTATGCTGTGCAGACAAATGAATACTAGAGTATTATAGAAAGTATGGAATTACTTTCGACAACAACCGGTGCGATTACAATTTTCAGTGACCCCAGAGAGTGGTTTTCGACTCATCTTTTAAACATTATTGTCATTATTATTGGAGCTTGGGCTATTCGACGTATTAGCGTAGCAATCATTATGGGAATCTTAAAACGCGTAGTTCGCAGTCACCGTTTTGCTGCTGAATCAGATCGTAAAAAGCGTATCGCAACATTGGATAGCTTACTAAGTACGGCCAGTAAAATAGCTGTATGGTCAATTGCGACCATTATGATCGTAGACGAACTAGGAATAAACACCGCACCACTTCTAGCAAGTATTGGAATTGTGGGAGTTGCTGTCGGTATCGGAAGTCAGTCACTAATAAAAGATTTTACTAATGGTTTATTTATAATACTTGAGAACCAATATCGAGTTGGTGATTTAGTATCATTTGGGACTGCATCGGGTTCAGTACAGGCTAGTGGTACGGTTCAGTCAATATCTGTCCGCACAACTGTACTTCGCGATATAAATGGGAATATACACCACGTACCTAATGGAACGATTATTGTCACAACGAATAAAACTTTTGATCTTTCTGGGATTAACGAAGATATTACTGTTAGATTTAATACTGACATACCTAAGCTCGAAAAGATTATCAATAAGATAGGTTCTGACCTTGGCGAAGATGAAGTCTTTGGTAAGAAAATAAAGAAGGCTCCTTACATGGCCCAAATAGCAAGCTTTAGCGACCAAGGGATTGTCATTAAGATCTTAGGAGATACAACTCCAGGAACGAACGTGAAAGTACGAACAGAGCTCTTTAAAAGACTACAGGAAGCATTTATTAAAGAGAAGATTACCCCATTCCTTCAAGCTAGTGAAGATATTCGTTAATAGAAAGAACGGGTACAGGTCTACCCGTTCTTAGCAATAACTACTTCTATGTATTTATAGACCTAGTGTTGCGTCTGAAAGATCTGTTGATTGAAATTCTTTTGTGTTATCAACCTTATTAAGTTCAGTATCGATGCCATCGCTGGCAGTCGTAATAGTTTCAGTTATATTAATTGTAGTCTCAGTAGTATCTTTAGTTGTAGTCTTTTTATCTTTGTTATTTTTCCAGAAAGCGTAACTTGCACCGCCAATTAGAGCTAGTGCAATTATGACTGCTATAACTATAGCGAGGCCCCTACCCTTTTTCTTTGGTGAAGCTGAAGGGTACTTCGTGCTTCCTAGCTTAGTCTTTTCTGGGTTTAAAGGCTCAGATTCTTTGCTGTCTTCTTCATTCATAGCTGCTTGCGCTGCCTTTGCGTCAAAAGTCGTTCCAGGTTTTGGAATAGTGAACGTATCATCGGCTTCATCATCCATTGGAGCTGAGGGTTTATCCATAGAAGTAGAGCTAGCTGGTGGTGGTGTCCCTATATCATTTGTAGATGGAGAGGGACTCACATCTAGACTATCACCATCTAACTTATTGATGTCAATTGCAGTTGGTACGGCTGCATCGTTTATGGGCATAGCCGTCTTAGCTAAAGGAGTCATGCCATCAATTGATTTTGGTGCTGGTGTCGGTGTTGGTGTGGCTGAATCATCCATTATTGCGTGCCCTCGTTTGTCTTCTTACTATTTTTTATATCTTCTAGGGTTGGCTTAATTGTATCGATTACTTGGGCTGTTATTGCCTTTATATCTTTTAAGCATACCGCTTGTGATATTCGGGCAGCTTCAAGTGCAGCTTTGAATCCAACTGGATCGGCAACGCAGTCTATTGCATTCATGTCGGTAATACTATCTTGGTAGACTTTAAGGTCTGTACCATAAGCAGTAATTAGTTTCTGTAGTGCATCTCGTTCAGTCTGTAAATTAGCAGTGTCGACTTTGGCTGCCTTTAAGTCAGTGATGAGCCCGTCTATCTTACCTGTAGTAGCTACGTAGGCAGCGGAGCGTAAAGCTATTTTTTGAGTAATCTGTGCAGAGAGGATCCGACCTTTTACTTGAGCTGCTTTGCAATTCGCTTTGATTTTGATTTGTTCGGCAGCTGTCGGTACTGTCTTGAGCGCAAGTTTGTATTTAGCAATACGTTTTTCGGTTGTATCAGTCGTAGTTGTAGTTTCAGTTACAGTTTCAGTGGTGGTAGTGGTGGTTTCAGCATGTGCAACAGCCGGAAACAAGAGTAATGGCGTTACAATTAACGAACTTAGTATTAGTTTTAATCTTTTCATAATTTTATTTGCTCATAATTTTACTTTAATATCACTTATGTTTAGTTTAACATAAGCGCATAAAATTACACCAATCTATAACTACTATTTTGCGCTGCTTCTATACCTATGAATTGCGAGAGGTATAAATACTGCCAATATTCCAACAGTCCAAACAATTGACTTCCAAATGGCACCATCAGATGGGATCCCTATCGCTAGCTCTCTTGCGGCAAGAACAACGAATGTCACTGGTTGATTTCGAGCAAAAACTTGCAGCCATGCAGGCATAGTAGCTATTGGTACAAAAGCTGCGCTTGCAAAAGTTAATGGAAAGATCATTAAGAACCCGGCAATCTGTGCTGTCTCTGCGTCTCCGACTGATAGACCCATAAATGCTGCGACCCATGATATTGAAAAAGCAAAGAAGAGAAGTATTAGCACCATACCAACTGCATTTACGAATCCATTTTGGAAACGAAAGCCCAATATTGTTCCAACTGTCAGCATAATTCCAGCAACAGTAACGTTACGAATTAAATCAGAGAATGTTCTTCCGGCCATCACTGCCCCCCTGGACATAGGCAGGCTACGGAAACGATCAATAATTCCCTTTCCCATATCTTCGGCTAGGCCAATTCCAGTCTGAAGTCCACCGAACATCATTGTCTGGGCAAGGATTCCTGGTAGTAAAAAGTTTATATACTTACCTCCTGGAACTCCGCTACTAGCTCCAATAGCACCACCAAAAACATAATTAAAGAGAACTAAGAACATGATTGGCTGAATTGAGCTAAAAACGACAAGTTGCGGTAACCTAATGTATCTAAAAAGATTACGCTTTGTAATGACTGCCGTATCGTTTACCTGAAAGTAGGCTCGTTTAATTAACGATGTAGCCATTAATATTTCCTTCCCTTTTTCTTTGCTTCGGGCTTTATAGCTGAAACGGCTTTTTTGCCAGTTAGTGCTAGGAATACATCGTCAAGGGATGGACGATGGAGGGATAAGCTTGCAGGTGCAATTTTAACTTTATTTAATTCTTCCACGACACTTAGTAGCCCCTTAGATCCATTTTTAACTGGAACAGTGATCGTCAAGCCATCTTCGTCAACTTTTGGTTTTTGGCTGCTTAACTTTGTGACTGCTTTAATAGCGGCTTCAACATCGCTCTCCTTATCAAGGGTAAATTCAACGACGTCACCACCTAGATGGGTTTTAAGTTCATCGCTAGTACCCTCTGCAATAAGCTTACCTTGATCGATAACTGCAATATGATCAGCTAACTCATCTGCTTCATCCATATACTGAGTAGTTAGCAGAACTGTTGTTCCCTCATCTACAAGGCCTTGAATAATATGCCACAGCTCCTGCCTGGTACGAGGATCAAGTCCAGTTGTTGGCTCATCTAGAAAAAGAATCTTGGGATTACCAACGAGACTAGCACCAAGGTCTAAACGGCGTCTCATACCGCCCGAATATGTTTTTACTTGTCTATCTGCAGCCTCAGTAAGTTTAAGACGGGCAAGAATATCATCAGTTCGTTTTTTTACTTCAGCCTTGGGTATGTGATAAAGTCGCCCTGACATCTGTATGTTTTCTCGCCCAGTGAGAAACTCATCTACTGCCGCATATTGACCAGCTAGTCCAATAATCTCACGTACGTCATGGGCCTCATCTATAACATCCATGCCCATTACTTTCACGGTCCCTGATGTTGGCGCTAATAAGGTGCTCAGCATTCGCACTATAGTCGTCTTACCTGCTCCATTAGGTCCCAACAAGGCGAGGACCTTACCGTATTCAGCTTTTAGAGTAACTCCGTCAAGTGCTTTTACTTTACCGCCGTTATAATATTTTTTTACATTATTAGTCTCAAATGCGTATTTGCTCATTAGTATTACTATACGTTATACCTGTAGTGCTACCAAAATATAACTTGCTCATTATGTCTATAGGTTGCTAAGGTATACGAATGCATAATAGAGAGACAGTAGAACTAAAAAATCAGGTAGCCCATTACCAGTACACAGCTGACGCCTTATGTGATCTTCGCACGGATGTTGCTCCTTTGCTTGCGCAGCACGTAATTTCCAATGAAGAATATCAATCTTGGGGAATGGTTGGATTACTAGGAACTCTTTACGCTACCGATAAGCTGGACGGATACTTTGCGTCAAAGCGCGCAAGCCTAATAGACCGAGCAAGTGATCGTGAAAAAAGTGCAATCGAATCAGACGAAAAATTAATGCAGGCTATTGTGCAAGGCGGACGCAAGGACGATAAGGCAGATAAAACACTTACCCATGCAATTTTTCTAAGTATTGCTGTTCGTGAATCGTGCAATACGAACGTTGCATACGGTCTTGTGGTCGCCGGATCAGATGCCATTATGTACGGACGAGATAAACTTGTTGGATATGCTCGTGACAAAGCCGAAGCTAAAGGAAAAAAAGGTGACGCCCGTAAGCTTGGTAAATATAAGCAAGGATTATTGGTTGCAACTGCCCTTGTTGCTGTAGCACCAATTACTGCATCAAGAGAAAAAAAACCGGCTGGACGTAAAATAGTAGCAGCTGGCATGATTGGCGGAGTTATTTTATCGATAGCTAGCGGTATTGATCAGATCAGAAGCCTCAAAAGTTCATAAAGATTAAGACAAAATTTGATATAAAATTAATCCGCTTGAACATATAACACCAAGAATTGGGATGGCGATAGGTACAGTAATATAGCCCTTATGAATCTTTTGCTTTCTTTTAACTGAAATCAGTGAAGCATTGACGAGAATAAAAATACCAAGCAGCAGAAGGCTTGTTACTTTAGCAAGAGACACTATTGGTAGTGTCAGTGTCGCAAAAATCATTGCACCAACAATGCAAACCGTTGCAAATATTGGAGTTTGGTTAGTCTTATGCAACTTCAAAAATTTATTGTGTATCCAGCCTTGTTTTGCAAGACCATACAGAACCCTTGAACCCATAATTATCTGTACAACTATGCCGTTTACAGTTGCTAGCAAGCCGATTAATGTTAGGGCAATGACACCTTGTGCCCCGGTTCGTTCATAGACAAGTGCCAGTGGAGCTGAACTACTACTTAATTCTTGAGGGGATACAATTGTTACTGCAACAACAACCACAATAATGTAGAGGACCGTAGAAATTAGTAATGAAAAAAGAATCGCCAGTGGCATTGTTTTGCGTGGATTCTTAACTTCTTCGGATACATTAACCATGTCTTCAAATCCAATAAAGGCATAGAAAGCCAAGAATGCGCCGGCAATAACTCCACCAGCGCCTAGGGTTGGGTCAATCCTAAGAACATCTGAAACGGCAATCTGATCAAAAGCATTACGACCTACCCAGATAATAAGCAGTAGTCCAATTATTTCAATAAGAGTAAAAACTGCTGCTAAGACAGCTGATTCTTTAATTCCCTTTATTGCGATAAGTCCTATGACAAGAATAATTCCAACGCTTGCAACAGGAGCTGGTACGTTCACGTAGAGTCTTAGATACCCAGCAAATCCCTGGGAAAGTGCAGCGGCAGAGGCGATTCCGCCTAGAATCATTGCAAAACCAATAAGTACAGATAGCCACCGGCGACCAAAGGCCTTATGGAGATACACTGAAACACTCGCACTTACCGGAAAGCGGCCGGCTAGTTCCATATATGAAAAAGCGGTAAGCCCAGCAACTAGCATTGCAATAAGAAAAGCTAATGGCGTACCAAGACCTGCAATCCCAGCGACTTTTCCAACAAGTACGTATATGCCAGCGCCAAGAATATTGCCGAGACCATATAGTGTCAGCAGCGGCAATGAAAGATTACGTTTTAGGTGCCCACTTTTAGCCATTACATATATGTTACACCGTATCGGGCAATGCTCAAAAATGCTATGAGTTACGGAGCAAGACGGTTGATGTCTCTTGGGAAGAGTGATGCTTCTTTGACGTTATTTAGCTTAAATAATTTCTCTACTAGTCGTTCCAGCCCAAGACCAAATCCACCGTGTGGGGGCATGCCGTATTTAAATGCACTCAAGTATGCGGCATAGCCAGCTGCATCAGGATTACCGCCCATTGCTGAAAGCTGGGAAACTAGCTTCTTATATTCATGCTGTCGCATAGATAGAGTTACGATTTCAACACCACGGAACAATAGGTCGGCGCGTTCAGCAAAGTCTGGATTTGCAGTATCAGCTTTGTGATAGAACTTGAAAGTCTTATTTTTAGCTGACCAGCCAGTAACAAATACGGCATCACTTCCCTTATTTTTCTTTGTCCATTCACATATCCAACGTTCTTCTTCTGGATGAGTATCGTCTTCGCCACGGTAGTCTGTTTTAGTTGCCTTGAAATACATCTCATGAATCTCATCAATAGTAATTCGTGGAATATCCTCTGCACTGTCTGGAAGCTGAGCTTTAGTAACGTTCCACGATTTAAAATGTGGTTCGCATTGCTCCCATGACTCATTAACGATAGTGATTATTAAGTCTCCTAGGCGGTTTTGTAATTCATCGAAATTAATAAAGCCCATTTCACAATCTATAGTTATGAATTCACTCATGTGTCGAGTAGTAGCGCTTGGCTCAGCTCGGTAAGTAGATCCAATTTCAAAAACTCTTTCAAAAACACCAACCATCATTTGCTTGTAGAACTGTGCGCTCTGGGCAAGAGTTGCTTGTTTACCGAAATAATCTAGTGTAAATGTCTCAGCTCCACCTTCAGTAGCTTCAGCAAGTAGCTTAGGTGTGTGTATTTCCGTAAAGTTATGCTCTTTAAAGTAGTTACGTGTAATCTGGCAGACTATGTCTTTAGTTTTAAATATAGCTTGCTCGTGAATGTTCCTAAGACTAATTGGACGATTGTCGAAAAGAGTATCAAGATGTTCACTTTTATGACTAATAGGCTTATCGATTTCAATTGGAGGTTCGTCTGTAACTTCAACCATGACAGTAATAGTCGGGTCATGAAGTTCAGCTCCACCAGGAGCACGATCGTCTTCAATTACATTTCCTTGTACTGAAAGAATAGTACCTATCTGTAGGCCACGAAGTTTTTCTACTTCCTCACCCTTTTCTACGAGTATTTGTACAAGGCCGCTACGATCTCGTAATGATATAAAGTTTAATCCACCAAGTAATCTTTTTTTGTGCAGCCACCCTTTGATGGTAATCTCACCCCCAATGTTTTTGGCGATGTCTTGTGCGAGTGTTCTCATGCTCTTCCTTATTGTGTTGATTATTAATTGTATAGACTGTAGGGTTCGGGTCGGTTACGCAGTACAAGCCGCCAGGTCAAGGCTACTGCCGACCTGCCGATTAATATTTTGTTGCATTACCGAAGTTAACATAGGTGCAGTATACCATACTAGGCTATGATTTTGGTGTACTGTCTTCTTCTTTTGAGGGTGTCTCGCTACTCGTCGGGGCATGTGTCCGTTGCTTAGTATCCTTTTTTGCTTGTAGCGCAGCGACCGCTCTAAGATCTTCGTATTGATCAAATTCGTCGACAATCTCTTTACCAAGCACCTCTTCAAGTACATCTTCAATAGTTAGAATACCTACTATTTCTTCGAAGCCGTTTACTACGATAAATAGATGGTGTTTTGTTTTAAGAAATGCCTGCAGTGCGTGGTCGAGCTGTTTTTCTTCATTAACGTAGTACACCGCTTTTTTCATATGAGTCGCAACTCTACCGCCATGTTTAGCTTCAACCAGATCATGGAGATATAGTGTACCAACTATGTCATTGGGTGCTTCACCAGTTACTGGGAACCGGGAGAAACCACTGGCGTGTAGCTCATCTAGAAGTATCGGACCTATTGAGTCATCCATCCTGACTGTCTTAACAACACGAGAAGGAGTCATGATATCTCGAATTATCTTCTCGCTAAATGATAACGCACTTTTTACAATTCCTATTTCGTAAGCTGTCATCCGGTTATCTGGCTGTCCGCTTTGCTTATCTAAAAGCTCAACTAGGTCTTCTTTCTGATAAAGACCACTGTGAACAGTGAATTTGCTATGTTTCTTAACCCATCCTCCAACAGCGTTAAATAGAGGGTATATGAAAGAAAGTACCCAGGCAATTGCAGGTGCAGCCTTTGTAGCTAGTAGTTGACTGCCTTTAGTTACGCGTGCATTTGGTAACCAGGCAAAGCCTACCCAGAGGATTGCTGCGCAGCCAAAAACAGCCACCCATGAAGGTAACGCACTGGTTAGTACAAGAAAGAAAAGTGCTGTGGTGATACCAATAATAATCCAGAGGAGTATTGGCAAACTAATACCGTATTCAACCGCTGAATAAAGTGCCTTGGCAAGTTCATCGTTTCGTAGTGCTCGACGCTTAAGTTCTTTGACTGGAATATGCTGATATGTCTTCAGTAAAGAGACGCTAGTTAGCATTAATAATGCAAAAAGTAACGCAAGGATAATCGTAATCATATAAATAGATTACTTGAGTTGCATGCATATTGTCGAGTCACAACCACATTTAGCATGTCGACAATATCGATTCTCATCTGTAGAATATATATTATGAATAAAAACTTTATTATCACACTGGCAGTCGTCGTATTAGGTCTTTTTGGAATATTTGCTTTTACATCAAAAAAGGATGAAAAGAAAAATACCACAGCAAGCCCTTCAGCAAGTCTCAGTAATAATGTTATTGGAGAGAATAAAAAGAACGTTACTTTAGTTGAGTATGGCGATTACCAATGTCCAGCATGTGCTGGTTACCACCCATTATTAAAGCAGTTGGTTGAAACCTATAAGTCAGATATACAGTTCCAGTTTAGAAACTTCCCATTGCAGCAAATCCACCAGAACGCCCGAGCGGCCTCTAGAGCAGCAGAAGCTGCAGCCAAGCAAGGTAAATTCTGGGAAATGCATGATCTACTCTACGAACAGCAGAGCTCTTGGCAGGATTCTACTGCGGCTAATACAATATTTGAGCAATATGCAAAACAATTAGGACTTAACGTCGACCAGTATAAGAAGGACTTTGCTAGCAGTGAAGTAAACGAAACAATTAATGCTGACTTCAACGAGGGTACTCGACTTGGAGTAGAATCAACTCCAACCTTCTTCCTTCAAGGAAAAAAGCTCGATAACCCACCTCGTGATCTTGCTGGCTGGAAAAAACTAATCGACGAACAAATAGCAGCACAGAAAAACTAAGCTATAAACAATGTAATCTTAGTTAACTGAATTCATTGTTCCAAGTACAAGGATCCAGGCAAGTGCGGACTTAGAGACAAGACTGAGGACAATATAAGCTTTTTCTCCGTAAACATAGTCTTTCCATTTTCCAACCTTTTTGTACTGTAGCCACATATTAACTGCGAAGGTGTTAAAGAATATAAAGGTTAGTAGAAATCCTGCTTTTGCGTAGCCCGGAATAGAGTCAGCGATATTATTCGTACTTTCCCAGAAGTATAGGCCACCAATTATCCAAGGCACGATACCTGCTAGTACACCGATATTAAATGGGAACCAGGATGTCTTGGTCGTGAACTGATTATAGCGTTCCATCTCGAGACCCATCATGTTCATAATGAAGTTAAGTGTAAAGACGAAGACAACAGCCGGTAACTCAATTAAACCTCCGAGCATTAGAAGTGCAGTTAACATAATAGAAGAGCTTAATGAATACTCCCACCAGCGCATTGGATTCATGCCTTTTGCAATGTTGGCTTCGTACTTTCTTATATAGAAAGGTGACGATATAAAGAAATGGAACATAGCTGAGATAAGTAAGAAAACTGGTCCAACGACTGCAATTGGCACATTAACTAATATTTCAGAAACTGGTTGTATGCCATCAGCAGTTTTATCGAAGTAACGAGTAATAATCGGTATTTTTAAACCGTAGTTAACAATAATAAAGAGAATTACTGCCTGAACAAAGTGGACTAATCCCATTCGTCGATTAAATTTTTGAAGCATTATGCCCTGTTTTGTTTTTGGATGCATGATTATTTTTACCCTGCTTATGTTTATAAGTACACTATACCATAGTGTTGTTTAATCTACTTACTGCTGTATTCACAAGTAACATGAATTTCATTGCGAGCAACTAGTGGAAAAGTCCACGGTGGGTTATATCGAGCACTCCTTGGCTTTCCAATTACTTTAATTCCGTCTTTTTTAAGTAGTTCAAGAAGCTTATCTTCCTGCATTTCTATTCTTTGTGAATTAATTGGACCCCTGAATCGAAGTACCGCCACAGTATGTGCGGGGGTTGATATTAGCTGCACTCTGTCATCTACCGGACTTGGCATATCACTTAGCTTAGAGCCCTCTGGCATAACAAATGAAATGCGTCTCTTTGTTGAAGATATTGTTGAGCTAAGAACAGGCGCTGTCATGGCAATTGATTGCTTTTTAATATTATTACCAAAAATGTAACCACCAACTCTTCTAAAACCTTCGCTTATACCCGACTTATAAGAACCGTCGACAACAGTTATGGCCTCCAGGAAAGGATCGTATTTTCGAATTTCGTAACCTTTTTTAATAGCAATGCGTTCATAGTTTGGCTCACTAACCCTAGATGAGAAAATACTGCTTACAATCCAGATAGCAAGGGCTAACATTGTGGCCATGAGAATGAAAAGTAAAAATTGGGTCATACCATATATAGTACGCTACTTGAATAATCGAACAATTAGTATTTTTGCCATAAACAAAAACGCGATCCCTTATCAGGATCGCATACACTTTTTCGTAACAACTTACGTATAATTTTCGTACTACTTTTTTAGTACT
>CALRBE010000010.1 GCA_943354005.1 uncultured Candidatus Saccharimonas sp.
AGCAATGAGCCGGAGATGAATCCATCTCTATTTATAGTGCCGTTTGCCTGGGCGATGTATTGCACGCCAGAACCCTTTTTGCGGGAAGAGCTGTAGTATGTATTGATACCTCCGCAGGTGTTTACGTCACCGCCGTAGAATGAGACGTAGGGTTTGTTGACGATGGACTTGCATTCTTCTCCACTCTTGCTAGTGCCAGTCTCTACAATAGATCCTGACGAATTGACCTTTCCGGAGCCCGGAGTAACGGTAGTAATTGCACAGATTTTATCGCCAGCCTTGTAATTAAAAGATTCTACGTTGCGAGGTACTATACCTAAAATAATGCCAGAAGAGTTAATGGTTTGATTAATAAGTGCAGCAGTAGATGGACTTATTGCGGTCTTAGTAGAATTAATCCTTCTGACTTCATACTGCCTGGAAATAGTTACACCGTTAACGGTAGGCTGATTGCCTCGAATGCCGCCCCCGAAAGAAGCGATCGAAGGATTTTCGCTATCTACATCAACAGAAGCATATGGCACAAGATTGAAAGGCTTTGGCGGGTTAACAGGATATATGAAGGTAAATCTTGTTTGCCCCTTTGAGACAACAAATGGTCCTGCTCCGGGCTTCCAGGACCCATTATCTTGAGTATTCATAGCGTTCATAGATAATTTAAATTTTTGCACCTTACCTAAGTTGCTGGTAATTCCTAACCTACCTATGGCGGATATTGGCCTATTTACAATGCCACTAACAGAATTATTGACCAAATCAACGTAATTGGTAGCCCATAAGGGATCGTTTAAGAATCCCCAGCAATCACATCCATAAGGATTTTTTTTAGTAATTTCTTGTGAGTTTTGGAATAGGCAAGGTCCAAAAAAACTTGGCATCCCTACGCACCAGTAATTTTGATCATTGATCTTAACTTGTGCTGCATCATTTACTTCGCCAAAATTACTACCGTCAGTTGCATTATAGATTCCATAAAAATTTGCTTGTCTGGCACCGAAATTTGTATCCTTGGCGGGACCTCCATATGGTGCCCCAAGATAAATATCTTCTGGGCTACTGCCATCATGCAGGTAGAAAATGTGCGTAGGGTCAATATTTCCTGATACATCCCAGAAGCCATCCGTATATTTATTTTCTGGAGTACAGCTTGCATTTGGATTTGGATGGGAAATGATGCTACCCAGCTCATTATACGAGGCGTTAGCGTAATCATCGCCCTTTAACTCATATTCGTATGTCCTATAATATCTGCCGTCAGGTAAATTACCCTCTTTTGTTATTGTTACATTTCTATTGCAAATATAAGAAGTTGTGCGAGGATGGCCATAATTAACATTAGGATTATTACCGCCAGCATAGACCTTATTTCCTATACCTAAAGTAATCAGTCCCGCTCCCGCGGCCAATAAAAAGGTTAGTGCGGTTTTTTTTGTAATTCTCATAATGCTTTCTGGTTCCTTACAGATTCAATGAATGCATTTATTCTATCTTTTTCAGTGCCTTCGACTGATGCAGAATTCTTTTCGGCAGCTTTAATATATTCGTCTCTTTTTTCATTAAGTCCAAGTTGTGAGGCATTTGAAGCGGCGTCTAGTAGTATATATATTGATATATTTGGATTAATAGCATATTCTTCCTGAAATGCCTCTAAATTAAGTCTGAGTATCTTTTTTCTTTGTTCTATAGTACTAGTAAGCGAACGCGAAGGATAACTGACTGCATCCTTATTTTTGATTGATGAGTTATCTCGATTTTTAATTACTAAAAAAATCACAGATAGGATGAGTACTATTAAGATAGTTAGCAATATTAATAGAATAATGAGTAATGCCTTCTTTGGCCTAATTGTTTTACAGTTTTTACGAACCTTATCCACGCTTTTGTCCTAACTTCAATATACTCAACTATACTTATGCTTTTACTAATATGCAATTAATGGCTTACTTTGAAGCTCAGCTTGTCAGGCCCTTATTACTGATTGCCTCCATCTCTGTTATAATGTATAAAATATGAGTAACCTATCTATTGGTATAATGATTTTGTAGCAGAAGCTATGAAAGAGTTATCTACTAGATAAAACTTCTTGTTATATGAAGGAGTACACCAACTAATGCACAATACCTTGCCGCAGATAAGTAAGTTGCTGGCCATTCAGGATAAAGCCTCAAATTAACCTCTACATGAGGTTTTATATCTGCTATCGCTCCCACCTGCTCTAATGCAAGTGCTGCATACACTCCCATGCCAAGAGTATCGAGTGAATTATGAATAGAAAATCTACTGAAGCCTTATGAAGAATAACTCAGGTACAAAGCGTCTACTTTGGTCGATTTTGTCTGCGTAGTTCGTTTTGTAGCATTAATAAGCATATAACATGCACTTATTCTGCCAATTAAGGTTGCAATTAATCCAGCCTTTACAGTACTGTTGGTAAGGGTTTTCAGTATTTCTGTTACGTACTACATTACGCTTATAATATAGCGCAATCTGTACTTCCAAGCTATAATTTAAGCAAATGGCCAGTAAACCAACAGCACAAACGGCAATCGATATCCTTGAAAGGCTTAAGGGTAATGTGGGAGTGGCAGCTTTAGCTTACTGGATTACTCCCAATAGCATACTCACACTTAGTGGAGCTAGAGCCTACTGCGACGGTGTCTTCTATCATTCAAACAAGAAACAACTTGCGGAATGGACAACCGAAATGGCTCAATCCATAGAAGCACTAAAATCAATTACTGACATATATTTTGCAGAGGCAAAGGTCGATAAAACTACTTCTCAAGAAAACTACGCTGGGTATGACGCTGTATTCACGATTGGACTAAATTTCGTGCTTAATAATACCGAACTCCTTGATGATAGTAAGTTTGACCTTGCCCAGCAAATGCTAAGTGGTGAAAAGCTGGTTGAGGCTATCTGCACACTACTTAAGCAAGATGAGCGATTTATGCAATACAGTAAAGAAAACTTGAACCATATGGCTTTCGGCATACTAGTTGGTTACCCTGATAAAGCAATCCTAGGCTTAGTGTCCGATTGGGAGAAAGACGACCCGTTTGCCGAACCATTTATTGACGCTGATATTAGAGGTTCTTGGTATTATATTTGCCCTCGTCCCGTCTACTCATATCCTCGCCATTTGGTAAATGACACCCACATTAATACTCATGAACAATTATGGTCGGGTATCTTACAAGATTTTTATACTTCCAGCTTTCACGAAACCTTAGCAAAAGACTCTATATTTAAGTCAAAAGCTAACGAACTAGGCTTGTACAGATAATTTTAACTCTTTGTACGTTCGTTTAACTTGCGTAGTTCGTCTAAAGAATAACTTTTTGACAACCTGTCACCTGTTTCTTCAGCTATAGCATCTTCATTGGATATGGGTTGTGGTTCACCTGGTACATCGGACATAGTGAAACCTTAAATTATTAAATTGAACTTAGAATTATTTTAGAATTATTATTTTGTTTAGTCGACCATTCACATCTGATATAATAATAAGATGTCTTCACTCCAAATTGGCATTGTCGGACTTCCCAATGTCGGAAAATCAACCCTCTTTAATGCCCTCACAGACAATGAGGTGCTAGCGGCCAACTATCCTTTTGCGACTATTGAGCCCAATACTGGCATAGTGCCTGTTCCAGATACTCGCCTTGCCTCTCTTAAGGATCTCTACAACGCCAAAAAGGTTCTACCTGCAACTGTCACTTTCGTAGATATCGCAGGCCTTGTTGCCGGTGCAGCTCAAGGCGAAGGACTTGGTAACCAATTCTTGAGTCACATTCGCAGTACCAACGCAATTGCACATGTCGTTCGAGCTTTCGACGACTCTGACGTGATACATGTCGACGAACAGCATGACCCGAAGAAAGATATAGATGTCATTAATACTGAATTAATATTGGCAGACTTGCAAACAGTACAAAAGCGACTGCCCCGAATAGAAAAAGAAGCTCGAGCGAACCCAAAACTTAAGCCGCAAGCTGAGAGCTATGCCCTTCTGCTTGAAGGCCTTAACAGCGGTAAGCTAGCCAACGAAATATCTATTCCTGATGAACATATTGCCGATCTACAACTTATTACAGCTAAGACGGTAATTTATGTATTCAATGTAGACGAAGAAACGCTGGCAAACTCTGAAAAATGCAATGAACTACGCTCATTGGTAGCGCCTTCTAAAAGCCTCTTTATATGCGCAAAGCTTGAAAGTGAGCTTAAAGGACTTGATGAATCAGACAAGCAAGAACTCCTTGAAAGCTATGGGCAGCATGAATCCGGAATCGTACAGCTTATCCATACCGCGTATGAAGTACTCGGCCTACAGAGTTATCTTACGGCTGGAGAAAAAGAAGTACGGGCCTGGACGATCAATCAAGGTTTTACTGCTCCTCAAGCGGCAGGCGTAATCCATGGAGACTTCGAAAGAGGTTTTATTGCCGCGCAGATTATTGATTACGATGATCTCATGGCAGCAGGCTCTGAACAAGCAGCAAAAGCAGCTGGTAAAGTTCGTACTGAGGGTAAAACCTACGTAATGCAGCCTAATGACATTGTTGAATTTCGTTTTAACGTGTAGATCTTAGAAGGTAGAAGCGCTCTCTATTCCCTTTTGCTCCTGCGATATCTGAATCAGCCTTATCTCTTATAACAAAAGACTGTTTAGCCCAATCTTCGAAATCTTTTAAGATTTCACGCCTCAGCTTTTCATTCTTTATAACACCCTTGTGAGTAGCATTACTCATTCTTGCCTCAAACTGCGGTTTAACCATTGCAACAATGTCAGTATTTTTATTGCAAAGGCTCGCAACAGATGGGAGTATCTCCCTTAGGCTTATGAAGGATACGTCCATAACGACGATATCTATACTTGGCTTAGGCTTAACAGTTTTTACATAATCTCGAATATCGGTCTTCTCATGTAGTTCTATACGTATGTCGCTCCGTAAGCTTGGATGCAGCTGCTCAGTCCCGAGTTCGACGGCTATGACCTTCTTTGCCCCATTCTGTAGCGCATAGTCGGTAAAGCCTCCCGTAGATGATCCTACATCCAAGACTGTCTTACTTTTAAAGGAAAGCTTGAGTGTTTCTGCGACACTAGCCAATTTCATACCGGCGCGTGAAACATATTGACTCTTTTCAGTAATTTCAATAGTAGCAGTCGGCCATACCAGAGTCCCTGCACGAGTTATGGCCCGGCCTTCTACAATAATGTTGCCAAGTTTAATCTGGCTCTCTGCCTGACTCCTTGATATAACAAGGCCGCGAGATACTACTAATTGATCGAGGCGTACTTTTTGCATAATATTACTCCTTTAATAGTGTAGCGTTGAACTATTGGACACATCAAGGATTGCTTCTGCTGGCCATTGCATAAGGTCATTAAACTCGTTTCCTTCTGACAACCTTCTGCAAACTTCATTAATACCCAGTGCAACTCCTAGCATTGAGCCATATGGACTAAACCATTGGTCAAGTTCTATATTAAGTCGCTCTTCATCCTCAAGGCTAACCTGGTGTGAATTATGAAGTCTATTTTTTAATGAATCATAATCGCTACCGTGCCCAAGATGATTACTAACTCCATTAAAAGCAATCTCAGAATCTACAAGTATTTCGGAAGCCACGAGATCCTCGCTCATGTATGCCAGACCTTCAGTTGCGGCGTCTTCGAATATATTAGATTCTTCAAATTTTTCAGATCGAATTGAATGTGTCATTTCATGAACTATCGTCATCGTCAGATCAGCAAAATGACTAGCGATTTTACGGTGCTTAATATGATGAACTGGAATATGAATATCAAAATTAGTTGCATCATGTGAGACTCCCGCAGCTGGATCCTTCTTTGCGACTCGCCAAATGGTCATTAATTTGGGTGTCTCGTAGTTTACGTCGAGCATGTCAATACCATGCTCGGCAAGTTCTGTAGCGTCATATATATTCTCCCTGACAACACGCTTATGGTTCTTGCGCCAAGGTCCACCACCCCAAGCTATCTTAATGCCTGGATTTTCCATTAGTTCTACTCTTTAACGCGCTCTCTGTAGGCACCGGTTGCGGTGTCAACATTAACGACGTCGCCTTGCTTAATAAATGCAGGTACTTTAACGGTAATTCCAGTTTCAAGTGTCGCGTCTTTTAATACATTGCTTGTAGTATCACCTTTAACGACATCTTCAGTATATGTAACCTTGAGAGGAACGTTTTTAGGTAGCTCAATTGATATTACGGTGCCTTCAAATAGCTGGGCTTGTGCACGGTCACCTTCTTTGAGGTAGCCTGCTTGATCTCCGAGAATATTTTTTGAAACTTCAAATTGGTCAAAAGTATCTTCGTCCATGAAGTAGTAAGTCAATTCATCGTTATATAGATATTGAACATTTTGGATACTAACATCGGCGTATTCAAGCTGTTCGTTTCCTTTGAATGTTTTTGCTAGTACAGATCCATCGAGCAAGCTCTTGATGCGAACGTTTACAATTGAACCACCTCTACCCATAACTTTCTGGGAATACTCAACAACTCGATACGGAGTTCCGTCGAGTTTAAAAATTATTCCTTTTTTGAGATCAGTAATACTAAGTGCCATACTAGTTAATCCTTTGTATGTTCGTGCTTAGTTATTTGATACGAATGGTAAGAGTGCAATGTGACGTGCACGCTTGATCGCAATTGAAAGTCGTCGTTGCTGGCTTTCAGTTAGACCTGTTTTTTTGCGACTCTCAATTTGTCCATACATATTAACGTATCGTTGTAGTGTTTTGAAATCTTTATAATCAAAGAATGCTACATCTGTTCGGTGCTTAAAAATCTTAGCCATGAAGGCTCCTTTTCGTTCTTAGTATTGCTTAAAATGGTATATCTTCTAAGTTGATCGGCTCATCACCAATGTCTTCGATAACAACGTCATCTGATTTCTTAGAAGTTGTGGATTTTTTAGGGCCACTTGTTACTGGTGGCGTATAGCTTCCAGTCTCGTTTCCTTCACCCCTACCACCTAAAAATGTAACATCTTGTGCATTTACTTCAACTTTGCTGCGTTTTTGTCCATCTTGTTCCCAAGATCGGCTTTGCAAACGTCCGTTAACAAGTACTGGTCGTCCTTTGGTTACATATTGCGCTACGCGCTCCCCTAAAGGTCCCCAGGCAACGACATCGATATAATCAGTCGCTTCTTGCCATTCACCGTCTCCGCCCTTAAAGCTTCGATTGAGAGCCAGGCTAAATGTGCAAACACTTTGCCCGCTTGGAATTTGACGTACTTCTGGGTCTCTCGTTAGATTACCCATTAATATTACTTGGTTAAAGCTTCGTGCCATGATGTACACCCTCCTTCTTGGGAAACTATGTCCCTTATATATTTGTACTTCTACCGTACTGCTATACGGCTAGGCCGTCAAGCAAGTTACGATTCTACCCTATTCTTCTGATTCTTTGTCATACGAGTCATTATCTCGATCGCCACGTTCTGCTGCCTTCTTAGCTTTTTCTGCTTTAGCAACTTCTGCTTTAGCAATAGCCTTGAGGTCAGGACGAGTAATCAAGAATCGAATAACTTCGTCAGTAATATTCAATGAATATTCTGTCTTTGCGACACCAGTACCAGGCATTTCTATTGTATAGATTACATAGACTGCGTGGTCCTGCTTAGAAATTGTATAAGCTAGCTTGCGCTTGCCCCAGTTGTCCATAGAGACAATCTTACCGCCATTATCAGTAAAGATCTTCTCTACTTTTTTGGTGGCTTTTTCCATATCTATTTCAAGATCTGGGTGATACAATACTGCAATTTCGTATTGATTCATACGTTCCTTCCTTTGGTTAAAGCCCGCACTCACTAGGGGATGCGAACTAAAGTTAATATAACGTTGCTTATTATAGCTCAGTCACCCCTGTTTGTAAAGCTACGAGAGGTCTTTAGACTTCGTCAATTGTTTCAGGTTCTAAAGCTTCGACAGTAATTGGCTGAGGCACTGAGGCTACTGGTTGAGCTGACATAGGATCAGGTGAGCTTTGTGAGCCGAAAACTTCTTCAACACTTGATACTAATACTTTTCTCGGCTTAGAGCCTTCTGCTGGACTGATAATTCCCTGTTCTTCCATTCCCTGCATAATTCTAGCTGCCTTACCATAGCCTATTTTTAGTCTCATTTGAAGTAGGCTTGTACTAGCCTTGCCCGCATCAATAACTACCTGAACAGCATCTTTAAAGACAGGTTCTTCTGAAGTATCAATATCCTGAACTACGCCACCCTTACCGTTAAGAACGACTTGTTGACTGACAACCTCATCGTTGTAAGCGGCTTGTCTCTGGTTACGAATGAAATCTGTGACCTTTGCGGTCTCATCGCCATCAATGAAAGCACCTTGTACACGTTTAGGCTTAGGCATTGATGATGTTAAGAGAAGCATATCTCCCTTGCCAAGAAGTTTTTCAGCACCCATTTGATCAATAATAGTACGTGAATCAATCTGACTTTGCGTAGTAAATGCTATACGCGCTGGTACGTTGGCTTTAATTAGTCCGGTAATAACGTCAACGCTAGGACGCTGGGTTGCAAGGATCAAGTGGATACCCACTGCCCGAGCTTTTTGGGCTATTCG